>JBJOJS010000066.1:0-202698 GCA_046046455.1 Actinomycetota bacterium | reverse complement strand
TCGATGAACTCGCCAGCCGCTAGCGCGAACGGCTGAGTATCTCCAGCAGCGAGGGCAGGGCCTCGGCGAAGGGCCGGAAGAGGGGCAGGTCATCGAGTTCGTCGATGGCCCACCACGCTGCTTCGTCGTTCTCCGGCGAGAGCGTCGCGTCGTAGTGCGGTCGCTCATCGACATGGGCGCAGCAGGTGTGATAGCTCCAGAGTCCGGGCTGGACCACGACCTCGTGAATGCCCGCGAGACGCCAGCCCGCGGGGACGGCGCCGATCTCCTCGTCGAACTCCCGCAGTGCGGCCTCGACGGGATCCTCGTGCTCGTCGATGGCACCGCCGGGCACCGACCACTCGCCGTTGCCCCCGTGCACCCAGTGGGCTCGACGCGCCAGGAGCAGGCGATCCGTGGATCCTTCGCGGTGGCAGAGGAGCATTCCCGCCGCACCGAATCGACCCCACACGACGCGACCGCTGTCGAGGGTTACCCAGCCGTCACCGGATCCGGGACGGTTCTCCAGGGTCACGACTGCATTGTGACAAAGCGTCCGGGGATCGGCGCGTCGAGCAGAGGATCGGTACCGCGAGAGGATCGGTGCTCGCCGGGAGTTAGTGGCCCTCGGTCGTCTTGAAGCGGTCCCACGACTCGCGGATCTCCTGCTCCGCCTCCTCGCGGCCGGTCCACGTTGCGCCCTCGACGGACTTGCCGGGCTCGAGGTCCTTGTAGACCTCGAAGAAGTGCTGGATCTCAAGTCGATCGAACTCAGACACGTGGTAGATGTCACGTACGTGCTCCATTCGCGGATCACCGGCGGGCACGCACAGCACCTTGTCGTCGCCGCCCGCTTCATCGGTCATGCGGAACATCCCGACGGCCCGACAGCGGATGACGACACCGGGGAAGGTCGGCTCCTGCACGAGCACGAGAGCATCGAGTGGATCGCCGTCGAGCCCGAGTGTGTCGTCGACGAATCCGTAGTCGTGCGGATAGCGCGTCGATGTGAAGAGCATCCGATCCAGGCGGATACGCCCGGTCTTGTGGTCCATCTCGTACTTATTGCGACTACCGGAGGGGATCTCGATGGTGACGTCGAATTCCAGGGGCTGGGGTGTCACATGACCTCCTCGACGGGTGACCTGACCTAGTCTTCCCCATGGCGTCCCCGCTCAGTGGCCGCATCTGCCTTCCGGGAGGAGTCGCATGCGCCGCACGTGGCTTCCCCTCACGGCACTCCTTGCCCTTCTCGTGGCCATGCCGGCGTACGCCGCGCCCCAGTCAGCCCCGACGGGGCCCGCAGAGGCGGTCCTCGCCCTCCCCGATGCCTCCGCCACGGGTGCGCCCACGGCGGTCGCGGACGTGCTCGATCCGCTCTTCGACGATCCCGCGCTCGGAGGATCGGTGGGGGCCATCGTGCTCGACGTCGCGACCGGTGCCGTCGTCTACCAGCGCGAGGCGGCGATGCCGCGTTCCCTCGCCTCGAATCAGAAGGTCTTCACCGCGCTCGCCATCCTCGACGCCCTCGGGCCCGAGGGCGTCGTCGAGACGACGGTCACGTGGGACGCCACCACCTCGACGCTGACGCTCGTGGGCGCGGGCGATCCGACCCTGGCCTCGGTTGCGGCAAGCGGTTCCTCGCTTGCCGACCTCGCCGACCAGGTCGTCGGACAGACGTCCGGCGAGGTCACCTTGCGCTACGACACGAGCCTCTTCGACGGACCCACCATCGCGCCGGGCTGGGCGGAGGACTATCCCGCGCTCGGCATTGCTGCCCCGGTCTCACCCCTCGTCGTGGACCGATCGCGTATCGGAGGTGACGAAGCCCGACAGCCCGACCCGGCACGCGCCGCGGCCGAGGCCTTCGCCGCACAGCTCGCCGATCGCGGGGTGAAGGTGGGCGACATCGTTGAGGGCGTCTCATCGGGCCAGGTCGTCGCCACCACGACGTCGGAGCCCATCGCCGCGATGGTCGAGACCATGCTCACTGAGTCCGACAACGACATGGCTGAGGTGCTCGCTCACCTCGCGGGAGCGCAGCAGACCGGAGCCGGTTCGTTTGCCAGCGGTGCAGCGGCGACGCTGGCCACCCTGCAGTCGCTGGGGATCCCCGCCAGCGGAGCGGAGTTCGTCGATGGCAGTGGTCTCTCCTACGAGGACGTCGCCTCGCCACTGACTCTGGCGAGTGCCGTTGCCCTCACCTCGAGTGCCGCGTCCCCTGGCTGGACCTGGCCCGTGGTCCTGGGCCTGCCGGTCGCGGGCCTCACGGGCACGCTCGCGGATCGCTTCGCCGACGACGGGACCCGGTCTGCCGCAGGCTTCGTACGCGCGAAGACAGGCACTCTCATCGGCGTCTCGACGCTCGCAGGCACCGTGGTCGATACTGACGGCCGGTTGCTCGCCTTCGCCTTCATGTCGGATGAGACGACCGACGTCGACGCCTCGCGAGGCGCCCTCGATCGCGCTGCCGCCGCCCTGGCCGCCTGCGGATGCCGCGGCTGAGCGCTCTACCCGGAGTCCCGGCGAACTTTGGGACGAATGTGCCCACCCGCGCGGCTTTCGTCCCAAAGTTCGAGGGTCACTCGTCTGACCGCGAATGGGATCGACCTCGGACCGCGGCTGAGCCACCCGAGTTCGTGGCGACGTACAGTCGTCGGATGACCGACCCCGTGGACTGGGCACTCGCGGTTGCCACGGGTGCGCGCCTCGCGCCCGCAGGACCACCCGACTCCCGCGAGGATGTCGAGGCGGCCGTGCGGCAGTTGCGGCGTGCGAGCGAGCGCGCCGTGCAGCCCGTCGCCGATGTGACCGGGCTCGAGGCACCGTTCGAAGCCCATCGCAGTGTGGTGGTCGGACGTAAGGCATGGATCGCGTCCAACGTCGAGCAGTTGCGCACCGCCACCGAGCCGGTCGCGGATGTCCTCGGCGGCGATGGCAATCGTGTCGTACGCGCGGTGGGGTCGCGCACGACCGCGGTGCAGATGGGTGCAGTCCTCGCGTGGCTGTCCTCGAAGGTGCTGGGTCAGTACGAGGCATTCGGGGGTCACGGTCGTCTGCTCCTCGTCGCTCCCAACATCGTCCACGCCGAGCGACAACTCGACGTACCCCCGACGGACTTCCGTCTCTGGGTGTGCCTGCACGAGGAGACCCACCGGGTGCAGTTCGGTGCGGTGCCTTGGCTCTCCGGCTACTTCACGGACGAGGTGCACGCCTATCTCCGCGCGGTCGACCCTGATGCGGGCAGTGCGATCGGACGTGTCATCTCCGGACTTCGGCGGGGGACCCGCGGATCGGGCGGACTGATCGATCTCGTGCAGACGCAGGAGCAGCGCGCGATCCTCGATCGCCTCACCGCTCTCATGTCGCTCCTCGAGGGTCACGCCGATGTGGTCATGGATGCGGTCGGCCCGCAGGTCGTGCCCAGCGTCGAGCTCATCCGCGAGCGATTCGACCACCGGCGTCAGCAGGCGGGCACGCTCGACGGGGCACTCCGGCGCCTTCTCGGCCTCGACGCCAAGCTGCGCCAGTACGTCGAGGGCGCCGCCTTCGTCCGCGCCGTCGTCGAGCGGGTGGGCATGCAGGACTTCAACGCCGTGTGGACATCGCCCGAGACGCTTCCTCGGCCGGGGGAGATCACCGATCCGGCGGCGTGGATTGCCCGGGTCCACGGATGACCTCCCGGCGGGACCCGGTCCAGGCCGTGCGCCGTGCTGTCGAGGACTGCCTCGCGGATCTCCCCGGTGACGCGTGCGTGCTCGTCGGGGTCTCGGGCGGTGCAGACTCGCTGGCGTTGGCGCAGGCGGTCGCGCTCACCGGCCGGCCTGCCGCGGCGGGGATCATCGACCACGCTCTGCAGCCTGACTCGGCAGACGTCGCTGCTCGCGCTGCTCGCGCGTGCGAGCGTCTCGGACTCGACTCGGTGATCATCGAGAGAGTCGATGCTTCGGCGAAGGGCGTCGGCCCCGAAGCTGCCGCGCGTGATGCGCGCAGGGCGGCTCTCGAGGGTATCGCCGATCGTCTGGGTGCGGCCGCGATCCTGCTTGCGCACACGCGCGATGATCAGGCGGAGACCGTGCTGTTGCGACTCGCGCGCGGGTCGGGTGCTCGATCGCTCGCCGCCATGGCCCCCGTGACCGGGCGCTGGCGCAGGCCGCTGCTGGATCTCCCCCGCGACGTCGTGCGTGCGAGCGCGGAAGGCCTCGACACGTGGGAGGACCCCCACAACGACGACCCGGGATTCGCGCGCACGCGCGTGCGTCATGGCGCCCTGCCCGCGCTCGTCGATGCCCTCGGTCCCGACGTCGTGTCCGGTCTGGCCCGGTCCGCACGACTCCTCAGCGATGACGCCGATGCACTCGATGACTTCGCCGGGCAGGCATCCGCCGACGTGACCGACGCCGACGGGACTCTCGACGCCGTGGGTCTCGCCGCACTTCCTCGGGCGCTGCGCACTCGGATCATCAGGTCCGCCGCGATTGCATCCGGGTGTCCGGCGGGCGCCCTGACCGCGGCGCACGTGGATCGGATCGAGTCCCTGGTCACCGACTGGCATGGCCAGGGAGGCGTCGATCTCCCGGGGGGCCTCATCGGCGAGCGCGCATATGGCAGGCTGGCGATCCGCCGCGTCCCCCCGGTCGCGGAGCGACGTCGACACGACCGCGAGGAGTAGCAGTGGACGCCGACCACGTGCCGTCCGAGATCACCGAGATCCTCATCACCGACGAGCAGCTCCAGCAGCGACTCGCGGAGGTGGCCGCGCAGGTCGACGTGGACTACGCCGGCCGAGACCTCCTGCTCGTCGGTGTGCTCAAGGGTGCGACCATCGTCATGGCCGACTTCATGCGCCATCTCAAGTCCCATGTGACCGTCGACTGGATGGCGGTGTCGTCGTACGGCTCGGGCACTCAATCCTCCGGAGTGGTGCGCATCCTCAAGGACCTCGACACCGACCTGCAGGGCCGCAATGTGCTCGTGGTCGAGGACATCCTCGACACGGGACTCACGCTGTCGTGGCTGCTGCGCAACCTCAAGTCCCGCGGGGCGGAGTCGGTCGAGGTCTTCACGCTGCTGCGCAAGCCGGAGGCGCTGCGGATCCCTGTGGAGCCCAAGTACGTCGGATTCGATATCCCCAATGTCTTCGTCGTCGGATATGGACTGGACTACGCCGAGCGCTACCGCAACCTTCGTCAGGTGAGCGTCCTCGATCCCAGGGTGTACGGCGGCTGACCGGCCTTCGCCGCGGCGCCCGGTGTACCTTCGAGGGAGCGGGCGGGAATGCCCGCGGGCCGGGGTGTGTTGCCGCCTCATCGACGACCAAGGGAAGCCGACCAGATGAACGCCAAGCGATTCCTCCGCGGGCCACTCTTCTGGATCCTGCTTGCCGTCCTGCTGGTGCTCGTCGGGTCCAGCCTCGTGAGCGGCATCGGCGGTCCCGAGCGCATCGATACCAGCCAGGCCGTCGCCGACATCCAGTCGGACAAGGTTGAGTCCGCGGTCATCACCGACGGTGACCAGGTCCTCGAGCTCACCCTCAAGGACGGCACGGTCGTCACCAGCCAATACGTCACCGGCCAGGGTGTGGAGTTGCAGCGCCTGCTCCAGGAGAAGGCGGCCGCGGGCCAGTTGCCCGGTGGCTACAACGTCGTGGTCCCCCAGGACAACATCCTCCTGAGTCTGCTCTTCACCCTCCTGCCCTTCGCCCTCCTCATCCTGCTGCTCTTCTTCTTCATGAGCCAGATGCAAGGCGGCGGCCGCATCATGAACTTCGGCAAGTCCAAGGCCAAGGCCGTATCCAAGGACATGCCCAAGACGACGTTCGCCGACGTGGCCGGAGCGGACGAGGCGGTCGAGGAACTCCAGGAGATCAAGGAGTTCCTCTCCGAGCCCGCGAAGTTCCAGGCCGTCGGCGCCAAGATCCCCAAGGGTGTCCTGCTCTATGGGCCTCCCGGCACCGGCAAGACCCTGCTCGCGCGCGCGGTCGCCGGCGAGGCGGGTGTGCCCTTCTTCTCCATCTCGGGCTCGGACTTCGTGGAGATGTTCGTCGGCGTCGGAGCGAGCCGTGTGCGCGACCTCTTCGAGCAGGCCAAGGCCAACGCGCCTGCGATCATCTTCGTCGACGAGATCGACGCGGTGGGTCGGCACCGCGGCGCCGGACTCGGCGGTGGTCACGACGAGCGCGAGCAGACCCTCAACCAAATGCTCGTCGAGATGGACGGCTTCGACGTCTCATCGGGCGTCATCCTCATCGCCGCGACCAACCGCCCCGACATCCTCGACCCCGCCCTGCTGCGCCCCGGCCGCTTCGATCGCCAGATCGCCGTGGATCGGCCCGACCTCGAGGGTCGCTACGCCATCCTCCAGGTCCACGCGCGTGGCAAGCCCATCGCGGAGGGCGTCGATCTGCGTGCTGTCGCACGGCGTACCCCGGGATTCACCGGTGCCGATCTCGCCAACGTCCTCAACGAGGCCGCGCTCCTCACCGCGCGCATGGGCGGCCAGCTCATCGACGACGAGGCTCTCGACGAGGCGATCGATCGCGTGATCGCCGGACCTCAGAAGCGCACTCGGGTCATGGACGACCAGGAGAAGATGATCACGGCGTACCACGAGGGCGGTCACGCGCTCGTCGCCGCCGCACTCCCGGGCAACGATCCCGTGCACAAGATCACGATCATGCCCCGCGGCCGGGCGCTCGGATACACGATGGTCCTCCCGGACCAGGAGAAGTACTCCACGACGCGCAGCCAGATGCTCAACCAACTCGCCTACATGCTCGGCGGCCGCGCGGCGGAGGAGTTGATCTTCCATGATCCGACGACCGGTGCCTCCAATGACATCGAGAAGGCGACCGGACTTGCCCGAGCCATGGTCACGCAGTACGGCATGACCGAGCGCCTGGGCGCGATTCGCTACGGCCAGGAGCAGGGCGAGGTCTTCCTCGGTCGTGACATGGGCCACATGCGGGATTACTCCGAGGAGGTCGCCGCGGCTATCGACGAGGAGGTGCGCACCCTCATCGAGACCGCGCACCAGGAGGCGTACGACATCCTCGTCGCCAATCGCGACGTGCTCGATCGCCTCGTGCTCGAGCTCCTCGAGAAGGAGACCCTCGACAAGGCTGAGGTCGAAGCTGTCTTCGCCGACCTGCGTCTGCGCTCGCCACGCCCGGCATGGACCGGTTCGTCGCTGCGCCAGCCGGATGTGCGCGGCCCCATCGCGACACCGGCGAATGGCACATCGCATGGTGCGTCCCATGGCTCGGCGCCCGGATATGCGAATGGTCATGCACCCAGCCCGGCACCGACGGAAGGTATCGCTCAGCGCTCGGAGGAGCAGGCGTGACCTCGGAGATCACTCGGGTCTCACTTGACCGCGAGCCCCCCGCCCTCGGGCCCTTCGACCGCGAGCGTGCTGAGCGTGCCGTGCGCGAGCTCCTCATCGCCGTCGGCGAGGACCCCGACCGTGAAGGTCTGCTCGACACCCCGGCGCGTGTGGCCCGCGCCTACGAGGAGATCTTCAGCGGTATGCGCATGACCGCGGAGGATGTCCTCACCACCACCTTCGATCTCGGGCACGACGAACTCGTCATCGTGCGCGACATCGAGATCTACAGCACCTGCGAGCACCACCTCGTGCCCTTCCATGGCGTGGCTCATGTCGGCTACATCCCGGGTGATGACGGACGCATCACAGGACTGTCCAAGCTCGCCCGCCTCGTGGATGTCTATGCCAAGCGCCCACAGGTGCAGGAGCGGCTCACGTCGCAGATCGCCGATGCGCTCATGCGCATCCTCGAGCCCAAGGGAGCCATTGTCGTCGTCTCCTGCGAGCACCTCTGCATGTCGATGCGTGGCGTGCGCAAGCCCGGCGCCCGCACCATGACCAGCGCCGTGCGCGGTGCGCTCACGGACCCGGCCACCCGCGCCGAGGCCATGGCTCTCCTTCGGGACTAGCCGTGCTCGGACCCCACGGCCTGCCCCCGGCCCTCGCCGATCTCGATCGCACGCTGGTCATGGGCATCCTCAACGTGACTCCCGATTCCTTCTCCGATGGCGGTCGTTGGTCTGAGACGCGCGGCGCCGTTGAGCGCGGTCTCCAACTCCATGCAGACGGGGCAGACCTCGTCGATGTCGGAGGCGAATCGACGCGACCCGGTGCCCGACGCATCACTGTCGAGGACGAACTCGATCGTGTCCTCCCGGTCGTGCGCGAGCTCGTCGATGCCGGCGTACCGGTGAGCATCGACACCATGCGCGCTCGCGTCGCCGACGCCTGCGTGACCGCCGGGGCCGTGCTCGTCAACGACGTGAGCGGTGGACGCGCAGATCCCGACATGCTCCCCTGGCTCGCCTCCGGCCCCATCCCCTACGTCGCCATGCACTGGCGGGGTCCGAGCGACGTCATGGAGGAGCTGGCGACGTACGACGATGTCGTCGGCGAGGTGTGCGCTGAACTCACCGCGCGGCTTGATGCCCTGGCGGCTGCGGGCGTGGATGTCGAGCGCGTGGTCCTCGACCCCGGACTCGGATTCGCGAAGCGGTCGCCGCACAACTGGGCACTGCTTCGCAGCCTCGACGCGCTGATGGCCCTCGGCCGGCCCCTGCTCCTCGGTGCATCGCGCAAGAGATTCCTCGGTGACCTCCTTTCCGATGACAGCGGCGATCCGCGGCCCTTCGAGGAGCGTGACGCCGCTGGCGATGCTGTCACGGCACTCGCCGCGGCAGCCGGTATCTGGTGCGTGCGCGTGCACGAGGTGCGTGCCAGTCGCGACGCCGTACTCGTCGCACGAGCATGGACGGAGCCGTCATGACCGCACTGGTCCCCGGTCCGGGACGAGACCTCATCGAGGTGCATGGCATCCGGGCACGAGGTCATCACGGCGTGCTCGACTCCGAGCGGGTCACCGGACAGCCCTTCATCGCCGACGTCATCCTCGCTGTCGACACTCGCCAGGCCGCCGGCAGCGATGATCTCGGCGATACCGTCGATTACTCCCAGGTCGCCCAAGCGGTGTACGCCGAGTTGGCAGGCGATCCTGTCGATCTCATCGAGACCCTGGCCGAGCGCATCGCCGCGCGCTGTCTGGAGTTCACCGGAGTGCAGGCGGTCGAGATCGCCCTGCACAAGCCCGAAGCACCCGTAGGGGTGCCGGCGACCGATGTGGTGCTGCGGATCCTCCGGGAGCGTGCGTGAGTCGAGCGGTGCTGTCGATCGGATCCAATCTCGGGGATCGCATGGGGCACCTGCAGGGGGCGCTCGATGCGCTCTCCCTCAGCGTCGACGTCCTCGCGATATCCGGTGTCTACGAGACTGCCCCCGTGGGAGGTCCTGAGCAGGACAACTTCCTCAATGCGGTCGTCATCGTCGACACGTTGGCCTCACCACACGATGTGCTGGCCGTCTGCCAGGAGATCGAGGCCGCGCACGATCGCGTGCGCGAGGTGCGCTGGGGCCCGCGCACGCTCGACATCGATGTCATCGCCATCGACGGTGTCGTGCTCGATGATCCGGCACTGACTCTGCCTCACCCGCGAGCGCATGAGCGTGCCTTCGTCTGCGTACCCTGGCTCGATGCGGATCCCTCCGCCGTCCTCCCGCAGGGTCCGGTCAGGGATCTCGCCCTTGATTCGAGCGGCGTGATGCAGCGCGCGGACCTGGCCCTCGTCGTCCCAGGGAAGGACGCTCCGTGAAGCCGACGCGCTGGGTGCCACTCGTCGCGATCGCCTCCGTCGCACTCGCCGTGGGGTGGGTGCTCGTCGATCTCGTGGAGCGGCTGGCCGGTCGTGTCCTCGGCGTCCCCTGGCTGGCCGCCGTAGCGCTGTGGGTGCTCGCCCTCGGCGTTCTCGGCTGGACGGTGCTCAGCCGTGGACGTCTGGGCGGCAAGCCGCGATCGGGTCCGGCCGCGACAGGCGCCTTCGGGCGAAGCGACAGCCCCATGCCCCCGATCGTCGCCGCGCGCACCGCGGCGCTCGCCCTGGCGGCCTCCCGCACCGGGGCGCTCATCGGCGGCTTCTATCTCGGCATCGCCTTCGGACTCATCGGCGTACGCGACACTCCTACCGGATCGGCATCGCTCAGCGCTGCGCTGGCGAGTGTCGCCGCCTGCGCACTTCTGGTGGGCTCAGCGCTCTGGCTCGAGCACATGTGCCGTCTGCGTGATCCTGGTGCCGACTAGAGTGCCGCCATGACCGATGCTCCGCTGGAAGACCTTCCCTTCGATGAGTTGCGCCAACGCGCCTTCCACCTCGCGGAGCACCGGCTCGACCTCGGCTTCTTCGTCGACGTCTACTCCCACATGCCCGGGATGGTCGCTATCGAGGGCGAGGGAGGGGACCTCGGCTCCACCGGGGGCACGATCATCGAGTCCATCAAGGCCTTCACGCAGATGTTCGGCGACAACCCTGAGCTCGACGAGGACACCGAGGCCCTGCTGCGCGCACGCTTTGCCACCTACCTGCGCGAGCACGGCAAGGGCTAGGTCTCCAGGGAGAGGACTTCTCGTCAGTGGTCGAGATCGCCCGCGACGAAGAAGAACGACCCCACCGCGGCGGGTAGGTCTGCCAGAGCGGCTCCCGGCAGCGCAGCGCCCATAGCTTGCACATTCGCATAGGAGGCGGTGCGGAGCCGCACCCGCCACGGTGTCGTCCCGCCCGTCGACACGACGTAGGCGCCACTGGGACCCATGGCCGACTCCAGGCAGGAGTACGCCGCGCCCTCGGGTGCGCGCACGACCTTGGGCAGGCGAACGTCGATGTCGCCCTCGGGGACGCGAGACCAGCATGCGGCGATCACCTCGAGATCGGTGACGACCTGCTCGGCGAGCACGCGATAGCGCGTGCGCGCGTCGCCCTCGTCTGAGGTGATGACACGGATGACGTCGGCGAGATCCGGGTAGGCGAGTGCGGGGGCATCGCGCCGCAGATCCTCATCGAGGCCGCTCGCTCGGGCGACGGGGCCGCCCACGCCCCAGCGGATGGCCTCATCCGTGGTGAGGGTGGCGATACCGGCGGGGATGGCGGCATCGACCGCTTCGAGGATCGTCGGCATCTCGGCCCGCGTCACCGCGATAGCGGCAGCGATCTGGTCGCCCCAGTCTGCGGGCGCGTCATGTGCGAGACCTCCGATGCGGGTGACCATGGGGTGGACGCGACCACCGGTCATCGTCTCCAGGCAGCGCAGCCACGCCTCGCGCGCCGCCATTCCCGGAGCGCTGGTCACGGCGACGCCGTGCGGGGGGAGCGTGGCTCCTCCCGCGAGATGGAGCAGTGCGGCCGAGACGCGGGTGATCTCGCAGAGCAGCGTGCGCAGCCACACTGCGCGAGGTGGGACCTCAAGACCGAGGAGCTCCTCGATGGCCGTCGCGAGGGCGATCTCGGAGACGGCGGCGCCGAGCCAGTCATGGCGATTCGCGAGCATGAGGGCCTGTCGGTAGTCGCGCGCCTCGAGCAGCTTCTCGGTGCCGCGGTGCAGCAGTCCCGGCTCGGGATCGGCGGTGACGACGCGATCGTCCTCGGTACGGCACCTGAGTCGAAGTGCGCCGTGGCCCGAGGGGTGCAGATCGCCGAGATCGAGGGTCATGTCGGCAGGTGCCATACCGGTGCCGATGATCGCCTCGGTCATGCGGGCAGCATGCCACGACGTCCCGCGCATGCCAGAGTGGAGCCATGGATCAGGGCGCCGACCCCTTTGCGCCGCCGGACGCCGGGTGGGTCCCGGTGTCACCCCGACTGGCCACGGCGCGGCGCATCACGCTCGCGCTGGCGTACCTCCTCGTGGTCGCGGGTGGCTTCGCCATCGCGCTCATTCCGCTCGCGCGGGTGTGGCTGATCGCGTATGCAGTGGCGGCGGTCGTGGTGTTCGCCTGGGCGTGGTGGCTCGTCGGCCGCCGGGTCAGGTCCTTCGGCTACGCCGAGCGCTCCGACGATCTTCTTGTCGTCAGCGGCCTGCTCATCCGACGCCTCGTGATCGTGCCGTACGGACGCATGCAGATGGTGGATCTTCAGGCCGGGCCGATCGATCGCTGGCTGGGCATCGCGACCGTGCAATTGCACACCGCGGCGGCGACCACTGACGCCACGATTCCCGGTCTTCTCCCCGCAGATGCCGCGGCCTTGCGCGATCGTCTTGCGGCGCGCGGTGAGGAGAGGACCGCCGGCCTGTGATGGCTCCCCAGCGCACGAATCCGCTGAGTCCTCTCATCCAGGCAGCTCCGGCGTTGCCCGCGGTGGCGCTCTTCCTGATCGGACCGGGTGCGGGCATGGTCCAACGCAGCGGCGTGCCGCTCGCACTCCTCGTCGTCGTCGGAGCGGTGGCGGGCTACGGCGCCTTCGTCGCGGTTGCCTGGTTGTCGTGGTTGCGTCGGACCTTCTGGATCGATGAGGACGGCGACCTGCGCTTGGACTCCGGGCTGGTGCAGCGCTCCGCAAGGCGACTCCAACTGTCGCGCCTCCAGAGCGTCGACATCGTCGCTCCATTCCTTGCTCGCCTGGTCGGCCTGGTCGAGGTGCGCGTCCAAGTCGCCGGTGCCGGCGACTCGCGCATCGTCCTGCGCTATCTCACTCGCGGCGAGGCGGATGACCTGCGCGCCCGTATCCTCCCGCTCGCCAGCGGTGAGACGACGTCGGTTGCTCCGCCATCGGAGCAACTCGCCCAGGTGCCCACGGGACGACTCCTCGCCGGCCTGCTCCTGAGGTCGGTGACCGCAGCCCTCCTCCTCGCGACGGTCGTGCTTATCGTCGTGACAGCACTCACGCAGGGTCCCGCCGGGATCGTCCTCGTGCTGATCACCGGCGGTCTGCCCATCCTGTCGGTCGTCACGGAGTTCCTGGCAAATCACGGCTTCCAGATCTCACGCACGCCGGACGGCCTGAGCATTCACCGGGGTCTGCTGTCGACCCAGTCCCGCACCATCCCCCCGGATCGCGTGCATGCCCTGTCGATCGTGTCCCCCCTCCTGTGGCGGCGCTGGGACTGGGTGCGCGTCACTGTCACGATCGCCGGCGTGGAAGGCGACGAGGCACGTCCCGACGTCCTCATCCCTGTCGCGCCGCGCGCCGAGGCGCTGCGGCTCATCGCGGAGGTGCTTCCCGATGTCAGCGTGGAAACGCTCCCCTTCGAGAGTGCACCGGTCCGGTCGCGATGGCGCGCTCCTCTGACCTGGCGCTCGCTCGCGTGCGCGATCACGCCGCAGGTCATCGCGACCCGTTCAGGGCGCATCACCATCCGCACCTCGATCGCGCCACACGCTCGAGTCCAGTCGGTGCGCGTGACCCAGGGTCCGTGGGAGCGGCGCCTGGGCCTGGCGTCGCTTCACGCCGATGTCGCCCCCGGCCCCGTGGACGTCATCGGGCGACATCTCTGCGCTGACGTGGTCGGATCACTCGCTCAGGAGGAAACCGACCGCATGAGAGAGGCGCGATCCCGCTCATGACCCCCACCCACTGCTACTCGTTGACTGCTACGCGTTGCGTCAATTCCGAGCCCGAAAATGACGCAACGCGTAGCAGTCAACGTTCGTGATGATGGCAACGACCTGGTCACGCGCTTGGCATTCGGCCGCGCGGGACTTCTGGCGGGCGGAGCAGCCGAGCGATCATTTCGCCACCGCCGCAGGCCCCATCATCGCCGAGCGGATGGCGGAAATCGTCCTCGACGTGGACGCGAGGCTCGGCCATCCCGCGCACTTCACGGTTGTCGATATCGGCTGCGGTGACGGCAGTCTGCTCGCGCACGTCCAGGAGCGCTGCGGTGAGTTGGCGGCGCGCGCCCGATGGATCGGCGTCGACGTACGTCCGCTGCACGTTTCGGGTATCGAGTCGGTGCTGGCGGAAGCCCCCTGCGCACTCGACCTCGCGCCCACTCGCGGAATCGTCATGGCTCATGAGTGGCTCGACGAGATCCCCTGCGACATCGTGGAGCGTGATGAGAGCGGTGTAGATCGCCTTGTGCTCGTCGATCGGCGAGGGAGCGAGACGCTAGGACCTCGCCTGGATGACGATCGCGCCTGTGCCGACTGCGGCGTGGATGCGCCGGCCGCGAGAGCGTGGATGGAGCGCTGGTGGCCCCTCAGTGAGACCGGTGACCGTGCCGAGATCGGCATCACCCGCGATCACGCGTGGCGATGGATGAGCAGCCTCATCGGCGCCGGGACGATCCTCGCCACGGACTACGGCCATGTGCGCGCAGAGCGCATCCAGCGTTACCGGCACGGCACCCTCACGGGCTACCGGGCGGGGCGTGTCGTGTCCCCTTCGCCCGACGGTGCCGTCAATCTCACCGCGCATGTCGCAGTCGATGCGTGCGCTGAGTCCGTGCCCGGGACAACACTCACCCGCCAGCGGGAGGAGATCGTGATCGCCCCACTGGGTGCGCAGCCGACCCCCGCCGAGGTCGAGCGCTACTTCACCGGACGTCGGCTCGCTGATCCCGGGATGTGGGGCGGTATCTCCTGGCTGCGCTGGGACGCGTAGCCGGGGTCGCGGGCTCTACGTCTACCCTGCCGATGTGGTGAGCCCGCCCCCGCGTCTGCGTGTCGGCATCATCGGCACCGGTCGGGCCGGTGCCGTGATCGGTGCGGCCCTGCGCCGAGCGGGGCATGAGGTCGTGGGCTGCTCGGCCCGCGGTGACATCTCGCGCGTGCGGGCTGAGGCTCTCCTGCCCGGAGTTCCCATCACCGACCCCCCGGCGGTCGCTCGATCGTGCGACCTGCTCGTCCTCGCTGTACCCGACGACGCGCTGGCATCCGTGGTGGATGCGGTGGCATCGGACGTGCACCCGGGACAGATCGTGATGCACCTATCCGGGCGCCACGGCCTCGGTGTCTTGGACCCGCTCTCGGGTGTCATCCCCATCGCGGCGCACCCGGTGATGACCTTCACCGGTACGAGCCTCGACCTCGACCGGCTCGATGACTGCCCCTTCGGCGTGACCGCGGGCCACGGTGGCGACTCGATCGCTGCGGCACTCGTGATGGAGATGGGCGGCGACCCTGTCGACGTCGCCGATGAACGTCGCACCCTTTACCACGCGGCACTTGCCCACGGGGCAAACCACCTCGTCACTCTCGTGGCGCAAACCCTCGACCTGCTCGCGGCAGCGGGTGTGGCCGAGCCGGAGCGCATCGCGCGGCCCCTGCTCAGCGCCGCACTCGACAACGCACTGCGTGAAGGAGATCGAGCGCTCACCGGTCCGGTGGCCCGCGCCGATCATGCGACCGTGCGCGCACACGTCGAGGAGATGCCTGACGCCGACGTGGAGCGCACCTATCGGGCCCTGGCGCTCGCCACCGTGGACCGGGCGCGCGCATTGGGCACTCTCTCCGAATTGGATGCCGATGCCCTGCGCGCGATCCTGTCGGAGGACGAGCGATGACCGTGCTGGTGCGCACGCGCGAGGAGCTCGACGCGGCTACGGCGGAGACAGCACCGACCGCGGTCGTCATGACGATGGGCGCCCTGCACGAGGGTCACGCTGAACTCATGCGTGAGGCCCGCCGCCGACTCCCCGGACAGGGCCGCATCATCGTCACGGACTTCGTCAATCCCACGCAGTTCGGCGCGGGGGAGGACTTCGACCGCTACCCCCGCACTCTCGAAGCCGATGTCGAGGTGTGCGAGCGCAACGGCGTAGACGTCGTCTTCGCGCCGTCCGTGTCGGAGGTGTACGGCGGTGCGGAGCTCGGCATCACAGTCGATCCCGGCTCTCGTGGCGACATCCTCGAAGGCGCGAGCCGCCCGGGGCACTTCGCGGGAGTGCTCACCGTCGTCGCCAAGCTGATGCACATCACCCGACCCGACATCGCGCTCTTCGGAGAGAAGGACTATCAGCAGCTCGTGCTCATCGGCGACATGGTGCGTGCGTTGGACTTCCGCGTGCAGGTCGTCGGCGTGCCGACCGTACGCGAGGCGGATGGCCTCGCGATGAGCAGTCGCAATCGCTACCTTTCGGCCGCAGCCCGGGAAACCGCCGCGGTCGTCCCACGCGCGCTGCAGGCGGGCCGCGAGGCTGCCGGATCAGGTGCTACGGGTATTGCTGCTGCTGCGCGTGCCCTCTTGGAGTCCGAGGGACTCGACATCGACTACGTGTGCGTCACCAACGAGGCGCTGGGCGAACCCGTACCCGGTCGCAGCGGACGACTCCTCGTCGCCGTGCGCGTGGATGGGACAAGGCTCATCGACAACGTCGGCATCGACCTGGTGGGTGGGTCGTGAGCCGACTGGATGCCGCTCCGCCCGGATGGACCGCGCGCGCCGACGTCGTCATCGTGGGATCGGGCGTTGCGGGTCTCACCGCGGCACTGCATGCCCGGCGCACGGGTCGGACCGTCCTCCTCGTGACCAAGGGGCGTGTGGAGGAGGGTTCGACGCGATGGGCCCAGGGCGGTATTGCCGCGGCGCTGGCCGATGACGACACCCCCGAGGAGCACCTGCGCGACACGCTCGTTGCGGGTGCTGGTCTGTGCGACGTCGATGCCGTGACGGCGCTCGTGACGGAAGGGCCGGACGCCGTACGCGCGCTGATCGACCTAGGAGCGCACTTCGATCTCGACTCTGCCGGTGCGCTGGCTCTCACGCGCGAAGGCGGTCACCACCGCGACCGCATCGCCCACGCTGGTGGCGACGCGACCGGTGCTGAGATCTCACGCGCGCTCGTCGCCGCCGTCGCGCTGGACCCGGGGATCGAACTGATCGAGGATGCGCTGGTCCTTGACCTGCTGCGCGATGAGGATGGGGGAGCCCAGGGGGTCACCCTGCACGTCATGGGCCAGGGCCAGCGAGATGGCGTCGGTGCTGCACTCGCCCCCGCGGTTGTCCTGGCCACTGGAGGCTTCGGCCAGGTCTTCGCCCAGACGACGAATCCCGCTGTCGCGACGGGAGACGGTGTCGCCCTCGCCCTACGCGCAGGCGCAGAGGTAGCCGACATGGAGTTCGTGCAGTTCCACCCCACGGTGCTGTGGCTCGGACCGCGTGCGCGCGGTCAGCAGCCACTGGTATCCGAAGCGGTGCGAGGAGAGGGTGCCTACCTTCTCGACTCGACAGGCGAGCGCTTCATGCTCGATGTCCACCCCATGGCAGAGCTCGCGCCCCGTGATGTGGTCGCTCGCGCGATCATGCGCCGCATGATCGACACGGGTGCACCGCACGTCTCACTCGATGCCCGCATGTTCGGAGCCCGGATGTGGGAGGAGCGGTTCCCCACCATCCTCGCGTCATGCCGGGCGCACGGCATCGATCCCGTCACCGAGCTGATTCCCGTCTCCCCGGCGTCCCACTACGTCTCCGGTGGGGTTCGGACCGATTTGGATGGCCGCGCCTCGGTGCCCGGGCTCTTCGCTTGCGGTGAGGTGGCCTGCACCGGCGTCCACGGAGCCAATCGACTCGCCTCCAACTCCCTCCTCGAGGGCTTGGTCTTCGCTGCGCGCATCGGTCGCGCACTCGCGGGCGAGACCCGCGCATCGCGACCCTCGGTTCCGCTTCCCGCCGCGGGTCCGCTCATCACGGGAGCGGGGCGGCGACGGGTTCAGCAGACCATGAGCGAGGACGCCGGTGTCCTGCGCAGTGCCGAGTCGCTCGCGCGTGCGTCTCGCTCCCTCGAGGAGATCGCCACGGAAGCCACGGGTGTGCCCTGCACCGATGACTGGGAGACGACCAACCTCCATCTTGCAGCTCGGGTGCTCGTGCATCAGGCGCGGATCCGCGAGGAGACGCGGGGATCGCACTGGCGCGAGGACTTCCCGGACCGCGATGATGATCGCTGGCGTGTGCGGCTCGTGTCGCGTCTGACCGCAGAGGGTGACATCGTCACTGATCGCGCGCCCGTCCAGGGAGGTGAAGCGCATGGTTCCCGATGAGGGCGTTGCCCGCGCGGGGCTCGATCCGGCTCTTGTCGCCGACATCGTCGACCGTGCATTGGCCGAGGATCTCGACGGCGGTGTTGACGTGACATCCGTGGCCACGGTTGAGGCCGACGCACGCGGGACCCTCGATTTGGTCGCCCGCGCCCCCGGGGTCATCGCGGGAGCGCCCATCGCGGCGGCAGCGCTCGCGCGGGCATCGCAGGGACGGGTGACCTGCACGTGGATCGAGGACGGCGCGCGGGTGCGTCCCGGCGATGTTGTCGTCTCGGCCACGGGACCCACGCGCGACCTCCTCCTCGGCGAGCGCACCGCACTCAACCTGCTCTGCCACCTCTCCGGGATCGCGACAGCCACGCGCCAGTGGGTCGATGCGCTCGGTGATGCACCGACGCGCGTGCGCGATACCCGCAAGACGACACCCGGCCTGCGCAGTCTCGAGAAGTACGCCGTGCGCTGCGGTGGGGGTGTCAACCACCGCATGTCGCTCAGTGACGCGGCCCTCGTCAAGGACAACCACGTCGTCTCTGCGGGTGGTGTGGCGACAGCCTTCGCCCGTGTGCGCGAGACATTCCCGGGGATCCCGGTGGAGGTGGAGGTCGACTCCCTAGACCAGCTCGACGAGGTGCTGGCGGCTGGAGCCGACCTGGTGCTGCTCGACAACTTCACACCGGAGCAGATGAGCGAGGCCGTGCGCCGCACGGCCGGCAGGGCTCAGCTCGAGGCCTCCGGGGGGCTCACGCTCGCGGATGCGGCTGCCGTCGGCTCCACCGGTGTTGACTTCGTCGCCGTGGGAGCCTTGACGCACTCCGCGCCGGTGCTCGACATCGGTGCCGACCTGCGGGAGGCACAGTGACGCTGCTGACGATCGATGTCGGCAACACCAACACCGTCCTCGGGCTCTTCGAGGGCGAGGACCTCGTCCGCTCCTGGCGCATCAAGACCGATGCGCGCTCCACCGCCGATGAGATGGCGCTCGTCTTCCGCGGCCTCCTCGCCGATGAGCCGCCCCTCACGGGCATCGCACTGTGCTCGACGGTCCCTGCGGTGCTCCGGGAGATGCGTCAGATGCTCTCGGCGTACCACGACGACATCCCCACCGTGATCGTCGAGCCCGGCACCAAGACCGGCGTGCCGGTGCTGACCGACAATCCGAAGGAGGTGGGCACCGATCGCATCGTCAATACGATGGCAGCCCACCATCTCTACGGCGGCCCTTCGATCGTCGTCGACTTCGGCACGTCGACCAACCTCGATGTCGTGTCCGCCAAGGGGGAGTTCCTCGGCGGTGCACTCGCCCCGGGGATCGAAATCTCCCTGGACGCATTGGCTCAGCGCGCAGCCCAGTTGCGCAAGGTCGAACTCGTCCGGCCACGGTCGCCCATCGGCAAGAACACCGTCGAAGCCCTGCAGTCCGGCGCTCTGTATGGCTTCGCGGGTCAGGTCGACGGCCTCGTGCGCCGCATCAGCGATGAGATCGGTGGTGTCCAGGCGGTCATCGCCACGGGCGGCCTCGCTCCCATCGTGGTCCCGGAGTCGGAGACCATCACGCACCACGACCCGGATCTCACCCTGGTGGGCCTGCGCCTGGTGTTCGAGAAGAACGCCGACTGACTACCCTTGCGCCCGTGACGGACCACGACGCGCATGAGCCCGGGGACGACCTGCCCGAGCAGATGCGCGTGCGCCGCGACAAGCGCGACCGGCTCCTCGCCGGAGGCCGCGAGCCGTATGCCGTCCGACTCCCCGTGACGCACACCATCGCCCAGGTGCGCGCGGCGTACCCGGATCTCGACGTCGACGTGGCCACCGGCGATCGCGTGGGCGTCGCCGGCCGGGTGATCTTCCAACGCAACACCGGCAAGCTCTGCTTCGCCACCCTGCGGGCCGGGGATGGCACCGAGCTCCAGGCCATGCTCTCGCTCGCGTCCGTGGGTGAGACTGCACTCGAGGAGTGGAAGCAGCTCGTCGACATCGGCGATCACGTCTTCGTCGCGGGAGAGGTCATCACCTCCAAGCGAGGCGAGCTCTCGGTGATGGCCGATGAGTGGCGAATGGCCACCAAGGCCCTGCGGCCACTGCCGGTCGCGCACAAGCCCCTGTCGGAGGAGAACCGGGTCCGTCAGCGCTACGTCGACCTCATCGTCCGTCCCGAGGCGCGTGAGATGGCGCGCATGCGCGTCATGGCCGAGGCGAGCGTGCGCCGCAGCCTCGCGGAGCGCGGCTTCCTGGAGATCGAGACGCCGATCCTGCAGGCGCAGCAGGGTGGAGCGGCTGCCCGCCCCTTCATCACGCACTCGCATGCACTGGACCTGGAGCTCTACCTGCGCATCGCTCCGGAGCTCTTCCTCAAGCGAGCTCTGGTGGGCGGCCTTGAGAGGGTCTTCGAGATCAATCGCAACTTCCGCAACGAGGGCGTCGACTCGACGCACTCACCCGAGTACGTCGCCCTGGAGTTCTACGCCGCCTACACGGACTACCGCGATGTCGCGCGCATCACGCGCGAGATCATCCAGGAGGCCGCGATCGCAGCCACCGGGACGCTCCAGGTCATCCACGCCGACGGCAGCGTGCACGATCTGTCGGGCGAGTGGCCCGAGATCGACTTCTACGGCTCCGTCTCGGCAGCGGTGGGTCGTGAGATCACTCCCGCGACGTCTGTCGACGAGCTTGCCGGCCTGTGCCGTGCGGTGGGGATCGAGCCGCAGTCGCACTGGGTGGCGGGCAAGTACGTCGAGGAGCTCCTCGATCACTACGTCATCCCCACGCTCGACCGGCCGACGTTCGTCATGGACTACCCCGAGGACACCTCGCCGCTTACGCGCGCTCACCCTGATCGGCCGGGCGTCGTGGAGAAGTGGGATCTCTACATCGACGGGTACGAGCAGGGCACGGGCTACTCCGAGCTCGCCGACCCCGTCATCCAGCGGGAGCGGCTCCTCGCGCAGGCTGTCCTGGCCGACCGCGGTGACGACGAGGCTATGCCGGTCGACGAGGACTTCCTCCGAGCGCTCGAGATCGGAATGCCTCCCGCGGGCGGCGTCGGCGTCGGAATCGACCGACTTCTCATGACGCTCACCGGCCTGGGCATCCGCGACACGATCCTCTTCCCCCTCGTCAAGCCTGAGCGGTGAGCACCCCATGACGAGTGAGGTTGTGATCCGTCCGGCGCGCACCGCGGATGTGGCCGCCGTACGCCGGCTCGTCGGTCTCTACACCGAGGATGGCCGGCTCCTCGCCAAGGCACCCGTCACGCTCTACGAGGATGTGCAGGAGTTCCTCGTCGCAGACCTCAACGGCACGGTGATCGGATGCGGTGCCCTCCACGTCATGTGGGAGGACCTCGGCGAGATTCGCACGCTCGCCGTCGATCCCGAGCATGCGGGCCACGGCATCGGCGGCCGCATCCTCGACGACCTCATCGCCAGGGCGCGGACCCTGGGACTCGCGCGACTCTTCTGCCTCACCTTCGAGGTCGATTTCTTCCGCAGCCGTGGCTTCGAGGAGATCGAGGGGAGTCCGGTCGACCACGCAGTCTTCGAGCAGCTCCTCCAGAGCTACGACGAGGGCGTGGCGGAGTTCCTCGACCTCGAGCGCGTCAAGCCGAATACCCTCGGCAACCACCGCATG
This sequence comes from Actinomycetota bacterium, assembly GCA_046046455.1. Taxonomy (GTDB): domain Bacteria; phylum Actinomycetota; class Actinomycetes; order S36-B12; family S36-B12; genus Mxb001. The sequence continues at coordinate 181,235 of JBJOJS010000066.1, read as the reverse complement.
CTTATGCTCCTGCGGTGAGATTCGCCTTCCCGCTGGCCCTCCTGGCCGCTGCAGGCCTCGCGTGCGCTCTTGCGACACCGGTCAGCAGCGCTCCGGTCTCGGACCGTCCGCTCGACGGAGTCGTCATCGCCCTGGATCCGGGTCACCAGCTCGGGAACTCCAATCCGGCGCACTTCGACGAACTCGCCGTGACGCACTTCAACGGCCACGAGACCAAGAACTGCAATACGTCCGGTACCGCGACCAATGCCGGCTTCCCGGAAGCAACCTTCAATTGGAACGTCGCCCTACTGGTCAAGGACCAACTCGAGGCACTGGGGGCCGACGTCAAGATGACCCGGCATGCCAACTCCATGCGCAAGTGGGGACCGTGCGTGGATGAGCGCGGACGCTTCGGGGCCAAGGTCGGAGCCGACCTCATGGTGTCCATCCATGGCGATGGCGCCGACTCTTCCGGGTACGGCTTCTACGTCATGGTCCCGTCGGTCATCAAGGGCTGGACCGACGACATCTCCGCCAAGTCCATTCGCATGGGCAAGCGATTTGTCGCAGGTATGGCCGGGGCGGGAGCCCCGCGCTCGACGTACATCTCCCATCAGATGCTCATCACGCCGACGATCTCGACTCTCAACTTCTCCGACGTCCCGGTCATCCTGCTTGAGTCGGGCAACATGCGGAACTCGGCGGATGCCGCCCGCATGTCCTCCGCCCGGGGGCAGGCCCAGTACGCGGATTGGATCGTCGCTGGCACCCGGGCGGCGCTGCGTCAGTGATTCCCGGCTCGTCTTGTGCGGGATTCGGGATAGGTTGACGCGGCTCCGCGAATGCCGTTGGCGTGGGCTCAGGACTTCCCTTGCACGCATGTGGTGGTGCCATAGCGCGGGCCCCAGAATCACCAGCTTCTGGCGGACGTTGACCTCAATGGCCACTTCTGACAGGACGCACGCCCGCGGTTGCTTCGCCAGGTAGTGGCCCCATAGCCTTCCGGCCATGGGACACCGTCTCCTCGCTCGCGCATCCATCGTCGGGGCATCGGCCACGGCCCTCGTGGCCGGCCTTCTCGCCGGCAGCAGCGTCTCGAATGCCGCGGCGGCGCCCACTGCCGATCCTGTGACTGCGCGTGCCACCGGAGGACTGGAGTCCCTGGGCCCGATCGAGACCGTGCGCGCTCAGGGTGCGGCCCAATGGCCCGCGACTTTGCCCACCGTGGCAGTGCTCCCGCGGGGCAGCGCGATGCACGGCAACTATCCACTCGTCTACATCCCGGGCCTGCGCGACGAGCCCACGGTGGAGTTGCGTGTCGTGGACCTCAGCCAGGGTTCGGCCGGGGGCGATGGCAGCGGCTGGGCTGCGACCGCGCGCAACGGCTGGGCCAAGATCGACCGCATTCTCACCGCAGGCCGATCCTTCGCCATCGATGCCCGCAGCCAGCAGGGCTGGGTGCGGGCCGGCACCTTCACGGTCGCCCAGCCCGGATCCCAGGCCGGCCCGAGCATCGGGGTGGATGGCATCCGCGTCTCCACCATCACCGGCAACGTGTCGTGGTCGTGGCAGTCGCCCGTCCTGGCCGGCCCGACGTCGGCTCTCGGCCTCACGCTGACCTGGGGGTCGGGTGTGCCGGCTGCTGCCGGACTCCCTCAGGGCTGGCGGATCATTCCTGGCACGGGCTCACCGTGGGCCGGTCTGGAGACAGCCTCGGCAACATCCGCACGAGTCACGGCGCCCTCCGGGCCGCGCGTCCGCGTCGAGGACGGCGTGGCCGAGGTGCAGGTGCCGGGTCAGGATCCCTCGCAGGTGCTGGGTCAGCGTGTGCAGGTGCTGGACGCGGATGGGACTTGGTCCGACGCCGGTGTTGTTGATGCCCAGGGGGGACAGGTCCGTGCCGAGGTGGGTGATGACGATGCGCGCCTGCGCGTCTGCGTCGACATCGAAGGCACCTCACTCTGCGGAGCGTCCACCGCGGTGTCGGGTGACGGGACGTACATCGCCCCGCGGGCACGCGATCTCACGCCGCGCGGCGGACTGCAGTCGGAGCGCGGCCCGCGCGTCGTCACCGTGCGCGGCTGGGATGGCTCCGCACTCGTCTTCGAGCGCACGGCGCAGGGTCTCTACGAGCAGGTGACCGGAGCGGGCCGCGTGCCTGGCCTCGGCAACACCCTCGACCGCCTGAGCAATGGCTCCTGGGAGTTCACTGACTCGGCAGCCACCACCACGAGGTTCGTCGACGGTCGGGCCGTATCGGTGGAGAAGGCCGGTGCCGTCGTTGCCAGGCTCGAGTGGGACGCCGCCGGGCGTCTCGTGCGCCTGACCAATGAGATCGCGCGCGCTATTCGCCTGACCTACGCGGGGTCAGGGGATTGCCCCTCCTCCTCCTGGACAACCCACGGCTTCGCTGCACCTCCGACCGGCAGCCTGTGCCGTGTCTGGGCCGAAGGTGGTGACGCCTCGGATTTCGGCTACGTCTCTGCGGGTGACGGAGGTGCTCAGATCGCACTCATCAAGGGCGCCGGCAATGCCGGCACCGCACTCGGTTGGGATTCGCGCGGGCGCCTTGTCTCCGAGCGATCCGCGATCGCCGGCCGAGCGGCCCTCGTGGATCCAGGCGCAGCCAGTGCGCTGTCGCGTGTGGAGTACGACGACCGGGGGCGCGCAGCGAATCTCGTCGATCAGCCATCCACCATCGGCGCCCCATCCCTTGCTCGCACAGTGGCATTCCCCAGCATTACCGAGGACTCCCTCAAGGCGTGGATCAAGGACCCTCGACCGGAGTTGCAGGCTGAGGCGCGGGTCGCGCTGCAGGGATCGGGCTACTCCCTCGCGAGGCGCGACTTCGTCGACCCCACGACGTGGCAGGTGCTGCGCTCGGTCGACAAGACCGGTCTCAGCCAGCGCTTGGCGGGTGACCTGGTCGATGCCGGCACGCAGACGACGATCGACGAGCAGGGGCGCCAGACGCGCATCAAGCGCGATGAGCTCGGGCGGCAGATCTCATCGGCAGGGCCGTCCACCCGGGCGACGTCCGTGGAGGCGAACGACGCCCAGCGCACGACGACCGACTACGACGTCGACATCGACGGCACCAAGCGAGTCCGCCTCGCGGGGCTGCGCGCGCAGGTCTTCCCCGACGACATGCTCGGCGGCCGTCCCGACTCCGCCTACTGGGCCGTGCCCCGCGGGGGAAGCGGGCTCTCCTACCGCTGGCAGGGCCCGGATCGGTCGTGGTCTGCCCTCGCCACCGGCGTATGGCGACCCAGCGAAGAACTCGACAAGGCCGGTGCGCGCGACGGCTGGACCTTCCGTGTCGAGGCATCGGGTGGCCGTGTGCTCCTCATGGTGGGTGCCGTCGCCTGCGAGCCGGCCGCGGGCACCGATACGTGCACGCTCCAGGGCCTTGGCAAGGGCCCGAAGCAGGTGACGGTGCAGCTCACCGCCGGGCGAGGGAACGGCGCATTCTCGGTGCAGGCCGCGCCCGTGGGGCAGAACTTGGCAGCCCTGGAAGTCGATTCGGTACGCCCGGAGTTCTCCAACGCGACGGTCACGACCAGCAACGACGTCTACCGTGGCAGCGCTAAGGACGTACGCACCGTCACCGACTATCCCGATCCGGCTTCGGGTCAGGCGGGTGCGGTCACCGATCCCGCAGGTCGCACGGTGCGCTTCGGCTACGAGGACCTCGACCCTGGCCGCGGACTGTGGGGACGCCAACTGCGCTTCACTACCGCGGGGGGTGAGGTGGTGCGCACCAGCTACTGGCCGGTGTCCGACGCGATCGCACTACCGCCAGCGTGCGGCTCGGGGACCGCGGTTGGATCGGGACAGCCGGCGACCGTCACCCGCCAGGACGGCACGAAGGTCACCACCTACTACGACATCCGCGGACGTCAGACGGCCAGTGTCACTGAGGGCGACGGCCTCGCACAGGTGCAGTGCAACGGGTACCACCCGGACGGGACGATGGCATCACAGCGGACCTACTCTGTCGCGCGCGCAGGCGAAGCCACCTTGCTCGAAGACGTGCAGGTGTCGTCGGGCGACCCACAGGCCGGCGGCGACCCGCTGACCTTCACAACCACCGTCACCCTGGGTCCGGGTGCTCCCGTCGGCGCAGGCACCTCAGTGCAGACGTCCGTGACCACCGACCTGCGCGGCCGCCCGGTGCGCAGCGTTGATGCGAGCGGCACCGTCACCACGTGGGATTACGACGCGGCAGGTCAGCCGACCTCGGTGTCCTATGACGGCCCAGGTGCGGGACCGGTCACCACCGTCGGTTATGCCTACCGCACGCAACTCGACGGTGCTGTGGAGAAGGTATCGATCGGCGGAGTGGCTGCCGCGACCGTCGCCTACGACCGCGACACCGGACGTATCGCCTCAGTCGAGTACCCCGGCTCCCGTGCCAGCTATGCCTACGGCCCGGATGGGCGTATGCGCAGCAAGACGATCGTCGCGTCGAGTGGCGAGCGCTACTCACACGCTGTGACGCGCACCGACTTTGGACGGACCCTCGAGGAGGCGACCACCGGTCCCGGACTCACCGACCGGCGGGCCTACTCCTACGACGAGGCCGGCCGCCTCACGCGGGCGGTCATCAGCGCGGCCACCGGGACCCCGCGCACCTTCGAGTACTCCTTCAACGACCAGGCAGCTGCCTGCGGCGCGGGATACCTCCGCGCAGGTGAGGACAATCTCCGCACCGCCGGCTCGCGGGATGGTGTGGCCTACACCACGTGCCACGACGCCAAGGGGCGCATCGTGTCGACCACCGATCCACTGCTCACCGGAGGACAAGGCACCGCGACCTTCCAGCACGACGGTCTGGGTCGAGTGGTTGCCGTCGAGGGCATCGATCGAACGGTTTCGCTGGCCTACGGCATCGGCGGACAGGTGCTGCGCATGCGCGAGGGCATGGATACGACGGCCCCGATCACGACCGAGTTCACTTCCTACAGCGGCAACGTCCTCACGCGGCGTGTCACCACCGCCGGAGGCACCGAGGCGATCTCCTACGGTGCCGGCGGCGCGCTCCAACTCGCCACCGATGATTCCGGTGGCATGGGGCCCGTGATCGCCGCGGTGCTCGATCTACCCGGTGGAGCACGGGTGACCATCCCCGAATCCGGCGGAGCGACGATCACGCACGACGACGCCACCGGCAATTCCCTTGCCACGCTGGCCGCGCCGGCATGGGGCGGTGCGACGGCCGCCGGTCTTGGGCCCGCTGAGCGCGTGGGCCCCTACGGTGAGCGGCTCGGGTCGGCCGACCTCGCGCCGGAATCCGCGGCGCCGACGTATCGCTGGCATGCGAGCACGCGCGCCGACACCCTGCCGGGTGCCGCGGGAATCGTGATCGTGGGAGCCCGCGCCTATCTCCCGGCCACCGGTCAGTTCCTGTCTGCGGATCCGCTCGTCGACTCGGGGCAGAACCTCTACGGCTACACCGACGGCGACCCGGTCAATGCCAAGGACAGCAGCGGCAACGAGTCGGACACGGATTGGACCTGGGTGTGGGTGGCAGCGGCATCGGCCCTGCTCACGCTGGCCATCGGTGTCGGGGGCGCCTCTGCCAAGGGAAGCCTGCCGAAGGGCTTGAGCGCGTCGTCATCCACCTGGTCGAAGTTCAAGGCCGTCGCGCGGGCCAATCCCGGCAAGACCGCTCTCTACGGGCTGGGAGTGGCCGCATCAGTGACGGCGGGGGTGGGGGCTGCCTTGGCCGTGCGCAACCAGGTGTCCGAGAGCTGGCAGGCCATCGCCATCGGTATCGGTGCTGCCGCAGCGACTTTCGGTGCGGGCTACCTCGGGGCCAAGACGGTGGCAGGGATCCGGAAGGCACGCCTCAACAGAAGTCTGGCTCAGCAGTCACGCGGTTCGTGGGTCGATCTCGAGGTCAGCAGCACGAGATCCAATTCGGTGACCTACTTCTCGCAGGAGAGCGCGACTCACGCAGTGCCGCTCAAGGTGCAGTACCAGAACGTCATACCCGAGAGCGAGTGGATCCGGTCGAACTCCCTGGGGGGCCCGGAGAACGGAGCCGGGGCGGGTTTCCTCCTCGATCGAGGGTCGTTCACCGGGGATGCCTTCCGCAATCGCATCTCCGGGGGCTCGGTGGCCAGCGCCTTCGGCTCCTAGTTCCCCCCGTCCGCTCTAGGCCGAATCCGCCCGGGAAGGGCTCACCCACCTTCGGCGTTACACCCGTGTGGCCTGCTGAGGGCGCGAACGGGTGACCTCAGCCGGGCGGCGCTAGCATCGAACCAGCCGGGCGGCCCCTGCGTCGTACCCGGACAGGCCCTCGGGCCGCAGAGGAAAGGGTGGGAGAGCATGTTCGAGAGGTTCACGGACCGGGCACGTCGGGTCGTCGTCCTGGCCCAGGAAGAAGCCCGGATGCTCAACCACAACTACATCGGGACCGAGCACATCCTGCTCGGCCTCATCCACGAGGGCGAGGGAGTCGCTGCCAAGGCGCTCGAGAGCCTGGGCATCTCCCTGGAGGCCGTGCGCTCACAGGTCGAGGAGATCATCGGCCAGGGCCAGCAGGCCCCCAGCGGTCACATCCCCTTCACGCCGCGCGCCAAGAAGGTGCTCGAGCTCTCCCTGCGCGAGGCACTGCAGCTCGGCCACAACTACATCGGCACCGAGCACATCCTGCTCGGCCTCATCCGCGAGGGCGAGGGCGTCGCCGCGCAGGTGCTCGTCAAGCTCGGCGCCGACCTCAATCGCGTGCGCCAGCAGGTCATCCAGCTCCTGTCGGGCTACCAGGGCAAGGAGCCCGCGACCGCCGGTGGGCCCGCCGAGGGCACGCCCTCCACCTCGCTCGTCCTCGACCAGTTCGGCCGCAATCTCACCCAGGCCGCGCGGGAGTCCAAGCTCGACCCGGTCATCGGGCGCGAGAAGGAGATCGAGCGCGTGATGCAGGTGCTGTCGCGCCGCACCAAGAACAACCCCGTCCTCATCGGCGAGCCCGGCGTCGGCAAGACCGCCATTGTCGAGGGACTGGCTCAGAACATCATCCGCGGCGAGGTGCCCGAGACCCTCAAGGACAAGCAGCTCTACACCCTCGATCTCGGCGCGCTCGTCGCCGGCAGCCGCTACCGCGGTGACTTCGAGGAGCGCCTCAAGAAGGTCCTCAAGGAGATCCGCACGCGCGGCGACATCATCCTCTTCATCGACGAGATGCACACCCTCGTCGGTGCCGGTGCGGCCGAGGGCGCGATCGACGCGGCGAGCATCCTCAAGCCCATGCTCGCCCGCGGTGAACTCCAGACGATCGGTGCGACCACTCTCGACGAGTACCGCAAGTACGTCGAGAAGGATGCCGCGCTCGAGCGTCGCTTCGCCCCCGTCCAGGTCAATGCTCCCGACGTGAGCGACACCGTGGAGATCCTCAAGGGCCTGCGCGATCGCTACGAGTCGCACCACCGCGTCTCGATCACCGACGGCGCGCTCGCTGCGGCCGCCCGCCTGTCGGATCGCTACATCTCCGACCGTCAGCTCCCCGACAAGGCCATCGACCTCATCGACGAGGCCGGCTCGCGCCTGCGCATCCGTCGCATGACCGCGCCGCCGGACCTGCGCGAGTTCGACGAGCGCATCGCCAATGTGCGCCGGGAGAAGGAGTCGGCGATCGACGCCCAGGACTTCGAGCTCGCCGCTCGCCTGCGCGATGATGAGAAGAACCTCCTCGCCGAGAAGGCCCAGCGCGAGCGGGAGTGGAAGGCCGGCGACATGGACGTCGTGGCCGAGGTCGATGAGCGCCTCATCGCCGAGGTCCTCGCCCTCATGACTGGCATCCCGGTGACCGACCTCTCCGAGGACGACGCCCAGCGCCTCATCCGCATGGAGGAGGAGCTGCACCGTCGCGTCATCGGCCAGGAGCAGGCCATCAAGGCCCTCTCCAAGTCGATCCGTCGTACCCGCGCTGGCCTGAAGGATCCCAAGCGCCCCTCGGGGTCGTTCATCTTCGCCGGGCCCTCGGGTGTCGGCAAGACCGAGCTCTCCAAGACGCTCGCGGAGTTCCTCTTCGGTGACGAGGACGCGCTCATCTCACTCGATATGAGCGAGTACTCCGAGAAGCACACAGCCTCGCGACTCTTCGGCTCGCCTCCCGGATACGTCGGCTACGAAGAGGGCGGACAGCTCACCGAGAAGGTGCGCCGCAAGCCCTTCTCCGTGGTGCTCTTCGACGAGGTCGAGAAGGCCCACCCCGACATCTTCAACTCGCTGCTGCAGGTGCTCGAGGAGGGCCGCCTCACCGACGCACAGGGTCGGGTCGTGGACTTCAAGAACACCGTCATCATCATGACGACCAACCTCGGCAGCCGCGATGTGTCCAAGGGCGTCATGCTGGGCTTCGCGCCGGAGAACGACGACCTGTCGGCCTACGAGCGCATGAAGACCAAGGTGCAGCAGGAGCTCAAGCAGCACTTCCGCCCGGAGTTCCTCAACCGCATCGACGATGTCATCGTCTTCCACCAGCTCAGCAGGGCAGAGATCATCCAGATCGTCGATCTCATGGTCAACCTGCTTGACGAGCGCCTCAAGGACCGTGACATCTCGCTCGATCTCACGCAGTCCGCGCGCGAGCTTCTGGCGGAGCGCGGCTACGACTCCTCGATGGGTGCCCGTCCGCTCCGTCGCACGATCCAGCGCGAGATCGAGGACCCGCTGAGCGAGAAGATGCTCTTCGGCGAGATCACGCCGGGCTCCATCGTGCTCGTCGATGTGGTCGATGGCGAGGACGGCAGGGAGTTCACCTTCACCTCCACTCCCAAGGCCGACGTACCCGACGCGCCTCCGATCGAGACTGCCGGTACCGACTGATGCTCAGGGAGGGGTGAGGCGTGGCACGCGGCCCGCTGATCCCCGGCCTGCGCGAGTACGACGCTCCGCGCCGACGGCGCTCGCCCGTCTTCTGGATGTGGACGGTGGGCACTGTCGTCGCTGTCGCGGCGCTCGTCGTCCTGGGTGGGCTGGTCGCCGGAATCGGGCCGCTGCGTGCGCTCGGCACGGAGGAGGCACCACTGGATCCCGTCGCCTGGCGGCCCACCACCGATCCGCAGATCATCCAGGTCGCGGTCGCGCTGCCCGACTCGGGCCTGTGCACTGGGGACGAAGTCGTCGTGCGCGCGATCGAGAGGCCGACGCTCGTCGAGGTCTCGGCCGTGCGCGCGACCCCGCGGGGTTCGGGCGAGTGCGCAGGCATCGGAATTGCCGGTGACCGCACGTGGGTCGACCTGAGCCTCGACGGGCCCATGGGCACGCGTATGGCGGTGCGCCAAGAGGACCGGGTGCCGCTCGAGGCCGAGCCGGCTATCCCCTAGCCGGGCAGCGCCCACTTCGCGCGCCCTACCGGGACGACGAGGCCGTCGGCGGCAAGGCCGTCCAGGGCTCGGGCGCGCTGGACGGCGTCGGGCCACGCGAGGTCTAGGTCCAACTGGCGGACGGGTCCCCCCGCTTCCCGGAGTACGGCGAGGAGGGCCCCCCGAGCCTGACGGTCCGAGCCGGCGTACCTCGGCTGTCGCCGGGGCGCCGGACCCTCGGGCTTGCCCAGGGCCAGCCATCGGCAGCTGCTCGCGATCGGGCAGCGTGCACAGTCGGGCTGGCGTGCGGTGCACACGAGCGCTCCCAACTCCATCACGGCCGCCATCCATGCGGCGCCGCCGCGCTCCGGCTGGATGGCATCGGCGTACTCCCGCTCGGCCCGGGTGACCGAGCCGGACGGGAACTCCTCGCCAAGGTCGTGGCGCGCGATGACCCTGCGGACGTTGGTGTCGAGGGCCAGGGCGCGTTGGCCGTAGGCGAAGGCGCGCACCGCCCCCGCGGTGTACTCGCCAATCCCCGGCAGCGCCCGAAGCTCGGCCTCGTCGGCCGGCACCAGGTCGGCGTGGTCGCGGGCGATGCGCGATGCCGCTTCGTGCAGGCGCAGCGCCCGTCTCGGATAGCCCAGGCGCCCCCAGGCCCGGATGGCCTCGCCCGGCGGGTCGGTGGCCAGGGCAGACGGTGCGGGCCAGCGCCCGAGCCAAGTGACCCACTCGGGCAGGACCCGGTCGACGGGGGTCTGCTGGAGCATGAATTCGGACACCAGGACCCCCCAGCCGCCCGGATGAGGCCCAGGAGCGGGCGGCTGGCGCCAGGGCAGCGCGCGGGCGTGGTGGGAGAACCATCGCCGAATTCGGCCGCTCTGGGACCCCAGGTGGAGCCCCTCAGGGGAATCCATGCGGGATCGATGTATCGAAGTGGAGGGCGGGCGCGTTCGGTCACCTGTCGATCGCCGGCCCATATGCCGATGCTGCCATGCCCTCCCGTGAGAAGGGGTACGGTGCTGACCCGTGAGTGGGCTCATGTCACCGATCGGGCCGGAGCCGCCGGGCGTCTACTGGCGTCGGCGACTCGTGGTCCTCGTCGTGCTGCTTGCGATCCTGCTCTTCCTCTGGTGGTTCATCTTCGGCAGAGGGGGCGGGAGTGAGGTTGCGCCAGAGCCTGCGCCCACCGATGTGCCGACCGCCTCACCGACGCCGGAGCCGACGGCCACGTCCGCGAGTCCGAGTCCCGAGCCGGAGCCGACGGAGATCACGGACTGCACTGAAGCCGACATACTCGTCGAGGCCTTCGCGGAGGAGGCCATCTATCCCGTCGGGTCGACGCCGACCCTGACGCTCTCGGTGACCAATATCGGCACCCGACCGTGCAAGCGCGATGTGGGACCCGGGGCCAATGAGCTGCAGATCACCCAGGGCGAGGTGACGGTCTGGTCCAGCGACGATTGCAATCCCAACGAGGACAAGGACGTCGTGACCTTGGATCGCGGAGATGCCTTCGAGACCCAACTGGTCTGGGACGGCTACCTCAGCGCGGCTGGTTGCCCGCCGGATCAGCCCATGGCCCAGGCCGGGGAGTACACCGTCGTGGGGCGCAATGGAGCGATCGTGAGTGCCCCCACGGCCCTGCGCCTGGAATAGGGGCCTGGAGTAGCGCCCCGCCCTAGGAGTAGCGCTCGAGCAGGGAGCCCTCGGAGAGGCGCGACAGTCCCTCGCGCACGGATCGGGCCCGGGTCTCGCCGACGCCGTCGACTCCCTGGAGGGACTCGGTCGACGCGGACAGGATCTTCGGCAGCGATCCGAACTTGCCGACGAGGCGCTCGATGATCGCGTCCGGGAGCCTGGGGATGCGGGCGAGTTGGCGGTAGCCGCGCGGGCTCACCTGCTGTTCGAGTCCTTCCTCGCCTCCTTCGAAGCCCAGTGCGCGGCCGACGGCGACAAGGTCGAGTAGATGAGCCTCGTCAAGCGCGTCCAGCGCGGTCGCGGCGCGCTCGACGCGACGTCCACGCCCGGTGGCATAGTCGCGGAGCACGAGAGAGCGCTCTTCGCCCACGCCTGCGAGGAGTTCGGCGAGCTGCAGCGACAGGAGGCGACCATCGGTGCCGAGCTCGATGACATACCCCTGGATCTCCAGGGCGATGCGCAGGACCATCTCGCCGCGCTGTGCCACGACCGCTACATCGCGCACCGTGACGAGGTCGTCGATCTCCAGCGCCGAGAGGTTGGCGGTCACCTCATCGAGGCGCATGCGGTAGCGCTCGAGTGTGGCGATCGCCTGGTTGGCTCGGGCGAGGATGGAGCTGGAGTCCTCGAGCACGTGCCGCCGGCCATCGACGTAGATCGTGACGGTCGACATGGATTCGCTCACGCTGATGGTGGGGTGGTGAGTCTCGCGGGAGACCCGGTCTGCGGCGCTGTGACGCGTGCCGGTCTCGTCAGTGGGAAGTGCAGGATCGGGATGCAGGTGCACGGCAGCCTTCAGGATGCGCGTCGCATCGTCGTTCAGGACGATCGCACCGTCCATCTTGGCGAGCTCGCGTAGCCGATTGGCCGTGAATTCGATGTTGAGGTCGAAGCCTCCGCGCGTGATGCCCTCGACCGAACGATCCAGGCCCAGGACGAGGAGTGCACCCGTGCGCCCGCGCAGGATCCGCTCCAGGCCATCGCGCAGCGGTGTGCCGGGCGCGACCATGGCGAGCACGTCGCGCAGGCGCGCTTGCACATCGGTAGCCATGGTCCCCCTTGCGGTCGGATCGACAGCCTAGTGCGCCGACCATGGGCCTAACGAAAGCCCGGAGGGTGCGCAGCGCTGGCGTGGCCCTGGATCGCGCGGAGACCCGCCTCGAGGTGACGAATCTCCGTGACCCCGTCGAGACGGTCACGCGATCCCGCGGGCACGAGGATGCGCGTGAATCCAAGCCGTCGAGCCTCGGCCACGCGCTGGGAAAGGAAGGGCACCGGGCGGACGTCGCCGGAGAGCGCGATCTCGCCGATCGCAAGCACATCGGGCGGGATCGCGGTGTCCAGCTGAGCGGATGCGATGGCCAGGCACACGGCCAGGTCGGATCCCGGATCCGAGATCTGGGCGCCACCGACCGTGGCGACGAAGATGTCGCGCTGGGGAAGAACTTTGATGCCGGCCTGTGCGGTGACGGCCGCAAGAGTGACCACGCGTGTGGTGTCGAGGCCGGTGACGGTGCGCCTCGCGACGGGTCCGCCATCGGGAGAGACCAGTGCCTGGATCTCTGCGAGCAACGGGCGCCGACCCTCCATGGTCACCGTGACGCACGTGCCGGGGACCGGGATCTCACGCTGGCCCCGGAAGAGTTCGGAGGGGTCGACGACTTCGGCGAGACCGGAGTCGGTCTGCTCGAAGGCGACGATTTCGTCGGCGGGGCCGTAGCGGTTCTTCGCTGCGCGAAGAAGCCGGAGGGCGGTGGTGCGCTCACCCTCGAAGGTCAGCACGGTATCGACGAGGTGCTCCAGAGCTCGGGGTCCGGCCACCGAGTTGTCCTTGGTGGACTGCCCGATGAGCAGCAGCGGGATACCGCGCTGCTTCGCCGTGCGCGTGAGTGCCTGAGTCACCTCAAGCACCTGCGCGACACCGCCCGCGCGACCCTCCAGCTCGGGGCTGGCAATGGTCTGGACCGAGTCGATGATGATGAGGGACGGGCGGTGATGCTCGATCTGGCCGAGGATCGTGAAGAGGTCGTTGTCGTCGGCGACAAGGAGGCGGTCGGAGACTGCGCCGATGCGTCGCGCGCGTAGCGCAATCTGGTCTGCTGACTCCTCGCCGGATGCGTAGAGGACAACCCCTGCATGTTTGGCGGCGTAGGCATTCGCGACCGATAGCAGCAGCGTCGACTTGCCGACCCCGGGCTCGCCAGCGACGAGCACGACCTGCCCGGCAACGAGCCCGCCGCCGATGACTCTGTCGAACTCACCAGCACCCGTAGAGATGCGACGTACGCGCTCCTCGGCGATGTCGGAGATCGGCTGTGCCGGTCGCACCGAGGCGGCCTTGGCGCCTGTCTTGGCTGCCTTGGTGGTGGGTGTGGGCGCGATCTCCACGACCGTGCCGAACTCCTGGCACTTGGGGCAGCGGCCCACCCAGCGCAGCGACGTGGCACCGCACGCGTTGCACTGGTAGGTCACCGCCGACTTGGCCATGGGTCGCAGGCTACGCGCCTGCTCCGACGGTCAGGCGTTGCAGTCAACGTGATGTGGGTCAGACGGGGTCGGCGGGGTGCGGTGCGAGGGCCTCGCGAGCCTTGCCGCGCGCGTTCATCAGCGCCTTCTCATGCGCCTGGCAGTACTCCACGAGCACGGCGTAGGCCTTCTTGCCCATGAGCTCGACGAGCTCATCGCGGTTGGTGAGGTAGACGGGCTCCGAGGCGATGTGCGCCTCGGTGTTGCCGCTGCAGTACCAGTCGAGGTCGTGGCCCCCCGGGCCCCAGCCACGACGGTCGAACTCGGTGATGCTCACGACCTGCACCTTGGTGTCGTCGGGTCGCTCGACCTCGTCGTACGTCCGACGGATGGGCAACTGCCAGCAGACGTCGGGCTTGGTCTTGACGAAGGACACACCCTCGCGCTCGGCGAGGCCGTGCAGCGCGCAGCCCTCGCCACCTGCGAAGCCGGGACGGTTGAGGAAGATGCAGCCGCCGTCGACCACGCGCGTCTTGCGCTCGCCGTCGCCCGCCTTGACGGTGGCACCCTTGCGCTGACCGACGTCATAGAACTGCCAGTGCTCCGGGTCGAGCTTGGCGGCCCACTTGAGGGTGCGCTTCTCGTCGTCCTTGTCGGTGAAGTGCGCCCCCTGGGTGCAGCATCCGGAATCGGGGGCAGTGGCGTAGATGCCCTTGCACCCGCGGCCGAAGATGCACGTCCAGCGCGACGTCAGCCAGGTGAGGTCGATCCTGTAGCGACGGGACTTCTTGCCGGGATCGTCGAACTCGACCCAGGCGCGGGGGAAGTCAAGGGGAACTTCGGGCACCGTGCGACCCTACAGGCTCCGCGGCGCGGTAGCGTGCGCCTCGTGCGGCTGGGCGTCCTGGACATCGGATCCAACACCGTTCACCTGCTCGTCGTCGACGCCCATCAGGGCGCGGCACCGCTGCCCGCGTGGAAATCCAAGGTCTCCCTGCGCCTCGCCGAGCACCTCACCGCCGACGGTCGAATCGACGACGCCGCGGTCGATGAGCTCGTCGACTTCGCCCGCGAAGCACAGACCACGGCCGAGGACCTCGGCGTCACCGAGTTCATCGCCTTCGCGACATCGGCGATTCGCGAGGCGCCGAACGGCCTCGAAGTCATCCAGGCGGTTCGTGAGCGGGCGGGCCTTGCCGTCGAAGTCCTCAGCGGCGAGGACGAGGCACGCCTGACCTTCCTCGCCGTACGCCGCTGGTTCGGTTGGTCGGCGGGACGCATCCTGGTCCTCGACATCGGAGGCGGCTCGCTCGAGCTGGCCACCGGAGCCGATGAGGAGCCCGACGTCGCACTGTCGCTTCCCCTGGGCGCCGGCCGCCTCACCCGCGAGTTCTTCGCAGACAACCCGCCTAAGGAGAAGCAGGTGCGCGAGGCACGCAAGGCAGCACGGGCGGCACTGGGCGCCGTCGTGGGCCAGATCCTGCGAGCCGGTCCGCCTCGCATCACGGTCGCGACCTCCAAGACATTCCGCCAACTCGCACGGATTGCCGGTGCGGCGCCGTCGAGTGAGGGCTTCCACGTCCGTCGCACCCTGTCGCGCGAGGACGTGCGCCTGTGGGTGCCCAAGCTTGCGGGGATGAACGCCGCGGAGCGCAGTCGCCTCCCCGGCGTCTCGGAGTCGCGTGCGCCGCAGTTGCTGGCCGGCGCGATCGTCGCGGAGTCGGCGATGGACCTCCTCGGCGTAGAGCAGCTCGAGATCGGTCCCTGGGCACTGCGCGAGGGAGTCATCCTGCGACGTATCGACGGGTTGGACGCATGATGCAGACCGCCGCACTGACGGGACTGACATCTGAGCAGGTCGCCGAGAGGGTCGCGCGAGGGCAGACCAACGATGCTCCCGACCCGCGCAGCCGCAGCCTTGCGAGCATCATTCGCTCCAACACGCTCACCTGGTTCAACGCCCTCATCGGCTCCATGTGGGTCGTCATGTGGTTCGTGGCGCCGTTCCAGGACTCGCTCTTCGGCTTCGTGATCGTCGCCAATTCCCTCATCGGCATCGTGCAGGAGTACCGCGCGAGCCGGGCCTTGGCGAAGCTCTCGGTCATCGGCGAGGCCAAGCCGATGGTCCGTCGCGATGGACGGGACGTCGAGGTGCGGCCGTCCGAGGTGGTGCTCGACGACCTCATCGTCCTGCGCTCGGGCGACCAACTCGTCGTCGACGGCGAGATCGTGTCAGCCGAGGGCCTCGAGATCGACGAGAGCCTGCTCACCGGTGAGGCCGATCCTGTCGACAAGGCTGTCGGCGATGAGGCGATGTCCGGCTCCTTCGTCGTCGCGGGCGGCGGGCTCTACGTCGCCACGCGCGTCGGCCGCGACTCCTTCGCTGCCGGACTGACCGAGCAGGCCAAGAAGTTCACCCAGACGAAGTCCGAGCTTCGAGACGACATCGCGAAGTTCGTGCGCCTCTCTTCGTTCCTCATTCCCCCGGTCGGGCTCCTCCTGCTCTTCTCCCAACTGCGCGCAAATCAATCGGTGGACGACGCGATCCGGGGCACCATCGCCGGCGTCGTGACCATGGTGCCCGAGGGCCTGGTGCTGCTCACGAGCATCGCGATGGCCGTTGCTGTCGTGCGCCTCGCGCAGCGCAAGGTGCTCGTGCAGGACCTCCCCGCGGTCGAGGTCCTCGCTCGCGTCGACACGGTGTGCGTTGACAAGACCGGCACGCTCACCGAGCCGGGCATGGCGGTGACCGATGTCGAGGTGCTGGATCCCTCCGCGGACGTCGACGCCGCTCTGGCGGCCATGGGTGCCTCGGAGGAGAGCCCTAACCCCACGCTCGCGGCTGTCGCGCAGGCCTATGCCAACCCGACCTGGTCGATGGTCGAGGGCATTGCCTTCTCCAGCGCGCGCAAGTGGTCGGCGGCAACCTTCCGTGATCACGGCACATGGCTGCTGGGCGCACCCGAGGTCGTGCTCGGCGCCTCCGAGCCGGCAGTGCGGGAGCGCGCGGAGTCGCTCGCCGCCCAGGGCTCGCGCGTGCTGCTTCTCGCGAAGGCGATGGGCGAGGGACCCGATGCCGAGCGTGGCCCGGGTGAGGTCACTCCGGCCGCCCTGGTCGTCATCGATCAGCGGTTGCGCCCCGATGCTGCGGAGACGGTGGGCTACTTCCTCGAGCAGGAGGTCGCCGTCAAGGTGATCTCCGGGGACAACCCCGCCACGGTCGGCGCGATCGCCACCCAGGCCGGCGTGCCCGGTGCCCACGACCCACTCGATGCCCGCGAACTCACCGAAGACCCCGCGCAACTCGAGGAGCCCATCGACTCCCACTCCGTCTTCGGCCGGGTCACGCCGGCGCAGAAGCAGGCGATGGTGGGCGCGCTGCACCTGCGCGGACGCACGGTCGCCATGACGGGTGATGGCGTTAACGACGTACTCGCGCTCAAGCAGGCCGACCTGGGCATCGCGATGGGCTCGGGCTCCTCGGCCACCCGGGCCGTGGCTCAACTGGTACTGCTGGACAACAGGTTCTCGGTGATGCCGCACGTCGTCGCGGAGGGGCGACGCGTCCTCGGCAATATCGAGCGGGTCGCGGACGTCTTCCTCACCAAGACCTTCTACGCGACGATCATCTCGGCGTTCATCGGCCTGTCGGTCCTCTTCACGCTGAGCGCCAATGGCCAGCCCCTGGAGTTCCCCTATCTGCCCCGGCACTTCACGCTGATCAGTTCGTTGACGATCGGCATCCCGGGCTTCTTCCTCGCGCTCATGCCCAACACCGAGCGCTTCCGACCAGGCTTCCTGCGCCGAGTGCTGCTCTTCGCCGTGCCCGCGGGAGTCATCTGCGCCGCAGCGGGTCTGGGCACCTATCTCGTCGTGCTCTCGATTGGTGAGCCCCTGGCCGATGCCCGGTCGGCCGCGACGATCGCACTCTTCATCGTCGCCTTCGCCGTGCTGGTGCAGTCGGCCCGCCCGCTCAACCTCTTGCGGCTCGGCGTATGCGCGGCGATGCTCCTGTCCTTCGTCGTGGTGCTCCTCGTGCCGTGGCTGAGCAACTTCTTCGCGCTCTATCTCCAGCCCGAGCGCGACAGCGCCATCGCCGTGGTCATCGGCCTCGTGGGCGCGCTCGTCGTCGCCATCATGACCCGATTCACCGACCGCCTGCGCCGCGCGTGAGGCCATCGACTTTGCAACACTGATCACGTGCCCCGCGTGCCCGTCGCCCTGTCGACCTCATCGGTCTTCCCCGACGGCACCGCGGCGGCCTTCGAGGTCGCCTCGCGATTGGGGTACGACGGCGTCGAGGTCATGGTGATGACCGATGCCGTGAGCCAGGATCCCGTGGCCCTCCGGCGGCTGTCGGATCACTACTCCGTGCCGATCCTGGCGGTGCACGCACCGTGCCTCCTCGTCACGCAGCGCGTCTGGGGGACCGATCCCTGGGCCAAGCTCGTCCGGGCCCGCGAGGCAGCCGAAGAACTCGGCGCCAGCACCGTCGTGGTGCATCCCCCCTTCCGGTGGCAGCGTGACTACGCGCGCGACTTCGTCGCGGGGCTGGCGCGGATGGAGGGCGAGACACCCATTCGCTTCGCGGTTGAGAACATGTACCCCTGGCGTGCGGCATCCCGAGAGGTCAAGGCCTACAGCCCCGGCTGGGACATCAGGGACGAGGACTACCCCCACACCACACTGGACCTGTCGCATACGGCTGTTTCGGGCACCGACGCCCTGCAGATGGCCCGCGACCTCGGTGACCGCCTCGCGCACATCCACCTCGCTGACGGATCCGGCTCCTCACGCGATGAGCACCTCATCCCCGGGCGCGGCACACAGCCCTGTGGCGAACTACTCGCGGATCTCGCGGCCGGGGACTTCGGCGGCACCGTCGTCGTCGAGGTGTCGACGCGCCGCGCGGCAGACCGGGCCGCACGCGAAGCTGACCTTGCCGAGGCACTGACCTTTGCCCGTGAGCATCTCGCCACGGCACCCGCCTAGAGTGGGCGCGATGTCAGAGGAGTCGCCGGCAGAGCCGGCACGCGGGAGCGGCGAGCAGGTCCGCGACGCAGCGATCACTGCCGCGCGCAATGCCTTCGCCGCCGGGAGCTATGCCCGCACGACCTTCAAGGGCCTGGCCGCGGCAGCAGGCGTCGCGCCCACGGTGCTGCGCAAGTACTACGTCAACAAGGACGCGGTCTTCGCAGCAGCGCTGCGACTGCCCACCGATCCCGTCGGAGCCGTACCCACCCTCCTCGCGCCGGGAGTCGAGGGCCTCGGCGAGCGCCTGGTGAGGTTCACCCTCGACACCCTCGGCGATCCCCAGGTGCGCGATGACCTCATCTCGATGGCGCGCTCCGGTGCCTCTGCCGCGGCTCTCACCAAGTCCCTGCAGGACTACCTCGACACGACCGTGATCGACCGCGTCGTCTCTGCCGTGGGCGTGCCCGATGCCCGGATGCGCGTCGCGCTCATCTCGAGCTATCTCATCGGGGTCGCCGCCGGGCGCTACGTCATGCGCATCGAGCCTCTGGCCTCGGCTAACGAGGAGTACGTCGTACGCCTCGTGGCGCCGACGATCCAGGCGCTCCTGGATCCGAGGACGTCCCTGCCCAAGCCCACGTCGACGGGAGCCACACGATGATCGCGATCATTGGCGCCGGTGCCATGGGCGAGGTCTTCGTCGCGGGTCTCCTGCGCGCCGGGACCGAGCCCCACCGGCTCGTCATCTGCGAGAAGCACGCGGAGCGTGCACAGGAGGTGGCGCAGCGGCACGGCGTGCGCTCGGTCACTCTGACCGAGGCGGCGCGCGAGAGCGCGACGGTCCTCCTGCTCGTCAAGCCGCAGGACATTCCCGGAGTGCTCGAGGAGATGTCACCGCATCTGTCGGACGGCACCGTCGTCATCTCACTCGCCGCGGGTGTGCGCCTCTCGGCACTCGAGGCGGGCCTGCCTCGTGCCGCCGTCGTGCGCGCGATGCCCAATACCCCGGCACTCGTCGATCTCGGGATCACCGCGATCTCGCCCGGCGCCACGTGCTCGCCGCACCAGGCCGAGTACGTCGAGAGGCTGCTCTCTGCCGTCGGACCGGTCGTACGCGTGCCCGAGGAGCTCCAGGACGCCGTCACCGCGACGTCCGGCTCGGGACCGGCCTACGTCTTCGCGCTCGTCGAGGCCATGGTCGCGGGCGCTGTCGACCTGGGCATCGATCCGGCCGTGGCCCATCAGCTCGTGACCCAGACCGTCCTGGGGGCCGCGACCATGGCCTCCCGGCCCGGTGCTGACCCGGCCGCCCTGCGCGTGCAGGTGACCTCACCCGGAGGCACCACGGCGGCGGCGCTGGGCGTCTTCCAGGCGGGCGACCTGGGGGGACTGGTCGCCCAGGCCATGCGTGCGGCCCGCGACCGGGGCCGGGAGCTCGGGGCGTGAGCGACTCTGTCGCTCTCGTCTGGGACGACGCGCTGCGCGCCTACGACTTCGGCCCCGGTCATCCGCTGGCGCCGATCCGCGTGCAGCTCGCCATGCGGCTCGCGAGCGACTTCGGGCTGCTGGACTCCGTAGAGGTGCTCGGCCCGGTCATGCCGGCGACCCTCGAGGAGCTCGCGGCCGTGCATGACCTGGAGTACATCGCGGCCGTGCAGCGGGCGTCGCAGGATCCCCGCCACATCGACCCGTTGCGCGGGCTGGGCACGCCTGACGACCCGGCCTTCGCCGGGATGCACGAAGCCTCGGCACTCGTCGCGGGCGCGACTCTCAGCGCAGCTCGCGCAGTGCATGCCGGTCAGGTGCAGCATGCCGTCAACATCGCGGGGGGCCTGCACCACGCGATGCCCGGGGCGGCATCGGGCTTCTGCATCTACAACGACATCGGCGTCGCCATCGCCTGGCTGCTTGCTCAGGGCATCCAGCGCATCGCCTACATCGATGTCGACGTGCACCACGGGGACGGCGTACAGGAGATGTTCTACGACGATCCCCGTGTCCTCACCATCTCCCTGCATGAGAGCCCCCTCACCCTCTTCCCCGGCACCGGCTTCGCCGAGGAGATCGGAGGTCCCCACGCCCTGGGAAGCGCGGTCAATGTGGCCCTGCCCGCCGGGACCGGTGACCAGGGCTGGCTGCGGGCCTTCCACGCGGTCGTCCCCGAGGTCCTCGAGGCCTTCGATCCGCAGGTCATCGTGAGCCAGCACGGCTGCGATACGCACATCGACGATCCGCTCGCGCATTTCGCTCTCACCGTCGACGGGCAGCGCATGTCCTACGAAGCCATCCATCGATGGGCTCATCGCTACGCGAACGGGACGTGGATCGCGGTTGGTGGCGGTGGCTACGAGTGGGTCGATGTCGTGCCACGCGCGTGGACGCATCTCATCGCCGAGGCTGCGGGTACGCCGATTCCACCTACGTCGCCCACACCGGAGGCATTCCAGTCGTACGTTGCGCAGACGCTAGGTCGCCCTGCGCCGCAGCGCATGACCGATGGCAGCAATCCGTGGCCGAAGCCCTTTGATCAGGGTTTCGATCCGTCCGATCCCGTCGACGCCGCGGTGCTCGCGACACGGTCGGCGGTCTTCCCCCACCTGGGGCTCGTCGCCGATCCTGACCCGTGGTTCTAGGTGTGGACATCCTCGAGCGGGGACCGTGGGCGACCCCCTGGCCCGATCCCACGGCACCCCACTAGGCTCTAAATCGAGATTCCGCGTGACGCGCGGCACGCAGTGCAGTAGCGTCACGCCGTCACGGGGTGCAGGCATCCCGACCGGAGGCAAGGAGCAGACATGAGCGGTGGACCTGAGCGCCCCCTGGCTGAGGTGCGTTTCCTCACCGTCGCCGAAGTCGCGTCGCTCATGCGCGTGTCCAAGATGACGGTGTATCGCCTCGTCCACGCGGGCGAGCTCCCCGCCGTGCGCGTCGGCCGGTCATTCCGCGTACCCGAGCAGGCCGTCCACGACTACCTGCGCACCTCCTACATCGAGGCTGGCTGAGCCTCACAGCTCGATCGACCGGGCTACGCCGCTTCGAGCGTGCCCGATCTGATCGGATAGGGTCGTCTCTCCCGGGGTGAGCCGGGATATTCGCGGACTGAATGAGGTAATCGATGGGCTCCGTGGTCAAGAAGCGCCGCAAGCGCATGGCCAAGAAGAAGCACCGCAAGCTGCTCAAGCGCACGCGCGTCCAGCGTCGCAACAAGAAGTAGCAGTTCCATGGGTCGCGTCGTGCTGGTCACGGGCGCTGCCCGCCACCTCGGTGGCCTCATGGTCCGTTCCCTCGTCCGGGATTCCTCCATCGATCGCGTCGTCGGCGTCGATGTCGTCCCCCCTCGGCGCCCCCTCCTCGGAGCCGAATTCGTCCGGGCGGATATTCGCAATCCCGTGATCGGCCGCGTCCTCCAATCCGAGGGCGTCGACACCGTCGTACATATGGGCGTCATCGCCACGTCCCAGCAGGCTGGCGGACGGACGGCGATGAAGGACATCAACGTCATCGGCACCATGCAGTTGCTCGCCGCGTGCCAGAAGTCCGACACGCTGCGCCGACTGGTCGTGAAGTCCACGTCCTCGGTCTACGGCGCCGGGCCGCGCGATCCCGCTCTCTTCACCGAGGGCATGTCGCCCAAGCATCCGCCGACTTCGGGCTGGGCGAAGGACTCCGTCGAGGTCGAGGGCTATGTCCGCGGCTTCGCGCGCCGCCGTCCCGACGTCGAGGTCTCGATCCTGCGGCTGGCCAACGCGATCGGGCCGCGCATCGAGACGGCGATGACGGCGTACTTCACCCTGCCGCTCATCCCCACGGTGATGGGGTTCGACGCCCGGCTGCAATTCGTGCACGAGGATGACGCGATCGCTGCCCTCCATCGGGCCGTGACGAGCTCCGCCACCGGGGTCTTCAACATCGCCGGAGACGGAGTGCTCGCCCTGTCCCAGGCGGTACGTCGCACGGGTCGCCCGACCATCGCGGTCCCCGGAGCGCTCCTCGGGGTCGTCGGCCGCGCCCTCGCGCCGACGCGGCTGGTGGACTTCACGGCGGAGCAGGTCCGCTTCCTCACCTACGGTCGCGCCATCGACACGAGCCGTGCGCGCCGTGACCTCGGATTCGTCGCTAAGCGCTCGACGTCAACCGCATTCGACGAGTTCCTCGCGGGACATGACCTCGGCCCCGGATTCGCAGCGGGGCTCCTCGACGGCGCTGCCGCGCTCATCCCGAACAGGGGAGCCGCGCATGCCTGACGCTCGGATCATCCCGCTCGACTCCGCCGCCCACCGGCAGGAGGACACGGACAAGGGCGAGGGGTTCCTCGACTTCGTTCGCCGTCGACTCACGGGCGACTACACGGTCGACGACTTCGGCTTCGACCCCGACCTCACCGACCATGTGCTGATCCCGCCTTTGCGGCCCCTATACGAGCGCTGGTTCCGCGTCGAGGTCCGCGGAGTGGAGCGGGTCCCGGCCGAAGGCGGTGCGCTCATCGTCGCCAACCATTCGGGCACCATCGCCCTCGACGCGCTGATGACGCAGATCGCCCTGCTCGACCACCACCCTGCGCATCGACACCTGCGCATGCTGGGGGCGGACCTGGTCTTCCAGACGCCCTTCATCTCCGCCCTCGCGCGCAAGGCCGGCCACACTCTCGCGTGCATGCCCGACGCCGAGCGCCTGCTCACGGGAGGTGAGCTGGTGGGAGTGTGGCCCGAGGGCTTCAAGGGCATCGGCAAGCCCTTCAGCGAGCGCTACAAGCTGCAGCGCTTCGGCCGCGGCGGATTCGTCTCGGCCGCCCTGCGCGCACGGGTGCCGATCATCCCGACCGCCATCGTGGGTGCCGAGGAGACCTACCCCATGCTCGGCAACATCGCGCCTCTGGCGCGCCTGCTGGGGCTGCCCTACTTCCCCATGACGCCGACCTTCCCCTGGCTCGGCCCGCTCGGCATGATCCCCCTGCCGAGTCGCTGGATCATCGAGTTCGGCGAGCCGGTTCACACCGAAGACCTCACCGACGATGCCGACGATCCGATGGCGGTGCTCGAACTCACCGACGCTGTACGCGAGCGCATCCAGCAGTCGCTTTACCGACTGCTGGTGCAGCGCGAGTCGACGTTCTAGCGGCGGGCGAGTCGGCCCACGGCGTAGCCGGCGGCCACGCCCAGACCCACACCGGCTGTGGCGGCGAGAGTGGGGACCGCGGCCCGGCGGGCCTTGGCGCGTCGCCGGAAATCGCGGATCGGCCAGTCGTTGTCCCGGGCGTGCGCGCGAAGGATCGGATCGGGATTGACGGCGACAGGGTGCCCGACGAGCGACAGCATCGGGATGTCATTGGCCGAGTCGGAGTACGCCGAGCAGCGGGTGAGATCGAGCCCCTCGCGCTCGGCGATGGCTCGCACGGCCTCCGCTTTGGCGAGTCCGTGCAGCGGCGCCCCGACGAGGCGCCCGGTGTAGGCACCATCGCGGACCTCTGCGACGGTGCCCAGCGCGCCGGTGAGGCCCAGGTGCTTGGCGATGATGGTGGCGAGTTCGACGGGGGTCGCGGTCACCAGCCATACCCGCTGCCCCGCGTCGAGGTGATCCTGGGCGAGTGCCAGCGTGCCAGGGATGAGCTTGTCCGACATCTCCTCGTCGAAGATCTGCTCGCCGAGGTCGACGAGTTCGTCGACCCGACGCCCTTCGACGAAGGACAGCGCCGATGCGGTTGCGGACGCCATGTCCTCGAGGTCTTCCGAGCCGCTCAGCACGAAGCGCAATTGGCGTCTGCCGAAGTCGACGACCTGGCGCGCGTCGAAGAACCTTCGGCGTGCGAGTCCGACGGCGAAGTGGAAGATGCTCGCCCCGCGCATGACGGTGTTGTCGACGTCGAAGAACGCGGCAGCCGTCGGGTCGATCGGAGCCCCGCCCTCGGGGACGACCTCTGCGGCCGCGGCCGCAGCCTCGCCGGCATGGCGATAGGCGGGCAGCACGGGAGATCGACGGACCACTCGGCCAGACTAGGGGGATGGGCGGAGAGCGGGTGGTCCTCGTGGGGAAGCCGGGTTGCCACCTGTGCGATGACGCTCGGGTGATCGTCGTCGCCGTCTGCGAGGAGACGGGCACCCCCTGGACCGAGGTCTCGATCCTCGACGATCCGACGTTGGCGGATCTCTACGCGGAGCAGATCCCCGTGGTGCTCGTGGACGGCGTCGTGCACGACTTCTGGCGGGTCGACGCCACACGCCTCCGTGCTGCCCTCACCCCCTCCTGAGGAACCGATATTCGGACGCCCACGTCCGTTGAGGTTTGTTTCCTGCGTTCACAAGCGCCTACCCTGGGACCTCGTCCGCCGGCCGCCCGCCGTGCCAGTACCGCCAGGTAGGTCTCACCGTGTCCCTTCGCATCGCGCCCTCGCGCGCTCGTGACGAGGTGCCCACGGCTACCGTCGAACGGCTCCCCCTCTACCTCCACGTCCTCGATCGTCTGCGTGCCTCGGGCATCCGGACGGTCTCCTCGGCCGAACTCGCCGAGCGCAGCGGAGTCACCAGCGCCAAATTGCGCAAGGACCTCTCGCACCTGGGTTCCTTCGGCACGCGCGGTGTGGGCTACGACGTCGAATTCCTGCACCGCAGTATCGCCGACTGGCTCGGCGTGCATGAGCCGCTCGGTGTCGTCATCGTCGGCCTGGGCAATCTCGGCCACGCGCTCGCGACGTACCGCGGATTCGCCGAAGGCAGTTTCCGGGTGGTCGGGCTCATCGATGTCGACCCCGACGTCGTCGGGCGAGACGTCCCCTGTGGGGACGCATCGGTCACGGTGCGACCGCTGAGCGATCTGCCCGAGGCGGCTGCACATGCGCAGATCGGTGTTATCGCCACACCCGGATCAGCCGCGCAGGACGCCTGCGATCGCCTCGTCGCCGCCGGCATCACGCACATTCTCAGCTTCGCCCCACGCTTCCTCACCGTGCCCCCGGGGGTCGAGGTGCGAGCCATCGACGTCGGGGTCGAACTGCAGATCCTCGCCTTCCGACAACGCCAGGCGGCGCACGAACCCGGGGCGGTGAGCGCCTAACCGCCACCGCCGCCCGCAGACCTCCCCACTCCCACAATCCGAAGGTTCCCCGTGAACGCACCCCGCATCAAGAAGAAGCTCGGTTCCGTCGCACTCGTCGCGGCAGGCCCCGGCGACCCCGAGCTGCTGACCCTGCGCGCCGCTGAGCTCCTGCGCTCGGCCGAGCGCGTCATCGCCGACTTCGACGCCGTGGAGATCGCCCGTGGATTCATCTCCGCGGATGCCGAACTCGTCGCTGCCGTGGACTCCAAGGGCCTTCCCCTGGATCACGCGGGTCGCGCCAAGCTCGTCATCGAGGCCGCGCGCGAGGGCCACCGGACCGTGCGACTCCTCGCCGGGGATCCCGTTCTCGACGGCTCGCTCGCCGTGGAGTCCGCCGCACTGCGCAAGGCCAAGGTTCCCTTCGAGATCGCCCCGGGTGTGAGCACCGCCGTGGCGGTGCCCGCCTACGCCGGGCTCGGGCTCACCGGTCGGCGCAGCCGCGAGGTGCACGTCGTGAGCGCCTCGGATCCCGATGTCGACTGGACGCCGCTGGCACGCGATCGCGTGACGGTCGTCGTGCCGGATGGTGCCGACGCCGCGCCGGCCATCGCCAAGGCGCTGGTGACCGCAGGTCGTCCTGGCGATACCCCCATGATCATCACTCGGGGTGGCACCACGGTGGAGCAGCGCTCGATCGTCACGACACTCGACGATGTGGCCGCCGACACCAAGGCCGCCAAGCAGGCCGGGCCCGGCGTCGTCGTGGTGGGTGAGGTCGTGACCCAGCGCGACCGCATGTCGTGGTTCGACGTCAAGCCCCTCTTCGGCTGGCGCGTGCTCGTGCCCCGGACCCAGGATCGCTCCGACGACCTGCTCGATCGACTCGTGCGTTTCGGCGCCATCCCGGTCGAGGTGTCGACGATCAGTGTCGAGCCGCCCCGCACGCCGCAGCAGATGGACCGCGCCGTACACGGTCTGGTGTCCGGTCGCTACGAGTGGATCGGGTTCACGAGCGTCAACGCCGTCCGCGCCGTGCGCGAGAAGCTCGAGCAGTATGGCCTCGATGCTCGCTCCTTCGCCGGCCTCAAGGTCGCCGCCGTCGGTGCCGATACCGCAGAGGCGCTCGTGGCCTTCGGGGTGCAGCCCGACCTCATGCCCGTGGGCGAGACGTCGACGCAGGCGCTCCTCGAGGAGTGGCCGCCCTACGACGAGCTCATCGACCCGATCAACCGCGTCTTCCTCCCGCGAGCCGATATCGCCACGGAGACGCTCGCGGCGGGCCTGACCGAGCTGGGCTGGGAGGTCGAGGATGTGACGGCATACCGCACCGTCCGCGCGGCTCCGCCACCCGCCGAGACCCGCGAGGCGATCAAGTCCGGGGGCTTCGACGCAGCGCTCTTCACGTCGAGCAGCACCGTGCGCAATCTCGTCGGCATTGCGGGCAAGCCGCACACAACGACGATCATCGCGTGCATCGGGCCGCAGACCGCGAAGACCGCAGAAGAGCACGGGCTGCGCGTCGATGTGCTCGCGGAGGAGTCGACCGTCGTTGCGCTCGCAGAGGCCCTGGCTGCTCACGGCGAAGAACTCCGTCTCGCCGCCCTGGAGGCGGGCGAGGCGTCATGGCGTCCCAGCCGTCGCCGTGCGGCCGCGCGTCGCAAGGCAACCTGAGCGTCGCGATGACGAGTTCCGGTGACCGCACCGTCGTACACGTTCTGCGGCACGGCGAGGTGCATAACCCCGAGGGCGTCCTCTACGGACGCCTCCCGGACTATCACCTCTCCGATCGCGGGCGGGCCATGGCCGATCGTGCCGCGGAAGCACTCGGCGGGCGCGATATCGCGCGCGTGGTGGCGTCACCGCTCGATCGCGCACAGGAGACCGCGGCCCCCATCGCAGCGGTGCACGGGCTCGAGATCGTCACCGACCCGCGTGTGATCGAGGCCGACAATGTCTTCGAGGGCCAGCGCGTCGGTGTCGGTGACGGCGTGCTTCGCCAGCCGAGTGCGTGGAGGCACCTGTGGAATCCCTTCACGCCGTCGTGGGGTGAGCCCTACATCGAGCTCGCGGACCGCATGACCGAGGCGATCCACGCTGCGCGCGATGAGAGTCGCGGCCGTGAGGCCGTGATCGTGAGCCATCAGCTGCCCATCTGGATCGCGCGCCTTCACGCTGAGGATCGGCGTCTGTGGCACGACCCGCGCAAGCGCGAGTGCTCGCTCGCCTCGCTCACCTCCTTTGAGTTCGACGGCGATCGCCTCGCCTCCATCGCGTACTCCGAGCCCGCGGCGGATCTCCTTCCCGGAGCCAAGGGTCGGGGTGCCTGAGGCACTCCGGCATGTGACGATCGAGATATGCGACGCCTGATTCCCGTGCTGGCAACTGCGTTGCTCCTCACCGCGTGCGGCTCCAGCGCGAGCGGCTCGGATGGTGCGGGCACGGCGTTCGTCGCCGGCGACGGCTCGATCGTGCTCATCGCACCCGAGGAGCGCGGACCGGCACCGGACCTCGTCGGACCCACGCTCGAGGGTGGCGAGTTCCGTCTCCGCGACCACCTCGGTGAGGTCGTCGTGCTCAACGTCTGGGCCTCGTGGTGCGCGCCATGCCGCGCCGAAGCCCCCGTCCTCGAATCCGTCTGGCGCGAGGTGCAGGACGACGGAGTGCAGTTCGTCGGACTCGATACGCGTGACACCGAGGCAGCCGCCCTCGCCTTCCTCGAGGCGTACGACGTGACCTATCCCAATGTCATCGACGCCGACGGCCGGTTGCAGCTGCTCTTCGCCGACACGCTCCCACCCCAGGCGATCCCGTCCACCCTCGTCGTCGATCGCGAGGGACGCGTCGCCGGACGCATCATCGGGCGCGTCACGGAGGCGACGCTGACGGCTCTCATCGAGGACGTGGCCAAGTCGTAGGCTGCTGACGTGGGCATCGCGGAAACCGTGGCAAGCGGCAGCCTCGTCCTCGCGATACTCCTCGCCTTCGCCGCGGGCGTGGTCTCCTTCGCAAGCCCCTGCGTGCTTCCCCTTGCGCCCGGCTACCTCTCCTACGTCACGGGACTCACGGGTGCAGAGATCGCTGGAGAGGAGCGCGGAGGCACGACAACGGTCCTCGTAAAGAGCCGCGTGCTGCTCGGCAGCGTGCTCTTCGTCCTGGGCTTCTCGGTGGTCTTCGTCTCCTATGGCCTGCTCTTCGGCAGCCTGGGTGCGCTGCTCCTGGAGTACCAGGCGATCATCAGCCGCATCCTGGGCGTGCTCGTCATCGTTATGGGCCTGTCCTTCATGGGCGTGATCCCGGGCATGCAGCGCGAGTGGCGAATGCACCGCATGCCGAGCTACAGCGTCTGGGGCGCACCCCTCCTCGGAGTTCTCTTCGGCCTCGGGTGGACACCGTGCATCGGCCCGGCCCTCACCGCCGTGCAGAGCCTGGCGTTCACGGAGGCGAGCGCGGCGCGAGGGGCCCTGCTCTCCCTCGTCTACTGCCTGGGCCTGGGCCTGCCCTTCATCCTGCTCGGCCTGCTCTTCCGCCAGGCCGCGGGCACGCTCGCCTGGGTACGCCGTCACTACACGCTCATCATGCGCATCGGTGGGGGAATCCTCGTCGCGATCGGCATCCTCCTGGTCTCCGGTATTTGGGACTCGATCACCATCTGGATGCGCACGCTGGTCCCCGGATTCGAGACGCCCCTCTAGGCCGCGCACCTCCCGGCCGCCCCCTGTTGGCCACCTCGGAGCGCGGCCGGCGGACGCCCGGGGCAGACTGGCTGGGGATGACGACCACGACCGACCTGCCCTCGACCCAGCCGGCTGCCCCGCCGCCGCTGGGTGGGGTCGGCTTCGCTCGCTGGTGCTGGCGCCAGCTCACGAGCATGCGCGTGGCTCTCATCCTGCTCTTCCTCCTCGCCATTGCCGCGATCCCCGGCTCCGTGCTCCCGCAGCGCGGCACCGACCCGATCCGGGTCAACGAGTGGATCGAGGGCAATCCCACGTGGGGGCCGGTGCTCGACCGACTTGGCTTCTTCGACGTGTACGCCGCGCCGTGGTTCGCTGCGGTGTACCTCCTGCTCTTCGTCTCGGTTATCGGGTGCGTGCTGCCTCGGACCCGCCTGCATTGGCGCGCCCTGCGCAGTGCACCTCCTGCTGCACCCCGCCGGCTCGAGCGCATGCCCGAGCACCGCACATGGGAGTCAAGCGCGTCTCCCGATGCCGTCCTGGACCGTGCCTACGACGACCTGAAGGCACGCCGCTGGCGTGTCGCGCGCGGCGACGGCTGGGTGGCGGCGGAGAAGGGCTACTGGCGCGAGACCGGCAACCTGCTCTTCCATGCAGCACTCATCGCCCTGCTCATCGCGGTGGGCTACGGCGCGCTCTTCGGTTGGCGAGGCAATGTCATCGTCCGCGAAGGCAGTGGCTTCTCGGACACCCTCACCCAGTACGACGCGTGGGGCGGCGGGCGATTCGTCGATCCCGCATCGCTACCTCCGTTCGCCTTCACTCTGGAGGACTTCCGCGTCGAATTCGAGCGGGGTGAGGCCCAGCGCGGGGCACCTCGCCTCTTCGAGGCCGATCTCACCCTGTGGCCGACGCCCGGGGCGCCCGCCGAGCCGGTGGTTGTCCGCGTCAACGAGCCCCTCAGCGTCGATGGCGCCAAGGTCTTCCTCGTCGGCCACGGCTATGCCCCCGTGCTGCGTCTCACCGATGCGCTCGGTCGCGTCGTTCACGACGAGGGGGTGGTCTTCCTGCCCCAGGACGGCAACCTCACGTCTACCGGCGTACTCAAGGCGCCCGATGCCACCCCCTCGATCGGTATCGAGGGACTCTTCCTCCCGACGGCCGCGGTCGACGACGTGCGGGGTCCGCACTCCACCTTCCCCGAGGCGGACGATCCGGCCGTCTTCCTCTCTGCGTGGGCGGGCGACCTCGGTCTGGACTCCGGCGTGCCGCAGAGCATCTACGCCCTTGACACCGAGGGGATGACCCAGCTCGGTATCGAGGCACTGCGCCCCGGCGACTCCTGGGCGCTGCCCGGGGGCAACGGCACGGTGGAGTTCGTCGGGCTCATCCGGTGGGCGTCGTTCCAGATCGCGCACGATCCCGGCAAGGAGCCTGCTCTGGCCGCGTCGATCGTGGCCCTGGTCGGCCTGATGATGTCGCTCTTCATCCAGCGTCGCCGGGTGTGGGTGCGTGCGAGCACATCGGCGTCGGGGGCTACCGTGGTTACGGTTGCAGGGCTTGCCCGGAGTGATGAGGCAGACCTGGCGCCTGAGGTCGATGCGGTCGTTGACGCACTGAACGAAGGGAGAGTCACGGCATGACAGCGGCATCCCTGGCGGAGTGGAGCAATCTCGCCGTCTACTCCTCCATGCTCGTTCTCATCGCCGCGCTCATCGCCTTCGCGATCAGTTTCGCCGCTCGAGGTCAGCGCGTGATCACGCCGGAGCTCGTCTCCGTGGGGGCGGGGGCACCCGCTATCGGGTGCGATCCCGATGCGCCCGGGAGCCCCGCGGAGGCGCTCACGCCCGGTCGGCGGGCCGGCAATGTCGCGATGGCCCTGACGTGGCTGGCCACGGGCCTCCTGCTGCTCGGCCTGGTGTTGCGCGGCCTCTGGGCCGGACGCGTGCCGTGGGGCAACATGTACGAGTTCTCGCTGGCCTGGACCTTCGGCATCCTCGCGGTCTTCCTCGTGGTGTCGCTGCGTCGCGACATCCGCTGGCTGGGACTGCCCGTCACTTTCCTCGCGCTGCTGAGCCTCGGCCTGGCCGTCACCGTGCTCTACACGGAGGCTGCTCAGCTCGTGCCCGCGCTGAAGTCCTGGTGGCTCGTCATCCACGTCGCCTCCGCCATCATCTGCGGTGGCGCCTTCACTGTCGCGGCCGCGATCTCGGTCCTCTACCTCTGGCGGGATCGCGCGGAGCGCAAGGGGCGTGTCACCGGCATCGTGGCGTCGCTGCCGGACGCCGCCCGCCTCGACACCCTCTCCTACCGGATCCTCGCCTTCGCCTTCCCCCTGTGGACCTTCGCGGTCATCAGCGGTGCTATCTGGGCCGAGAACGCCTGGGGTCGCTACTGGGGCTGGGACCCCAAGGAGACCTGGGCATTCATCACATGGGTCATCTACGCGGGGTACCTGCACGCGCGCTCGACCGCCGGGTGGCGCGGACGCCGGGCGGCCTACATCTCACTCGTGGGATTCGTGTCGTTTCTCATCAACTACTTCGGCGTCAACATCTTCGTCAACAGCCTGCACTCGTACGCCGGCCTGTAGACCGACCGCTGCGTCCTCCGACGCGCGGGCCGCGGAGGCTCAGGCGGGGGCTTGGCCGTCGGTTTCGCCACGGCGACGCTTCATGCGCTCCACCCAGGCGTCATCACCGAGCTGGCGCAGGAACGCCGGATCGTCGTCAGGGGCGACCGGGCCGCGTCGTCGGCGTCGCCCCTGACCGCGGGGTCGCCCACCGAGGAGCCAGAGCACACCGCCCAGCAGCGGGATGAGCACGACGATGAGCAGCCAGACGAACTTCGGCAGGGTGCGCACGCTCGAACCCGAGGTGCGCAGGACGTCGACGATGAACCAGATGTAGACGGCCAAGCCCAGCAGGACCGCGATTACCCTCAGCATGCTCACCTCCCGCCAACACGATAACCCCCCCGCTCAACCACCGCGCGGTCACGCCAGCCCCGATTCGTCACCGCGACGCAATGCGCCTAGCGTGGTGGGATGCGCGGGATCGCGGTCTATACGGCCATGCGGGTGGCACTCCTCGCCGCCGTGTGGCTCGCCATCCAGGTCCTCACCCCGATGCGTGGGTTGCTCGCCATCGCCGTCGCCCTTGTCATCTCGGGGGTCATCAGCTTCATCGTGCTGGACCGGTCGCGCGATCGCGCGAGCATGGGCCTCGCCGGCGCCTTCCGACGCATCAACGACCGCATCGAGCAGAGCAAGGTGGCCGAGGATGTCGACGACGCTCCCACGGCCTCAGGACAGGGCGAGCCCCAGGCCCAGCAGGAGTCCGTAGGCGAGGACGAGCACACCGGTGGCCTGCAGGACCGGCACGAGATCGCGCCCAGCAGCGCCCCCGATGACGCTGCGCAGCGGACGGATGGCCAGGAGGGCGGAGACGAGGCCGAGCCACGCGAAGGTCAACCCGAGGCCACCCGGTAGCGCGATCGGCGGGATGATCGCGAACGCCGAGACGATGAGGGCGACGTAGCCCACGCGCGTGGCGCGATCCCCCATCCGCACCGCGAGAGTCCGCTTGCCCACCGCGGCATCGGCCGGGATATCGCGCAGGTTGTTGGTGACGAGCACGGCGCAGCTGAGTGCCCCGATACCGATCGAGGCAACCCAGGCGACCGTGGGGACGGCGAGCGCCTGCACGTACGCCGTGCCGACAACGGGCACGATGCCGAAGAACACGAAGACGAATACCTCGCCGAGGCCGAGGTAGCCGTAGGGCCTTGGACCACCGGTGTAGAGCCATGCCGCGAGCAGGGCGGCTGCCCCGACACCGAGCAGCCACCACTGTCCGGTGAGCGCCACGAGGATAAGACCGGCCATCGCGGAGACGAGCAGGCTGGCGATCGCCGCGCGGCGGACGTGAGCCGGGGCAGCGAGACCCTGGCCGACGAGTCGGACCGGTCCGACGCGCACCCGATCGGTGCCGCGTATGCCGTCGCTGTAGTCATTCGCGTAGTTGGCGCCGACCTGGGCTGCGAGCATGACGATGAGGGCGAGACCGGCTCTCACCGGCTGCGCGGCGCCCATCGCAGCGGCCGCGCCCGTGCCGACCGCGATCGGGGCGATCGCCGCTCCGAGGGTGCGGGGGCGGGCGCCCTCGATCCACTCGCGAGCCGTGGCCATGCGCCCTCCCGGTCACAGGCCCTGCGCGAGTGCGCGCAGGGCGAGACGGTCGATCTTGCCACTGGGCAGCATCGGCAGAGAGTCGACGGGCACGACCTCCGGTCGCGCCGCACCTCCGAGCCTCTCGACGACGAGGGGTGCGATGGCCGTCAGGCCGGCGGTGTCCTGCATGACCACGAAGGCGACCAGGCGATACCCCTGTCGGTCATCGGGGGCGGCGACCACAGCGGCGTCGCGCACCCCCAGCTCACTGCGTACCACGGCTTCGACGGCTCCCACGGCGACGTTGACACCGCGCACGGTGACCACGTCGTCGACGCGACCCATGATGCGCAGCCTGCCGTCGTCCCAGGTGCCGTGATCTGCCGTGCGGAATCGGCGCTCCGTTCCTGTGCCCGAGAACGACTCGGCGGTTGCGTCGGGCAGTCCCCGATATCCCGCGGCGATCTGAGGGCCGACAACCTCGATGCGGCTGTCCTGACCGAGGTCGATGCGGACCCCGGGCAGGGGGATCCCGTCGTACACGCATC
The DNA here is from genome assembly GCA_046046455.1 of Actinomycetota bacterium. Lineage (GTDB taxonomy): Bacteria > Actinomycetota > Actinomycetes > S36-B12 > S36-B12 > Mxb001. The sequence continues at coordinate 147,382 of JBJOJS010000066.1, read as the reverse complement.
CGCCCGTCGTCTCGGTCATGCCATACGTCGTGACAAGTGGGATCCCGGAATCGCGCGCGCGTGCGGCAAGCGAATCGGGAGTTGCGGCGGCACCGACGAGAACCGTTGTCGCGGCGGCCAGCCACGCCGTGCCGGCAGGCGAATCGAGGATGTCGGCCAACTGCGTCGGGACGAGGGAGATGGCGAAGGGTTCATCGATGCGCAGCGCGAGCAGGTCTTCGACTCGGAATGGCGAGGCACCCCCCACGGAGGCGAGCGAGTGAAGGGTGGTGTCGGCGAGGTAGGCGCGCACGATCGCGCCGAAGCCACCGATCGAGGTCACGGGCAGGGCGAGCACCCAGGAGCATTCGCGCAGACCGGCGATGTGCTGCCACGACGCCTCGACGGCGGCGCGCAGATTGGCCCGGGTCACGAGGACGCCGCGCGGGGCTCCGGTCGAGCCGCTCGTCGCGGCGACCAGCGCTGTGTCGGCATCCTCGACGGGCTCGTCAGGTCGCACGCACGTCCGCACCATCTGGGCGTACTCGGCGGTGACATGGCGGGAGGGCTGTGGGATGAGCGCGAACGGCGGTCCACTGCCCTCCATGCGCGCCATCAGTGCGGCGCGGGTGGCCGCGATCCCCTCGGGACCGGGGGCCACGTCGACCGCACGGAGGGGGAGTGCCGCCATGCGGACGAGAGTAGGCCTGACTAGGTTGGGCGCTGTCGGTGATCCCCGCCGGCCCACACGAAGGAGACGCCGGTGCCGCAGGAGTTCGATTCCCGCACCCGCTATCCCCTCCCGCCCGTCGTGGCCGAGGGGTCGCCTGCCCTCACCGACCCGGGCTACTCGAGCATCGTCCCGGCCTGCGAGTGGGTGAGCGCCGGCGAGTACGGCGACATCCGCTACGAGCACTCGACGGGGGATGCGGCCGGCATTGCCAAGATCACGATCGACCGCCCCCATAAGCGCAACGCCTTCCGGCCCCAGACGCTCTTCGAGATCTCCGACGCCCTCAATCAGGCGCGTGATGACGACAGCATCGGCGTCATCATCCTCACCGGTCAGGGTGACTGGGCCTTCTGCAGCGGCGGGGATCAGATGATCCGCGGTGACGATGGCTACATCGGCGATGACGACGTCGCCAAGAAGGGCATCGGTCGGCTCAACGTGCTCGACCTGCAGATCCAGATCCGCCGCACCCCCAAGCCGGTCATCGCCATGATCGCCGGCTATGCCGTCGGCGGAGGGCACGTGCTGCACGTCGTCTGCGATCTATCGATCGCCGCATCCAATGCCCGCTTCGGCCAGACCGGACCCAAGGTCGGCTCCTTCGATGGCGGCTACGGCTCCGGACTGCTCGCACGCACGATCGGTCAGAAGCGCTCGCGCGAGGTGTGGATGCTGTGCCGCCAGTACGGCGCCGAGCAGGCCTACGACTGGGGGCTGGTCAACTCCGTGGTCCCGCTCGCCGACCTCGAGATCGAGACGGTGGACTGGGCGCGTCAGATGCTCTCGCTCTCGCCGTTGGCGCTGCGCATGCTCAAGGCCTCGCACAACGCCGCCGACGACGGCCTCGCCGGCGTTCAGCAACTCGCCGGTGACGCGACCCTCCTCTTCTACATGACCGAGGAGGCCCAGGAGGGGCGCGACGCCTACGCCCAGCGCCGCTCACCCGACTTCGCGAGATTCCCGCGCCGCCCCTGATCGACGTGGACGTCACACTCTCCGACATCCTCCGCGATGCTGTCCCGTACGCCCTCCCGCTGACGCGGCGCTTCCGTGGCATCACCGTGCGCGAGGGACTGCTCATCCGAGGACCGAGCGGGTGGGGCGACTTCGCGCCCTTCGATGACTACGCCCCGCGCGGGTGCGCGCTCTGGCTCGCCTCCGCCGTAGAGGCGGCCTTCGGCACCTGGCCGGAGCCACGGCGCGAGATCGTCCCCGTCAACGCGATCATCCCGGCAGTGTCGGCCCAGGATGCCGCCGCACTCGCACGTCAGGCGGTGCTCGAGCACGGATGCACGACGATCAAGGTCAAGGTCGCGGCGATGGGCGAGGTGCTTGCCGATGACGAGGCACGCGTCGCGGCTGTGCGCGATGCGGCCGATAGTGCGCTCGCATCCATCGAAGGTGACAGCGCCAGCATCCGGCTCGATGCGAACGGTGGCTGGTCGGCGGATGATGCGGCGCGTGCACTCGGTCGTCTGGGCGCGTATGGCATCGAGTACGTCGAGCAGCCGTGCGCGACGATCGACGAGACCCTCACTCTCCGCCGTGCGATCGACCTGCCCATCGCCCTCGACGAGTCCGTGCGCTTCGGCGATGCGCGTGCTTTCGAGGCCGCCGACATCGTCATTCTCAAGGCCGCGCCGCTGGGCGGGGTGTCAGCGGCCCTCGAGCTGGCGCGCTCCTGGGGAGGCCCTGTCGTGGTGAGCGGATCGCTCGACTCCGCCGTCGGTCTCGCGAGTGGCCTGGCTCTTGCTGCGGCGCTCACCGGCGATCCACCGGCGTGCGGACTCGGCACGGGCACGCTCCTCGCGCGCGATGTCATCGCACCCCCGCTGGTGCCCTTCGACGGTCACATGCCCGTCGAGCGGATCGCCCCCGACCTCGACGCCCTCATGGCAGCGCGTGACCTCATCGGGGATTCGCGGGCGCGATGGTGGCGACAGCGACTCGTGGACGCCTGGGAGTCCGGTGGTGCCGGGCTCGTCGACACCCTCAGTGCGTGAGAGCCTTCCCACATGTCTGTCGCGTCGCCTCGGATGGCGGTCGCCGTCGTCGAGGAGCTGCTGGCGGGCGGCGTGCGCGACGTCGTGCTGGCACCGGGCTCGCGGTCGGCGCCCCTTGCTCTTGCGCTCGCTGACGCGGAGCGCCGGGGGCTGGTGCGCCTGCACGTGCGGATCGATGAGCGCAGTGCCGCATACCTCGCACTTGGCCTCGCCCGTGGATCAGGAGCGCCCTGCGCCGTCGTAACCACCTCCGGCACGGCTGCCGTCAACCTCCATCCCGCCATCGTCGAAGCGGCGTACTCAGGAGTCCCGCTCGTCGCGGTGACGGCGGATCGGCCGGGCGCGGTGCGCGGCAGCGGAGCCAATCAGACGATCGACCAGCGCGAGCTCTACGGCGTCGATGTGGTCACCTGGGTCGACCTCGAGGGCCTCGACGAGCACGCACTGCGGCAGGCGGTCGCGCTCACCCTGGACCTCGCGGTCGGGGAGCGTGGCGGTCCGGTGCATCTCAACGTGCCGCTGAGCGAGCCGCTTGTCACTCCTGGTGATCACGCGATCGCGGACGTGCCCGTGCGCGCTCGCCAAGTGCCGCCCGCGCGCCCACGACCTGATCTCGCGACGATCCTCCCCGAGGACATCGATGCCACGCGAGGCCTGATCATTGCGGGCGACTTCGACGACTCCGTCGTACGCGATGATGCAGCGAGCCTCTCGGCGGCGCTGGGCTGGCCCATCGTGAGCGAGCCCTCGGGCAACCTGTCGGCGCACGCGGGAGCGTTGCGCCACGGCCCGATGCTGCTGGGTTCTGCGACCAAACTCGACCTCACGCCCGACGTCGTCCTCACCATCGGCCGTGTCGGCCTACACCGCTCGGTATCTGCGGTCATGCGAGGAGCGCGAGCGCACATCGCCGTCGATGTCCCCCCGCGCCTGGGTCGAGTCGACCCTCTAGGTACGGCGACGGAAGTGGTCGACGCTGTGCCCGCGACGGATGGGGCTCCGGCAGATCCCGCATGGGCAGCACGCTGGGAGGCAGCCGACGCGATTGCCGATCGCGTCGTCGTCGCAAGTCTCGACGGAGACCCACTCACGGGGCTGGGCGTGGCCTGTCTCGTCGCGCAGCGGTCGGGTTCCCAGGACCTGCTGGTGGTCGGAGCGTCCTGGCCAGTCCGTCACGTCTCGACGTATGCCGGACCGCTGCGCGCCACCTGCATCGGCAATCGCGGTACGTCGGGTATCGATGGACTGGTGTCCACCGCGTGGGGTGCGGCGATTGCCCATGCTGACCGCCACCCTGGCTCGACGACGTACGCGCTGCTCGGGGATCTCACGGCGATCTACGACCGCAACGGTCTGCTCGCGCCCGCGAGCGAGCCGCGGCCTCGTCTGGACTACGTGATCGTGGACAACGACGGCGGCGGGATCTTCTCGTCGCTCGAACAGGGATCTGCGGACTTCGCGCAGGACTTCGAGCGCGTCTTCGGCACGCCCCATGGCGCGGACCTAAGTGAGTTGCTGGCCGCGCCGGGGATCGATGTTGTCTCGGTGGCGTCCGCCGACGAGCTGCGGCGGGTGCTCGCAGATCCGGCCACGGGGGTGCGCGTGATCGTGGCACGATGCGCATCGCGGGCCACGGAGGCCGACCTCATCCGCTCCCTGCAGTCACGGGTGGATGCGGCACTGACGAGCTGATCGGCGCGGTCATGCGCACGATGGTCGGACCCAGCTCCGGGTCGGCTTCCTTCGACCAGTCCAGCCCCATCCTGTCGAGCAGGCGCACCATCCCGGTGTTGCTCGCGAGCACGAGGGCAAGCACCTCGTCGAAGCCCTGGCGGCGAGCGAGCTCGACGAGGTGCTCCAGCATGCGACCGCCCAGTCCCCGGCCCTGCCAGGCGTCCTCCACGATGACGGCGATCTCCGCCGTAGAGGTGTCGTCGGGGCGATCGGGGAAGACATTGCCGAGGCCGACGATGTCGCCACGCCAGTTGACGGCGACGAGCGTGGCACCGCGATGACCGCCGGCGATTCGCCGCAGTTGGTCCTCGCGCCAGTCCGTATTCGGCGTGAAGTATCGCTGGTAGCGGGTCGGGTCCGATGAGCGCGCGTGCATCTGCGCGACACCCTCGGTGTCCTCGGGGCGAGCGAGTCGGATGACAGCCTGGGTGCCGTCGCGGAGGTACTCCACCCAGCCGAAGCCGCCCGTGCCGGCGGGCGCGTTGGCGACGGCCTCGACCAGCCGCAGGAGCGCGGACGCACGAGCCCGCTCGACAGCGGCGAAGGGGGCGCCCTCGCGGTGGAGGACGACGTGGTGGTCGGGGGTCCACTGCAGTCGCATGACGTCGCTCGTGGCGTCCTCGCCCTCGGTCGCGGGCTCGACCGTCCACGAGTCGGCGAGCACGAGCTCGGCCGCCGCGCGCGGTGCGCGCTCGGGATGTACGACGAGCTCGGCGGCGACATCAAGGATCCGCGTGACGAGATCGTCCTCGTCCTCGGGCACTCCGGGAGCCGCGAGGACGCGATGGCCGGCAGTCGCCAGTGCACGCATGAGGTCGTCCCGCTCCATGGATTGCGGGACCGCGCAGATGAGATCGATGAGCTGGGTTCCGTCGTCCTGGGCATGGGTGAAGAGCGTGACGACGTCGGCGCCCACCAGAGCGAGGACGCGCAGCACACGCGCAGTGGCGGCGGGGGTGGCCGGTGCTACGACGCGGACGCGCCAGGGTCGCGTCGCTCCGTCGTAGTCGCGCCCCTGCGGATCGATCGCGGCCAGGGACTCGAGCAGGCGGGAGGTGAGGCGCACCCACGCGCCCGCCTCGACCGGGCGGGGGGTAAGGCCGTCGAGTAGGGCGAGGCCTGCACCCACGGCCAGCAGGTGCAGTGTCGCGGCATCGTCGTCGATCGTGGAATCCACGCCACCCTCGCCGCGGAGTTGACACACGACCGTGCGCGCGGCCTCCCAGCGCAGGGCGACGCGATCGCGCACGACCTGCGCGAGTTCGTCATCGAAGGGCGCGAGTGCCGTGGCCTGCAACTCGATGACATCCCACACCGACGCGGGCGCGCCAAAGGCCTCACGGGCAGCAGCCAGGATCGTCTGCAGCGCCTCGCCCCGCGCCTCGGCCGATTGCGCCTGCTCCTGCAGTCGCTGGGATGTGGGCGGGAAGGGCAACTCCGCGGTGACGAGGGCGAGGAGGGAGGTGCGACTGTCGGCGAGTGTGCGCACCGATCGCGTTGCGACATCGGCTCGCTCGGCCACGTCCCGTCGGGATGCCGCGGCTACTCCGATGTCCTCGTAGAGATCGTGAGCGGCGTCGAGGATACGGCGGCGACGCTCGATCCGTGCCGCAGTGTCGCTCATGGGATCAGCCTAGGTGCGCCGCAATCCCATCACGGACTCGCCGAGGGGCCTAGGCGAGCGCTTGGCGGATGGGAGCGAACTTGGCGCGTGACTCGGCGAGCTCCGCCTCGGGGTCGGAGCCGGTGACGATCCCGCAACCGGCGAAGAGTCGCAGGGATCCCGGGCGCACCTCCGCGCAGCGCAGGGCGATGCCGAACTCGCCGTCGCCGCGACTGTCGAACCAGCCCACCGGCCCGGCATAGCGCCCGCGATCCATCCCCTCCAACTCGCGGATCATCGCGGAGGCGCGCTCCGTCGGCGTACCGCAGACGGCCGCAGTCGGGTGCAGTGACGCCGCGAGCGCCAGGACGGGTGCACCGTCCGCAAGGCGCCCCGTGACGTCGGTGGCGAGGTGCTGGACGTTGGCGAGGCGGAGCACGTGAGGCTGCGGCGGCACGCGCAGGTCCGTGCAGTGGTGTCCCAGCGCGCGCGCCACCGAGCGGACGGCGTACTCATGCTCCTCGAGGTCCTTGCCGCTGCCGAGCAGTGCCTGGGCGAGGCTGGCATCTTCGCTCTCGTCGCCGCGGCGCTTCACCGTGCCCGCGAGCACCCGGGACAGCACGGTGTCGGCGGTGCGGCGCACGAGGAGTTCGGGCGTGGCCCCGACCATGTCGTCGACCTGGAAGGTCCAGCACTCGGGATACGCCTCCGACAGGCGCTGGAGCAGGTAGCGGACGTCGAAGTCGTCGCTCACCTCCGCGATGACGTCGCGCGCGAGGACCACCTTGTCGACCTCGCCTCGACCGATGCGATCGATCGCTTCGCCGACGGCGGCCTTCCATTCCTCGGATGTGCGCGTGCCCCTGCCCCAGTCGACGCGCGAGGGTGCCTCGGGGCGAGTCGGGGACGGAAGGAGCGCATCGCGGGGGAGCAGGTCGTCGGGGTCATCGACGATGGTCAGCCAGGCGCGTCCCTCGCGACGACCGAGCACGGCCCGCGGGACCACGACACGCGAAGTGCGCCCTGAGGCGGGCTCGGGATCGAAGGTGAAGGAGCCGAAGGCCACCGGGCCGGTGCCGGGCAGTTGCAGTGGGTCGTCGACATCGGCGAGCCGGCACCACTCTGCCCACCAGCGCTGCGTGCGGCTGAAGCGCTCGTCACCGGTGATGTCGAAGGACGCCGCAACGCCCCAACCCACGAGGCCGTCGCCGTCGCGCACCCACGCCGTACCGGCCGAGTCAGGCAGGCGGTCGAGGAGCGGGCCGGGATCCTCCAGCGGCATCGTCCGCACCCGGGGCGCCGTCGTCGCGGGGAGCACCGGGATGGCCACAGGCCGAGGGTACGGCCCCCTATGTGGCCCGGCGAGTCGGCAGAGCCGCCTCTTTCGGGCCAGCCCGGCGAGTCGGCAGAGCGAACTTGGGGGGCCAGGACCCCCGCCCCGGCATGCCGGGGAGTCGCTCCGCTGGGAGGATCACCCCATGCCCCGCGCCGACCTCGACAAGCAGCCGACCGAGGTCGCTGCGATGTTCGACGAGGTGGCCGAGCGCTATGACCTCACCAATGACGTCCTGGCCCTCGGCCAGACACGCCTGTGGCGACGTGCGGTCGTCAACGCCGTCGCCCCTCGGCCGGGCGAGCGGATCCTCGACCTCGCGGCGGGCACGGGGACCTCGAGCGCGCCCCTGGCCGCTCGGGGAGCCTCGGTCGTCCCCTGCGACTTCTCCCTGGGCATGCTCACCGTGGGGCGCCGGAGGGAGCCTGGGCTGGCCTTCGTGGCCGGAGATGCCCTGCGCCTGCCCTTCGGTGACGCCACGTTCGACGCCGTCACCATCTCCTTCGGCCTGCGCAATACGGTCGATCCCGAGGCAGCCCTGGCGGAGATGGCACGGGTCACGCGGCCGGGGGGGCGCCTCGTGGTCTGCGAGTTCTCTCACCCCTCCTTCGGGCCCTTCCGCACCCTCTACTCCCGCTACCTCATGGGCGCCCTTCCGGGGATCGCTCGGCGGGCTTCGTCCAACCCGGACGCCTACGTCTACCTCGCCGAGTCCATCCGGGCCTGGCCCGACCAGGCGGAGCTCGCGGTCATCATGGGCCGGGCCGGCTGGCACGACGTCGAATGGCTCAACCTGACCGGGGGCATCGTCGCCCTGCACCGGGGCCGACGCTGACGCTTCGAGCCCGTAGATAGACTTCGGGCGCGTCGGACACGAGGTCCACGCGATCGCTCTGAGGAGTGTTCGGAGGAGTGTGGTGAGTCCCTACGCGCCGATCCTCGTCCTCGGCCTCCTCGCAGCGGGTTTCGCGATCTTCAGCGTCACCCTGACCACCTTCACCGGGCCGAAGCGCTACAACCGCGCCAAGCTCGATGCCTACGAGTGCGGCATCGACCCCACCCCGCAGCCGATGGGCGGGGGACGGTTCCCCGTGAAGTACTACCTCACGGCGATGATGTTCATCATCTTCGACATCGAGATCGTCTTCCTCTACCCCTGGGCCGTCGCGTTCGACCAATTGCCGCTCTTCGTCTTCCTGGCGATGATGTTGTTCCTGTTCAACCTCACCGTGCCGTACGTCTACGAGTGGCGTCGCGGCGGACTGGATTGGGACTGAAGCCATGGGTCTTGAAGAGAAGCTCCCCTCGGGTGTCCTGCTCACCAGCGTCGAGAAGGTCGCGGGATACGCCCGCAAGGGCTCGCTGTGGCCGGCGACCTTCGGTCTCGCCTGCTGCGCCATCGAGATGATGGCCACGGGCGGGCCCCGCTACGACCTGGCTCGCTTCGGCATGGAGGTCTTCCGCGCCTCTCCGCGCCAGGCCGATCTCATGATCGTCGCCGGTCGCGTGAGCCAGAAGATGGCGCCCGTCCTCCGCCAGATCTACGACCAGATGCCCAATCCCAAGTGGGTCCTCGCGATGGGCGTCTGCGCGAGCAGTGGCGGCATGTTCAACAACTACGCGATCGTCCAGGGCGTCGACCATGTCGTCCCCGTCGACATGTATCTCCCCGGCTGCCCGCCGCGGCCGGAGATGCTCATCGACGCCATCCTCAAGATCCACGACCAGATCCAGGATATGAAGCTCGGTCCCAACGCCGTGCGCGAGCAGGAGCAGTTGGAGCTCGCCGCGCTCACCGCCAGCCCCACACTCGAGATGCGCGGGCTGCTGCGATGAGCGATCAGTCGCCCGTCTCCCCGTGGGAGGCCGGTCTGGAGGTCGCTGCGCGCGCGACGACCCTTCCTGAGGGGGTGCGCGAACTCGAGGTCATCGGCGTACGTCACGGTGCCTTCTCAGCGCAGGACGGCGGCGACACGTCCGGCTTCGGCGGCCTGGTAGCCCCCATCGTCATGCCGGGGCCGACTGAGCGCCCGTACGGCGGGTGGTTCGACGCGGCTGCCGACGAGATCGAGCTGGCTCTCGCCGACCGGGGCCTGCCGATGACCACCGCGGTGGAGAAGGTCGTCGTCGACCGCGGAGAGATCACCTTCTTCGTCCGCCGCGAGCATCTACTGCCCTTCGTCACCGTGCTGCGCGACGAGCCTGCACTGCGCTTCGAGATGTGCATGGGTGTCAACGGCGTCCACTACCCCGGCGACGTCGGCCGCGAGTTGCACGCCGCCTACCCCTTCCAGTCGGTGACGCACAACCGGAGGATCCGCGTCGAGGTCACGTGTCCCGACTCCGATCCCCGCATCCCGTCGATCGTCTCGGTCTACCCGGCCAACGACTGGCATGAGCGCGAGACCTACGACTTCTTCGGCATCGTCTTCGAGGGCCATCCCGCCCTCACGCGCATCGAGATGCCCGATGACTGGCCGGGTCACCCCCAGCGCAAGGACTACCCGCTCGGCGGCATCCCGGTCGAGTACAAGGGCGCCGAGGTCCCGCCACCCGACCAGCGGAGGGCATACACCTGATGTCGACCGACCAGACCATCGCTGACGAGGGCATCGTCTACGAGGGAGAGATTCCCGCGGACGACCCCTACGCGCTGTCCTACGAGACGGGGCAGGGCACCGTCTACACCGTCTCCGGCGGGGACTGGGACTCCATCTCGTCCCCGGATGAGGGCGAGCGCGAGCGCATCGTCGTCAATATGGGGCCGCAGCACCCGTCCACCCACGGCGTACTCCGTCTCATCCTCGAGCTCGAGGGCGAGACGGTGATCGACACCCGATGCGGCATCGGCTACCTCCACACGGGCATCGAGAAGAACATGGAGTTCCGCACCTGGACCCAGGGCGTGACCTTCGTGACCCGCATGGACTACCTCTCGCCCTTCTACAACGAGACGGCCTACTGCCTCGGGGTCGAGAAGCTCCTCGGCATCACCGACCAGATCCCCGAGCGCGCCAACACGATCCGCGTCCTCATGATGGAGCTCAACCGCATCTCCTCCCACCTTGTGGCCCTCGCCACGGGTGGCATGGAGCTCGGCGCGCTCACCGCGATGACCTTCGGCTTCCGTGAGCGCGAGCTCATCCTCGACATCTTCGAGATGGTCACGGGCCTGCGCATGAACAGCGCTTTCGTCCGGCCCGGCGGTGTGGCGCAGGACATCACGGATGACCAGGTCGCCCGGATCCGCGAGACGCTCCCGCTCCTGCGTAAGCGCATGAAGGACACCACCGATCTCCTCGTCGACAACGCCATCTGGATGGGTCGCACCGTGGGCGTCGGCTACCTCGATCTCGCCGGGTGCATGGCACTGGGCATCACGGGTCCGATCCTTCGCAGCACGGGCCTGCCGCACGACCTGCGCAAGTCGCAGCCCTACTGCGGTTACGAGACCTACGAGTTCGACGTCCCGACCCAGGACACCTGCGACGCCTACGGCCGCTTCCTCATCCGCGTCGCCGAGATGCAGGAGAGCATCAAGATCGTCGAGCAGGCGCTCGATCGCCTCCGCCCAGGACCCGTCATGGTCGAGGACAAGAAGATCGCCTGGCCCGCGCGCCTGTCGATCGGTGGCGATGGACAGGGCAACTCCCCGGAGCACATCAAGGAGATCATGGCCCAGTCGATGGAGGCACTCATCCATCACTTCAAGCTGGTCACCGAGGGCTTCACCGTCCCGGCGGGCCAGGTCTACTCCGCCATCGAATCCCCGCGCGGCGAGCTGGGCGTGCACATCGTGAGCGACGGGGGCACGCGGCCCTATCGCGTGCACTTCCGGGACCCGTCATTCAACAACCTGCAGTCCACTGCAGCGATGTCCAACGGCAGCATGATCTCCGACGTCATCGCCGCGGTCGCCAGCATCGATCCGGTCATGGGCGGGGTGGATCGCTGATGGCGTACGACGAGGCTGTCATGGCGCAGATGCGCGAGATCATCGCGCGCTACCCCCAGTCACGCTCCGCAGTGATGCCCCTGCTCCATCTCGTGCAGAGTGTCGACGACGAGATCACTCCCGAGGGCATGCAGGTCATCGCCGAGCAACTCGGGCTCACCACCGCCGAGGTCACGGCGGTCGCGACCTTCTACACGATGTACAAGCGCCGCTCGGTCGGCAAGCACCACATCGGTGTCTGCACCAACACCCTCTGCGCGCTGCTCGGCGGAGATGCCGTGTACGACGCCATCTCGGAGCGTCTCGGAGCCGGACACGACGAGCGCGATGCCGACGGCACGTTCTGGCTCGAGCGCATCGAGTGCCAGGCCGCATGCACGCATGCTCCCGTCATGACGGTGGACTGGGAGTTCATGGACTGCCAGACGCCGCAGAGTGCCCTCGACGTGATCGATCGACTGGCCCGTGGCGAGGAGGTCGTCTCGACGCGGGGTCCGGTCATCCGTGACTTCCAGGCGACCGAGCACACCCTCGCCTTCCCCGTCGATGGTCTCGCGGGTGAGGGCGGCGAGGCCGACGCGATCATGCTCGCGGGCCTGACCTACGCACGCGAGCACGGCATGAGCGCACCCGCTCCGGTGGAGGGACCCGCATGACACCGCTGACCCCGGTCATCACGGCCCACTGGGACGTGCCCGACCTCTTCACGCTCGACGGCTATCGCCGGCACGGTGGCTACGTCGCCCTGTCCAAGGCGCTCGGCATGGATCCCGACGCGATCATCGGCACCGTCAAGGACACGGGCCTGCGCGGGCGCGGGGGAGCGGGCTTCCCCACCGGTCTGAAGTGGAGCTTCGTCCCGCAGAACGACGGCAAGCCGCACTACCTCGTCGTCAATGCCGATGAGTCCGAGCCGGGTGCCTGCAAGGACGTCCCGATCATGATCGCCAACCCGCATGCGCTCGTCGAGGGAGTCATCATCTCGTCGTACGCCATCCGGGCGAATCACGCCTTCATCTACATCCGCGGCGAGGTGCCCCAGGCGATCCGGCGCGTGGCCACGGCGATCGCCGAGGCGGAGCGTGCTGGCTTGGTGGGCGACAACATCCTCGGCTCCGGTTTCAACCTGCGCATCACCGTCCACTCGGGCGCGGGCGCCTACATCTGCGGCGAGGAGACGGCGCTGCTCGACTCGCTCGAGGGATACCGCGGCCAGCCGCGCCTCAAGCCGCCGTTTCCCGCGACGCACGGCCTCTACGCCGTGCCCACGGTGGTCAACAACGTCGAGACCATCTGCAACGTCCCGTGGATCATCAACAACGGCGTCGACTGGTTCCGGCAGTTCGGCACGGAGAAGTCCCCGGGCTTCAAGGTCTTCGCCGTCTCGGGTCATGTCGCACGGCCCGGCATCTACGAGGCACCGCTGGGCATCACCATGCGAGAGCTCCTCGACTACGCCGGCGGCGTCGTCGGCGGCGACGGCACGGTGAAGTTCTGGATCCCCGGTGGCTCCTCGGTGCCGATGCTCACGGCCGATCACCTCGACACCCCGCTGACGTACGAGGCGATGGCCGAGGCCGGCACGATGCTCGGCACGGGCACGCCCATGGTCTTCAACAGCACCGTGAGCGTCGTCAAGGCCGTCACGCGCTGGCTGGAGTTCTACAAGCATGAGTCGTGCGGCAAGTGCACGCCGTGCCGCGAGGGCACCTACTGGATCACGGGTGTGCTCGAGCGCTTCGAGCACGGGCACGGCACGGACGCTGACATGGATCTCCTCCTCGAGGTGTGTGGCAACATCGCCGGCCGCTCCTTCTGCGCCCTGGGTGATGCGGCAGCCACCCCCTATCCCGCAGCTCTGAAGTACTTCCGCGACGAGTTCGAGGCCGCGACGCGCACCCCCGTCGATGAGGCCTTCCCGCCGGCGGCCTCCTACGTCTTCAGCGAGGTGGGCGCGCGATGACCATCGCCCCGCAGAGCCCTGCCGAGGTGTCACCCGCCGATCTGGTGACGGTGAGTGTCGACGGCATCGAGGTGCGCGTGCCCAAGGGCATGCTCGTCATCCGCGTCGCCGAGTTGATGGGCATCGAGATCCCACGCTTCTGCGATCACCCCCTCCTCGACCCGGTCGCGGCCTGCCGCATGTGCCTCATCGAGATCGAAGGCCAGCCCAAGCCCCAGCCTGCGTGCGCGATCGCCGTGACCGACGGCATGATCGTCCGCACTCAGCGCACGTCGCAGATGGCTGACACCGCGCAGGAAGGGGTGATGGAGTTCCTGCTCCTCAACCACCCCCTCGACTGCCCCGTGTGCGACAAGGGTGGCGAGTGCCCGCTCCAGAACCAGGCGATGACCGCCGGTCGCGGCACCTCCCGTTTCGAGGAGGAGAAGCGCACCTTCGAGAAGCCGATCAACATGAGCGCGCAGATCCTGCTCGACCGCGAGCGCTGCGTCTCCTGTGCGCGCTGCACGCGATTCGCCGATCAGATCGCGGGCGATCCCATGCTCGAGCTCCTGGAGCGCGGAGCAAAGCAGCAGGTCGGCATTGCGCCGGACCAGCCCTTCGACTCGTACTTCTCGGGCAACACCATCCAGATCTGCCCGGTGGGCGCGCTCACGAGCTCCCTCTACCGTTTCCGCGCACGCCCGTTCGACTTGGTGAGCACGCCCACGACATGCGAGCACTGCGCATCGGGCTGCTCCCTGCGCACCGACGTGCGTCGCGGCGTCGTGACGCGTCGCCTCGCGTGGGACGACCCCGAGGTCAATGAAGAGTGGAACTGCGACAAGGGTCGCTTCGCCTTCATCTACACGCAGGAGGGTCGCATCGCCTCGCCGCTCGTCCGTGAGGACGGCGAGCTGCGTCCCGCGTCGTGGCCCGAGGCACTCGATGTGGCCGCTCGCGGCTTCGCGGCCGCGCGTGGGCGCGCCGCAGTCCTTACTGGCGGTCGCCTCACGGTTGAGGACGCCTACGCGTACGCGAAGTTCGCTCGCGTGGCCATGGGCACCGGGAGTATCGACTTCCGTGCACGTGTCGCCAGCGACGAGGAAGTGCAGTTCCTCGCCTCGTCAGTAGCGGGCACGCCGCTCGGTCCGACATACGCCGACCTCGACGCGGCACCTGCCGTGCTCCTCGTCGGCCTGGAGCCCGAGGACGAGTCGCCGATCATCTTCTTGCGCCTGCGCGCAGCGACGCGCAAGGGCGGACCGCGCGTCGTCTCGATGTCGCCGGTGCGCACGCGCGGCATGGACAAGATGAATGCCGAATGGTGGGCCGTCCAGCCCGGCGGCGAGGCGGTCGCTCTGCGCGAGGCCCTCGCTGGCGAGCAGGCAGCCACCCTCGCGTCCCTGCGCGAGCCGGGGGCGGTCATCCTCGTTGGCGAGCGCATGGCCGGAGTGCCCGGCGCTCTTTCCGCGGCGGCCGAGCTCGCCGCCAGCACGGGGGCGCGCCTCGGATGGGTGCCCCGTCGCGCGGGTGAGCGAGGTGCTCTCGATGTCGGCGCACTCGCCGGTCTCCTGGCCGGTGGGCGCCCCGCGGCGGATGCGCGAGCACGCGATGAGGTCGCTGCAGTCTGGGGCGTAGATCCCGGAAGCCTGCCCACGGATGGGCTGTCGGGTGAGGCCCTCATCGACGCGATGCTGGCCGGTGGCCGCGTCGATGCGCTGCTCGTCGCCGGACTCGAGGTGTCCGATCATGCTCGCGCAGACGATCTGCGACGCGCCCTCGCGGCCGTGCCCTTCGTTGTCGCGCTCTCCGCGCATCACAACGAGGTCACCGAGGGAGCCGATGTGGTCTTCCCCGTCGCCGTGGTCGCGGAGAAGGCCGGGTCCTTCACTGATTGGGAGGGGCGCACTAAGCCGTTCTCTGCCGCGATCCCCGGCGCCCAGTCGATTGCCGACGGCCGAGTGCTGGCGATGATCGCCGACGTGATGGACGTGCCCTTCGGCGCGGGTGACGTCAACGCTCTTCGCAGCGAGCTCGACAGACTGGGCCGCTGGACCGGTCCACGTCCTGCGGCGCCCACCGTCGCACCCGACACCACGGGCTCCAGCGCGGGGACGGCCCTGGCCACGTGGCGACTCCTCCTCGACGCGGGCGCGCTGCAGGAGGGCGAGCCGCACCTGGCCGCCACCGCACGGCCCACCGAGGCCCTCATGGGGGCGGAAACGGCACGTGCGCTCGGTCTCGCCCAGGCTTCGCGAGTCGTCATCGCCACCGATCAGGGCGCGATCGAGTTGCCTCTGCGCCTTGGCGATGTCGTCGACGGCACCGTGTGGATCCCGATGACATCCGAGGGCTCCCGGGCCCTTGCGATTGGTGTCTCTCATGGCAGCCGGGTGCGCGTCACGGGAGGGACAGCATGAGCGAGATGACCTTCAACGATCCCTGGTGGCTCGTCCTGCTCAAGGTCCTGGCGATCTTCGTCATGCTCGTGCTCCTCACCCTCTTCACCATCTGGTGGGAGCGCCGCGTCGTTGCCCGCATGCAGTCGCGTGTCGGCCCCAACCGCGTCGGCCCCTTCGGCCTGCTCCAGTCGCTCATGGATGGCTTCAAGCTGGCGCTCAAGGAGGAGATCATCCCCAAGACGGCGCATCGGGCCGTCTACTGGATCGCACCGGTCATCTCGGCGACCATGGCCTTCATCGCGTTCGCCGTCATTCCGTTCGGGCCGATGGTCAGCATCTTCGGCGTCGAGACCCCGTTGCAGCTCACCGACTTCCCGGTCTCTGTGCTCTACGTCCTCGCCGTCGCCTCCATCGGCATCTACGGCATCGTGCTCGCCGGCTGGTCCTCCGGATCGACGTACCCGCTACTCGGCGGCCTGCGCTCGTCAGCCCAGATGATCTCCTACGAGCTTGCGATGTCGATGTCCTTCGTCGCCGTCTTCCTCTACGCCGGCTCGATGTCGACCTCGGACATCGTCGCTGCGCAGGAGCCGATCTGGTACGCAGTGATCCTGCTCCCATCGTTCCTCATCTACGTGACGGCCATGGTGGGCGAGACCAACCGCGCGCCCTTCGACCTGCCGGAGGCCGAGGGCGAGCTCGTCGGTGGCTTCCACACGGAGTACTCGTCGCTGAAATTCGCGCTCTTCTTCCTCGCCGAGTACATCAACATGGTCACGGTGTCGGCGCTCGCGACGACGCTCTTCCTCGGCGGCTGGCGCGCTCCCTGGCCCATCTCCCTGTGGGAGAGCGCCAACACCGGCTGGTGGCCGCTGCTGTGGTGGCTCATCAAGGTCCAGCTCTTCATCTTCGTCTTCATCTGGCTGCGCGGCACCCTGCCGCGACTGCGCTACGACCAGTTCATGCGCTTCGGCTGGAAGGTCCTCATCCCCGCGTCGCTCGTCTGGATCGTCATCGTCGCCGGCGCTCGCGTGGTGCGCAATGAACTCTCCGTGTCGACACAGGAGCTCCTGCTCGTAGGGGCGGGGGCGCTCATCGCCATCGTGCTCGGGTCGTGGGTCCTCCAGATCCGCTCCTCGCGGCAGGAGAAGCGTGAGCTGGAGGAGGCGGCGGCCGAGGCCGCGAAGCCGTTCGACCCCTATGCCGGCGGCTACCCCGTGCCCCCGCTGCCCGGTCAGGAATTCACCTACACCTCTCGGCGTGCGCTTGCCGGCGCGACCGTCGCCGGCACCGCGGTGACCGCCGCTGACGTGGCCGAGGCGACCTCCGACGACAACCCGCCGAAGGAGGGCGACAATGCCTGAGCTGCCCCCCGCCGTACGCGGATTCGGCGTCACCTTCGCGACGATGTTCAAGAAGGTGGTCACCGAGGAGTACCCCGAGCAGGCCGACCGCTACCCGCCCAAGCCGCGCTTCCACGGTCGCCACCAGCTCAATCGCTGGCCGGACGGGCTTGAGAAGTGCATCGGATGCGAGCTGTGCGCGTGGGCATGCCCCGCGGACGCGATCCTCGTGGAGGCCGACAGCAACACCGAGGAGGCGCGCTTCTCCCCGGGTGAGCGCTACGGCCGCGTCTACCAGATCAACTACCTGCGCTGCATCTTCTGCGGACTGTGCATCGAGGCCTGCCCGACGCGCGCACTCACGATGACCAACGAGTACGAGCTGGCCGACGACAACCGTGCCGATCTCATCTACGAGAAGCAGGACCTGCTCGCACCGATGCTGCCCGGCATGATCGCCCCGCCGCACCGCATGGTGCCGGGGACCACCGAGCAGGACTACTACGCCGGTAAGGTCTCGGGCTCGGTGCCGGAGCAGGAGCCGGCGGGCGATGAGCGGATCTGGGCCGAGACGCAGGGACGGTCCGAGCAGGAGGCGGGCGCATGACCGAGACCGGCACCAGTACCGCCGAGGCGGCGGTCTTCTGGGTCTGCGCCGTCCTCGCCGTGACCGGTGGCCTCGGCCTCATCCTGTCGCGCCGCGCCGTGCACAGCGCCCTGTGGGTGGCGCTCACCATGATCAGCCTCGCGGTGCTCTACATCGCCAACGCCGCACCCTTCCTCGGCATGGTGCAGATCATCGTCTACACCGGCGCCGTGATGATGCTCTTCCTCTTCGTGCTCATGGTGGTCGGCGTCGACTCCAGCGATTCGCTTGTGGAGACGCTCAAGGGCCAGCGCGTCGTCGGCATCCTGCTCGCTGCGGGATTCGGCATCCTCCTCGTGCTCGCCATCGGCACCGCGCTCAGCGGGGTGCCGGCCGTCGGTCTCGATGCGGCCAATGCCGAGTACGGCGGCAACGTCGAGGGAATCGCCCGGCTCCTCTTCGGTGAATACCTCCTCGCCTTCGAGATCGTGGCAGGCCTGCTCATCACGGCCGCCCTCGGCGCCCTCGTGCTGGCGCATCGCGAGCGCTGGCAGCCGCGTCGCACGCAGCGCGAGCTCTCGGAGGAGCGGGTACGCAGCGGTGGGCACGTGGGACCCCTGCCCGCTCCCGGTGTGTACGCCCGTCACAACGCCGTCGACACTCCGGCCCTGCTGCCCGACGGGTCCGTCTCGGAGATCTCTGTCCCTGGCCCCCTGCGTGCTCGCGGTGACCTCCGCCCGGTCGACACCGCTGCTGTGGCGGAGACCGAGGCTCTCGCCTCCGGTCGCGCGGCCCTCGGCCCCGCCGACCATCCCGTCGCGGACGACCCCGGCACTTCCCCGGGAGAGCCGCGATGAGCCCCGAGAGCTACGTCATCCTGGCCGCGGTGCTCTTCACCATCGGCACAGTCGGGGTGCTCGTGCGCCGCAACGCGATCGTCGTCTTCATGTCGATCGAGCTCATGCTCAACGCGGCCAATCTGGCCTTCGTCGCCTTCGCTCGCATGCAGGGCAACCTCGAGGGGCAGGTGATCGCCTTCTTCGTGATGGTGGTTGCCGCCGCCGAGGTGGTCGTGGGCCTGGCGATCATCGTCGCGATCTACCGTTCGCGCCGCTCCGCCTCCATCGACGAACCCAACCTGCTCAAGTACTGACGACCGCCCGCACCCGGGCACGACGAAGGACATGACGTGATCAAGAAGGAGGCGCCGTGATCGGGACCGGCGCTGCTCGGCTGGCGGATGCGACAGAGATCGCACCCGTCATCCAGCCTTTGGCCGAGGCCACGGGGGTCTTCTCCTACCTCTGGCTTCTGCTCGCCCTGCCCCTGCTGGGCGCGACCGTCCTGCTCCTCGGCGGACGCCGCACCAACCGCTGGGGCCCCTACTTCGCCGTGCTCATGGTGGTCGGCGCCGCGGTCTACGCCGTCGTCCTGCTGCTGGGCATGCTGGGCCGCTCGGCTGATGATCGAGCAGTCGGGCAGACCCTCTTCGAGTGGGTCTTCGTCGGCGGGTTCACCGCGCCCGTGGCGCTGCAGCTCGATCAGCTGTCCATCGCCTTCGTGCTTCTCATCACGATCGTCGGTTCGCTGATCCACATCTACTCGCTCGGCTACATGGAGCACGACCCGGACAAGCGGAAGTTCTTCGGCTACCTCAACCTCTTCGTCGCCGCGATGCTCCTGCTCGTCCTCGCCGACAACTACCTCCTGCTCTACGTCGGCTGGGAGGGCGTGGGCCTCGCGTCATACCTGCTTATCGGCTTCTGGCAGTACAAGCCGAGTGCGGCGGCTGCGGCAAAGAAGGCGTTCGTCATGAACCGCATCGGCGACGTCGGTCTGAGCCTGGCGATCATGCTGATCTTCGTCACCTTCGGCACCGTCGTCTTCGACGAGGTCTTCGCGATGGCGGGGGAGGCGGGCGAGTCCACGCTGACCTGGATCGGCCTTCTCTTGCTGCTGGCCGCCTGTGGCAAGTCAGCACAGTTCCCGCTGCAGGCCTGGCTCCTCGATGCCATGGAGGGTCCGACCCCGGTCTCGGCGCTCATCCACGCGGCCACGATGGTCACCGCCGGCGTCTACCTGATCGTCCGCAGCGGCGCGATCTACGACGGCACCGTCTTCGCTCTCACGGCGGTGATGGTCATCGGCGTGATCACGATGTTCCTGGGAGCCTTCATCGGATCGGCTAAGGACGACATCAAGAAGTCCCTGGCCGGTTCGACGATGAGCCAGATCGGCTACATGGTCCTCGCCGCGGGCCTTGGCCCGGTCGGCTACGTCTTCGCGATCTTCCATCTGCTGACGCACGGTGTCTTCAAGGCCAACCTCTTCCTCGGAGCCGGATCGGTCATCCACGGCATGCATGACGAGCAGGACATGCGTCGCTACGGCGCGCTGCGCAAGGTCATGATCGTCACGTGGCTCACCTTCATGGCGGCATACCTCGCCATCATCGGAGTGCCACCCTTCTCGGGCTTCTGGTCCAAGGACGACATCATCCACGCGGCCTTCGAGGTCAACGTCTTCGTCGGCGTCTGCGCGATCATCGCCGCAGGCATCACCGGCTTCTACATGACGCGCATGGTCATCATGACCTTCTTCGGCAAGGCCCGCTGGCCCGACGACGCGCACCCGCACGAGTCCAAGCCGGTGATGACGATCCCGCTCATCATCTTGGCCATCGGCTCGATGTTCACCGGCGCCGCGCTCCTCTTCTGGGGCGACATCATCGACTGGCTTACCCCGGTCACCGGCCTTGAGCAGTCACCGTTGCCGTTCCCGACGATCCTCCTCGAGATCGCCACGCTCGTCGTCGTCCTCATCGGCGTGGCGATCGCCATCGGCATGTACCGCAAGGACGTGCCCGTGGAGGCGCCCCAGGACGTCAACATCCTCACGAAGGCGGCCCGCAACAGCATGTACGACGATGCCATCAACGACGTCCTCGTCGTCCAGCCGACCTACAGCGTCTCCCGCGCCTTCATCGGGGTCGACAACCGCGGCATCGATGGTGTCGTCAACGGGCTCGCGGCCTTCGTCGGCGGATCCGGTGAGCGCCTGCGCCGCTGGCAGACCGGCTTCGCCCGCTCCTACGCCCTGGCGATGGTCGGTGGTGCCGTCCTCGTCGTGGTCGTGCTCGCGGTGGTGAGGCTGCCATGACGACGATCCCCTGGCTCACGATCCTGGGCGTCATCCCGCTGGTCGGCGCCCTCGTGCTCATGGTCCTGCCGCGTGACAACGTCCGGCTCATCAAGCAGGCCGCACTGGTCTTCTCGATGGCCGCACTCGTCTTCACCGTTGTGATGGGGCTGCAGTTCGATGCCGAGTCCACCGCCGCCTTCCAGTTCGTCGAGAGCTACCCCTGGATCCCGGCGTTCGGCATCTCCTACAGCGTGGGCGTCGACGGCATCGGCCTCGTGCTCGTCGCCCTGGCGACCACCCTCGTGCCGGTCACCATCCTGGCGGGCTGGAACGACGTGGAGGACGGGCGCAGCGTCAAGGGCTACTTCGCGCTCATCCTCGTCCTCGAGACGCTCATGATCGGCGTCTTCGCCGCGACCGATGTCTTCCTCTTCTATGTCCTCTTCGAGGTCATGCTCATCCCGATCTACTTCCTGATCGGGCGCTACGGCGGCCCCAACAGGTCCTACGCGGCGGTGAAGTTCCTCATCTACAGCCTTGTGGGCGGCCTGCTCATGCTTGCGGCCCTCATCGGCCTCTACGTCGTCTCCGCACAGCAGCTCGGGCAGGGCACCTTCGACTTCGCGGCGCTCGTCGGCCTCGACATCGACCCGACCACCCAGAAGATCCTCTTCCTCGGGTTCTTCATCGCCTTCGCGATCAAGGCGCCGCTGTGGCCCTTCCACACCTGGCTGCCCGACGCCGCCAAGGAGTCCACTCCCGCGACCGCGGTGCTCCTCATCGGTGTGCTCGACAAGGTCGGCACCTTCGGCATGATCCGCTACCTCCTGCCGATCTTCCCGTCGGCGTCGGAGTTCTACGCGCCACTGGTGATCGCTCTCGCCGTCATCGGCATCATCTACGGCGCACTCGTGGCTCTCGGCCAGACCGACATGAAGCGACTCTTCGCCTATAGCTCCATGTCGCACTTCGGCTTCATCGCGCTGGGCATCTTCGTCTTCACCACATGGTCGATGTCCGGCTCCACCCTCTACATGCTGGGCCACGGCCTCTCGACTGCGGCGCTCTTCCTCACCGCGGGCTTCCTCATGCAGCGCGCGGGCGGCTCGAGCGCGATCGCGACGTACGGCGGCGTCAACAAGGTCGCCCCGGTCCTCGCCGGCTTCTTCCTCTTCGCCGCGATGTCAGCTATCGCGCTCCCGGGCCTGGCGAGCTTCGCCGGAGAGTTCCTCGTGCTGCTCGGCACCTTCGCCCGCTACGTCGTGGTCGCCGTGATCGCGACTCTGGGCATCGTCCTGGCGGCTGCGTACGCACTGAGGCTCTACCAGAAGGTTGCGACAGGCCCGACCTCGGTGCACGTGGAGGGGATCACCGACCTGAAGGGTCGCGAGGTCACCGCCCTGGTGCCCATCGTGCTGCTCACCCTCGTCCTGGGCATCTTCCCTGCGCCCGTGCTCGACGTGGTCAACCCTGCGGTCGACCGGGTCATGGACACGATCGGCATGACCGACCCCGAGCCTGCCCTGGCCCCGGCGGGAGGTGAGCAGTGAATCCCGACGTGATGGTCGCACCCGACATCAACTACCTCGCGCTGCTGCCCATGATCATCGTGGGCGCCGCGGCGGTCCTCGGTGTCATCGTCGAGACCTTCGTGGGTCGACGCGCGCGCAGGCCGGTCCAACTCGTTCTGGCCTTCGGTTCGCTGGCAGCCGCCTTCGCCGCCCTCGTGTGGCAATCGGGCACGCGCTCCCTCGAGGTCGAAGGTGCCTTGGCGATCGACGGCCCCGGAGTCCTACTCATGGGCCTCGTGCTCGTCGTCGCGTTCGTCGCGGCGATGCTCCTCGCGGAGCGTCAACTCGATCCCGCGGGTGATGCCTTCGCCCCGCGAGCCTCGGCACTGCCCGGGTCCTTGGACGAGCGTGAGCTCACTCGCCGCGGATACCTCCAGACCGAGGTGTGGCCCCTCTTCCTCTTCGCCGTTGTCGGCATGCTCCTCTTCGTCACGTCGACCAACCTGCTCGTGATGTTCGTCGCCCTGGAGGTCATGTCGCTCCCGCTGTATCTCCTCGCGGGGATGGCTCGCCGGCGCCGTCTGCTCTCGCAGGAGGCTGCGCTCAAGTACTTCATCCTGGGTGCCTTCTCGTCGGCCTTTTTCCTCTTCGGGGCGGCCCTCGTCTACGGCTTCGCCGGCAGTGTGGATTTCGGCGAGATCTCCGACGCATTGGCGGCTAAGCCCGGCGAGACAGCGCTCATCGTCATCGGCCTCGCCCTGCTGGTCGTGGGTTTGCTCTTCAAGGTCGGCGCGGTGCCCTTCCACCAGTGGGTTCCCGACGTCTACCAGGGTTCGCCCGCACCCGTGACCGCCTTCATGGCGGCAGCGGTCAAGATCGCCGCCTTCGGCGCGATGCTCCGCCTGCTCTACGTCGCCTTCGGCGGTCTCCGATGGGACTGGGAGCCGCTCCTGTGGGTGATCGCGGGTCTCACGATGGTGGTGGGCTCGCTCGTGGCGATCGCCCAGACCGACATCAAGCGCATGATCGCCTACTCCTCGATCGCGCAGGCGGGCTTCATCCTCATCGGTGTCTCAACCGCGACAGCCGAGGGCCTATGGGCCTCGATCTTCTACCTCGTCGCCTACTCCTTCACGACGCTGGGCATCTTCGCGGTCATCAGCATGGTGCGCGATAGCGGAGGTGAGGCCACGCGCATCGACCAGTGGTCGGGCCTGGGCCGCACAAACCCCATTGTGGCGACTGCCTTCGCGATCTTCATGCTCGCCCTGGCGGGCATCCCGTTGACCAGCGGCTTCATCGCCAAGTTCGTCGTCTTCGAGGCAGCCCTGGCCGTCGATGCGGTCGCCCTGGTCATCGTGGGTGTGATCGCCAGCGTGATCGCGGCGTTCTTCTACGTCCGGATCATCGTGGTGATGTTCTTCCGCGATCCCGGGGACACCCCGCCCACCGTGGCCGTGCCCTCGGCGTTCACGACCCTGGCCCTGTCGATCGCGGTGGCCGTCACTGTGATCCTCGGCATACTCCCTCAGCCCGTCCTCGATCTCATCGAGCGCGCTGGCGTATTCCTGCGATAGTGGTCTAGCCATGAGCCCGCATCCCTCTGGGTCGCTGATGGGCCTGGGGGTGATCGATCCCGCCCTCGAGGTCCGGCTCGGTGCTGGGATGGCTCAGGTCGAGGACCTCCTGCGCGACTCGGTCCGCAGCGACTATCCCTTCGTCACCGAGGCCTCCCGCCACCTGGTCGATGCGGGAGGCAAGCGCTTCCGGCCCCTGCTGGTGCTCCTCGCCGCGCAGTTCGGCGATCCGGATGCCCCCGGCGTTGTACCCGCCGCTGTCGTCGTCGAACTCACCCATCTGGCGACGCTCTATCACGACGACGTCATGGATGAGGCAGACCTGCGCCGCGGTGCGGCTTCGGCCAATGCCCGCTGGGACAACTCCGTCGCCATCCTCACCGGTGACTTCCTCTTCGCCAAGGCCTCGGACATCCTGGCAGATCTCGGTCCGGAGGCCGTGCGCATCCAGGCGCGGACTTTCGAGCGTCTGTGCACCGGCCAGATCCGCGAGACCATCGGCCCGGACGGCGATGATGCAGTGGCCCACCACCTGCGCGTCCTCGCGGACAAGACCGGCTCCCTCATCGCGACCTCGGGCAGGTTCGGCGCGATGATGTCGGGGGCGACCCCGGAGGTCATCGAGACGATGACGGCCTTCGGAGAGCAGATCGGCGTGGCCTTCCAGCTCGCTGATGACATCGTCGACATCGTCAGCGACTCCGATGCCTCGGGCAAGGTGCCGGGGACCGACCTGCGTGAAGGAGTGCCGACCCTCACGGCGCTCATCGCGCTCGCCACAGATGACGATCCGCGCCTGCGCGATCTCCTCACGCGCCCACTGGACGATGACGTCGACCACGCCGAGGCGCTCAAGCGCCTCCGTGACCACCCGGCCCTGGATGCCGCGCGCATCGAGGCGCGTGACTGGGCTGATCGCGCGCGCGAGACGCTCGTGGTGCTGCCCGAGGGTGGTGCGCGCGATGCGCTCACGACGCTGTGCGACTACGTCGTCACGCGCACTGGCTGACGCCTCCTGGCGTTGTACTTGCCCGTGTGGTCGCTAAGTCACCGAGTGAGCGACCACACGGGCAAGTGCAACGTGAGGGCCTAGTAGCCGAGGAGGCGAGCGGCAAGGTCGTCCATGACCTCGGTCGCTCCGCCACCGATCCCCAGTACTCGGGCATCACGGTAGTGGCGCTCAACCTCGCTCTCCCGCATGTAGCCCATGCCGCCGTGGAACTGTACGGCCCGGTCGACGACGTATTCGCAGGCCGCAACGGCGGTCTTCTTGGCCTGGACGGCGGGCAGGATGACCTCCTCGCCTGAGGCGTAGCGCTGGGCGACATCCCGCGTGTAGACCCGGGCCACATCCACCTGCCGGGCCATCTCCACGAGCGTGTGGCGCACAACCTGACGGGAGACGAGCGGACGGCCGAAGGTCTCGCGCGTGCGCGCCCAGTCGACGGTGAGATCCAGAGCGCGCTGGGCGGTGGAGTACGCCGTCACTGCGATGCTGATGCGTTCGGAGACGAAGTGGCGCGCGAGCGACGCGAAGCCCTGGCCCTCCCCGAGGAGGTCGCCCTCGGGCACGCGTACGGCGTCGAAGGACAGCTCGGCGGTGTCGCTGCACCACCAGCCCATCTTCTCCAGGCGACGGGGGGCGGCATAGCCGTGCGCGCGAGGATCCAGCAGGGCCAGGGAGATGCCGGCGGCACCGTCCTCAGGGGTGCCGGTGCGCACCGCGGCTACGACGACATCGGCACGCACGCCGGAGGTGATGTAGACCTTCGCCCCGGAGACCTCCCAGCCACCATCGATACGGGTGGCGCGGGTGCGCAGTCGCGCCACGTCGGAGCCTCCGTCGGGCTCGGTGACCGCAAGGCTTGCGATGGCCTCGCCGCGCAGGACGGGCGCGATGACGCGCTCGACGAGGTCATCGGCCCCGGCCGCGTCGCCGCGCTGACGTCGACGCTCGGCCTCGTCGACCACATGGGGCAGGGCGATGCCGTGGCTGAAGAGCCCCGAGATGACTCCGCCGCTGCCGCCGGCCTCGAGGAGGGCCTCGGTCATCACTGCGACGTCGATGAGATCGCCACCCGATCCGCCGACCTCCTCGGGGAATCCGATGCCCAGGATCCCGGCCTCGGCCGCGGCGCGATGCAACTCCCGGGGCAGCTCGCCGGTGCGCTCCCAGGCGGGGAGATGCGGGGCGATCTCCCGGACCGTGAAGTCGGTCACCAGGGCGCGCAGGGCGCGGCGCTCGGGCGTGGAGTAGGGATCGGTCGCCAGAGACTCGGAGGCGTGGGTGGGTGTCGGCACAGCCCTAGCCTAGGAAGGTCCGGGTATCGGGACTCGACTCGCCGTGTCGGCACCGCATCCCCCCGGCGGTGCGAGGCGGCGAGTCGAGCCCGTTCCGCCACCCCCGCGACTGGCGGACGTCATAGGTTTACCGGCCCCTTGGCGCAGATGCCGCCCATCGCGGGGGCTATAGACCGGCTATAGCCTTGGGCGGAGGGGAAGGGGGAAGCGCATGGCCAGACGCAAGGCGAGTCCGGCCGTTCGGTCGGATCCGGAAGAGCCGCGCCTGGGAGACATCGCTCGCCCTGAGGACTTCGCCCTCGATGGCACCTCGCTGATCTCCTACCTCTGGATGCTCAGCGACCTCCCTGATGGGGATGCCGTGGGGTTCGCCATCTGCCGTGGCCTCTTCGCCCCCTTCGGTGCCGACCTCGCCCTCGTCTACGCCGCGCGCCCCGATGGCCGCACGCTGGACCTGGTGGCGTCCTTCGGCATGGGCCGTCGGGAGAACGCCGTCTACGCGAAGGTGAGCGCGGACATGCACCTTCCTGGTGCCGAGACCTTCCGCATCGGCACGGAGAAATGGCTCACCAAGGAGCAGGTCGCGGACACGTATCCGCTGGCTGCGCCGTTCTTTCGCAGCCTGTCGGCCCAGGGGGAGATGGCCTTCCTGCCGCTGCGGCACCGCGGTGCCCCCATCGGCTTCGTCATCCTCGGCTTCTCCGGACCGATCGAGCACACCTGGCATCTGCGGGCGACGATCGACGGCCTGCTGAGCGCGACCGTGATGTGGGTGCTCGCGTCCTCCGCCCTGCGTGGCACCGCGAACTCCAACCTCACCGAGACGGCTCCCCTGGAGATCACTGCGCGCCAGAGGGAGGTGCTTCTGCTCATGCGCGAAGGCAGGAGCAACCGCGAGATCGCCGAGGACCTCGGATACAGCGTCGCCACCATCAAGGCCGACATCACGGCCCTGGGGCACCTGCTCGGGGCGAGCGGTCGTGCGGAGATCCTGGACAAGGCCAAGCGCGCGGGCATCTAGGTCGGCTCGGCGACCTCAAGAGCGTCGATCGTCGATGGTCGGCGCCCTCTCCGGATCGCGTCGGTGGAGAAGATCGCCAGCGCCAGCCAGATGAGGCTGAAGCCAATCCACTCCCCGGTGTTGACGGCGTCACCGAAGACGGTGATGCCCAGGATGAAGATGACCGTCGGTGTGGAGTACTGCAGGACGCCGAGGGTGGCCAGGGGCAGACGATTCGCAGCCGCGGCGTACCACATGAGGGGGATAGCGGTCACGGGTCCGAGGAGTGCGAGGAGGACACCCATCCCCCAACCGCTGCTCGCCATCGCAGCGCTGCCCTGCACCTCGAAGTAGCCCAGGACGACGCCGGCCATGGGCAGCAGGACGAGGGTCTCGACCGTGAGGCCGGTGACCGCCCCGACGCCCGCGAGTTTCTTGAGCAGCCCGTAGCTGCCGAAGCTCAGCGCCAGGATGATGCCGATCCATGGCGCTGCCCCCTCGGCGATGCCGATGATGAGCACGCCCACGCCCGCGATCCCCACCGCTGTCCACTGGGGTGCGCGCAGTCGCTCGCGCAGGATCACGATGCCCATGGCCACCGAAACGAGGGGATTGATGAAGTAGCCGAGCGCGGCTTCGACCACCTGGTTGGTCGACACGGAGTAGACGTACGTCGTCCAGTTGATCGCAATCGCGGTAGAGGCAAGCGTGAGCAGGCCGAGGCTGCGCCGATCGCGCAGCGTGCGGCCGACCTCGCGCCAGCCACCGCGCATGATGAGCAGGAGCAGCAGGCAGAAGGCCAGCGACCACACGATCCGGTAGGCGACGACCTCGACCGGATTGACGTCGTCGAACAGCGAGAAGTAGAGCGGAAACATCCCCCACAGGCCGTAGGCGGCGATGCCGAAGAGCAGGCCCGTGGTGAATTCGGAGCGGGGCTTGGTGCTCAGGAGACTGTCCAGGTGTCCTTGCCGCGGATCAAGGCCTCGAGGTCGCCCTCGCCTGACTCGCGCACGTGGGCGACCTGCTCGCGCACGAGGCGGTCGTAGGCCGGCCGCTGCACGTCGCGGAAGACGCCGATGGCGGTGTCGCGCAGGGAGTGGATGTCGGCCAGTCGGGAGAGCGCGAAGGCGAGGCCGGGATCCTCAGCGTGCGAGTCGAAGACGATGATCTCCGACTCGTCGACGGAGTCAGCGTCGGCGATGGCAAGGTGGCCCTGCTCGCCGCGGACGACGACCTTGGCGCGGTCCTTGCCGAAGCGCACCTGCTCACCGTCGACGAGCCGGATGAGGTAGTCGTCGCTGGTCTCGGCGTCCTTGAGCGGCTCCCAGGCGCCGTCGTTGAAGATATTGCAGTTCTGCAGGATCTCCACGAGGGCGGTGCCCTCGTGCGCGGCGGCACGTCGCAGTGTCTCGGTGAGGTGCTTGCGGTCGGAGTCGACCGTGCGCGCCACGAACGACGCCTCGGCGCCGAGGGCGATCGACACCGGATTGAACGAGTGGTCCAGTGAGCCCAGAGGGGTGGACTTGGTGACCTTGCCCGTCTCCGACGTCGGCGAGTACTGGCCCTTGGTCAGGCCGTAGATCCTGTTGTTGAAGAGCAGGATCTTGAGGTTGACGTTGCGGCGCAGCGCATGGATGAGGTGGTTGCCGCCGATGGACAGTGCATCGCCGTCGCCGGTGACGACCCACACCGAAAGGTCGGGGCGCGTGATCGCGATCCCCGTCGCGATCGCCGGCGCGCGCCCGTGGATCGAGTGCACACCGTAGGTGTCCATGTAGTAGGGGAAGCGCGATGAGCAGCCGATGCCCGAGACGAAGACGATGTTCTCTTTGCGCAGGCCGAGCTCCGGGAGGAAGCCCTGCACCGCCGCGAGGATGGCGTAGTCACCGCACCCGGGGCACCAGCGCACCTCCTGGTCGGTCTTGAAGTCCTTGGCGGTCTGCTTCTCGTCCGTGCGCGGGACGAGAGCCAGGCCGGGCATGGGCAGGTCGGTGGCGGTCATGGCGTCACAGGCTCCCGATCACGTCGGCGATGGTGGTGCTGAGCTCCTCGGAGGTGAAGGGCAGGCCCCGCACCTGGTTGTAGCCGATGGCATCGACGAGGTACTTGCCCCTGATGAGCAGCGCAAGCTGCCCGAGATTCATCTCGGGGATGATGACGCGGTCATAGCTACGCAGGACCTCACCGGTGTTGGCCGGGAAGGGATTGAGATGCCGCAGGTGCGCCTGGGCGACGGACATGCCCTGTGCGCGCACATTGCGGCAGGCGGCGCCGATGGGGCCGTACGTCGAGCCCCAGCCCAAGACCAGGACGCGCGCATCCCCGGTCGGGTCATCGACCTCGAGCGGGGGGATGGTCCGTGCGATCGCATCGACCTTGGCCTGGCGCAGCCGCACCATGCGGTCATGGTTCTCCGGGTCGTAGGAGATGTTGCCGCTGCCGTCAGCCTTCTCGAGGCCTCCGATGCGGTGCTCGAGGCCCGGCGTACCCGGGATGGCCCACGGGCGCGCCAGGGTCTCCTCATCGCGGAGGTAGGGCCAGAAGCTGCCGTCCTCGCGATTGGGCTCCGTGGTGAAGTCCGGATCGATCATGGGGAGGGAATCCAACTCGGGGATCCGCCACGGCTCCGATCCGTTGGCGAGGTAGCCGTCGGAGAGCAGGAAGACCGGCGTCCGATAGGTCACGGCGATGCGGGCGGCCTCGACGGCGGCATCGAAGCAATCTCCGGGCGAGCGTGGCGCCACGATCGGGACGGGTGCCTCGCCGTTGCGACCGAACATCGCCTGGAGCAGGTCGGATTGCTCGGTCTTGGTGGGCAGGCCCGTGGACGGCCCACCGCGCTGTACGTCGACGATGATGAGCGGCAGCTCGAGTGAGACGGCGAGGCCGATGGTCTCCGACTTGAGCGCGATGCCGGGACCGGACGTGGTCGTCACTCCGAGGGATCCGGCGTACGACGCCCCGAGCGCCGCGCCGATGCCGGCGATCTCATCCTCCGCCTGGAAGGTGACGACGCCGAAGTTCTTGTGCTTGCTCAGCTCGTGAAGGATGTCGGACGCCGGCGTGATCGGGTAGGAGCCGAGGAAGAGCGGCAGACCCGACTGCTTCGACGCGGCGATGAGGCCGTAGGCGAGTGCGGGATTGCCGGTGATGTTGCGGTAGGTGCCCGATGCCATCGGTGCGGGCTTGACCTCGTAGCGCACCGAGAAGGTCTCGGTCGTCTCTCCGTAGGACCAGCCCGCCTCGAAGGCGGCGATGTTGGCGGCGAGGATCTCGGGCTTCTTTGCGAACTTCGCCCTGAGGTAGTCGATCGTGCCGTCGGTGGGGCGGCTGTAGAGCCAGCACAGCAGGCCCAGGGCGAACATGTTCTTGGCGCGCTCGGCGTCCTTCTTGGAGATGTCGAAGCCCGACAGAGCTTCCACCGTCATCGACGTGAGGGCCATGTCGTGCACGGCGAAGGCATCGAGTGAGCCGTCCTCGAGCGGATTCGAGGTGTAGCCGACCTTCTCGAGATTGCGCTTGGTGAACTCGTCGGTGTTGATGATCAGGTCGCAGCCCGGGCGCAGGTCGCGAATGTTGGCCTTGAGCGCCGCGGGGTTCATGGCGACGAGCACATCGGGGCGGTCACCGGGAGTCATGATGTCGTGGTCGGCGAAGTGCAGTTGGAAGGCGGAGACGCCCGCCAGGGTGCCGGCGGGCGCACGGATCTCAGCGGGGAAGTCCGGCAGGGTGGACAGGTCGTTGCCGAGACCCGCGGTCTCGGACGTGAAGCGGTCGCCCGTGAGCTGCATGCCATCACCGGAGTCGCCGGCGAATCGGATCACGACGTGGCCGAGGGGGACGACCGACTTGGCCTGGGTGCTCACGTTCACCTCTTCATCGACAGGGGCCACCCCGTCATGGATGGGAGCCTCGGTCATTCTCCACCCATGCTCCCGTTTCCGCCGGGGGGATGGTGCCGACTCGCGGGACGGGTGCCGGGTGCCCATTACGCTGCCCGGATGGCTCGGGAGCAGCGCGTGTACGCCGTGGCGGCGCGCCCCGATGTCCGGATCCACGTCCGCGACGTCGGCCTCGCGTGCTGCGCGGTGGAGTTCGCCGCGGCTGTTGGCCGTGGCCTGCTCGTGCCGGTGGATGGCTCCGGCCCCGGCGGTGCATCGGTCCTCGTCGTCTCCGGCACCGTGACCGACGCGCTCGCCCCGCAGGTGCTGGCCGCCTGGGAGGCACTCCCCGAGCCCAAGGCCGCGGTGTCCTTCGGCGCCTGCAGCAACTCCGGCGGCCCCTACTGGGATTCCTACTCCGTCACGAAGGGTGTCGATCAGGTGATTCCGGTGTCGACCTACGTGCCCGGCTGCCCGCCCCGACCGGAGGCGCTCGTCGATGCTCTCGTCTCGCTGGTGGTGCCCTCGTGAGCGGCCCACCCGGTGAGAACTGGGACCCGTGGGCTGCCGAGGTCGCGCGGCGTGTGGCCGAGGGCTACGACCGCCTCGACCTGCTCACAGCGGTGGATCGGCCGCAGTCCGGGCAGATCGAGGTCGTCATCCACCTCCTACGCCGCCCCCCGGGCGGTGGTCGGGAGGAGGTCTGGGGTCACACCCTTCTCGACCGCGGGGCTCCCGTACTCGATTCCGTGACGGGCGTGCTGCCCGCCGCGGCCTGGCACGAGCGCGAGATCCACGAGATGTTCGGCGTCGAGATGCGAGGTCACCGCGACCTGCGCCCGCTGCTGCTCCACGGCATAGACGGACCGCCACCGTTGCGCAAGGACACTCCGCTCGCCGCGCGCCTCGAGACCCCGTGGCCCGGTGCCGAGGAGTCGGGCAGGCGTCGGGTGAGCGTGCCCGGCGTACCCCCTGAGTGGCTGGAGCAGCGATGACGGATGTGCCGCCCCAGGCGCGAGGTGCGATCGCCCTCGACGCGGCCGCGTGCACCTCGTGCATGCTCTGCGTCAAGGAGTGCCCCGACTGGTGCATCCACATCGAGAGCCACAACGAAGAGGTCAGCGAGCCCGGCGCTCGGCGGCCGCGGAGCGTGGCCGTGCTCGACTCCTTCACCATCGACTGGGGCCTGTGCATGTACTGCGGGATCTGCGTGGAGGTGTGTCCCTTCGACGCCCTGCACTGGGTGCCCCAGCACGACTACCCGGCGTCGCAGGTGCAGGGACTGCGCCACGGCATCGAGCGCCTCGAGGACTTCCGCGCTCCCTGACCGGTCAGTGGACATCAGGCCCTGGTGCCTACGCGTCGGTCGAGCTCACCCTGGTGGTGGAGGTGCCACCATGAACTGGGCTATCTACGTTGATGTCTCTGTCGGCATGGCCTTAGCCATTGCCGTGCTTGTCGTGTCCTTCGTCGCGGGGCGTGAGCCCGCGATTCACCGCACCGTCTGGATCGTCGGCATCGTGTTGCTGTCGCTACGTGCGCTCTTCTCGACCGCGATCGGCATGGGGACGTGGCTCTCGTCGGGAGACATGTGGGCGATCGCCCTCGGCGCCTTAGCGCTCGCTCTCATGGTCCCCGCGGCGTTCCTGCGCCCGCGGTGGACGGGGATTGCGCTCCTTGCGTCCGCTGTGCTCCAGCCGCTGCTGCTGGTGATCCTCCGGCCCTTTGCCGGCGAGGCAGAGGGATTTCCCGTTGAGGTGATGCTCGGCTTCTACAGCCTCACCGTGGCGATCATCGGCGGTGTGCTCATTGCCTCGACGATGGGGAGTCCGAGGCAGGCCGATGAAGTGCCGACCGACGCGGCAGGGCAGTCCGCTGAGCGCGTCAGCGGTAGTTGACGAACTGCACCGGGAAGTCGAGATCGGCGTCCTTGACCAGCGCGATGACCTCCTGGAGGTCGTCGCGACTGGGGCTCGAGACGCGCAACTCGTCGCCCTGCACCTGCGTCTTGACCTTCTTGGGTCCTTCGTCGCGGATGAGTTTCGCGAGCTTCTTGGCCTGCTCCTGGCTGATGCCTTCCTTGAGCTGGCAGGTGATCTTGTGGAGTCGGCCCGATGAACGTGGGTCGCCAGCGCCGAGGACCTTGAGGCTGATGCCGCGCTTGACCAGCTTCTCCTTGAGCACCTCGAGGGCCGCGCGGACGCGATCCTCGGTCTCGGCCTCGAGTTCGATCGTCATCTCGCCCTTGAACTCCACCTGGGCGCCCGTGCCCTTGAAGTCGAAGCGCTGGGCGAGCTCCTTGGCCGTCTGATTGACGGCATTGTCGATCTCAGCGCGATCGAGCTTGGAGACGATGTCGAAACTGTTGTCGGCCATGGCGACATTGTGGACCATGGCGTCATGCCCTCGCCTCAGGCCTGGATCTTCGACCTCGACCGCACCCTGGTCGACCTGCAGTCCTTCACGGACTACGCCGCGGCCCTGCGTGACCTCACCGCGCTCGTGGGCGACGGTGTGGGCGCTGCGGTGCCCGATGCCGATTGGGATGCCCCCACGCTGTCGACGATGGCGATTCTCGTGGCGCTCGCCGGAGATGACCGCTGGGAATCAGCTTCGCGCGCCGTGGCGGTGCATGAGCACGCAGCCATCCCGATGTCGCTGGCCATGCCCGGGCTCGATCGACTCGATGATGCCGTGGCGGGTGACCCTCGCGCTGTGGTGACCTTGCTCCCCGAGGATGTCGCGCGCGCGGTCTTGGCGCACCACGGCGTACGCATCGACGTCATCGTCGGCCGCGACCCGCACATCCCCGCCAAGCCCTCGGGTGCGGGGGTCGTCGCCGCTGCCGAACGCCTCGGCGTCGCCGTGAGGGAGTGCGTCATGATCGGCGATTCGACGTGGGACCGCGCGGCGGCCCTGGACGCCGGCGCGGCGTTCATCGGCGTGCCGGTGTCGGCCTCGGCGTTCGACGACACGGTGCCCGTGGCCGCAGGACTTCTCCATGCCGTCACCGACGCGCGCACCCTGGGCCGGTTCTAGGGTCGCACCGTGCGCAGGTGGGATGCCGTCGTCATCGGCAGTGGCTTCGGGGCTTCCGTGGCCGCCCTTCGCCTGGCGGAGACGGGCGCCAGCGTGCTCGTCGTCGAGCAGGGGCGTCGCTTCACACCGGATGACCTCGACGCCGCCGGTCGGCGGACGTCGTCGCTGCTGTGGGCTCCTGTGCTGGGTCGCACCGGTCCCCTGCGGCAGACCGCTCTGCGCCACGCCTTCATCGCTTCCGGCGTCGGGGTCGGTGGCGGCAGCCTCGTGTACGCCGCGGTCCACCTGCGCGCACCGGAGGAGACCTTCCGCGCAGCGGGCTGGAAGGCGGCCGGTATCGACAGTGGAGCAGACCTCGCCGCGCACTACGACACGGCGGAATCCTGGCTCGGCGCGACGCGGACTCCCGTGCACGGCCTCCAGGACGACTGGCTGCGCGCGGCCGCAGGCGAGCTCGGGGTCAGCCAGACCTTCGGGCCTGCACGTCAGGGCATCGACTTCGATGCGTGCACGCGCTGTGGACAGTGCATCAGCGGCTGTCCCACCGACGCGAAGTTCACGACCGGCGCAACGTACCTCGCGGCTGCCGAGCGCTTGGGCGCGCGCGTGTGGCCCCTCACCCGAGCCCATCGAATCGAGCCCGTCGTCGGAGGTGGCTACCGCGTCACGGTCGGACCGACCCTGGGCCGGGCGGCACGGCGCGAGGTCCTTGCCCGGCGGGTGATCCTCGGGGCCGGCGTTCTCGGCACGACCGAGTTGCTCCTCGCCTGCCGCGACCGCCACGGCACGCTCCCGGCGCTCTCGCCCGCGCTCGGGTCTCGTGTGTGCACCAACAGCGAGTCCTTCGCGGTCATCGTCCAGCCACCGGGTGGGCCGGACCTCATGGACGGTCCGACCATCTCCAGCGACCTGTGGCCCGACACCGAGACGCACGTGACGAACAATCGCTTCCCCGACTCCTACGCCTTCATGCGCTTCTTCGTGAGCCCGCTCGTCGACGATCCCGATCCCCGACGCCGTCGCCGCGCTCTCGCGGGTGCGTACGCGCGAGCGCTCCCGGATATCGCGGGACAGGCGGTCGACCGCAGGTGGAATCGCCGCGCGACCATCCTCACGGTGATGCAGCATGCGGAGTCCGAGCTCCGGCTCGAGTACGCATCCACGCCGCTGGGATGGCGGCTGCGCTCCGCCCTGGCTCCCGGCCAGCGACGTACGCCCACGTGCCTCCCCCAGGGGAGTGCGACGGCTCGCGCGGTGGCCCGCGCCAGTGGCGGCCGCGCGTACGGCTCCCTGCAGGAGACGCTCTTCGATCTGTCGACGACCGCGCACATCCTCGGCGGTGCTCCCATCGGTACCGCGCCCGAGGAGGCGGTGATCTCGGGGGATCACGAAGTCTTCGGCTATCCGGGGATGTACGTCGTCGACGGATCCGCCGTGCCGGGCAACCTCGGCGTCAATCCCAGTCTTACGATCACGGCGCTCGCGGAGCGAGCCATGACGCGGATGCTCTCGACATCCTCTGGTTGAGGTCGTTCCGGTCTCGGCTGCGGGACCATGCCCGTAGGGGCAATGTCCATGGGGCCAAGGCCCGTTGGGGAGGTCTCCGTGTCACGTCGTTCGCGCACTCTTGCCATGTTCGTCGGAGCGCAGGCGCTTGCGACTCCGCTCGCCGCCCGGGCGGGGACCGCCTGGTGTTCTCCTACGTGAGCTCCAGCCCCGACCAGGGGCTGCGCTTCGACTTCACCCGGCGCTGAGGCCCGCGTCAGGCCTGGGCGGCCTCCGTCTACGATAGGGCGCCCTGGCAGGTTGCCCGAGCGGCCAATGGGAGCGGACTGTAAATCCGTCGCGAAAGCTACAGAGGTTCGAATCCTCTACCTGCCACGTGTGACTGATCCCCCCACTCGTGTGGGGGGATCAGTCACTTTGGGCTTCACTCGAATCCCAGTCCCTAGACTCAGCCGATGCAACGCGCCGCCAGTGTCGCCGTCATGGGCCTCGTGCTGGTAGGTCTCGGCTTCAGCCTCGCCTCTCCGGCGGAGGCTGCTCCCAAGGCCGGTGCTCCGTGCGCCAAGGTGGGCAAGCAGGTCGTCACGAACCAGTGGATCTTCACCTGCACGAAGAAGAAGGGCGCGGGGCCGGTGTGGGTGCGCAAACCCCGAACCGCGCCTACTCCGAGCCCCACTCCCAGCCCGAGCAACGACGCGGAGATCGCCTCGCTTGCTTTCCCCGCAACGCGCGGCGTGGCGCGGCCAGCACCTGCGGATGCGAAGGAGGGCGGTCCCTGGTCGACCGGTATGGCGGTCAGCCCATCGGTCGACGGTACGTCGTTCGCGATCTCTCCTTCGCTCATCGACCAGGCCGGCGTACCCAATCTCGTCGCACTGCCCGACGGAAGGCTGCTCGCTTACTTCGTCAGCTGGGCCCAGGGCAACGTGATGGCGGTCGGTATCCGCGATGACGCGGGCCGGTGGGCGTACTTCCGGGTCGCGGTCGAGGGATTCCAGACGGATGTGGGCGGGGCCAACGGCGTCGACCCGAGCGCCGTGGTGATGTCGGATGGGAGCATCCGTCTCTTCTGGATGCAGCCGGTCGGATCCCCCGGCCGATCCCAGATCTACTCAGCCACCTCCAGCCCCGGATCCGCTCTCGGCGTGCGCTTCGTCGTCGATCCTGGCCCCCGGCTCGACCGCGGCACGATGGTCTACGACCCTACGGTCGCCCACTGCGCCGGCTCGTGGCTGATGTGGGTGAATTCCCCCGAGGGGCCCGTCTTCGCGGCCTCGAGCGATGGGCGGAACTTCATCGAGCAGCCCATGCCTCCCGGCCTAGGCCCTGCCTTCCCGTGGAGTTCGGCGTGCCTGGCGGATGGTCGTACGAGACTGCTTGTCTCCAGGGGTGCGTCTGCTGGCCTGCCCTTCGTCGGCGATGCCGCGGGGTTCATTGAGGACGGCCCGTCAGTTCTTCCGATCAGCGCGCTGCCGGATGCGGGCTGGGCGCGTCTGCCCGATGGCACGTGGGCTCTGGGCTATCTCGCCCGGATGGATTGATCCTCGACTGAGACCACTGCGTTCCCGGCGTTCGCTTTAGCGCACATTGAGACATCAACGGCATCGCAACTTTTGTGGTCGACATTGATGCGTGGCAGCATGCTGGCCAACAGCGTTCGGTGCCCCCCAAGTGACCGCGCGCGGTCCGCTTGGCATGGGATCGAAACGTCAGAGGGGGGCGACGGATGCGTGACTTCCAGGCGACATTCGGAGACTTGGTCATCGACGTGTTGGCCTGGGAGGCGAGGCTGGACGGCAGAGTCCTCGACCTCACCCGCACGGAGTTTCAGATCTTGAGCACTCTGGTCTCTCGCCCCCGCCAGGTCTTCACCGACGAAGAACTCATCAGGGCGATTTGGGGCGATGGGTGGTTCGGCGATGAGAACAACCTCGCCGTGCATGTGAGCAAACTGCGCCACAAGCTCGGCGAGTCCGGCCTGCACCCTCGATACATCCGCACGGTGAGAGGAGTGGGCTACCGCTTCGACCCCGGTAGCGACTACCCGAGACTGACCGCGAGCGCACCTGCGCGCTCATGCGAGATCCTGCGCGGTCATCCGGGGGCCGTAGAGGTGCTGACCGACGCTCAACTCCGCGTGAGGGAGGTGCGTCCCGGGGGATCGGGTGTCCTCGGCTACGACGATCGTCGGCTGGTGGGGTGCTACTTCCCGATCGTGGCGACGCACCCGTGGAACGACCATGCGTCAGCGCTCGAGGCAGTGCAGGTGCTCGTCGCCAGCGGGGTCCGCGAGTGGACGGCTCGCCACATCGTCCGGCGTGCGGATGGCACCGTGACCCGCGCCGACGTGGCAACCTGCCTGGCCATCAGTGGGGACGGCAGTCTCGAGAGCGTGTGCTTCGTCCTCGTCGCAGGCGACGCCACGGTGACGTCGGGGGGGGGGCTTACTGCCTGACAGGGAGTCACTTCGCGCCTAGCGTGAGCACATGACCGACATCCAGGCTGCCGTCCTCACCGCCCCGGGTCGCTACGAGGTGCAGTCCTTCCCGTGGCCGACGCTGATCGAGGGA
Organism: Actinomycetota bacterium; assembly: GCA_046046455.1. GTDB lineage: Bacteria > Actinomycetota > Actinomycetes > S36-B12 > S36-B12 > Mxb001. The sequence continues at coordinate 109,237 of JBJOJS010000066.1, read as the reverse complement.
TCCGCCCTGATGCAGATGGAGATGGCCGGCATCTGTGGGACCGACAAGCACACGTACATGGGTGAGACGAAGCAGTACGTCGGGACGCCGGCGGAGTGCGATACGCCGTTCCCCATCATCCAGGGCCACGAGAACGTCGGCGTCATCTCCGAGCTCGGCCCCGGTGCAGCCGAGGGACTGGAGTTCTACGGCAAGCCGCTCAAGGTAGGCGACCGCGTGACCATGTGCCCCGATGTCGTGTGCGGCCGCTGCTACGAGTGCAAGCACGTCATGGGTTACGTCTGGTGCGAAAACAGCGTCGCCTACGGCAACTCGCTGACCTCGGCTGTGGCCCCGCATCTCTTCGGCGGTATGGCCGAGCACATGTACCTGCGTCCCGACACCTTCGTTTACAAGGTGCCCAGTGGCCTGTCCGCGCGCGTCGCCGTACTCGCCGAGCTCATGGCCTGCACGGCATCACTGGACAAGGTCAAGGAGTTCTCCTCCTACGCCATGGAGGGCTTCAACTCCGCTGACACGGTCGTGGTCATCGGCGCGGGGCCGCTCGGCCTATTGCACATCGCCAAGGCCGACATGATGGGCGCGGGCCAGATCATCGCCACTGACCTGTCCGAGCATCGCCTCGCCTTCGCCCAGCGATGCGGCGCAGAGGTCACGCTCAATGTCATGACGACCTCCCCCGAAGAGCGGATCGCGGAAGTCAAGAAGCTGACTCACGGACGCGGTGCCGACGTAGTGCTCTACATGGCCAACACCCCGGCGTCCTTCGTCGAGGGCATCGAGATGCTCAAGCGCGGCGGCATGATGCTGGAGATGGGCAACTTCGCCGACACCGGCGAGATCACCGTGAATGTCCACCGTCACATCTGCAGCAAGAACATCCGCCTGATCGGTCTCACCAACCATCCCTCGACCGGCTACGGCCCGGCGCTGCGGCTGCTCGAGCGGTACGCCGACCGCTACCCCTTCGAGGAGTTCGTGAGTCACGAGTTCGGGCTCGCCGACGCCGACCTCGCCCTGCACACTTCGATGAGCCCCGAGAGCCTCAAGGTCGTCATCAACCCCGCGATCGACTAGTCGTCGAGGTAGCGCACTCCGGTGAGATCCTCGCTCACCGTCCAGAGCCGGCTGGCCACGGCGTCGTCGCGGGCGGAAGCCGTCATCCCGACCAGCTTGGGGTGGCCGCGCTGCTCGCCGAATCCATCCGGGCCGACATAGTCACCGCTGCGGATCGCCGGGAACGTCGCGGCATAGAGCGTGGGGAGTGCTCCCATCGCGGCACTCTGCGCGAGGACCTTGTTGAGGCCCCCCATGACGGAATTCATCCACCCCTGGCCGCGCATCTCAGGGCCGACGGCCTGGAGGTGGGTGCTGGCGTATCCGGGGTGCGCGCCGATGGACATGACCGTCGACCCCGCCCGCTCGAGGCGCTCCGCGAGGGAACGCATGAAGAGCAGGTTGGCGAGTTTGCTCTGGCCGTAGGCGCGCCACGAGCCGTACTTGCGCTTGCCCATGAGGTCGTCGAAGTCCATGCGGCCCATCCGGTGAGCCTGTGACGACACCGTCACGATGCGCCCGTCGGGCCGGATCGCCTCGAGGAGGCGCCCGGTGAGCGCGAAGTGCCCGAGGTGATTGGTGCCGAGCTGCATCTCGAAGCCGTCGGCCGTCTCGCGGCGGGGGATCGCCATGATCCCGGCGTTGTTGATGAGCAGGTCCAGTCCGCCGGGATGGGCCTCGCGCCAGAGCCAGGCGAATTCGTCGATCGACGCGAGATCGGCCAGGTCGAGGCGGCGTACCTCGAGGGATGCCTGGGGCACCCGGGTGCGGATCTGCTCCGCCGCGGCTTCACCCTTGGCCGTGTCGCGCACGGCCAGGGTGACCTCTGCCCCGTGCGCCGCGAGCGCGAGGGCCGTCTCGAAGCCCAGGCCCGAATTGGCGCCCGTGACGATGGCCCGGCGCCCCGTCTGGTCGGGGATATCGGCCGCGGTCCACTTGTCGCTCATGCGTCCAGTGAAGCGGCCCCGGCGGCCGGTCGCCAGCCGGACCTCGATTGGGGGCGGAGCCGGGGTCCCGTGTACGCTTCCCGGGCTGCGGGCTCACGCTCGCGCGCCCCTTTAGCTCAGTCGGCAGAGCGTCTCCATGGTAAGGAGAAGGTCTACGGTTCGATTCCGTAAAGGGGCTCGGCCGGGTCCGTGCCAGGACCCGATCCACCAGGGGCGGAGTAGCTCAGCCTGGTAGAGCAAGCGGCTCATAATCGCTGTGTCGCCGGTTCAAGTCCGGCCTCCGCTACGACGCGGCGCAAGCCGCACACGCGACGCGAGTCGCACATGCGGCGCAAGCCGCACCGAGGGCGCCCCGGCGTCCGTACAACAGGAGGGCCCCGTGGCTAGCAAGTCATCCGACGTTCGGCCGAAGATCACCATGGCCTGCGAGGACTGCAAGAACCGTAACTACATCACCAAGAAGAACCGTCGCAACGACCCGGATCGTCTCGAGGTGTCGAAGTTCTGCCCGACGTGCAACAAGCACACCATGCACAAGGAGACGCGCTGACCCTCAATGCGGCGCTCGTGGGACGGACCTATCCGCCCACGAGTCCGTACGTCGTCGGTCGCGAGAAGGTGCGCGAGTTCGCCACCGCGATCGGCGATGCCAATCCGGCGTACCACGACATCGCGGCCGCCCAGGCCCTCGGCTACTCCGATGTCGTCGCACCGCCTACCTTCGCCTTCGTGATCGCGTACGCCGGCTCCAGCCAGGCGGCGATGGACCCTGAGCTCGGTCTCGACTACTCCCGTGTCGTCCACGGTGAACAGCGCTTCGCGTACTCGCGCCCGATCGTGGCGGGGGACGCCCTCGTCGCGACCGCAACCATCGAGGCGATCCGCGCTGTGGCCGGTAACGACATCCTCACCACGCGCGTCGATCTCGCGACCGAAGCCGGTGAGCACGTCGTCACCACGACGACGGTCATCGTTGCCCGCGGCACCGCTGAGGAGTCCGCATGAGCGCGATTGACGTCGGCACGGCTCTGCCGCCGCAGACTTTCCGCGTGACGCGCTTCGACCTCGTGCGCTACGCCGGCGCCTCCGGTGACTTCAACCTCATTCACTGGAACGAGCGCTTCGCCCGCTCGGTCGGCCTGCCCGACGTCATCGCGCACGGCATGTTCACCATGGCGGAAGCCGCTCGCGTGGTCACCGATTGGCTCGGGGATCCGGGTCGACTCGAGGAGTACGCCGTGCGCTTCACGCGCCCCGTGCCCGTCGCCGACGACGATGCCGGCTCGACCATCGAGGTATCTGGCGAGGTGACCGAGCTGCTCGAGGGCGGCCGCGCCAAGGTCATGCTCACGGCGACGTACGAGGGCCAGAAGGTCCTGGGCAACGCCTGGGCCATCGTCCGACTGCCGTGAGCGCGATAGGGCCCGGCGCGGCGGCGGAGCCACCCCTGTCGGGCCAGCCCGGCGCGGCGGCGGAGCCACCCCTGTCGGGCTTCACCACCTTGCGCACCGGCGGACCCGCCGAGCGCATGGTCGTCGCCGAGACCGAGGCCGATCTCATCGACTCAGTCGCCGCCGCGGACGCCGCGGGCGAGCGCCTCACGATCCTGGGTGGTGGCAGCAATGTCGTCGTCGCCGACGACGGTCTGCCCGGCACCGTCGTCCTCGCGCGCACGCGCGGCATCGACGTGTCCGTGGATGACTGCGCCGGCGCTTGGGTCACCGTCGCCGCGGGCGAGCCGTGGGATGACGTCGTCGCGCGCGCAGTCGCGGAAGGGTGGTCGGGGATCGAAGCACTGTCCGGCATCCCTGGGCTGACCGGAGCCACGCCCATCCAAAACGTCGGCGCCTACGGCCAGGAGGTCGCCGACACCATCGCCCGTGTGACGGCGTACGACCGGGTCGCCGGGTGCACTGAGGTGATCGCCGCGGGAGACTGCGGATTCGCGTACCGGACGTCGCGCTTCAAGGCCGACCCCCGCTACGTCATCCTCTCCGTGACTTTCCAACTCCCTCTGGGGGCGCTGTCCGCGCCGATTGGGTACGCCGAGCTCGCGACTCGCCTGGGAGTCTCCGTGGGGGAGCGCGCCCCCTCTCGTGACGTCCGCGAGGCGGTGCTCGAGCTGCGTCGGGGCAAGGGGATGGTGCTCAATCCCGCTGACCACGACACCTGGAGCGTCGGGTCGTTCTTCACCAACCCGATCGTCGAGGCGGGCCGGGTCCCGGTCGGTGCTCCGGCGTGGTCTCAGCCCGATGGCTCGATCAAGACGAGCGCCGCTTGGCTGGTGGAGCAGGCGGGCTTCCCGCGCGGCTACCCCGATGGAGGGGCGGCGCGGCTGTCGACCAAGCACACGCTCGCGATCACCAACCGGGGTTCGGCATCGACAGCTGACGTCCTCCGGCTCGCTCGCGAGGTCAGGAACGGCGTACGCGAGCGCTTCGGGATCGTGCTCGTGCCCGAGCCGGTGCTGCTCGGCTGCATCCTGGATTAGCCCCGGTCACGGCGAACTTCGGGAGATCGGGCGAGTAGCACTCGCCAAAACGCCCGAAGTTCAGGTCGCGTCGTCACCCCGCGCGATTGTGCGGATTCATTCGAGTCTCGCTGCCACACAGCCGCACAATCCAGTGCCACTACGTCTGAGCCGCACAATCCAGTGCCACTGCGGCTGAGCCGCGAACTTCGAGCGCAGGAGGTCGAAAAGTGACCGTCTCCGCTCGAAGTTCGAGTTGAGCGGGTGGCTCAGCGGGCCTCGCCGAGGAGTGCGGCCATGCGGCCCACGCCCTCCTCGATATCCGCGTCGCTCGTGGCGTAGGACAGGCGCAGATAGCCCGGAGTGCCGAAGGCCTCGCCCGGCACGACGGCGACCTCTGCTTCGTCCAGGATCAGGCCGGACAGCTCGGCAGACGACGTGGGCCTCTGGCCGCGGATCTCCTTGCCGAGTACGCCCTTCACGGACGGGTACACGTAGAACGCTCCCTCGGGCGTGGGGCAGTCGACCCCGGGAATCGCCGAAAGCAGGTCCACGATGAGCCGGCGACGCCGGTCGAAGGCAACCTTCATCTCCTCGACAGCGGCGAGATCACCTGAGACCGCAGCCAGTGCGGCCACCTGGGAGACGTTGGCGACATTGGACGTCGCGTGCGACTGGAGGTTGCCCGCGGCCTTGATGACGTCGTCGGGGCCGATCATCCAGCCCACGCGCCAGCCCGTCATGGCGTAGGTCTTGGCCACCCCGTTGACGACGACACAGGTGTCGGCGATCTCCGGCACGAGTACGGGCATGGACGCGAAGACCGCGTCGCCGTACACCAGGTGCTCGTAGATCTCGTCGGTGACGACCCAGATGCCATGCTCCGCGGCCCAGCGGCCCACTGCGGCGACCTGCTCGGGCGTGTAGACGGCGCCGGTGGGGTTGGACGGGGAAACGAAGACGAGCAGCTTGGTGCGGGGCGTGCGCGCCGCCTCGAGCTGCTCGACCGTGGCGCGGTAGCCGCTGGCCTCGTCGGTGTCGACGATGACGGGCGTGCCGCCGGCGAGCTTGATTGCCTCGGGGTACGTCGTCCAGTAGGGAGCGGGGAGGATCGCCTCGTCACCGGGATCGAGGAGGGCGGCGAAGGTGTTGTAGAGCGCCTGCTTGCCGCCATTGGTGATGAGGACCTGGTTCGCCTTGACCTCGTAGCCGCTGTCGCGCAGGGTCTTGGCGGCGACCGCCTCGCGGAGCTCCGGGAGTCCCCCTGCGGGGGTGTAGCGGTGCCACTTCGCGTCGCGGCAGGCCGCCACCGCGGCCTCCACGATGTAGTCCGGCGTGGGGAAGTCGGGCTCGCCGGCCCCGAAGCCGATGACCGGGCGGCCGGCAGCCTTCAAGGCCTTGGCCTTCGCGTCGACGGCGAGGGTCGCGGATTCGGTGATGGCGGCGAGGCGCCGGGAGATGCGGGAGGCCATAGGGGAATCCAACCAGCCGGGGCCGGTCCTGGGGGAGGGGGTGCGAGGAGGGTGCCGGGTGGGGTGCGAGGAGGGTGCCGGGAGGGGTGCGAGGAGGGTGATTGGACCGGCTGACACCGGGCCACGTAGACTCCCGTAGCCGGTGGCTTTCCCACCCTGTTGACGCCTGCCCGCAGGCGCCTTTCGGGGGCGATGGTCGCCTGAGGGCCGTAGCTCAATTGGTAGAGTCCCGGTCTCCAAAACCGGTGGTTGGGGGTTCGAGTCCCTCCGGCCCTGCTCCACGCTCCACAGCACCAGATCCACGTTCCACCCGTACGACGACAGGAAGACCACGTGAGCAGCGAAGCGCGCGGCGACACCAAGCTGTCCCTCTTTGGGCGGCTTGCGCTTTTCCTGCGCCAGGTGGTTGCCGAGCTCCGCAAGGTGATCTGGCCGACTCGCAAGGAGTTGGTCACCTACACCATCGTGGTCATCGTCTTCGTCGTCGTGATGGCTGCGATCGTGGCCGCGTACGACTACGTCTTCACCCGAGGGGTGCTCTTCATCTTCGGATGAGCACCCGCTCATCGTTGAGCACCGAGCAGCAGGAGCCCTGACACCCGTGACCGACTTCCCCACTACCGAGTCCGCTGACGCCGCACCGGCGCCCGCACTCGTCTTCCAGACCGAGGGCGCCGACGTGGCGCCCGAGGCCTATGTCGGCGATGCCGTCGTCGTGGAGGAGGCCGGTGCAGAGGAGCTCGTCGTCGACGAGGTCGTCGCCGAGGTCGTCGAGGACGAGATCGTCGCCGAGGAGATCGCGGCCGCGGCCATCGTGGAGGAGGTCGACGAGGAGGACCCCGTCGAGGCCTTCCGCGAGCAGATGCGCATGGCGGCAGGCGAGTGGTTCGTCGTCCACTCGTACGCCGGTTACGAGAACCGCGTGAAGTCCAATCTCGAGACCCGCATCACGTCCCTCAACATGGAGGACTACATCTTCCAGGTCGAGGTGCCGATGGAGGAGGTCACCGAGATCAAGCAGGGGCAGCGCAAGCTCGTCCGGCGCACCAAGTTCCCCGGATACGTCCTCGTCCGCATGGATCTCACGGACGAGTCGTGGGGTGCCGTGCGCCACACGCCCGGGGTGACCGGTTTCGTGGGCCACGGACACCAGCCTTCGCCGCTCTCGCTCGACGAGGTCGTCGCGATCCTGGCTCCCACACCGGAGCGCAAGCCCGGGGCTCCCGTGCCCGCGGGGGCCACTCCGGGTGCGGCACCCACCGAGGTGCGCGTTGTCGACTTCTCTGTCGGCGACTCCGTCACCGTGGTCGATGGCCCGTTCGCCACCCTGCACGCCACCATCTCCGAGATCAACATCGAGGCCCAGAAGGTCACCGGCCTCGTGGAGATCTTCGGTCGCGAGACTCCCGTCGAGCTGGCGTTCAGCCAGATCCAGAAGAACTGATAGCAGCGAGGACATCACCATGGCACCCAAGAAGAAGATCGCCGGCATGATCAAGCTCCAGATCCAGGCCGGTCAGGCGAATCCTGCGCCTCCGGTGGGTCCTGCCCTCGGCCAGCACGGCGTCAACATCATGGACTTCTGCAAGGCCTACAACGCCGCGACGGAGAACCAGCGCGGCCAGGTGATCCCCGTGGAGATCACGGTCTACGAGGACCGCTCCTTCGACTTCACCCTCAAGACGCCGCCAGCCTCCCGGCTCATCCTCAAGGCCGCTGGCCTCGAGAAGGGCTCGGGCGCCCCGCCCAAGGTCGCCGGCTCGATCACGCGCGCACAGGTGCGCGAGATCGCCGAGACCAAGATGCCCGACCTCAACGCCAATGACGTCGACGCCGCGATGAAGATCATCGAGGGCACCGCGCGCCAGATGGGTGTCACGGTCAGCGAATAGTCACGAGAATTCCCGCCGCACCGCGGCGGGCGTGGGAGGGCCGAGCGCGGCCCGCCGACCACAACCTCCACCACGATGGGAGCAGCAATGAAGCGCAGCAAGGCATACCGGCAGGCCATGGAGTTGATCGATCCCGATCGCCTCTACGCCCCCGCGTCCGCCATGGCGATCGCCAAGCAGACCGCCAAGACCAAGTTCGATCCGACCATCGAGGTCTCCATGCGACTCGGTGTCGATCCGCGCAAGGCCGACCAGATGGTCCGCGGGACGGTCAACCTCCCGCACGGCACCGGCAAGACCGCGCGCGTCATCGTCTTCGCCGCGGGCGAGAAGGCCGAGGAGGCTCGTGCGGCTGGCGCTGACGAGGTGGGCAGCGACGAGCTCATCGAGCGCGTAGCCGGCGGCTGGACGGACTTCGACGCCGCCGTGTCGACCCCCGATCTCATGGGCAAGGTGGGCCGCCTGGGCAAGGTCCTCGGACCCCGTGGACTCATGCCCAACCCCAAGACCGGCACGGTGACCATGGATGTCGCCAAGGCCGTTGAGGACATCAAGGGCGGCAAGATCGAGTTCCGCGTCGACAAGAACTCCAACCTGCACTTCCCTGTCGGCCGCGCCTCCTTCAGCGAGGATCAGCTCACCGACAACTACCTGGCCGCCCTCGACGAGATCCTGCGTGCCAAGCCGTCGGCCGCCAAGGGTCGCTACGTCAAGAAGGTCACCGTCTCGGCCACGATGGGCCCGGGCATCCCCGTAGACCCCCAGGCCACCTCGCGTGGCGCCAGCGAGTCCACCGAGTAGTTGCCACGGAACGGGGCGGCTCGACCGTTTTGACGCCGAGCCCCCCGGCCCCGTACCCTCACCCACGACCGAAGACCGCCGGTTGCAGCCCCCGGGCTGACGAAGGACCCACAGGGTCGCCTGCGCAGGTTGAGCCCGCCGATGCCGGCGGACCTGCCCTGCGTGCGCACCCCACGGGTCGCCTGGCCCCCAGGGGCCGATGCAGAGGAGCAGGAGGAGCCCATGGCTCGCGAAGACAAGGCCGCCACCGTCGCGGAGCTCGCTGAAGAGTTCCGTACGTCGACCGCGGCCGTGCTCACCGAGTACCGCGGCCTCACGGTGTCGCAGATCAGCCAGTTGCGCCGTTCGCTCAAGGGCGTGGCCAACTACGCCGTCGTGAAGAACACCCTCACCAAGATCGCCGCCCGCGAGGCCGGCGTCGAGGGCTTCGACGCACTGCTCTCCGGCCCGAGTGCGATCGCCTTCATCAAGGGCGATCCCGTCGAGGGCGCGAAGAGTCTCAAGGACTTCGCCAAGGACAACCCGCTCCTCGTGCTCAAGGCCGGCTACATGGACGGTCGCGTCCTTGACGCCGCAGAGGTGAAGAAGCTCGCCGACCTCGAGTCGCGCGAGGTCCTCCTCTCCAAGCTCGCGGGCGCGATGAAGGCGTCGATGTCGCAGGCTGCGGCTCTCTTCGTAGCGCCGCTGTCGCAGGCTGCCCGCACGGTCGAGGCCCTGCGCGTCAAGGCCGAGGCGGACCCGTCGATCATCGGCGGCGCTGGCGCGGCAGCAGCCGCGGCTCCCGCCGAGACCGCTCCCGCCGAGACTGCTCCCGCCGAGGAGTCACTGCTGGAGAAGGTCGAGCACGCTGCCGAGGCAGTCGTCGAGGCGGTCGAGCACGCCGTCGAGGGCGTCATCGACAGCCTCACACCGCACCACCACGAGGCTTCTGAAGGAACATCCGAAGAAGGCAAGAACCAGACCGAGGGCTGAGGCCCATCAATCCCGGCCCTCGGCCGGCTAACGAAAGGACGCCATCATGGCGAAGATGAGCACCGACGAGCTGCTCGATGTGTTCAAGGAGATGACCCTCATCGAGCTCTCCGAGTTCGTGAAGGCCTTCGAGGAGACCTTCGAGGTCACCGCAGCCGCTCCGGTTGCCGTCGCGGCTGTGGCTGCTCCGGCCGGCGGTGGCGATGCTGGTGGCGCCGCTGCCGATCAGGATGAGTTCGACGTCATCCTCGAGGCCGGCGGCGACAACAAGATCCCGGTCATCAAGGAGGTGCGCGCGCTCACGAACCTCGGTCTCAAGGAGGCCAAGGATCTCGTCGAGGGTGCGCCCAAGCCGGTCCTGGAGAAGGTCAACAAGGAGACCGCGGACAAGGCCAAGGCTGCCCTCGAGGGCGCTGGCGCCACGGTCACCGTCAAGTAGTCACGCACTCCCGTAAGGGGGCGCCGGGGTCATTCCCGGCGCCCCCTTACGCATTCCCGGACTGCGCCCGTGCCCGGACCTGCAGGGGCCTGAGGCGCCCGATTCGCGCCATCCCGGGCGGCGCGTGAGGTCACAGTCCGGCCTCGTCACTTGACTCGGCGGCTCCGGGGAGCCACGATCTACCCGCGCACCACCTCTGGGGTCGGGTATCCCCGATGCCAAGCCGAGGAACGCGCCCGCCCCCGGGGGTCTGTCGTCCCGGGGACCGTCGATCGCAGGGCGATCGCAACGGCGAGGGCACGCTCGAGGGCTGGCGTTGGCGCCCCCCGGGGGTCGACAGCGGCGTGCCCAGAGGGTATGCTGCCGCTTTGCGCTGCTTCCGACCGGTTTGACACCGGCGATGCCGCGCGTCCCGGCACACGTGGAAGGACCCCTCTTGGCCGCCTCGCGCTCCACCGCTCTGTCCCCCCAGCTGCACCGCGCGTCCTTCGCGAAGATCCGAGAGCCCCTGGCCGTGCCGGACCTCTTGGCCCTGCAGACGGCCAGCTTCGACTGGCTCCTGGGCAACGAGGCCTGGCGCGCCCGTGTGGACGCCGCGATCGCGGAAGGTCGCAAGGATGTCCCCACGACCTCCGGCCTGGAGGAGATCTTCGAGGAGATCAGCCCCATCGAGGACTTCTCGGGGACCATGTCGCTGTCCTTCCGCGACCACCGCTTCGAGCCGCCGAAGTACACGGCCGATCAGTGCATGGAGAAGGACTTCACCTACTCCGCGCCCCTCTTCGTGACCGCTGAGTTCATGAACAACGAGACGGGCGAGATCAAGTCGCAGACGGTCTTCATGGGCGAGTTCCCCCTGATGACCAAGAAGGGCACCTTCATCATCAACGGCACGGAGCGCGTCGTGGTGTCGCAGCTCGTGCGCTCACCCGGTGTCTACTTCGAGCGCACGCCCGACAAGACCAGCGACAAGGATGTCTTCGTCGCCAAGATCATCCCCAGCCGCGGTGCGTGGCTGGAGTTCGAGATCGACAAGAAGGATCTCGTCGGAGTGCGCGTCGACCGCAAGCGCAAGCAGCCGGTGACGATCTTCCTCAAGGCCCTGGGCTGGACCTCCGAGGAGATCCGCGAGCGTTTCGGCGCCTACGAGTCGATCATGCAGACCCTCGAGAAGGATCACGTCGAGACGCAGGACGAGGCGCTCCTCGACCTCTACCGCAAGCTGCGTCCGGGCGAGCCCCCCACGCTCGAGAACGCCCGCGCGCTCCTCGACAACTTCTACTTCAACCCCAAGCGCTACGACCTCGCCAAGGTGGGTCGCTACAAGATCAACAAGAAGCTCGGTCTTGACGAGCCGCTCAATCAGAGCACGCTCAGCAAGGAAGACATCGCAGCGACGATCGAGTACCTCGCGCGCCTGCATGCCGGCGAGACCGTGGCCGAGGCGCCTCGCGGTGAGATCCAGATCGAGACCGATGACATCGACCACTTCGGCAATCGTCGACTCCGCACCGTGGGCGAGCTGATCCAGAATCAGATCCGCACGGGCCTGTCGCGCATGGAGCGCGTCGTCCGTGAGCGCATGACCACGCAGGATGTCGAGGCGATCACGCCGCAAACCCTCATCAACATCCGCCCGGTCGTCGCCTCCATCAAGGAGTTCTTCGGCACCTCGCAGTTGTCGCAGTTCATGGACCAGACCAACCCGCTGGCCGGCCTCACCCACAAGCGCCGCCTGTCGGCGCTGGGACCGGGTGGACTTTCGCGCGAGCGGGCGGGCTTCGAGGTCCGCGACGTGCACCCCTCGCACTACGGGCGCATGTGCCCGATCGAGACCCCGGAAGGCCCCAACATCGGTCTGATCGGGTCGCTCGCGACCTACGGCCGGGTCAACGCCTTCGGCTTCGTCGAGACGCCGTACCGCAAGGTCGTCAACGGCCGTGTCACCGACCAGGTCGACTACCTGACGGCCGACGAAGAGGATCTGCACGTCATCGCGCAGGCCAATGCCGCGATCAGCGATAACGGCACCTTCACCGAGGACCGTGTGCTCGTGCGCCGCAAGGGTGGCGAGGTCGACTACGTCCCGGCGGTCGAGGTCGACTACATGGACGTCTCGCCGCGCCAACTCTGGTCTGTCGCCACGGCGATGATCCCCTTCCTGGAGCACGACGACGCCAACCGCGCGCTCATGGGCTCCAACATGCAGCGCCAGGCGGTGCCCCTGCTCCGCGCGGAGGCTCCGCTCGTCGGCACCGGCATGGAGTTCCATGCGGCGTACGACGCCGGCGACATGATCACCGCCGACAAGCCGGGTGGCGTCACCGAGGTTTCGGCCGATCACATCGTCGTATCCAATGACGACGGCACGAGCACCACCTACCGCGTGCAGAAGTTCCACCGTTCCAACCAGGGCACCTGCTACAACCAGCGCCCGGTGGTCAACGAGGGCGACCGCGTTGTCGCCGGCCAGGTCCTGGCCGACGGCCCCTCGACCGATCTCGGCGAGATGGCCCTGGGCAAGAACCTCCTCGTGGCCTTCATGCCCTGGGAGGGTCACAACTACGAGGACGCGATCATCCTCAGCCAGCGCCTGGTGCAGGACGACGTGCTCAGCTCCATCCACATCGACGAGCACGAGATCGATGCCCGCGACACCAAGCTCGGCCCCGAGGAGATCACCCGCGATCTGCCCAACGTGTCGGAGGAGGTCCTTGCCGACCTCGACGACCGCGGCATCATCCGCATCGGCGCCGACGTCGTCCCGGGCGACATCCTCGTCGGCAAAGTCACGCCCAAGGGCGAGACCGAGCTCACCCCCGAGGAGCGCCTGCTCCGCGCGATCTTCGGCGAGAAGGCGCGCGAGGTGCGCGATACCTCGCTCAAGGTTCCGCATGGTGAGTCCGGCAAGGTCATCGGCGTCCGCGTCTTCGACCGCGACGAGGGTGATGAGCTGCCCCCCGGTGTCAACCGTCTTGTGCGCGTGTACGTCGCGCAGAAGCGCAAGATCACCGAGGGTGACAAGCTCGCGGGCCGTCACGGCAACAAGGGCGTCATCGCCAAGATCCTCCCGGTCGAGGACATGCCCTTCCTGCCCGACGGCACCCCGGTCGACGTCGTCCTCAATCCGCTCGGCGTCCCCGGCCGCATGAACGTCGGTCAGATCCTCGAGACGCACCTCGGCTGGGTTGCGCATGCGGGCTGGGAGGCCAACCCGAGCGATCCCCGCACCGCCAAGCTCCCCGAGGAGGTGCGTTCGGGGGCGCCCAAGACTCGATTGGCTACCCCCGTCTTCGACGGCGCACGCGAGGACGAGCTCTCGCTTGTGCTCGAGTCCACACGCCCGACGGCCGACGGCATGCGCCTGGTCGCTTCCGACGGCAAGGCCGAGTTGCTCGACGGTCGCACGGGCGAGCCCTTCCCGGGCCGCTTCACGGTGGGCTACATCTACATCCTCAAGCTGCTCCACCTCGTCGACGACAAGATCCACGCGCGCTCGACGGGCCCGTACTCGATGATCACGCAGCAGCCCCTGGGCGGTAAGGCTCAGTTCGGCGGCCAGCGGTTCGGCGAGATGGAGGTGTGGGCGCTCGAGGCCTACGGCGCGGCGTACGCGTTGCAGGAGCTGCTCACCATCAAGTCCGATGACGTCCTCGGTCGCGTGAAGGTCTACGAGGCCATCGTCAAGGGCGAGAACATCCCGGAGCCCGGCATCCCCGAGTCCTTCAAGGTCCTCGTCAAGGAGATGCAGTCGCTGTGCCTCAACGTCGAGGTGCTCTCCGGCGACGGTGTCGCCATCGAGATGCGCGACACGGACGAGGACGTCTTCCGCGCCGCGGAAGAGCTCGGCATCGACCTGTCCCGGCGTGAGCCGGCCAGCGTCGAAGAGGTCTAGTCGCCTCACCCGCAGACAACCACCGGCAACCACAAGGCAAAGGACGACAGGGTGCTTGACGTCAACTTCTTCGACGAGCTTCGCATTGGGCTGGCCACCGCGGATGATGTGCGCGCGTGGTCGCACGGCGAGGTCAAGAAGCCCGAGACCATCAACTACCGCACGCTGAAGCCGGAGAAGGACGGCCTCTTCTGCGAGAAGATCTTCGGACCGACTCGCGACTGGGAGTGCTACTGCGGCAAGTACAAGCGCGTGCGCTTCAAGGGCATCATCTGCGAGCGCTGCGGCGTCGAGGTGACCCGCGCCAAGGTCCGCCGCGAGCGCATGGGCCACATCGAGCTCGCGGCTCCGGTGACGCACATTTGGTACTTCAAGGGCGTGCCGAGCCGTCTCGGCTACCTCCTCGATCTCGCCCCCAAGGACCTCGAGAAGGTCATCTACTTCGCGGCGTACATGATCACGAGCGTCGACGAGGAGGGCCGCCACGAGGCGCTGCCCAGTCTCGAGGCTGACCTCGGCGTCGAGAAGTCCAAGATCGCCAAGCGCCGCGACGCCGACATCGAGGCCCGCGCCAAGAAGCTCGAGGCCGACCTGGCCGAGCTCGAGGCGGAGGGCGCCAAGGCCGATGTCCGCCGCAAGGTGCGCGAGTCCGCCGAGCGCGAGATGGCGTCCGTACGCCGTCGCGCCGACAACGAGATCGAGCGCCTCGACAAGGTGTTCGATCGCTTCCGCACGCTCAAGGTCCAGGACCTCGAGGGCGACGAGATCCTCTACCGCGAGATGCGCGACCGCTATGGCCGCTGGTTCGACGGCGGCATGGGCGCCGCGGCGATCCAGAAGCGCCTGCAGACCTTCGACCTCGAGGCCGAGGCCGAGTCGCTGCGCGAGACGATCGCTACCGGCAAGGGCCAGCGCAAGGCCCGTGCGCTCAAGCGCCTGAAGGTTGTCTCGGCGTTCCTCAACACCACTAACTCGCCCCTGGGCATGGTCCTCGACGCGATCCCCGTGATCCCGCCGGACCTCCGTCCGATGGTGCAGCTCGATGGTGGCCGCTTCGCGACGAGCGATCTCAATGATCTCTACCGTCGCGTGATCAACCGCAACAACCGCCTGAAGCGCCTGCTCGATCTCGGTGCGCCCGAGATCATCGTCAACAACGAGAAGCGCATGCTCCAGGAGGCGGTCGACGCGCTCTTCGACAACGGCCGCCGTGGCCGTCCTGTCACGGGTCCGGGCAACCGCCCGCTCAAGTCACTGTCCGACATGCTCAAGGGCAAGCAGGGTCGGTTCCGTCAGAACCTCCTCGGCAAGCGCGTCGACTACTCCGGTCGCTCGGTGATCGTCGTGGGCCCGCAGCTGAAGCTCCACCAGTGCGGTCTGCCCAAGCAGATGGCGCTCGAGCTCTTCAAGCCCTTCGTCATGAAGCGCCTCGTCGACCTCAACCACGCGCAGAACATCAAGAGCGCCAAGCGCATGGTCGAGCGCTCGCGTCCGGTCGTGTGGGACGTGCTCGAAGAGGTCATCGCCGAGCACCCAGTGCTGCTCAACCGAGCGCCGACCCTGCACCGCCTCGGTATCCAGGCCTTCGAGCCCCAGCTCATCGAGGGCAAGGCCATCCAGATCCATCCGCTCGTGTGCACGGCGTTCAACGCCGACTTCGACGGCGATCAGATGGCCGTGCACCTGCCGCTGTCGGCAGAGGCTCAGGCCGAGGCCCGCATCCTCATGCTGTCGAGCAACAACATCCTGTCGCCGGCAAACGGCCGACCCATCACGACGCCGACCCAGGACATGGTCCTCGGCATCTACAACCTCACGATGGCCGGCGCGGCACCCGGCGAGGAGATCCCGGCGTTCTCCTCGCTCTCCGAGGCCGTCATGGCCTTCGATCGTGGCGTGCTCGGCCTGCAGGAGCCCGTGCGGCTGCGCCTCACGGATGTCGTCCCGCCCGAGGGCTGGACGGCTCCCGAAGGCTGGACCGCGGGCGACCCCTTCGTCCTGCAGACCACGCTGGGTCGCGCGATCTTCAACGAGGCCCTGCCTGCCGATTTCCCCTACGTCGACTACCAGGTCGACAAGAAGGCTCTCGGCGCGCTCGTCAACCAGCTCGCCGACCGCTACCCCAAGGTCGACGTGGCTGCCACGCTCGACGCACTCAAGGAGCTGGGCTTCCACTGGGCCACGCGCGCCGGCGTCACGATCTCCATCGACGACGTCGTCACCCCGCCCCAGAAGGCCGAGTTGCTCGCGGCCGCCGAGGAGCGCGCGAGCAAGGTGCAGGCTCAGTACGAGCGCGGTCTCATCACGGACTCCGAGCGTCGCCAAGAGCTCATCGAGATCTGGACGCGTGCCACGGACGAGGTCGCCCGGGCGATGCAGGATCACTTCCCGCGTCAGAACCCTGTCTTCATGATGGTCGACTCGGGTGCCCGCGGAAACTTCATGCAGGTCCGTCAGATCGCCGGCATGCGCGGCCTTGTGGCCAACCCGAAGGGCGAGATCATCCCGCGCCCCATCAAGTCCAACTTCCGCGAGGGCCTGTCGGTGCTGGAGTACTTCATCTCCACGCACGGTGCACGCAAGGGTCTCGCGGATACGGCACTGCGCACCGCCGACTCGGGCTACCTCACGCGCCGTCTCGTCGACGTCTCACAGGATGTCATCATCCGCGAGGTGGACTGCGGCACCGATCGCGGCCTCGCGGTCACGATCGCCGAGCCGGGTGACGGCGGTATGCGTCTGGTGGACAACCTCGACACGTCCGTCGCATCGCGTGCACTCGCGCGCGATGTCGAGGCGGGAGGATCTGTCGTATTCCCGGCAGGCACCATCCTCGACATGCCGACTCTGGCGCGCATCGCGGAGGCCGGCGTGGGCGAGATCCGGGTGCGCTCCGTGCTCACCTGCGAGAGCAAGGTCGGCACGTGCGCGATGTGCTACGGCGACTCCCTGGCAACGGGCAAGCTCGTCGACGTGGGAGAGGCGATCGGCATCATCGCCGCACAGTCGATCGGCGAGCCCGGCACCCAGCTCACCATGCGCACGTTCCACACCGGTGGCGTGGCAGGCGAGGACATCACCCACGGCCTCCCGCGCGTCGTGGAGCTCTTCGAGGCCCGCACTCCCAAGGGCGTGGCTCCCATCAGCGAGGTCGCTGGCCGGGTACGCGTCGAGGAGACCGACAAGGCCCGCAAGCTCGTGGTCGTGCCGGACGACGGCTCCGAGGAGATCGCCTACACGGTCCCCCGGCGCGTGCGCCTGCTCGTCGAGGACGGCGCCCACGTCGCCGTGGGCGAGCAGCTCACGGTGGGCGCCATCGATCCCAAGCAGGTGCTGCGCATCCTCGGTCAGCGTCAGGTGCAGTTGCACCTCGTCGACCAGGTGCAGGATGTCTACCGCTCGCAGGGCGTGTCGATCCACGACAAGCACATCGAGACGATCGTGCGCCAGATGCTCAAGCGCGTGACGATCATCGACTCCGGCGACTCGGGCTTCCTCACGGGCGAGCTCGTCGAGCGTGGCCTCTTCGAGGCGGGCAACCGCGCTGTCGTGGCCGAGGGCGGCACCCCCGCCGCCGGTCGCCCCGAGCTCATGGGAATCACCAAGGCCTCCCTGGCCACGGAGTCCTGGCTCTCGGCCGCCTCCTTCCAGGAGACGACCCGCGTCCTCACCGACGCGGCGATCCACGCCAAGAGCGACCCGCTGCTGGGCCTTAAGGAGAACGTCATCCTGGGCAAGCTCATCCCAGCCGGCACCGGCATGCCCGTCTACCGCAATGTCAAGGTCGAGCCGACCGAGGAGGCCAAGGCGGCGATGTACGCCACCTTCTCCGGGTACGACGACTTCGACTACGGCGGCTTCGGTGCGGTCTCCGGCCCGGCTGTGCCGCTGGAGGAGTTCGACTACGGCAACTACCGCTGATCCTGATCCACTCGTGAGGGGCGCGCACCGCAGGGTGTGCGCCCCTCACGGCGTTGAGGGGGTGGTGGCCGTCGTGATGGGCTCGACAGTGACGGGTCCCGTGGACCGACATCACCCGGTGAACCTGACCTACGCTGAGGTACATGAGCGATCAGCAGCCCACGCCCGACCAGCAGCCCGCACTCGAGCAGCAGCCGGCGCCCGATCAGCGGCTCGATGCCCCCAGCTCCTCGGCACCCGCGGCCCCCGAGCCTGCGACACCCCCGCCCGCTCCTCCGGTGTGGCCGGCCCACGCGACCGGTGATGCCGCCGCTGGGGCCCCGACCTACGGAGTTCCGGGTCAGATCCCCGCTCCGGCGTACCCACCGGCGCCGGGGTACGTCGTCCCGCCGCCCCCCGGCTATCCGGCTCAGAGCTACGCCTATCCGCCGGCTCAGACGACATCGACCAACGCCGTCGTCGGCCTCGTGCTGTCGATCGTCTCGTGGCTCCTGTGCCCCATCATCCCGGCCATCGTGGCTCTGGTCCTGGCGAAGAAGTCAGGCGAGGAGATCGCTGCCTCCCAGGGCCGCGTGGGAGGCGAGGGGCTCAATACGGCGACCAAGATCGTGTCCTGGATCAATATCGCCTTCTACGGAGCCTTCATCGTGATCGGGGGCGCGATCCTGCTCATCGCCGTGGTGCTCGGAGCGGCCTCGAACGCGTAACTGGGCACCCTCGGGCACCCTCCTCGCCAACCGCTCTCGGCCAGCCTCGGGGACGTTGCGCGTGTCGTGGGTGGGGAACGCGTACGGCTTCCTTGCCCTGGATCTGCTAGCGGGTGGTGATTCTCGGGCAAAGAAGCTTGCCCGCCCAGGTCCGAGCGTGCCCGGGGCCCTCGCCGGGCCGGAACTTGAGGGGGAGACCCCGGATTTGTGAGGGGGAGACCCCGGATTTGGTCGTCAAGGACCGGTCCGGTATCTTTGCTCCCCGTGCCTGGGGCCTGCCCCAGGTTCACGCGCGTGCCGGGCCGAGCGATCGGTCGCGTGCGCTGGTTGTCCTCCAGCTTTGCTCGAGGGTGCAGTGCTCCGGAAGGGGCGCGACACACCCGAGTGCGGGGGTGGGAGCAATCAGGCAAAACGGACACACAGGACAGACGAGGAGACGTAGTGCCCACGATCCAGCAGTTGGTCCGCAAGGGCCGGCAGGACAAGGTCTCGAAGAGCAAGACGCCCGCGCTGAAGGGCAGCCCCCAGCGCCGCGGCGTCTGCACGCGCGTGTACACGACCACGCCCAAGAAGCCGAACTCGGCTCTGCGCAAGGTCGCCCGCGTCCGCCTGTCGTCAGGCATCGAGGTCACGGCCTACATCCCGGGTGTGGGGCACAACCTCCAGGAGCACTCGATCGTGCTCGTGCGCGGTGGCCGTGTGAAGGACCTCCCCGGTGTCCGCTACAAGATCATCCGCGGGGCGCTCGATACCCAGGGCGTGAAGGGCCGCAAGCAGGCCCGCTCCCGCTACGGCGCGAAGAAGGAGAAGGGCTGATGCCGCGCAAGGGCCCGGCTGCCAAGCGGCCGATCGTGATCGACCCGGTCTACAACTCCCCGGTCGTCACCCAGCTCATCAACAAGATCCTCCTCGACGGCAAGCGCTCCACCGCGGAGGCCATCGTCTACGGCGCTCTCGAGGGCTGCCGCGAGAAGACCGGCACCGATCCCGTGGCCACGCTCAAGCGCGCGCTCGACAACGTCAAGCCCACGCTCGAGGTGCGCTCCCGCCGCGTCGGCGGTGCGACGTACCAGGTCCCCGTCGAGGTCAAGGCCGGCCGCAGCACCACCCTGGCGCTGCGCTGGCTCGTCTCCTACTCGCGCCAGCGTCGCGAGAAGACGATGACCGAGCGCCTCATGAACGAGATCCTCGACGCCTCCAACGGTCTTGGCGCAAGCGTCAAGAAGCGCGAGGACACCCACAAGATGGCCGAGTCCAACAAGGCGTTCGCCCACTACCGCTGGTAGTCGGCGTCACACGAAGCTTCATCACAAGAAGTAACGAAGAAGGAGTACGCAGGTGTCCACCGCGACCAAGCTCGACCTCGCCAAGGTCCGCAACATCGGGATCATGGCGCATATCGACGCGGGCAAGACCACGACGACCGAGCGAATCCTCTTCTACACCGGCATCAACTACAAGATCGGTGAGGTCCACGAGGGCGCAGCCACGATGGACTGGATGGAGCAGGAGCAGGAGCGCGGGATCACCATCACCTCCGCCGCCACGACGTGCGAGTGGAAGGGCTACACGATCAACATCATCGACACGCCCGGCCACGTCGACTTCACCGTCGAGGTCGAGCGGTCCCTGCGTGTCCTCGACGGCGCCGTAGCCGTCTTCGATGGCGTAGCCGGAGTCGAGCCCCAGTCCGAGACCGTGTGGCGCCAGGCGGACCGCTACAACGTCCCCCGCATCTGCTTCGTCAACAAGCTCGACCGCACCGGCGCCGACTTCTACATGTGCGTCGACATGATCCGGGATCGTCTCGGCGCCACCGCGCTCGTTCTGCAGATCCCCATCGGTGCCGAGTCCGACTTCCTCGGGGTCATCGACCTCGTGGGCATGCGCGCGCTCACGTGGCGCGGGGAGACCCAGAAGGGTGAGGACTACGTCGTCGAGGAGATCCCGGCGGACATGCAGGCTCAGGCTCAGGAGTGGCGCGAGAAGCTCCTCGAAACGCTGGCCGAGGCTGACGACGCCGTGATGGAGAAGTTCCTCGAGGGCGAGGAGCTCTCGGTCGAGGAGATCCAGGCGGGCATTCGCCGGGCCACCCTCGCTGACAAGCTGACCCCCGTCCTCACTGGCTCGGCCTTCAAGAACAAGGGCGTTCAGCCCATGCTCGACGCCGTCGTGGCCTACCTTCCGTCGCCGCTCGATGTCGCGGCGATCGAGGGCCACAAGCCCGGCCACGAGGATGAGTCCATCGCCCGCAAGCCCAGCGACTCGGAGCCCTTCTCGGCCCTGGCCTTCAAGATCATGAGCGACCCCCACCTGGGCAAGCTCACCTATGTCCGCATCTACTCGGGTCGCCTCGAGACGGGCACCGCGGTCCTCAACAGCACCAAGGACCGCAAGGAGCGCGTCGGCAAGATCTACCGAATGCACGCCAACAAGCGTGAGGAGATCGACTCGGTGGGCGCCGGCGACATCGTTGCCGTCATGGGCCTGAAGGACACCACCACGGGCGAGACCCTGTGCGACCCGGGCAACCCGGTCGTGCTCGAGTCGATGAGCTTCCCGGCCCCGGTCATCTCCGTAGCCATCGAGCCCAAGACCAAGTCCGACCAGGAGAAGCTCGGCACCGCCATCCAGCGCCTGGCCGAGGAGGACCCGACCTTCCGCGTCGCCAGCGACGAGGAGACCGGCCAGACGATCATCTCGGGCATGGGCGAGCTTCATCTCGAGGTCCTCGTCGATCGCATGCGCCGCGAGTTCAAGGTCGAGGCGAACGTCGGCAAGCCGCAGGTTGCCTACCGCGAGACCATCACCAAGACGGTCGAGAAGATCGACTACACCCACAAGAAGCAGACGGGTGGTTCCGGCCAGTTCGCGAAGGTCCAGATCACGCTGGCGCCCAACACCGAGGGCGAGGGTGGATACGAGTTCGAGAACAAGGTCACCGGAGGTCGCATCCCCCGGGAGTACATCCCCTCGGTCGACGCGGGCTGCCAGGAGGCCATGGAGTACGGCGTGCTCGCCGGCTACCCCATGGTCGACCTCAAGGTCACCCTCCTCGACGGCGCCTACCACGAGGTCGATTCCTCGGAGCTCGCCTTCAAGATCGCCGGTTCGATGGTCTTCAAGGAGGCCGCTCGTAAGGCCAATCCCGTGCTCCTCGAGCCGATGATGGCCGTGGAGGTGACGACGCCCGAGGACTTCATGGGTGACGTCATCGGCGACCTCAACTCCCGCCGTGGCCAGATCCAGGCCATGGACGAGCGGGCTGGCGCGCGCATCGTGCGCGCTCTCGTGCCGCTCTCCGAGATGTTCGGTTACGTGGGCGACCTGCGCAGCAGGACCCAGGGCCGAGCCAGTTACACCATGCAGTTCGACTCCTACGCCCAGGTTCCGCAGAACGTGGCGACGGAGATCATCGCGAAAGCTCGCGGCGAATAGTCGCGGATCGAAGAACAACCAGATAACCAAGCCAAGCCCCGATCCGCGACAGCCGGACGGACCGAAACGAAGAGGAGCCCACCGTGGCGAAGGCGAAGTTCGAGCGGACCAAGCCGCACGTGAACATCGGCACCATCGGGCACATCGACCATGGCAAGACGACGCTGACCGCGGCGATCACCAAGGTCCTGCACGACAAGATGCCCGACATCAACCCCTTCACGCCTTTCGATCAGATCGACAAGGCTCCGGAGGAGCGTCAGCGCGGTATCACGATCTCGATCGCGCACGTCGAGTACCAGACCGAGGCTCGTCACTACGCGCACGTGGACTGCCCCGGCCACGCTGACTACATCAAGAACATGATCACCGGTGCCGCACAGATGGACGGCGCGATCCTCGTGGTCGCCGCCACCGACGGCCCGATGCCCCAGACCAAGGAGCACGTCCTCCTGGCCCGCCAGGTCGGCGTCCCCGCCATCGTGGTCGCCCTCAACAAGTGCGACATGGTGGACGACGAGGATCTCCTCGAGCTCGTCGAGATGGAGGTCCGTGAGCTCCTGTCGACCTACGAGTTCCCCGGCGACGACATCCCCGTCGTTCGCGTGGCCGCGTTCCCGGCGCTCAACGGCGACGAGAAGTGGGCCGACTCGATCATGGAGCTCATGGGCGCGGTCGATGCCTACATCGCCACCCCCGAGCGCGAGATCGACAAGCCCTTCCTCATGCCCGTCGAGGATGTCTTCACGATCACCGGCCGCGGCACCGTCGTGACCGGTCGTATCGAGCGCGGCATCGTCAAGGTCAACGAGGAGGTCGAGATCGTCGGCATCCGTCCCGAGTCGACCAAGACCACGGTCACCGGCGTCGAGATGTTCCGCAAGCTCCTCGACGAGGGCCAGGCGGGCGAGAACGTCGGTCTGCTCCTCCGTGGCACCAAGCGCGAGGACGTGGAGCGTGGCCAGGTCGTGTGCAAGCCCGGCTCGATCACCCCGCACACCGAGTTCGAGGCCCAGGTCTACATCCTGAGCAAGGACGAGGGCGGCCGCCACACCCCGTTCTTCGACAACTACCGTCCGCAGTTCTACTTCCGGACCACGGACGTCACGGGCGTCGTGCACCTGCCCGAGGGCAAGGACATGGTCATGCCCGGTGACAACACCGAGATGAAGGTCGATCTCATCCAGCCCATCGCCATGGAGGACGGCCTGCGCTTCGCGATTCGCGAGGGCGGCCGCACCGTCGGCGCCGGGCGCGTCACCAAGATCATCAAGTAGTCGGGTTCGGGGGAGGCGTTCGCGCCTCCCCCGAAGCTCGCCCAGCACGACTCCCAGACAGACAGCGGCACGGACTTAAGAAGGAAGCCACCATGGCGGGACAGAAGATCCGGATCCGGCTCAAGGCCTACGACCACGAGATCATCGACTCTTCGGCGCGCAAGATCGTCGATACGGTGACTCGCACGGGCGCGCAGGTCGCGGGACCGGTGCCGCTGCCGACCGAGAAGAACGTCTACTGCGTCATCCGGTCGCCCCACAAGTACAAGGACAGTCGAGAGCACTTCGAGATGCGCACCCACAAGCGCCTCATCGACATCCTCGACCCCACGCCCAAGACCGTCGACTCGCTCATGCGCCTGGACCTCCCGGCCGGCGTCGACATCGAGATCAAGCTCTAGGACGATGACGATGGACAGGACAGTCAAGGGCGTGCTCGGGCAGAAGCTCGGCATGACCCAGGTATGGGACGAGAACAACCGCGTCGTCCCCGTGACCGTGGTCAAGGCGGGCCCCTGCGTAGTGACGCAGGTGCGCACGCCGGACCATGACGGCTATTCCGCCGTGCAACTCGGCTTCGGTGCCGTCGACCCGCGCCGCGTCAACAAGCCCGACGCCGGCCACTTCGCCAAGGCGGGTGTCGCTCCTCGTCGCCACCTCGTCGAGCTGCGCACCACCGATGCGTCCGAGTACACCCTCGGCCAGGAGGTCGGCGCCGAAACCTTCGCCGCGGGCGAGGTCGTCGATGTCACGGCGACCACCAAGGGCAAGGGCTTCGCCGGCACGATGAAGCGCCACGGCTTCGGTGGCGTGGGCGCCTCGCACGGTGCGCATCGCAACCACCGCAAGCCCGGCTCCATCGGCGCCTGCGCCACGCCGGGACGTGTCTTCAAGGGTCTGCGCATGGCGGGCCGCATGGGCACCGTCCGGCACACGACGCAGGGGCTCAAGGTCCATGCCGTCGATCCCGAGCGCGGTCTCCTGCTCATCAAGGGTGCCGTCCCCGGCCCCAAGGGTGGCCTCGTGTTCGTCCGCACGACCTCGAAGGCGGTGTCCTCATGACCTCCGTGAAGGTCCTCGTCCCCGGGGGCAAGGCCCAGGGCGATGTCGATCTCCCCTCGGAGATCTTCGACGTCCAGGTCAACGTCCCCCTCATCCACCAGGTGGTCGTCGCGCAGCTCGCTGCCGCCCGCCAGGGGACGCACGACACCAAGACCCGCGGCGAGGTGAGCGGCGGTGGCAAGAAGCCTTACAAGCAGAAGGGCACCGGCCGCGCCCGCCAGGGCTCGACGCGTGCACCTCAGTTCGCGGGCGGTGGCACGGTCCATGGACCGTCGCCCCGGTCCTACGACCAGCGCACGCCCAAGAAGATGAAGGCGGCCGCTCTCCGCGGTGCCCTGTCCGATCGCGCGCGCGAAGGCCGGATTCACGTGGTGTCCGCCCTGGTCGCCGGCGATGAGCCCTCGACCAAGAGCGCGCAGGCCTTCCTGCTCGAGGTCACCGAGCGCCCCAACCTGCTCGTGGTCGTCGAGCGCGATGACATCGCCTCGTGGCTGAGCGTCCGCAACCTTCCCAACGTCCGCGTGGTCGCCCCCGACCAGCTGAACACCTACGACGTCCTCGTCACGGACGACGTCATCTTCACCAAGGGCTCCTTCGACACCTTCGTCGCCGGGCCCGTGAAGGGGCGCGGTGCCAAGGCCGTCGCGACCGAATCGGAGGTGTCGGCATGAGGATCGCCGATCCGCGTGACGTCCTGCTCGCTCCGGTCATCTCGGAGAAGAGCTACGGGCTTCTCGACGAGAACAAGTACACCTTCATCGTCGCGCCCGACGCCAACAAGACCCAGATCAAGATCGCGGTCGAGCAGGTCTTCGGCGTACGCGTGACGTCAGTCAACACGATGAACCGCGAGGGCAAGCGCATCCGCACCCGTCGTGGCTTCGGTCGTCGCGCTGCGACCAAGCGGGCGATCGTGTCCGTGGCGCAGGGCGATCGCATCGACATCTTCGGCGGACCGGTCAGCTAGGGCGAGGGACGAACACCATGGGAATCCGTAAGTTCAAGCCGACGACCCCCGGTCGCCGTGGCGCGAGCGTGGCCGACTTCGTCGAGATCACGCGCTCCACGCCCGAGAAGTCGCTCGTCCGGCCGCTGCCCAATAAGGGCGGGCGCAACAACCAGGGCCGGATCACGACGCGCCACCAGGGCGGCGGCCACAAGCGCGCCTACCGCATCATCGACTTCCGTCGTGCGGACAAGGACGGCGTGCCTGCCAAGGTCGCTCACATCGAGTACGACCCCAATCGCACCGCGCGCATCGCACTGCTGCACTTCGCAGACGGCGAGAAGCGCTACATCCTCGCTCCCAACAAGCTCAGCCAGGGGGACACGGTCGAGACGGGTCCCTCCGCTGACATCAAGCCGGGCAACAACCTGCCGCTCCGCAATATCCCCGTCGGCACGGTGATCCACGCCGTCGAGATCCGTCCGGGTGGCGGCGCCAAGATCGCTCGGTCCGCCGGCGCCAGCGTGCAGCTCGTGGCCAAGGACGGTCCGTACGCACAGCTGCGCATGCCGTCGGGCGAGATCCGCAATGTCGACCTGCGCTCGCGCGCCACGGTCGGCGAGGTGGGCAATGCCGAGCAGTCCAACATCAACTGGGGCAAGGCCGGGCGCATGCGCTGGAAGGGCCGTCGCCCCACCGTCCGAGGCGTGGCGATGAATCCGGTCGACCACCCGCACGGCGGCGGCGAGGGCAAGACCTCGGGAGGCCGTCACCCGGTCAATCCCAAGGGCAAGCCCGAAGGTCGCACCCGCAAGGCCAAGAAGCCGAGCGACAAGTTCATCGTCCGTCGCCGCAAGACCGGCAAGAAGCGCTAGGAGACGACTGTGCCCAGGAGCCTGAAGAAGGGTCCCTTCGTGGACGACCACCTGCTCAAGAAGGTGGACGCCCAGAACGAGGCCAAGAGCCAGCAGGTCATCAAGACCTGGTCCCGCCGCTCGATGATCGTGCCGGCCATGCTCGGCCACACCATCGCCGTGCACGACGGTCGCAAGCACGTGCCCGTCTTCGTCACGGAGAACATGGTCGGACACAAGCTCGGCGAGTTCGCGCCGACGCGCACCTTCAAGGGGCACGTCAAGGAAGACCGGAAGGCCAAGCGCAAGTAGCGCTGGCGCCGGCACAGGAAGACCACGAGAGTCACGAGAGGCAAGGGGAAAGCGATGGAAGCCAGGGCCCAGGCGCGGTTCGTCCGTGTCACGCCCATGAAGGCGCGCCGAGTGGTGGACCTCATTCGAGGCCTGCCCGCGGCAGACGCCCAGGCGGTGTTGCGCTTCGCTCCGCAGGATGCGAGCGATCCGGTGGGGAAGGTGCTCGACAGCGCCATCGCCAACGCGACCAACAATCACAACCTCGACCCCGCTTCCCTCGTGGTTGCCGAGGCCTACGTCGACGAGGGCCCGACCATGCGTCGGTTCCGCCCTCGTGCTCAGGGTCGTGCCTACCGCATCCGCAAGCGGACGAGCCACATCACGGTGGTCCTCGAGACTGTGGACGCGGCGCCGGTCGTCAAGGCCCCCGCCAAGAAGTCCACGTCGTCCAAGGCGGCCCCGAAGGCAGCCCCCAAGGCGACGGACAAGCCCAAGGTGACTGACGAGAAGGCCCCGGCTAAGAAGGCAGCGGCCAAGAAGGCCCCCGCCCAGGAGGCTGCGGCCACGGAAGAGGAGAGCTGAGATGGGTCAGAAGGTCAACCCGCACGGCTTCCGCCTCGGCATCACGACCGACTTCACGTCCCGGTGGTTCGCCGATAGCGCGAAGCCCGGGCAGCGCTACCGCGACTATGTCGAGGAGGACGTGGCGATTCGCAAGCTGCTCTCCCGCGGCATGGAGCGCGCCGGCATCAGCAAGGTCGAGATCGAGCGCACCCGCGAGCGTGTCCGCGTGGACATCCACACCGCACGCCCCGGCATCGTCATCGGTCGCCGCGGCGCCGAGGCCGATCGCATCCGCGCCGATCTCGAGAAGCTCACGGGCAAGCAGGTGCAGCTCAACATCCTGGAGGTCAAGAACCCCGAGATGGACGCACAGCTCGTCGCGCAGGGCATCGCTGAGCAGCTCTCGAGCCGCGTGTCGTTCCGCCGCGCGATGCGCAAGGGCATGCAGAGCACGATGAAGGCCGGAGCCAAGGGCATCCGCGTGCAGGTCTCGGGTCGCCTCGGCGGCGCGGAGATGAGCCGCACGGAGTTCTACCGCGAGGGCCGCGTGCCCCTGCACACCCTGCGCGCCGATATCGACTACGGCTTCTACGAGGCTCGCACGACCTTCGGTCGCATCGGCGTCAAGGTCTGGATCTACAAGGGCGACGCCCCCACCAGCCGCGCCGAGCGCGAGGCCGCCGCGGCTGCGGCGCGCCTGGGCAAGCGTCCTGAGCGTCCCCGCCGCGGCCTTCGTCGCGACGACGAGGTCCTGGAGACGGCAGCCGTCGCCGGGGCTGAGGCTCCCGCACCGACAGAGGGCGAGGTCTGATCATGCTGATCCCGCGCAAGGTCAAGCACCGCAAGCAGCACCACCCGAAGCGCACCGGCGCTGCCAAGGGCGGCACCGAGGTGACCTTTGGCACGTATGGGCTGCAGGCTCTCGAGCCGGCGTACGTCACCAACCGCCAGATCGAGTCCGCCCGTATCGCCATCACGCGCCACATCCGCCGTGGTGGCAAGGTGTGGATCAACATCTACCCCGACCGTCCGCTTACCAAGAAGCCTGCTGAGACGCGCATGGGTTCCGGTAAGGGTTCACCCGAGTGGTGGGTCGCCAACGTCAAGCCCGGACGCGTGATGTTCGAGCTGTCCTACCCCAACGAGAAGACCGCTATCGCGGCGCTGACCAGGGCCATGCACAAGCTGCCCATGAAGTGCCGGATCGTGCGTCGCGACGACATTGCGGAGGTCTGATGGCTGCCGGCACATCACCCCAGGAGTTCCGCGGCCTCACGGACGAGGAGCTCGTGACGCGACTGCGTGAGGCCAAGGAGGAGCTGTTCAACCTCCGTTTCCAGGGCGCGACGGGTCAGCTCGAGAACCACGGGCGACTCCGTGCGGTCCGCAAGGACATTGCGCGCCTCTACACCGTGATGCGCGAGCGCGAGCTCGGCATCACGCCCGTCGAGCACGTGGGCGGTGCGGCATGACCGACGAGAAGGTGAACGTGAGCTCAGAACGCAACGCACGCAAGGTCCGCGAGGGACTCGTGGTCAGCGACAAGATGGACAAGACCGTCGTTGTCGCCGTCGAGGACCGCTTCAAGCACCCGCTTTACGGCAAGGTGGTCCGCCGTACGAGCAAGCTCAAGGCGCACGACGAGCAGAACTCGTGCGGCATCGGCGATCGCGTGCTGCTCATGGAGACCAAGCCGCTGTCGGCGACTAAGCGCTGGCGCGTCGTCGAGATCCTCGAGAAGGCTAAGTAGGGGAGACGACGTGATTCAGCAAGAGTCCCGACTCAAGGTCGCCGACAACACGGGTGCCAAGGAGCTTCTGTGCATCCGCGTCCTCGGTGGTTCCGGACGGCGCTACGCCGGCATCGGCGACATCATCGTGGCGACCGTCAAGGACGCCATCCCCGGTGGTGGCGTCAAGAAGGGCGAGGTCGTCAAGGCCGTCGTCGTCCGCACCCGCAAGGAGAACCGTCGCCCCGATGGCTCCTACATCCGCTTCGACGAGAACGCCGCGGTCATCCTCAAGGGTGACGGCGAGCCCCGTGGGACCCGCATCTTCGGGCCGGTTGGGCGCGAGCTCCGCGAGAAGCGCTTCATGAAGATCATCTCGTTGGCACCGGAGGTGCTCTGACATGGCTGGCCTCTTCGTTCGCAAGGGTGACCTCGTGCAGGTCATCAGCGGTAAGGACCGCGGCATCACCGGGAAGGTCATCGAGGTCTTCCCCGAGTCCGACAAGGTGATCGTCGAGGGCGTGAACCGCATCAAGAAGCACACCAAGGTGGGCCAGAACAACCGTGGTGCCAAGACCGGCGGCATCATCACGACGGAGGCTCCGATCCACGTCTCCAACGTGATGGTCGTCGACCCCGAGGACAACCGCCCGACGCGGGTCGGCTTCCGCAAGGAGAAGGTCGAGAAGCGTCGCGCGGACGGCAGCACCTACGAGGCGACGCGCAGCGTGCGCGTCTCGAAGCGAACCGGCAAGGACCTGTGATGACCACCATGACCGAGCGCCAGATGCCGCGACTGAAGTCGCGCTACCGCGAGGAGATCGTCCCTGCCCTGCAGGAGCAGTTCTCCTTCGAGAACATCATGCAGGTTCCCCGTGTGACGAAGGTCGTCGTCAACATGGGCGTCGGCGAGGCGGCCCGCGACTCCAAGCTCATCGAGGGCGCGATCCGCGACCTCACGGAGATCACGGGCCAGCGCCCCCAGGTGACCAAGGCCCGCAAGTCGATCGCGCAGTTCAAGCTCCGCGAAGGCATGCCGATCGGTGCGCACGTCACCCTCCGCGGTGATCGCATGTGGGAGTTCCTCGACCGCCTTCTCTCGGTCGCGCTTCCGCGCATCAGGGACTTCCGAGGGCTGTCCGGCAAGCAGTTCGACGGCCGCGGCAACTACACCTTCGGTCTCAACGAGCAGTCGATGTTCCATGAGATCGACCAGGACAAGATCGACCGCGTCCGCGGAATGGACATCACGGTCGTGACCACAGCCGAGAACGATGAGGAGGGGCGGGCTCTCCTGCGCCTCCTCGGCTTCCCCTTCAAGGAGAACTGACCGTGGCGAAGAAGGCACTGATCGAGAAGCAGCGGCGCAAGCCGAAGTACGCCGTGCGCGCTTACACGCGCTGCACCCGCTGTGGCCGTCCCCACGCCGTCTACCGCAAGTTCGGCCTCTGCCGGATCTGCCTGAGGGAGATGGCCCACGCGGGTCAGCTTCCCGGAATCACCAAGAGCAGCTGGTAAACCACGACGCCGTAGGTCCCCGAGGGGATACCGCGGCGAGAAGGGCCTGATGGCCATGACGATGACCGACCCGATCGCGGACATGCTTGCGCGCCTGCGCAACGCCAACTCCGCGTATCACGATGCGGTGACCATGCCGCATTCGAAGATCAAGGCAGGAATTGCCGAGATCCTCAAGCAGGAGGGCTACATCGCGGGCTGGAGCGTCGAGGACGCCACCGTCGGCAAGAGCCTCATCCTCGAGCTCAAGTACGGCCCCAGTCGCGAGCGTTCGATCGCCGGACTGCGTCGCGTCTCCAAGCCGGGCCTCCGCGTCTACGCCAAGAGCACCGCGCTGCCCAAGGTCCTCGGAGGCCTCGGCGTCGCGATCCTGTCCACCTCGTCCGGCCTCCTCACGGATCGCCAGGCTTCGCAGAAGGGCGTAGGTGGGGAAGTCCTCGCCTACGTCTGGTGAGGGGGAGTTATGTCGCGCATCGGACGCCTGCCCATCACCATCCCGTCGGGGGTCGATGTGACCGTCGACGGCTCGGTCGTCACCATCAAGGGGCCTAAGGGCACCCTGACGCACACGGTTGTGGAGCCCATCGCCGTCGAGCGTCAAGATGACGGCACCCTCGCGGTGACGCGCCCCAACGACGAGCGCGATTCCCGCGCCCGTCACGGTCTCACGCGCACCCTGATCTCCAACATGGTCGTCGGGGTGACCGAGGGCTACGAGAAGGGCCTCGAGATCGTGGGCACGGGCTACCGGGTCCAGGCCAAGGGCCAGGACCTCGAGTTCGCGCTCGGATACAGCCACCCGATCGTCTTCCCCGCCCCGGAAGGCATCAGCTTCGCGGTCGAGTCGCCGACGAAGTTCAAGGTCATGGGCATCGACAAGCAGCAGGTCGGCGAGGTCGCCGCGAACATCCGCAAGTTGCGCAAGCCGGAGCCCTTCAAGGGCAAGGGCGTGCGCTACGAGGGTGAAGTCGTCAGGCGCAAGGCCGGGAAGGCGGGCAAGAAGTGAGCTCCTTCGCCCCGAAGATCGGATCGGGCAACCCCAAGCGCACCGCACGCGCGCGGCGTCATCTGCGCGTGCGCAAGAAGATCAGCGGCAGTGCCCAGCGCCCGCGGCTCGTGGTCTCTCGTTCGTCGCGTCACGTCGTGGCTCAGGTCATCGACGACGGTGCGGGTCGCACACTCGCGTCGGCATCGTCCATGGAGGCGGACGTCCGCTCCTCCGGAACGGACAAGACCGCCCAGGCCCGCAAGGTGGGCGAGCTCGTCGCGTCGCGCGCCAAGCAGGCGGGCGTCGAGACGGTGGTTTTCGACCGCGGCGGCAACATGTTCCACGGCCGCATCGCGGCACTAGCGGAGGGCGCCCGCGAGGGCGGCCTCGAGTTCTGACGGTCAGGAGAGGTTGAGGCATGTCGACAATGGACCGCCGGGGTACCGGCGCCGCTAACTCCGGGGGCGGACGCGATCGCCGCGAGCGACGCGAACGCGCGCCCCGCGAGGAGAAGTCCGCCTTCCTCGAGCGCGTGGTGACCATCAACCGCGTTGCGAAGGTCGTCAAGGGTGGTCGTCGCTTCAGCTTCACGGCGCTTGTCGTCGTGGGCGATGGTGACGGCACCGTGGGCGTGGGATACGGCAAGGCCAAGGAGGTGCCGGCGGCCATTGCCAAGGGCGTCGAGGAGGCTAAGAAGCACTTCTTCAAGGTGCCGCGTATCCAGGGCACCATCCCGCATCCCGTGACGGGCGAGGCTGCTGCAGGTGTCGTCCTGCTGCGTCCCGCAGCCCCCGGTACCGGTGTCATCGCCGGTGGCCCGGTCCGCGCGGTGCTCGAGTGCGCGGGTATTCACGACGTCCTGTCGAAGTCGCTCGGCTCCGACAACGCCATCAACATCGTGCACGCCACGGTGCAGGCGCTGCGTAATCTCGAGCGCCCCGAGGAGGTCGCGGCCCGCCGTGGACTCCCCCTGGAGGACGTCGCACCCGCGGCCCTCCTGCGTGCGCGCGCGGCAGGTGCGTCATGAGCGTGCGCCTGCAGGTGACTCAGCGGAAGTCGCCGATCGGCGGGACTCACAGCCAGCGCGAGACGCTGCGCTCCCTGGGTCTCAAGCGCATCGGGGACACCGTCGTCAAGGAGGATCGCCCCGAGATCCGAGGCATGATCGCCACGGTCTCCCATCTCGTCTCAGTCGAGGAGGTCGAGTGACATGGCTCTGAAGGTTCACCACCTGCGCCCCGCTCCGGGCGCCAAGACGCCGAAGACCCGCAAGGGTCGCGGCGAGGCCTCCAAGGGCAAGACCTCCGGTCGTGGCACGAAGGGCACGCGGGCTCGCAACCAGGTGCCGGCGCGCTTCGAGGGCGGCCAGATGCCGCTGCACATGCGCCTGCCGAAGCTCAAGGGCTTCACGAACCCCAACACTGTCACCTACCAGGTGGTCAACGTCGCGGCCCTCGGCAAGCTCTTCCCCCAGGGCGGTGCGGTCACCGTTGCCGACCTGGTGGCGGCCGGCGCGGTCCGCAAGGGCCAGCCGGTCAAGGTCCTCGGCCAGGGCGATATCTCCGTTGCCGTCCAGGTGAAGGTCCAGGCCTTCTCCGCCGCTGCACAGGAGAAGATCGCCGCGGCCGGTGGGAGCATCGAGAAGGTCTGACCGTCGAACCGGGCCCCCGCCCCCAGGATCCCCCCAGGATCACCGGGAAGGTTCCCGGGGCCGCCTAGGTTAGGCTGCATCGGGTCCGGAAGACAGTCCCCGTCCACGACACACGGTGATGCCGACGCATCGCCCAGGAGGTAAGCGTGCACCTCAGCGCCTTCGTCGCGGCGTTCCGCACCCCGGACCTGCGCAAGAAGCTGCTCTTCACGCTGGCCATGCTGGCGATCTTCCGCCTGGGCTCGGTCGTGCCGACGCCCGGTGTGGACTACTCCGCCATTCAGCGGTGTATCGACCAGACCTCGGACAACTCCGTCTACGCGGTCATCAACCTCTTCAGCGGCGGTGCACTCCTGCAGCTGTCGGTCTTCGCGCTGGGCATCATGCCCTACATCACCGCCAGCATCATCCTGCAGCTCCTTACGGTCGTCATCCCCCGGCTCGAGGCCCTCAAGAAGGAGGGCCAGTCCGGTCAGGCCAAGATCACGCAGTACACCCGGTACCTCACCATCGGGCTGGCGATCCTGCAGTCGACGGCGATCCTGTCCCTCGCGCGTACCCCGGGCCAGCTCTTCAGTGGCTGCAACGAGCAGTTGATCCCCAACCAGAACGCCCTCCTCATCATCGTCATGGTGATCGTGATGACGGCGGGCACCGCTGTGATCATGTGGCTGGGTGAGCTCATCACCGAGCGCGGCGTGGGCAACGGCATGTCGCTGCTCATCTTCACCTCCATCATCGCCACGATCCCGGCGCAGTTCATCAACGTCTTCGTGAGCCGCGGGACCTTCTCCTTCGCCCTGACGCTCCTGGTGTCCCTGGTCGTCCTGACCCTCGTCGTCTTCATCGAGCAGGGTCAGCGCCGCATCCCGGTTCAGTACGCCAAGCGCATGGTGGGTCGCCGCATGTACGGCGGGACGTCCACCTACATCCCGCTGAAGATGAACATGGCCGGTGTCATCCCTGTCATCTTCGCCTCATCTCTGCTCTTCCTCCCGACCCTGCTGGTGCAGCTCACGGGCAGTCAGGCGGAGTGGGCGCAGTGGATCGCGACCAACTTCTCCACGGGTACGTCGACCGTCTATCTCACGGTCTTCTTCATTCTCACGATCTTCTTCACGTACTTCTACGTGTCGATCACCTTCAACCCGGTTGACGTGGCCGACAACATGAAGAAGTACGGCGGCTTCATCCCGGGTATCCGCGCGGGCAAGCCCACGGCTGAGTACCTCGCCTACGTCCTCAACCGCCTCACCTTCCCCGGCTCGATCTACCTCGGCCTCATCGCCGTGATGCCGGTCTTCGCCTTCAACCTCATCGGCATCGGGGACCAGTTCGTCTTCGGCGGCATCAGCCTCCTCATCGTGGTCGGCGTCGGCCTCGACACGGTGAAGCAGATCGACTCCCAGCTGCAGCAGCGCAACTATGAGGGCTTCCTCCGCTGATGAGGCTCCTCATCATGGGACCTCCCGGGGCCGGCAAGGGCACCCAGGCGGTCGTCGTCGCCTCGGCGCTCGGTGTCCCTCACATCAGCACGGGCGACATCTTCCGCGCCAATGTCAGCGCAGGCACGCCGTTGGGCGAGGAAGCCCAGCGCTACATGGACGCCGGTGAGTACGTCCCCGACTCGATCACCAACGCCATGGTGCGTGATCGCATCTCGCACGACGACTGCCGTCCGGGCTTCATGCTCGACGGCTATCCGCGCACGCTCGAGCAGGTCACCGAACTCGACATGATGCTGGAGTCCGATGGCTCCCGCCTCGATCGCGTGATCGAGTTGACGGTAGACACCGATGAGGTCGTCGGTCGTCTGCTCAAGCGGGCACAGGAGCAGGGGCGCGCAGACGACACCGCCGATGTCATTCGACGTCGTCTGGAGGTCTACTTCGAGCAGACGGCACCGCTCATCGCGGTCTACCGCGAGCGGGGGATCCTCCTGCAGGTGGACGGCATGGGCGACGTGGCCGAGGTCACCGAGCGGATCCTCTCCGCGCTGCGCGACTGACATGTTCCGCTCACGCGACCGCATCGAGATCAAGTCTGCGGACGAACTCCAGGTCATGCGTGCGGCCGGCCTTGTCGTCGCCCGCACGCTCCAGCGGGTGGCCGAGATGACCGGCCCCGGGGTCACCACGGCCGAGTTGGACGAGTGCGCCGCCCAGTCCATCCGGGATCAAGGGGCCACCCCCTCGTTTCTCGGCTATCACGGCTTCCCGGCGCACATCTGCGTCTCCGTCAATGACGAGGTCGTCCACGGCATCCCCGGGGACCGGCGGATCGCGGACGGCGATGTCGTCTCCATCGACTGCGGCGCCATCGTCGACGGTTGGCACGGCGATGCAGCGCTCACCGTCCTCGTGGGCACCGTCACCGCCGACCTGGCGGAACTCTCGCGAGTGACGGAGGAGTCACTGTGGGCCGGGCTGAGGGCTGCTCGTCCGGGCAATCGCCTCTCCGACATCGGGCATGCGGTCGAGTCCTACGTGCGCGCCCAGGGCGATCAGTACGGCATCATCGAGGAGTACGTCGGTCACGGGATCGGCTCCAGCATGCACATGGAGCCCGCGGTGCCCAACTACGGCCGCCCGGGGAAGGGTCCACGCCTGGTGCCGGGGATGGCCCTCGCCGTCGAGCCCATGATCGTCCTCGGCGATCCCGGGGTGCACGTCCTGGACGACGACTGGACCGTCGTGGCCAGCGACGGCTCCCACGCGAGCCACTGGGAGCACACCGTGGCGGTTACCGAGGATGGCCCGTGGGTGCTCACGGCCCTCGACGACGTACGCCTCTGACACCGTGAACGGCGTGTCCGGAATGCGGATGAAAGGTCCGAATCGACCCCGATTAGGTCGTAGGAGTGCCCGCGCGTACACTTGACGGGCTGATCATCGGGCCTCCCCGTTCGTCCGCACCCCCTCCCTCCGGAGCGGGGTTGTGAGCGTGCGAGGAGACCGATCGAAGGAGAGCAGAGGGCATGGCAAAGAAGGACGGCGCGATCGAGCTCGAGGGCACGATCACCGAGTCCCTGCCCAATGCGATGTTTCGAGTGGAACTGGACAACGGTCACAAGGTCCTGGCTCACATCAGCGGGAAGATGCGGATGCACTACATCCGAATCCTCCCCGATGACCGCGTCGTCGTGGAGCTGTCGCCCTACGACCTGACTCGGGGTCGCATCGTCTACAGGTACAAGTGACAGCAGCCAGACAGCAGTCAGGTAGAGAGTTGGGATTCCGGTGAAGGTCAAGCCAAGCGTCAAGAAGATCTGTGACAAGTGCAAGGTGATCCGTCGTCACGGTCGGGTCATGGTCATCTGCGACAACGTCCGCCACAAGCAGCGCCAGGGCTGACGCACGTCGCGCGTGCGAGGGGAGACAACCCGACCACGCCCCACTGCGACCCAACCGGGTCGCAGAACGCGGGACCCGACCCCCACGGCCGGCACGTGCAGGCTGTGGGACGACACCCTCGGACGAGAGGCCGAGGACCCCTCCGGGTGGAGGGGACCGGTGCCGCACCCACACCTCTCGCGAAGAGAAGAAGAGGACACCCATGGCACGTCTCGTAGGCGTCGACCTGCCCCGCGATAAGCGGATGGCCGTCGCGCTCACCTACATCTACGGAGTCGGTCGCTCGCGCGCCGCTGAGGCGCTGGAAGCGACCGGCATCAGCCCCGACCTGAGGGCTCGCGAACTCACCGACGACCAGCTGGTCGCCCTTCGCGACTGGATCGAGGCCAACCTCCGCGTCGAGGGCGACCTCCGCCGCGAAGTTGCCGCCGACATCCGCCGCAAGGTCGAGATCGGCTGCTACCAGGGCATCCGGCACCGCCGCGGCCTGCCCGTGCATGGCCAGCGCACCCACACCAACGCCCGCACTCGCAAGGGCCCCCGCAAGACCGTCGCCGGCAAGAAGAAGGCCGGCAAGAAGTAGTCCGCGGGTCTGCGTACCCGGCGACCGCCGGCGACCAGCGGACCGATGACCTCAGGAGTAGATGGAATGCCTCCCAAGACCGGAGCAAAGGCGGGCGCCAAGAAGGTGCGCCGCAAGGAAAAGAAGAACATCGCCCACGGGCACGCTCACATCAAGAGCACGTTCAACAACACGATCGTCTCCATCACCGACCCCAGTGGTGCTGTCATCGCCTGGTCCAGCTCGGGTCAGGTCGGCTTCAAGGGCAGCCGCAAGTCGACGCCGTTCGCGGCCCAGCTTGCCGCCGAGGCCGCCGCACGCCGCGCCATGGAGCACGGCATGCGCAAGGTCGACGTGTTCGTCAAGGGTCCCGGCTCCGGCCGCGAGACCGCCATCCGCTCCCTCCAGGCCACCGGCCTCGAGGTGGGCTCCATCCAAGACGTCACCCCGGTCCCCTTCAATGGGTGCCGCCCGCCCAAGCGCCGCCGCGTCTGAGAACGGAGAACTGACACACCATGGCTCGTTACACCGACGCGGACTGCAAGCGCTGCCGACGCGAGAAGACCAAGCTCTTCCTCAAGGGCTCCAAGTGCGAATCCCCGAAGTGCCCCTTCGAGAAGCGCCCCTACCCGCCCGGCCAGCACGGCCGCGGCCGCTCCAAGGACAGTGAGTACCTGCTCCAGTTGCGCGAGAAGCAGAAGGCCACCCGGATCTACGGCGTCCTCGAGAAGCAGTTCCGCAACTACTACGAGGAGGCGCACCGTCGCACCGGCAAGACCGGCGACAACCTCATGCGCA
Source organism: Actinomycetota bacterium (assembly GCA_046046455.1). Lineage (GTDB taxonomy): Bacteria > Actinomycetota > Actinomycetes > S36-B12 > S36-B12 > Mxb001. The sequence goes on along the minus strand of JBJOJS010000066.1, from coordinate 71,631 downwards.
TCCTCGAGTCGCGACTCGACAATGTCGTCTACCGTGCCGGCTTCGCCAAGTCGCGTGACATGGCCCGACAGCTGGTGAGCCACGGCCACTTCACGGTCAACGGCCACAAGGTCGACATCCCGTCGTACCGCGTCCAGGCAAACGACATCATCGAGGTGCGCCCCGGCTCACGCGAGATGACGCCGTTCGTGGTGGCACACGCCGAGATCGGCGAGCGCCCCGTGCCCGCGTGGCTCGAGGTCATCCCGTCGCAGATGCGGATCCTCGTGCATTCGCTGCCGTCGCGTCAGGTCATCGACACCCCGGTCCAGGAGCAGCTCATCGTCGAGCTCTACTCCAAGTAGTCGCACCACTTCCCCAAGAACCCGACGTCATATAGCGGTCGTCGCCGAAAGGACAACACGTGCTCATCACGCAGCGCCCCATCCTCACCGAGGAGCCCATCAGCGAGTTCCGTTCTCGCTTCGTGCTCGAACCCCTCGAGCCGGGGTTCGGATACACCCTGGGCAACTCGATGCGCCGCACCCTGCTCTCCTCGATCCCCGGTGCCGCCGTCACGAGCATCCGCATCGACGGCGTTCTCCACGAGTTCACCACCATCCCGGGCGTGAAGGAGGACGTGACCGAGCTGATCCTCAACATCAAGCAGCTCGTCGTCTCGTCCGACCACGACGAGCCCGTCGTGATGTACCTGCGCAAGCAGGGCCCCGGAGCCGTCGTGGCCGCAGATATCGCCCCGCCGGCCGGCGTCGAGGTGCACAACCCCGACCTCCACATCGCCACCCTCAACGACAAGGGCAAGCTCGAGATGGAGCTCGTCGTGGAGCGCGGTCGTGGCTACGTCTCTGCCACGCTCAACAAGCAGCCGGGCCAGGAGATCGGCCGGATCCCCGTCGACTCCATTTACTCTCCGGTCCTCAAGGTCACGTACAAGGTCGAGGCGACCCGCGTCGAGCAGCGCACGGACTTCGACAAGCTCGTGCTCGACGTGGAGACCAAGCCTTCGATGCTTCCCCGCGATGCCGTGGCCTCCGCGGGCAAGACGCTCGTGGAGCTCTTCGGCCTGGCTCGTGAGCTCAACGTCGACGCTGAGGGCATCGACATTGGTCCGTCTCCAGCTGACGCTTTCGTCGCGGAGCAGCTCTCGACCCCTATCGAGCAGCTCGACCTCACGGTCCGCTCCTACAACTGCCTCAAGCGCGAGGGGATCCACACGGTCGGCGAGCTCATCGGCCGCAGTGAGGCCGACCTCCTCGACATCCGCAACTTCGGCGCCAAGTCGATCGACGAGGTCAAGGTCAAGCTCGTCACCCTCGGCCTCGCACTCAAGGACAGCCCGCCCGGATTCGACCCCGGGGCAGCCGTCTACTTCAGCGATGAGGATGACGACGACGACCTCGGCTTCGTCGAGGACGAGCAGCTCTAACCGATCAGCCACCCGCGACAAGGAGTTATGACATGCCTACCCCAACCAAGGGTCCCCGCCTGGGTGGCGGACCGGCGCACGAGCGCCTGATGCTGGCCAACCTGGCCACCGCGCTTTTCGAGCACGGTCGCATCACGACCACCGAGGCGAAGGCAAAGCGCCTGCGCCCCTTGGCCGAGCGACTCATCACCTTCGCGAAGCGCGGTGACCTCGCCGCACGACGCCGAGTGCTCACCGTGGTGCGCGACAAGGATGTCGTGCACGTGCTCTTCACCGAGATCGGACCGCGCTACCAGACCCGACAGGGCGGCTACACCCGCATCGTCAAGGTCGGACCGCGCAAGGGTGACAACGCACCCATGGCCGTGATCGAGCTCGTGGAGCCGCTCGCCGAGCAGGTTGTCGCCGAGGCGACGGGCGCCACCAAGCGCGCGGCCAAGGAGAAGGCTGCTGCACAGCCCGCTGCAGCAGCAGCTGCCGCTGTCGTCGAGACGCCGGTCGCTGAGGAGAGCGTGGAGGTCGTCGAGGAGACCGTCGAGGTCGCACCCGAGGCGACGGCGGATGAGGTCGTCGAGGCGGTTGCCGATGAGGCTCCGGCTGATGACGATGCGGCTCCGGCCGAGGTCGACAAGGCCTGACGCGCTGACACGATTCGCGTGATGCCAGGGAGCGTCAGACCTCGCCCTTCGCGGTCTGGCGCTTCCTGCTGTGTAGAGGGGTCATGATGCGGTTGCGACTCGACCTCGCGTACGACGGGACCGACTTCTCCGGGTGGGCCCGCCAGCCGGGTCTGCGCACCGTCCAGGGCGCGGTCGAGGATGCCCTCGCCCGCGCACTGCGACTCCCGGAGCCGCCGCAGGTGACCTGCGCGGGGCGCACCGATGCCGGGGTGCACGCGCGCGGTCAGGTGGCTCACGTCGACATTGACCCATCCGATGACCTCAGCCTCGCGTTGCTTGCGCGCAGTCTGCGCGGGCTGCTGCCAGATGACGCGTGGCTCCTCGATCTCTCGGTGGCACCGGAGGGTTTCGACGCGCGCTTCTCGGCGCTGTCCCGGTCCTACCGGTACGCCGTCTGCGACGACCCCCAAACCTGGGATCCGTTGCGACGACGTGAGGTCCTCCTGCATCCCCGACCTCTCGACCTGGCCGCGATGAATGAGTCGGCGGGCTCGCTACTCGGGGAGCGGGATTTCGCGGCCGTGTGCCGTCCCCGCGAGGGCGGCACGACGATCCGTCGCCTGCTCTCGCTGGAGTGGCTTCGCGGCGACACCGGACTCGCGGAGATGCACGTGATCGCGGATGCGTTCTGCCACTCGATGGTGCGGTCGCTTGTCGGCCTGCTGGTCCCCGTCGGTGAGGGCCGTAGGCCGGTGACCTGGCCCGGTGACGTGGTGGAGCGCGGTGTCCGCGACTCCGGCGTCCACGTGATGCCTGCGCACGGCCTGGTGCTCGAGGGAGTGCGATACCCGGAGGATGCCGATCTTGCCGCGCGCCAAACGGTCACGCGGTCCGTGCGTGGGAGCTGAACCTGCATGGGGCACATCGACGTACAGCACGTGAGCTATTCCCTGCCCGACGGGCGGATCCTGCTCGACGACGTGAGCTTCCGCATCGGCGAAGGGGTCAAGGCCGCACTGGTCGGTGCCAATGGTGCGGGCAAGACCACCCTCATGAGGCTCATCGCCGGCGACATCGACGCGGAGTCAGGCAGCATCGTCACGACCGGGGGCATGGCCGTGATGCGCCAGTTCATCGGCCAGGGCCGTGAGGGCACCGTGCGCGATCTGCTCCTGTCGGTGTCTCCCCCCGCGCTCCGCACGGCTGCGGCCGAGGTCGACCTCGTCGAGGAACTGCTCATGTCGACGGAGGACGCCGATACCCAGATGCGCTACGCACAGGCGCTGGCCGACTTCGCCGATGCCGGGGGCTACGACGCCGAGGTGGCGTGGGATGTCTGCTGCACGGCGGCCCTGGGATCGGCATACGACGAGGTCAAGTGGCGCCGCGTCGACACGCTCTCCGGAGGTGAGCAGAAACGGCTCGTCCTCGAAGCACTCCTTCGCGGTCCCGATGAGGTGCTGCTGCTCGACGAGCCCGACAACTACCTCGACGTACCCGGCAAGACCTGGCTCGAGGATCGGATCGCGGCCAGTCCCAAGACGATCCTGCTCATCAGCCACGATCGGGAGCTGCTGCGCGCCTGCGCGACGACGATCATCACCGTGGAGCTCGGAGCGGCGGGCAACACGGTGTGGACGCACGGCGGCGGTTTCGCCACCTACGCCGAGGCCCGCGATGACCGGATGAGCCGCCTCGAGGAGTTACGCCGTCGGTGGGACGAGCAGCACCAGAAGCTCAAGGACCTCGTCCAGATGCTCAAGACGAAGGCCGCCTACAACGATGGCCTGGCGTCGAGGTACCAGGCGGCCCAGACGCGCCTGCGCATGTTCGAGGAGGCCGGCCCACCCCAGGCCGTGCCCGTGCGACAGCACATGCGCATGCGGCTCGAGGGTGGGCGTACGGCGAAGCGCGCGGTCGTGTGCGAGCAGCTCCAGCTCACCGATCTCACCCAGCCCTTCGATCTCGAAGTGTGGTTTGGCGAGCGCGTCGGCGTACTCGGCCGCAATGGAGCAGGCAAGTCCCACCTCCTGCGTCTCCTGGCCGCGGGTGGCAGCGATCCCGATGTCGAGCACCAACCCGTATCCGACGTACCCATCGCGCCGGTACGTCACACCGGTGTCGCCCGTCTCGGTTCGCGCGTACGTCCCGGGTGGTTCGCCCAGACGCATGTGCGGCCCGATCTGGAGGACCGGACGCTCCTGGAGATCCTGCATCGCGGCGATGGTCACCGCGATGGGATGGGGCGCGAGCAGGCGGCGCGCGCCCTCGACCGCTACGGCCTCGCGGCCGCGGGGGAGCAGCGCTTCTCTTCACTGTCCGGCGGACAGCAGGCGCGCTTCCAGATCCTGCTCCTCGAGCTCTCGGGAGCCACGCTGCTGCTCCTCGACGAGCCGACGGACAACCTCGACCTGGAGAGCGCGGAGGCGCTCGAGGCAGCCCTTGACGCCTTCTCCGGGACCGTCCTGGCCGTCACCCACGATCGGTGGTTCGCCCGTGGCCTCGACCGCTTCATCGTCGTGGGCGCGGACGGCGTGGTGCGAGAGTCGACCGAGCCCGTCTGGGCCGACGAGCCTCGCGTCTAGGGGTCCCCGGACCCGTTTTGACCCCCTTGCGCCATCCCGGGTAGCCTTGGCGGTCGTTGTGCCCGCCCCCGGGCCCAACCGGGGCGCCTTACGGGCACCCCCCTGAGTGAGTGAAGGTCCACGTGCGCACGTACACCCCCAAGCCGGGCGAGGTCACCCGCGAGTGGCTCGTCATCGATGCCACCGACGTCGTGCTCGGCCGCCTGGCCAGCCAGACCGCCACCCTGCTGCGGGGCAAGCACAAGCCCGTCTTCGCTCCCCATGTCGATACCGGCGACTTCGTCATCATCGTCAACGCCGACAAGGTCGTCCTCACGGGCAGCAAGCTCGAGCAGAAGCGCGACTACCGCCACTCCGGATACCCGGGCGGCCTGTCGGCGAAGTCCTACTCCGAGCTCATGGTGGACAACCCCCGTCGCGCCATCGAGAAGGCCGTCAAGGGGATGCTCCCGCACAACAAGCTCGGTCGGCAGCAGTTGAGCAAGCTCAAGGTGTACGCCGGGCCCGATCACCCGCACGCCGCTCAGAAGCCCACCCCGTACACCATCACGCAGGTCGCGCAGTAGCGATCACCGCGCAGTCTGCGAAAGGAAGAACCGTGACCGTTTCCGACACTGAGATCCTCGACGAGGAGATCCCCTCGGAGTACACCACCGAGACGCCCTCTGCCGCGCCCGCTGCGGCCGACCGGCCCGTCGTCACCGCCCCGGGTGGCGCGACCGGCCGTCGCAAGGAGGCCATCGCGCGCGTGCGCCTGGTCCCCGGGACCGGCCGATGGAGCATCAACGGTCGCGATCTCGAGACCTACTTCCCCAACCGTGTGCACCAGCAGATCGTCAACGAGCCTTTTGTGACCCTGGGCCAGGAGGGCCGCTACGACGTCATCGCGCGCATGAGTGGCGGCGGCGTCTCGGGCCAGGCCGGCGCCCTGCGCCTGGGCATCGCTCGTGCGCTCAATGAGATCGACGTGGAGGGCAACCGTCCCCCCCTCAAGAAGGCCGGCTTCCTCACCCGCGACCCTCGGGCCAAGGAGCGCAAGAAGTACGGCCTCAAGAAGGCCCGCAAGGCGCCTCAGTACAGCAAGCGCTGATCGGAGCTCCGTGAGCGGTCGCCTCTTCGGCACCGATGGTGTGCGGGGGCTCGCCAATCGCGATCTCACCGCCGAGCTGGCGCTATCCCTCGCTGCTGCTGCGGCACACGTCCTCGGCGAGGCCGGTGCTCTCGGCGGCGACGGTCGACCCACGGCTGTCGTTGGTCGCGACCCTCGAGCCAGCGGTGAGTTCCTCGAAGCAGCCGTCGTAGCCGGTCTCGCGAGCGCGGGAGTCGACGTCCTCCTCGCAGGGGTTCTGCCCACGCCGGCCATCGCCTATCTCACCGAGCGCCACGGGGCAAGCCTCGGGGTCATGCTGTCGGCTTCGCACAATGCGATGCCGGACAACGGCATCAAGTTCTTCGACGCCCACGGCTTCAAGTTGCCCGATGCCATCGAGGACGCGATCGAGGCGCGACTCCACGAGCCGTGGGACCGGCCACTCGGTGGTGCGGTCGGCCGGGTCCGCGCGTTGCCCTCGGGCTCCTCGGACTATCTGGACCATGTGCTCGATGTCGTCCAGAACCCGCTCGACGGGCTCGCGGTGGTCGTCGACTGCGCCAACGGCGCCGCCTCGACGGTCTCGCCGGAGGCCATGCGCCGCGCGGGTGCGCACGTGGTCGCCATCCATGCATCGCCTGACGGCCTCAATATCAACGAGGGCTGCGGCAGCACGCACCTCGATGACCTCATCGCCGCCGTCCTCGAGCACGGTGCCGATATCGGCATCGCCCATGACGGCGATGCGGACCGCTGCCTGGCGGTCGATGCACAGGGCAATGTCATCGACGGCGACCAGATCCTCGCGATCCTTGCCCTGGCTATGCGCCATCGCGGCACCCTCGCCCAAGACACCGTCGTTGCGACGGTGATGTCCAACCTCGGATTCCGCATTGCGATGGAGGAGCAGGGCATCACGGTGGTCACCACCGCTGTCGGTGACCGCTACGTCCTCGAGGAGATGCGGGCCGAGGGCTACTCCCTGGGCGGTGAGCAGAGTGGCCACGTTGTCGTCCTCGACCGGGCAACCACGGGTGACGGCGTACTCACTGCGCTGGCCCTGCTCGATCGGATGGCGGAGACAGGCACGAGCCTGAGCGATCTTGCCGCGGTGATGACACGGCTCCCGCAGGTGCTCATCAACGTGAAGGGCGTCGACAAGTCTGCGCTGGGTGGCAGTCACGAGGTGCGCACCGTCGTCGAAGCCGTCGAGGCTTCATTGGGCTCGACGGGGCGAGTCCTGCTGCGTCCCTCAGGGACCGAACCCCTCGTCCGCGTCATGGTCGAGGCGCCCACGACACAGGCCGCACGAGATGCGGCGGAGGCGATTGCCGCTGCCGTGCATGCCTCTCTCGCGATCGACGCGTAGGAAGCCTCGCGTGGATCTGCTCCGCGATCCCTGAGAGCGTCGGAACGGCTCTCCCACCGGAGCCGCGTACCCTGGCACCCATGTGCGGGATCGTGGGCTACGTCGGTGAGAAGCAGGCACTGGAGGTAGTCGTCGAGGGTCTGCGGCGCCTGGAGTACCGCGGCTACGACTCTGCCGGTGTCGCTGTCGTGACGGGGGACCGTCTCGACGTCCGCAAGAAGGCCGGCAAGCTGGCCAACCTCGAATCCCTGCTCGGCGAGGATCCGCTCGAGGCAGCGACCATCGGCATCGGCCACACCCGCTGGGCGACGCACGGCGGTCCCACGGATGCCAACGCTCATCCGCATGTGAGCGAGGACGGCACGGTCGCTGTCATCCACAACGGCATCATCGAGAACTTCGCGGAGTTGCGCGAGGAACTCACCGCCGCGGGTGTCGTCCACACCTCGGAGACGGATACCGAGGTCGTCGCCCATCTCCTCGCCGCGGAGCTTCCGCGGTGCGACGGTGACCTCGCCGAGGCCATGCGGCGCACATGCCGGCAACTTGAAGGCGCCTTCACCCTGGTTGCCGTGGTCGCCGACGATGTCGACGTCGTCGTGGCCGCGCGCCGCAACTCGCCGCTCGTCGTCGGACTCGGGCAGGGAGAGAACTTCCTCGCCTCCGATGTCGCTGCCTTCGTCTCCCACACGCGTGAGGCGCTCGAACTCGGGCAGGACCAGGTCGTGCAGATCTCGCGCGATGCCGTCGTCATCACGGATTTCGACGGTCAGGTGGTGGAAGCCAAGCCGTTTACGGTCACCTGGGATGCGGCCGCCGCCGAGAAGGGCGGCTACGACCTCTTCATGCTCAAGGAGATCGCCGAGCAGCCCAAGGCCGTGGCGGATTCCCTGCGCGGACGTGTGAGTCGAGATGGCCGGCTGCACCTCGATGAGATGCGCCTCACGGACGCGGAGCTCCGCGAGATCGACAAAATCGTCGTCGTCGCCTGCGGTACGGCGTACCACGCGGGGCTGGTGGCGAAATACGCCATCGAGCACTGGACCCGGATCCCGGTCGATGTCGAGCTCGCGAGCGAGTTCCGCTACCGCGACCCGATCGTCGATGGGCGCACGCTCACTATCGCCATCTCCCAGTCCGGCGAGACGATGGACACCCTCATGGCGCTTCGTTACGCACGCGAGCAGGGATCCAAGTCGCTGGCGATCTGCAACACCGTCGGCTCGACCATCCCGCGCGAGTCCGATGCGGTGCTCTACACCTATGCGGGCCCCGAGATCGCCGTCGCCTCGACCAAGGCCTTCCTCACGCAGATCGTGGCCGCCTACCTTGTCGGCCTGTATCTCGCACAGGTGCGCGGCAACATGTTCGGTGATGAGATCCGCAGCGTTCTGACCGACCTGAGCGACATGCCCCAGGCAATCGACCTCGTGCTCGACACCAGTGAAGGCGTGCAGGCTCTCGCGCGCGAACTCGTCGACGCCACCTCGGTCCTCTTCATTGGCCGTCACGTGGGCTACCCCGTGGCTCTCGAGGGTGCGCTCAAGCTCAAGGAGCTCGCCTACATGCACGCGGAAGGGTTCGCCGCCGGCGAGTTGAAGCACGGGCCGATCGCCCTCATCGAGGCCGGCGTCCCGGTCGTGTGCATCGTGCCGTCACCGAGGGGACGCGCCACCCTGCACGACAAGATCATCTCCAACATCCAAGAGGTGCGGGCCCGCGGTGCTCGCACGATCGTCATCGCGGAGGAGGGGGACGAGTCGGTCACTCCGTACGCCGATGTGATCTTCCGCGTCCCCGAGGTGCCCACACTGATGCAGCCCCTCGTGTCCACGGTGCCCCTGCAGGTCTTCGCCTGCGCCATGGCCACGGTCAAGGGACACGACGTGGATCAGCCGCGCAATCTCGCCAAGTCCGTCACCGTCGAGTAGGGACGGGCAGAGTGACATGAGGCCCGTCTACGACGTGGCGGCCGTGCGCGCGGCCGAGGAGGCCGTCATGGCGGGACTCCCCGAGGGTGTGCTCATGGAGCGCGCCGCGACCGGTCTCGCCGCTGCCTGCGCCTCGCTCATGCGCGACCTCGATCTGCGTCTCTCGGGTGCACGCGTGGCCCTGCTTGTCGGCAGTGGCAACAACGGTGGGGACGCGCTGTACGCGGGTGCGCTCCTCGCGCGACGAGGTGCGCGCGTCGTCGCGGTCCTCCTGGGTGAGCGGACGCATGCAAGCGGCCTGGAGGCTCTCCTTGCAGCGGGTGGCACAACCGGAGGCCTTGAGGACGCCGAGCTCGCCCTCAGGTCGGCCGATCTCGTGCTCGACGGCATCGTCGGCATCGGCGGACGCGGTCCCTTGCGCCCTGAAGCCGCGACGTGCGCGCAACTTGCTCGCGAGTCGGGTGCGCTCGTCGTCGCCGTGGACATCCCCTCCGGCGTCGACGCGGACACCGGTGCTGTCGCGAATGCCGCGGCGGTGGTCGATGCCGATGCCACGGTGACCTTCGGATGCCTGAAGCCCGGACTCGTCCTCTCGCCCGGGCGCGACCGCGCCGGGGCGGTGCTCCTCGTCGACGTCGGATGTGACGACGCCCTGCCCACGGCGGACCTCGGTGCGCTCGACGCGACCGATCTGCTGGAGGCCGTGCCCGAGCCCGGTGCGGAGGACTACAAGTACTCCCGGGGACTCGTGGGCATTGCCGCCGGCAGTCCCCGCTATCGCGGCGCGGCGTTCATGGCGACGGGTGCCGCTCGCCACGGCAATGTCGGCATGGTGCATGTGCTCGACCGGGGAGATGGCCTTGCCCAGGCCCTGGTCGACGAGTTCTGGGACGTCGTTGTCGCGTCCACCGCCCCCGCCGCTGTGACGCGGGCGAATGCGTGGGTCGTGGGACCCGGCCTTGGCATCGATGCGGGGGGGCGTCAGGTGCTGTGCGATGTCCTCGCGGTCGATGCTCCCGTCGTGGTCGATGCCGATGCGCTGCGCATGCTCCGTGAGGCACCCGTGGCCGCCTCTCTGGGGGCGCGGCGACACCCGACGGTGCTCACCCCGCACGTGGGCGAGTTTGCCGGCCTGGGCTACTCACTCGGCGAGGGATCCGCTGAGGATCGACTCGGCAGTGCGCGGACCGCAGCGCGCGAGTTGGGCGCCGTCGTCGTGCTCAAGGGCCCGGGCACCGTCATCGCCTCGCCATCGGGTACGGCGTACGTGGACACCTGGGGGACTCCCGACCTGGGCACGGCAGGGAGCGGGGATGTACTCGCCGGACTGATGGGCGCCCTGCTCGCAGGCGCGGCGGCACGCGGCGGCGTGGACGACGATGCTGCAGCGCTCACGGCTGCGGCAGCGGTGGGCCTTCACGGCCTGGCGGGGAGGCTTGCGGCCCACGGTGGCCGTCCGGTCACGGCACCCGACATCATCGCTGCGCTCCCGGACGCGATCGGGCTGGTACGTCGCGGTGGGGAGGCGTGAAATGAGCGTGCGCGCCGAAGCCGTCATCGATCTCGCCCAGTTGCGCGCCAATCTCGACTACCTCGCCGGCCCGGCATGCGGTGGACCTGAGGTCGCGCGCATGGCGGTAGTCAAGGCCGACGCGTATGGACACGGTGCGCTGGAGATCTCACGTGTCGCACGTGAGGCGGGTATCCCGTGGCTCGGAGTGGCGCTGCCCTCCGAGGCACGTCAGCTTCGCGATGCAGGCGACGCGGGACGCATCCTCGCGTGGCTCTACTCACCTGGGGATCCCGATCTCGCGAGTTGCATTGAGCTCGATGTCGATCTGGGCGTCGGGAGCATGGGCATGCTCGACGAGGTCGCCGCGGCTGCGCGTGCCACCGGTCGAACCGCGCGCGTGCACCTCAAGATCGACACCGGTCTCGGTCGCGGTGGCTGCTCGCCGGATCAGTGGTCGGACCTCGTGCGGGCAGCTGCGGTGGCTCACGGAATCGAGGTCACGGGGATCTGGTCGCATCTCGCCAGCGCCGACATCCCGACAGCGCCCGAGACCGACGAGCAGGTTTCGGGCTTTGAGGAGGCACTTGCCCTGGCGGAGAGGGCCGGCGTGCGACCGGAGGTGCGCCACCTCGCGTCCAGTGGGGCTGCGCTCACCCGTCCCGCCACCCGCTACGACCTCGTCCGGCTCGGCATTGCGATGTACGGGCTACCACCCGGCCCCGCGATCTCGATGGGGTCCCTGCAGCCGGTGATGACCCTGCGCGCGGCAGTCGCGGCGGTGAAGCGCGTCCCCGCAGGACACGGAGCCTCCTACAACCTCACCTGGCGCGCACCGCGCGAGACCACGCTCGCACTTGTGCCCCTGGGCTACGGGGATGGTCTGCCGCGCACCGCACGGGGCGCCCACGTGCTCATCGCGGGTGAGCGCCACCCCATCGTCGGCCGTATCGCCATGGACCAGGTCATCGTCGATGTCGCAGACGCCTCGGTAGTGGCGGGGGACGAGGTCACTGTGTGGGGTGCGGGTCACATGGGCGAACCCACGGCGACCGACTGGGCAGCATGGGATGACACCATCGGGTACGAGATCGTCACGCGCGTGGGTGCGCGCGTGCCGCGTCGCTACGCCGAGGGGTGAGCATGGCCGATCTGGGCAGGGGTGCCAAGGGGCTGGCTGCGTTCGGCGTCCTTGCGGCCGGTGTGGCCGCGGGAGCCCTTGCCGAGCGCCTGGCTACGCGTCGTCTCCAGGCCCGCGAGTTCGTCGGCATCGAGTCGGCCAGCGGCATCACCCACGAGGTCGTGACCGATGATGGCGTGGCTCTCAACGTAGTCGAGGAGCTAGGCGACGTCCCTGCCGGTGCGCCGACCGTCATCTTCAGCCATGGATATGGACTGTCCCTCGACTCCTGGCCTGGCCAGCGTCAGGCCCTGCGCGGGATCGCACGCGTTGTGCTGTGGGACCAACGAGGTCACGGTCGATCGCAGCGTGGCGTGCCCGGCACCACGATCGAGCGCCTGGGTGCTGACCTCGGCTGCGTGCTCGACGTGGTCGCCCCCACCGGCCCTGTCGTGCTCGTCGGCCACTCGATGGGTGGCATGACGATCATGGCCTTGGCCGATCAGCGCCCGGATCTCTTCGGTGATCGGGTACGCGGCGTGGCCCTCCTCGCTACCTCTGCCGGCGGTATCGCCGATGTCGATTTGGGGCTCCCGCGTCCAGTGGCGCGTCTCGCCCACCGCGTCGCGCCGTCCATCGGAGCGGCACTGGAGTCGCAAGGTCCCGTGTCTGGGCTCATCGAGCGCGCGCGACGTTCCTCGAGCGACCTCGGCCTCCTCATCACTCGCGCCTACGCCTTTGGGTCCACGGTGCCGCCGGATGGCACGCGGATCGTCGCCGATCTCATTAACGGCACGCCGTTCGATGTCCTCGCCGATCTTCTCCCGGCCCTGCAGGGACATGACAAGGTCCACGCCCTGCACGTGCTCGATCGCTGCGATCTTCTCGTGATGGTCGGTGACTCGGATTTGCTCACCCCCGTCGGACACAGCTACGAGATCGTGCGGCATACGCCGTCGGCGGAGTTGGTCATCCTCCCGGGAGTCGGCCACATGCTCACGCTCGAGGCCGTCGACGACGTCAACAAGCACCTGCGAGCGCTGGTCGAACGCGTCGCATGAGTCACCAGCGGACGACCTTCCTGGCAGATGGTGAAGCCACGCGGTCCTGGGGGAGGGCGCTTGCCGAACATGTGCGCGCCGGTGACCTGATCGTCCTCGCGGGCGACCTGGGTGCGGGGAAGACGACGTTGACGCGGGGACTCGGTGAAGGTCTCGGCGTGCGCGGCGCGGTGACCAGTCCCACTTTCGTCATTGCGCGACGCCATCCTGCGGGCGCGCGCGGCATCGACCTCCTGCATGTCGACGCCTATCGACTTGCATCGCCCTCGGAGGTGGACGACCTCGACCTCGACATCGCTGGAGCCGTCACGGTTGTCGAGTGGGGGTCGGGTCGAGTGGAGCACCTCGCGGAGAGTCGGCTCGATATCACCCTCACGCCCGAGGGGGAGGGCCGGATGGCTCTCCTCACCGGTCACGGGCCGCGCTGGACCGAGGTCGACGTGCAGGCGCTTGTCAGTCCAGATGGAGCATGACGGTCGCATAGCGCTCGTGCCAGGGCAGATCAGGCACGACACCCCACACGGTGCGCACCGTGCGGAACTCCTCGACGAAGCCGAAGGACCGTGCCAGATCTACGGCGTCATCGTTGACGGCCGGCACATCCATCGCGATACGGGTGCCGCGAGCAAGCGGGATGAGTCCCAGGAGCACCTGTCGGGCGGCATCGGCGTTGACGGAGTCGAGCGGCCCAACCCGATGACCGAGTGCCGTGGGCCGGATCGTCCCCAGGGCATGGATGCTTCCATCGGCTGCGAGGGAGGCGAGGGTCGTCGCACCGGGCAGGTCGAGCCAGCGCCTCCACAGGGTGGCGCGCTCGCGACCGGATCGTGCAGCGTCGAAGGCGATGAGGTCCTGGACATCCATGGCACGTCCGTCGATGACGACGGCTGATTCCATGGCCTCGGGTGCGGTACTGGGTGGTCGCACCATGCGGAGCTCCTCATGCAGCGCTGTGAAGCCGATGCGTGCGGAGGTATCGACCGCCGCGGGCCAGCAGAAGTTTGTGAGGGTCACGTAGTCATGAATCCGATGGCCGTGGATCTCCAGGAGGGTGGGAATGGCGCGCCGCGCCCATCCTGAGCCGCGGGCCTCGGGGCGAACGTAGAAGTGACTCACCGACCCGATCGAGTCCGTGGAGGCAATGATGGACAGCCCGCCGACCATCTCGCCATCGTCGTCGAGGATGGCCCAGAAGCCTTCGGGATCGATGTCGTACAGGATGTCGGCGTCGTACTCTCCCTCGTCCCATTGCTCGCCGATGAGCCAGTCCTGGAGCATCCGCGCCTCCGCCCGTGTCATCACGCGGACGTGGGCGGACAGCGGGGACGGGGTCACATGTGCTCCTCATTCGCGGCGGTGCGTGTGCGTACAGTGTCCACGTGTCGATCTCCCAGGTTGCAGACCGGGTACACACACTGGTTGACCGCCTCGACGGACGGGCTGGAGTCCACCTGAGGCACTTCGGGACCGGTGAGGAGGTGTCGATAGCCGCGGATGACGTCTTCCCCGCAGCCTGCATTATCAAGGTGCCGATCCTCATGACGCTTCTGAAGCGCGTGACGGATGGGGATCTCGACTGGAACGCCCGCCTCGCCATGACCGACGATCGCGTCTACGGGCTCGATCAGGTCGTCGATCGGCTCCGGCCCGGGACGGGGATGGACCTGAGCGAACTCGTCCATCTCATGGTGAGCCTGTCCGATGTGGCTGCGGGGCTGTGGTGTCAGGATCTCGCCGGAGGCGGGCACGCGATCAATGAGTGGCTCGCCAGTCGGGGCTATGTGCAGACCCGAGTGAACTCACGCACGCCCGGTCGTGAGCGGGACTTCGTGGAATGGGGCTGGGGCCAGACGACACCGCGCGAGGCCCTGGATCTGCTCGTCGATATCCGTGAACGACGCGCGGTGTCCCCGGAGGCTGACGCCTATGCCGATCGCATCCTGGCGTCGACGTTCTACGTGCAGGATTCGCTCTTCGCGCTGCCCACCGACGTCCACGCCATCCTCAAGACGGGGGCGACCGATCACTCGCGCAGCGAGGTCCTGCTCATTGCCACGCCCCAGGGACCGCTGGGTTGCTCGGTAATGACTGACGGTCTTGCGGACAACTCCTGGGCGTTCGACAGTGCGGGCGATCAAGTCAGGCGTGACCTCACCGCAGTTGTCTGGGATGCCTGGGGGTCGGGATCCCGCGCATCGAAGCAGGGCATGTGGCCACCGCTCGGGGGCTCCTGATGAGCGGATCGGTCGCGATGGACCACCTGCATGAGGAGATGGCACGACATCGTGTCGAGCACGAGCTGCCCGCGGTCTCCTACGGTCTCGTCGAGCGCGGCCAGCTCGTGGATGCCGGCGCGGTGGTTGCGGACGGATACGCGCCCGTCGACGAGGCCACGCGCTTCCGCGCGTCATCCCTCACCAAGAGCATCACGGCTGCCACGACGCTGCTCCTCATCGATCGGGGCCTTCTGAGCCTGCAGGATCCGGTGGCGGATCACGTGCCCGAAGCGGCGAGCCTGTCGGCCGCGACACCGCATGCGCCTGCACGGATCGGGCACCTGCTCACCATGACGGCAGGGCTTCCGACCGACGACCCGTGGATCGATGAACTCGATGACCTCTCTGGCGACGCCTTCCTCGACCTCATCGCGTCGGGCGTGCTGAGCGTGCGTCCACCCGGATCCGACTACGAGTACTCGAACGTCGGCTATGCCCTGCTCGGCGGGGTGATCACTGCGGTGACCGGCACCGACTTCCGCGAGGTCATCGCCGAGGAGGTCCTCACCCCCGTGGGCATGGACCATTCCGGCTTCGCCGTACCCGCTCGCGACATTCGGGTGCCCGGGCACCGCATCGTCGACGGGGAGACCGCGGTCATGCCGATGGAGGACGAGATCCCGCTGGGAGCCTTTGCCGCGTCGGGAGGCCTCTGGAGTTCGGTGCGCGATCTCTCCCGCTGGCTCGCAGCGCTGGATGCCGGGGTGGCGGGAGAGAGTGGACCCCTGCCGATCCACGTCGTCCGTGAAATGGCTGCACCGCGCACGCTCGTGCGCCTGGACAGACGACGCGTCGCCGACGAGGACATCGCCGTGGCTCATGGATATGGCATGGGGCTCTTCGTCAGCACCTACAGCGACGTGGGGCGAGTGATGTTCCACCAGGGCGGATCCCCCGGATTCGGCGCCGAGTTGCGATGGCATCCCGCGTCACGTTGGGGCATCGTCGCGATGGCGAGTCGGGGATATCCCTCCCTGCAGCATCCTGCGCGGCGCACTCTCCAGCGCATCGTCGGTCCGGACCTTGATCGCATCCGGCGCGACGCTGCGCTGCGCGCCCTCCTCCCGGAGACGATCGAGGCCATGGACTGGGCGGAGGCTCTGCTGGCTTCCTGGGATGACGGGACATTTGCTCGGCTCGGCGCAGCCACTCTCGATCGGCAGCGACCGCGGTCCGTGTGGCGCGACCGCTTCGAGGCCACCGCGTCCGCTCGAGGGCCATTCACTCGCGATACGTCATCCCTGCGCAGCACCTCACCCGCGCACGCGCTCTGGCGGGTCGATGGCCCAGGGGGGGATGCGTGGCTGGAGGTCCTGCTGACTCCGACCGCGCCCGCCCGGGTCCAGCACCTCGGCCTGCTCGATCACCCGGATGAGGCTCGCGCGCTCTAGGTGACGTCCGGCCTAGGGTGATCCCGTGCTCCTCCTCGCCCTGGATACGTCGACTGCGCTCACGACCGTCGCGCTCGTCGACGCCGGGGGCGGAGTGCGCGCAGAGGCATCGCATCTCGACGCCCGTCGTCACGCCGAGGCGCTGCCGCAGCTCGTGCGCGACGTCCTCGCGGCATCGCAAACGCCTGCGACCTCCCTCGACATGGTCGCGGTCGGAGTGGGTCCCGGCCCCTTCACTGGACTGCGCGTAGGGGTGGCCTTCGCCCGGAGCACGGCGCACGCCCTGGGCATCCGGGCGGTGGGAGCCATGAGCCTCGACGTCATCGCCCGTGGCCGGTTCGACGACGGTCCCTTCACCGTCGTGACACGCTCGCGTCGCGTCGAGGTCGCGTGGGCGACGTACGACGATCCTCATCGTCGGATGGACGGTCCACTCGTGCTGCCCGATCCGGGCTACCCACGAGTGGGCCGTGTCTTCGGTGATGTCGAGGGCGTCGACGAGACCGTCCGACCTGACGCCGCTGACCTGGCCCGGCTCGTGCTCGAACGCACGGAGGCTGGGGAGTCGCTGCCGGGTGATCGGGCATGGCCCGAAGACGCGGCCGACGGATCGGGCGCTCCCACAGCGTCCCTGCTCAGCACGCTCGCCACGCAGGGTCGCTGGCTGCTCTCGCCACTCCCGCTCTACCTCCGTCGACCGGATGCGGTCCCGTCATGACCGCGCACCGGATCCGTGGCATGCGGTGGTGGGACATCGCCGACGTCCATGCCATCGAGGAGAGCGTCTTCGCGGAGACGGCCTGGACGCCCGCGCAGTTCTGGTCCGAGCTCGCACAGGACGACAGGACCTATCTCGTGTGTGAAGCGTCCGGTCGGATCGCGGCGTACGGCGGAGTGATGGTGCGCCCGCCCACGGCGGACATCCAGACCATCGCCGTGTCCGCCGAGCACCGCGGACACGGACTGGCTCGTGAGCTTCTCGAGCACCTGCTCGCGGTCGCGGACCACCGCGACTGCTCGGAGGTGCTCCTCGAGGTGCGTGCCGACAACGCACCGGCGATCGCGCTCTACGCATCCGAGGGCTTCGAGGTGATCGCGCGTCGTAGCTCCTACTACGGGCCGGGCCTGGACGCACTCATCATGCGCAGGAGGCCACGTGACTGACGAGCCTCTGGTGCTGGGCATCGAGACCTCCTGCGATGAGACCGGGATCGCGCTTGTACGCGGGCGCACCCTCCTCGCCGATGCCGTGGCCTCGAGCGTGGAGGAGCAGGCTCGTTTCGGAGGGGTGGTGCCCGAGGTCGCCAGTCGTGCCCATCTCGAGGCCTTCGATGCCACCCTCGACCGTGCGATTGCGGAGGCGGGCGTGGCCCTAGGAGATGTCGACGCGATCGCGGTGACCTCGGGCCCCGGGCTGGTCGGCGCGCTCCTCGTCGGGGTGAGCGCAGCCGAGGGTCTCGCCATCGCGCTCGATCGCCCGATCTACGGCGTCAATCACCTTGCCGCGCACGTCGCGGTCGATCGTCTCGTCCACGGAGACATTCCCGAGCCGGCGATCGCGCTCCTCGTCTCCGGTGGTCACACGTCGCTACTGCGTGTCGACGATGTCACTCTGGATGTCACCCCGCTGGGAGGCACTCTCGACGATGCCGCGGGCGAGGCATTCGACAAGGTGGCGCGCCTCCTGGGACTGCCCTTCCCGGGGGGACCGCACATCGATAGGGCCGCCGCGGAGGGTGACCCAACCGCCATCGCCTTCCCACGCGGGCTCACCTCACCGCGCGACGAGGCCCAGCACCTCCTCGACTTCTCCTTCTCCGGGCTCAAGACCGCTGTCGTGCGGTGGCTCGCGGCCCAAGAGGGGGCGGGTGAGTCGATTCCCGTCGCGGATGTCGCCGCATCCTTCCAGGAGGCCGTCGCCGACGTGCTCGTCACCAAGGCGCTGCGCGCCTGCGCGGAGTCCGGCATCGACACGCTCATCGTCGGCGGTGGCGTCGCGGCGAATTCCCGGCTGAGGGCCATGCTCGAGCAGCGCGCGTCGCATCTCGATGTGCGCATCCCTCCGCCCCGTCTCTGCACCGACAACGGAGCCATGGTCGCCGCCCTGGGCGCTGCGCTCGTCGAGCGAGGACGACCGGCCTCGCGCCCGGGCTTCGGTGCGGACTCCTCGCTCCCCGTCGATGAGGTCCAGGTCGCGCTGTCGTAGGGGCACGTCATGTCGGGCTTCGGCCCGGGTACCCGGGGTATCGTCGTGGGATGAGCCGCGCGGGAGGTGTGTCCGGTCTGCTCCCGGGGATCGCCATCGGCGCGGCGTTCGTCGTCGCCGGCATGGCGGGTTTCGCGGTCGGCTCCCTAACCGGTCCCGGTGAGCCCGCAGCGGCCACCCAGGCCACTCCCGAACCCCGGGTCACCTCACCCGGATCTCAAGCGGAGACCTCAACGGCGCCGCTACCCGTGCCGATGGACGATTCCTACGTCGCCGCGCTCGACGATTCGCTCCAGATGGGCAGCGAGACCCTCGCCGAGGGCCAGTCGGGTCGTAGCGAGGCCAACCTCGCGGATAGCGAGGTCGAGATCCTCAACTGGGTCGAGACCGATGATCCCGTCTTCTTCATCACGATCGACGATGGCCTGGTCGACTCGCCCGCGGTGCGCGAGGTCATCGAGCGCTACCAGATCCCTGTCACGGCCTTCTTGACCGAGTACGCCGTGCGCGACAAGACCGACTACTTCGAGGCCGTGACCGCGTATGGCGGCTCGGTGCAAAATCACACGATGGTCCATGGTGCGTTGAACGATCCCAAGACCGACGTCAAGTGGGAGATCTGCGAGACGCAGGACCGCTTCGAAGAGCAGTTCGGATATCGACCGTGGATGCTGCGTCCGCCCTACGGCGCAGGACCGGATGACCCCGAAGTGTTGAAGTACGCCGAGCAATGCGGCATCAATCGCATCGTGCTGTGGAACGTCGTCGTGACCGACGACAACCAGATCGAATACTGGGAGCCGCCCATCAAGGCGGGCGACATCGTCCTGCTGCACTGGGTCGACGGTCTCGATGTCGGCCTGGAGAAGGTCCTCGAGCTGGGTAGGGCCCAGGGGCTCACCCCCGCGCCTCTCGAGGACTACATCTGAGCCCCGTCGACGCCCTCCTTGACGGTCAGATCCATGCGTTGGATGGTGGCCTCGCCTCGGAGTTGGAGGTTCGGGGTCACGACCTTCGCGACGCGCTGTGGTCTGCACGCATCCTGGCGGATGATCCGGGCGAGATCCGAGCGGTGCACGAGGCCTATCTCGATGCAGGCGCTCGCGTCATCGTCACGGCGAGCTACCAGGTGTCACGTGACGGATTCGTGGCCGCGGGTCGCACCGCTGCGCAGGCCGACACCGCGCTGCGAACGGCCGTCGAGGTCGCACGCGATGCTGTTGCGGGCCGCGACGCGCTCGTCGCCGCGAGCGTAGGTCCCTACGGTGCGATCCTGCACGACGGCAGCGAGTATCGCGGTCGGTACGGAGTGAGTCGCGAGCGGTTGATCGACTTCCATGGTGAGCGCCTTGAGGTCATCGGGTCGTCAGGCCCTGACCTCTTGGCCATTGAGACGATTCCCGACCTCGATGAGGTGAGTGCACTTGTCGAGGTGCTTGCCGGCTACCCCGGGATCCCCGCTTGGCTCAGCATGAGTTGCGCCGACGGCGAGCGCACGTCGGCGGGACAGCCGATCGACGATCTGGTCGCGATGGTGTCTGCCGCCTCGTCCATCCGGGCCGTGGGCGTCAACTGCACTGCGCCCGAGCACGTCGAGTCTCTGCTTGCTCGGCTCAGTGCTGCCGGAGCCTCAGCACTCGTAGCGTATCCCAACTCCGGGCGCGCATGGTCACCCACGGCCGGTTGGTCGGGGGCGGGCACCGACGTGGGAGAGGACCTGGTGTCACGGTGGCGCGACGTACCCGGTGTCGTCCTCATCGGTGGTTGCTGCGGTGTCGGTCCTGACGCTGTCGCGGCTATCGCGCGCGCACTGTCGTCCTAGTCGCGCCGACACACCTCGGTCAGCGCGACGAAGCGTCGCTTTCGCCGCGGAGAGTCGACCGCTCGACCGCAAAGGCTCGATCCTGGCCCGTGATGACGACGGTGACCGCCGGGCCGTCACCGGGTCGATGACCCACGCGACGATCCCACTCCGTCGCCGACACGTGAGCGTCGAGGGTCTTCCAGGTAACCGACCCCTTCCCGCGCAGCCACGCTCGCAGATCCCGCGTGCGGTGGGGAATCTCCTCGGTGATCCGCCATCCCCGGATGAGCGCAGTCTCGGGCACCGTCTCAGCTGTGAGCCAGGTTCCCCCATCCAGACGCGCGACTGCGAGGTCGACTGCCAGCGTGCCCACGAGGTCGGCCCGGACAACCGCGGGAGTTGGCTCCAGGAGATAGGTGGATGCCTGGGCAGTCGATAGACCGGGATCGGGGGGAGCGTCGCGCGGAACTTCGATCGACGCATATCGATCGCCATGGAGGGCAGTGGCGCGCCGTGTGCCCTGCCCGAGGGAGCCGAGCCACACGCTCGCCTCGACGGTCTCGCCTTGATGGTCGATCCACTCGATGTCGGCTCGGGCTGGCGCCTTGTGCGCGTCGAAGCCGGGGGCGACCTTCGTCACGGTGGGCAGATGCTCGGCGAGTGACACGATCCATGACCATGGGGGTGACCACGCGTCGGGTGCGTGCACCGATCGCGCGCGACCTCCGTCGATACGCCGTGGGCCCCCGGCCGCGCGACGTGCAGGATCGACGTACGCCGCATCGCATGAGTTCATGAGGTCGGCGTCGAGCGTTGTCACGTCAGCGCACACCACGCGCACGCGATCGCCGGATGCGGCGAGGTTGACCTCGGCAGCCTCGGCCCGCCAGGGGTCGCGCTCGACGGCGATGACGCTGAAGCCTTGCTCGGCGAGTGCGCGTGCGTCGATACCAAGGCCGCACCCGAGGTCGGCGACGGTGGCATCGTCGCGCCCGAAGCGTTGGAGTAACTGGGCCGCACGGTAGAGGGCGACATCACGTCGCGTGGCCTGCTGGAGAGCCTCCTCATCGAGGACGAGATCCCCGGACCAGGGCCCGAGCCGATCGACGGCCCGGCGCCGGAGACGGACCTGGGTGGCGAGGGCGCTGATGAGGGTCGGATCGGCCTCCGGGTGAGCCGACCTGACGGCAGAGAGGGCGGCCGCGTCGGCGGTATCCGGCAGGGCCTCCAGAGCATCCCCCAGCGCCCGAGCCTCGGGGCTGACGAGGTCACGGGGCCGAGGCGGGGTCACCCGGGCAGGCTAGCGCGGCGCAGGCGGGGATCTGGCACTCGGTTTGACGGAGTGCTAACGGGCCCCTACAGTGGTGTCTGGCACTCGTGCCCGGAGACTGCTAGACCGGGACGAGCGTCACCGGGTCGAACCGGCACCGCGACGACGGGGCGACCACCTCACACACAACTATCCCGGAGGACATCACCGTGTCGGTCTCCATCAAGCCGCTCGAGGATCGCATCCTCGTCCAGACTCTCGACGCCGAGCAGACGACCGCGTCCGGTCTCGTCATCCCCGACACCGCGAAGGAGAAGCCCCAGGAGGGCAAGGTCCTCGCGGTGGGTCCGGGTCGCTTCGACGAGGACGGCGACAAGCGCATCCCGCTCGACATCAAGGTCGGCGACGTCGTCATCTACTCGAAGTATGGCGGCACCGAGGTCAAGTACAACAACGAGGAGTACCTCATCCTCTCGGCCCGCGACGTGCTCGCGGTCGTCGAGAAGTAGGACTCACCAGGCGCGACGCCGGGCCAGTCGGGGCACAGAGCCCCGCAGGCCCGGCGCACGCGGCCGACTGACCTCCCCCCAACCCCAAGCCATTCGCTCCACACACGAAGCAGAAGGACCCTCCATGGCCAAGATCCTCGAGTTCGACGAGTCCGCCCGCCGCAGCCTCGAGCGCGGCGTCAATCAGCTCGCCGACACCGTCAAGGTGACCCTGGGCCCGCGCGGCCGCAACGTGGTCATCGACAAGAAGTGGGGCTCGCCCACGATCACCAACGACGGCGTGACCATCGCCCGCGAGATCGAGCTCGAGGACCCCTACGAGAACCTCGGCGCCCAGCTCGTCAAGGAGGTCGCCACCAAGACCAACGACATCGCGGGCGACGGCACCACGACCGCCACCGTCCTCGCCCAGGCCATGGTCAAGGAGGGCCTCCGCCAGGTTGCCGCCGGCGCCAACCCGATGTCCCTCAAGAAGGGCATCGACGCCGCTGTTGCGACCATGAACGACGAGCTCTCCAAGGCCTCCCGCGAGGTGCAGGGCCGTGAGGAGATCGCGCAGGTCGCCACCATCTCGTCGCAGGACGCCGAGGTCGGCTCCCTCATCGCCGATGCCTTCGACAAGGTCGGCAAGGACGGCGTGATCTCCGTGGAGGAGTCCAGCGTCGCCGAGATGGGCCTGGAGTTCACCGAGGGCATGCAGTTCGACAAGGGCTACATCTCGCCGTACTTCGTCACCGATGCCGAGCGCATGGAGGCCGTCCTCGACGATGCCGGCATCCTGCTCGTGCAGGGCAAGGTCTCGAGCGTGTCCGAGCTGCTCCCCGTGCTCGAGAAGGCCTCACAGACCGGCAAGCCCCTCCTCATCATCGCCGAGGACGTCGAGGGTGAGGCCCTGTCGACACTCGTCGTCAACCGCATCCGCGGCACCTTCGCTTCCTGCGCCGTCAAGGCTCCGGCCTTCGGCGATCGCCGCAAGGCGATCCTGCAGGACATCGCCATCCTCACCGGCGCCCAGGTGGTCGCTCCCGAGGTCGGTCTCAAGCTCGATCAGGTCGGCCTCGAGGTCCTCGGCCACGCTCGCCGCATCGTCGTGAGCAAGGACGACACGACGATCGTCGATGGCGGGGGAGACAAGCAGGCCGTCGCCGATCGCATCGCGCAGATCCGCCAGGAGATCGAGCGCACGGATTCCGACTGGGATCGCGAGAAGCTCCAGGAGCGCCTCGCCAAGCTCTCCGGCGGTGTCGTCGTCATCAAGGTCGGCGCGCACACCGAGGTCGAGCTCAAGGAGAAGAAGCACCGCGTCGAGGACGCCGTCTCCGCGACGCGCGCCGCGATCGACGAGGGCATCGTCTCCGGCGGCGGCGCCGCACTCGTGCAGGCTGCCAAGGCGCTCTCGGGCGACCTCGGCAAGTCGGGCGACGAGGCGACCGGTGTCTCGGTGGTGGCCAAGGCTGCCGTCGAGCCGCTGCGCTGGATCGCGGAGAACGCCGGCGAGCAGGGCTACGTCGTCGTCAGCAAGGTCGCTGAGCTCCCCGTGGGTCAGGGCCTCAACGCCGCAACGGGCGTCTACGAGGACCTCATCGCCGCGGGTGTTATCGACCCGGTCAAGGTCACCAAGTCGGCACTCACCAACGCCGCGTCCATCGCGGGCATGCTGCTCACCACCGAGGCGCTTGTCGTCGACAAGCCCGAGCAGGAGGAGCCGGCGGCTCACAGCCACGGCCACGGTCACCACGGCCACAGCCACTAGGCACCTCACGAAGGGGCCCGCATCCGTCAGGATGCGGGCCCCTTCTTCGTCTCTGGGCAGGGCGGGTGCGTCACCTGCCCCGACATCACAAAGCCCCACCCGGATCGCGGGTGGGGCTTCGTGAGTCTGTGTCAGACAGCGGTCGCCAGGCGGCGGCGACGCTGCTGCTGGTAGATCGCCTCGCGGTCGTCCTCGCTCATGCCGCCCCACACGCCGTAGGGCTCGCGCACGGCGAGGGCGTGGGCGGCGCACTGGGCGAGCACTGGGCAGGCGGCGCAGACGGCCTTGGCTGCCCGCTCCCGCGCCTCGCGCGCGGGGCCGCGCTCACCCTCGGGGTGAAAGAACGTGTCGGGATCCTCGCCACGGCATGCGCCCTGGAGCTGCCAGTCCCAAATGTCCGCATTGGGTCCGGGGAGCCGGGAAATATCCGCCATCTCAGTGCCTCCTGCCCGTAGGGGGATACCTAGACCTTAGCGATCGCGCCACAAGTTGGTCAAGGGGCTGAGATGAATAATTTCTGACCCGATTCAGACGGGCATTCCGTGAGGAAGGGATCCGCTGCGGGCGCTCAGGATGCGCTGATGCCTATGAGGCGGAGAATGGGGCCATGTCCATGGTCCCCGGCGAGTCGAGCCCAGGGCCCATGGATGAGGGTCCGGGTCTCACGGTTGCGGCCGTCGCCCGCCGGCTCGGGGTCGCCCCCGCCACCCTGCGGACCTGGGACCGCCGCTACGGCCTGGGGCCCAGCCAGCACTCCGCGGGTGCCCACCGTCGCTACTCGCCCGCCGATGTCGCGCGACTCGAGCGCATGCGCAGGCTCGTCCTCTCCGGCGTTCCGCCCGCGGAAGCGGCCCGCGTAGCCCAGGTGGATGGACCCGACGGCGATGACTCCCTCGGCAGTTCACCGTCCATCGACACGTCCGCCCGTCAGGGGGGCGGCCACGTTGTCGCCATCCCCGGGGGCACGCCGAATGCACGCGGTCTCGCCCGCGCCGCCATCGCACTCGACGCCGACTCCTGCCGCAGCATCGTCGGGGAGACCCTGGATCGCCGCGGAGTGGTGTGGACCTGGGACCACCTCATCGTGCCCGTGCTCATCGGCATCGGGCAGAAGTGGGAGCAGTCGGGCAAGGGCATCGATGTCGAGCATGTCCTCTCCGAGGCGATCCAGGCTGAGTTCAGCGAGCGCGTGAGCCGCGCTCCCGCCACCTCGCCGGCGACCGTGCTCCTCGCGGCTGCACCGGGTGAGCTGCACGTGCTGCCGATGTGGGCGCTCGCTGCGGGACTCTCCGAGCGTCAGGTGGCGATGCGCATGATGGGCGCGCGCACGCCTGCAGATGCGATCGGTCAGGCCATGCGTCGTACCGGGCCCGGGGCTGTCCTCGTGTGGTCCCAGACCCGCGAGACGGGTGACCCGAGTGCGCTGGCCGTCCTTCCCGACCTGCGCCCCGAACCCCTTGTCCTCCTCGGCGGACCGGGCTGGTGGCCCGTGGAGCCGCCCCGTGGCGAGCGTGTCTCGGATCTCTCCGAGGCGATCACCATGCTCGCGCGCGCTGCCGGCGCCTGACGGTGCCCGAGCCACTTCAGCCCGGCGGGTCGGCAGAGCCGCCTGTATCCGGCCCACCCGACGCGAGCTGGTCACGCGGAGTCGAACTCGGTGCGCGTGGACGCTACGCCGACGCTTCGGACACCCTCCTCGCCCTTCTCGAACGCCGGGATCGTTGGCACTCCCTCGCCCTGTCGACACTCGCCAGCCATCGGCGCCAGATCGGCGAGGCCTCCGAGGCGACCCGTCTCGATCTCGATGCCCTGCATCACGCGACAGACGCGGAGTCGCGTGCAGACGCTCTCATCGGGCTCGCCGCGGACGCCGTTGCCCTGGGCGACTCGGAGACCGCCGTCGCGAGGCTTGCGAACGCTGAGGGGGACGCCCGCGAGGCGTGGCGGACGCTGACGCGATGGCACTGGGTCGGGGCGGAGCTGGCCCTGCTGACCGCTGATCGCGCGCCGGCCGCCGATCACGCGCGAGCCGCGGTGACGGCCTGCGACGGACGGTCCGCGCGTCATGCGGCGAAGTCGCGCATCATCCTCGCGGCGGCCACCGGGTCGCTCGACGACCTTGCGTCGGTGGGCGAGATCGTGGAGGCAGCCGGATGGGTCACCCTGGAGTGGCCCCTGGCGCTCGTCGCCGCCGACCATGCCGGCGGGGCGTCGCCCCCGTGGATAGGGCGGGCCTGGGAGTCCGGTCGCCGGGCGACCGTTGTCATCGAAGAGGGGCTCCCGACCGGGCTGCAGCGGGCGTGGCGCAGCCATCCGGGGGTACGCCGCCTGCGGGACGAAGGGCGCTCACCCGGGGGCGAGTAGCCTGACGCCATGTCGGACGGACCCGCCCTGCCCGAGCCCTTCGCCTACCTCGGGCTGACCTTCGACGACGTGCTTCTGCTCCCCGCGGAGTCCGATGTCGTGCCCAGCGAGGTGGACACCACCAGTCGCCTGACGCGCAACATCAACGTCAAGGTGCCCCTGCTCTCGAGCGCCATGGACACCGTCACCGAGGCGCGCATGGCCATCGCAATGGCTCGTCAGGGCGGTGTGGGCATCCTGCACCGCAATCTCTCGATCGAGGACCAGGCGACACAGGTCGACATGGTGAAGCGCTCCGAGGCGGGGATGGTGAGCAATCCGGTCACGTGCGGACCCGACGACACCCTGGCCGAGGTCGATGCGCTGTGCGGGCGTTACCGCGTGAGCGGCGTACCGGTCGTGGACGACGGTCAGGTGCTCCTCGGCATCATCACCAATCGCGACATGCGCTTCGAGGACGACATGGGTCGCCGTGTGCGCGAGGTCATGACTCCCATGCCCCTCATCACGGCGCCGGTCGGCGTCGATCCGGAGGAGGCCCTGCGCATCCTCGCCAAGCACAAGGTCGAGAAGTTGCCCCTGGTCCACGCCGATGGCCGTCTCGGCGGACTCTTCACCGTCAAGGACTTCGTCAAGTCCGACAAGTACCCCCTGGCCACCAAGGATGCCGACGGACGACTCATCGTCGGGGCTGCCGTGGGTGTCGGACCGGATGCCGAGAAGCGCGCCCATGACCTCATCGACGCGGGTGTCGACCTGCTCATCGTCGACACCGCGCATGGGCATTCCCGCGCGGTCGTCGAGATGGTTGCCCTGCTCAAGCGCACGACGTCGATCGACATCGTCGGTGGCAACGTCGCGACCCGCGAGGGTGCCCTGGCTCTCGTCGAGGCGGGGGCCGACGGCATCAAGGTCGGTGTCGGGCCGGGCTCCATCTGC
The DNA here is from genome assembly GCA_046046455.1 of Actinomycetota bacterium. Taxonomy (GTDB): domain Bacteria; phylum Actinomycetota; class Actinomycetes; order S36-B12; family S36-B12; genus Mxb001. The sequence continues at coordinate 44,407 of JBJOJS010000066.1, read as the reverse complement.
ACCACGCGCGTCGTCGCGGGTGTCGGTGTGCCGCAGATCTCCGCGATCTACGAGGCGAGTCTGGCTGCCCGTCCGGCCGGCGTTCCCATCATCGGCGACGGCGGCGTGCAGTTCTCGGGCGACATTGCCAAGGCCCTGGTTGCCGGAGCCGACACGGTCATGGTCGGCAGCCTGCTCGCCGGCTGCGAAGAGGCGCCCGGTGATGTCGTCTTCGTCAACGGCAAGCAGTTCAAGGCGTACCGCGGGATGGGATCCCTCGGTGCCATGCAGTCACGGGGCGAGGCCCGCTCCTACTCCAAGGATCGCTACTTCCAGGACGACGTCCTCAGCGACGACAAGCTCGTGCCCGAGGGGATCGAGGGCATGGTCCCCTACCGCGGGCCGCTCTCCGTGGTCGCGCATCAACTCATCGGAGGTCTGCGTGCCTCGATGGGCTACTCAGGCGCCTCCACGATCCCTGAGCTCCACGCCAAGGGCCGCTTCGTCCGGATCACTGCCGCGGGTCTCAAGGAGAGCCATCCGCACGACGTCGTCATGACCGTCGAGGCACCCAACTACCACTCGCGTTAGGACAGCCGTGGCAGAGATCGAGATCGGTCGCGGCAAGCGCGGCCGGGTGGCCTACTCCCTGGACGAGGTCGCCATCGCGCCGAGCCGGCGTACCCGTGATGCCGATGAGGTGTCGACCGCATGGCAGATCGACGCCTATCGCTTCGAAGCGCCGGTCATGGCGGCGCCCATGGACTCCGTCGTGTCGCCGGAGAGCGCCATCACCCTGGGTCGACTCGGTGTCCCCGCGGTCCTCAACCTCGAGGGACTGTGGACCCGATACGCCGATCCTTCCCCCCTGCTCGAGCAGATCCGCCAGGCGCCCGCACACGACGCCACCGCGACCCTCCAGCGGATCTACGGGGAGGCATCCGTCGACGAAGGTCTCATCGCTGAGCGCGTGCGCCAGATCCGCGATGCCGGGGTGACGGTCGCGGCCGGCGTTTCGCCGCAGGCCGCGGGACGGCTGGCCCCGGTGGCCGTCGCGGCCGGTATCGACCTGCTCGTCATCCGCGGCACGACGGTGTCGGCCGAGCACGTGTCGAGCAGCCACGCGCCCCTCAACCTCAAGACCTTCATCTACGACCTCGAGGTGCCCGTCATCGTCGGCGGGTGCGCGACCTATCAGGCCGCGCTGCACCTCATGCGCACGGGAGCGGCGGGAGTGCTCGTCGGCTTCGGTGGCGGTGCTGCTCACACGACGTCGGATGTCCTGGGCATTCGCGTGCCCATGGCGAGCGCCATCGCCGACGTGGCTGCCGCGCGTCGCGACTATCTCGACGAGTCCGGTGGACGCTATGTGCACGTCATCGCGGACGGATCGGTGGGGTCATCCGGCGCGCTCGTCAAGGCCATCGCCTGCGGTGCGGATGCGGCCATGGTCGGCTCCCTCCTGGCGCGGGCCAGCGACGCCCCGGGCCGGGGCGTGCACTGGGGGGCGGAGGCCTGGCACGCTCATCTGCCGCGCGGGGAGCGCAAGGAGTTGGGTGTCGTGGGCACGCTGGAACAGATCCTGCGCGGGCCGTCGACGCACGCCGATGGGTCGGCCAACATCATCGGTGCCCTCCGCAAGGCGATGGCTACGACGGGCTACAGCGACCTGAAGGAATTCCAGCGCATCGATGTGGTCCTCGACCCAGAGTGACCGAGGCTCATCTGGCCTCGAGTGTGCAGTTGTGAGCGGGTATGAGACCCGGAATCGGTCCACAAGTGCACACTCGGGCGCGCATCGCGGCAGCGGGGGAGGACAATGGTGCCGTGAGCGACGTCGATGATCGCCTCGGTACTGCATCGCGTGCCCGGTCGATCGCCTACCTCCGCGACCACGCGGTCGACGTCGTCATCATCGGCGGTGGCGTGGTGGGCTGTGGTGCTGCGCTCGACGCCGCGTCGCGTGGACTCAGCGTCGCCCTAGTCGAGCAACAGGACCTCGCTGCCGGCACATCCTCCCGGTCATCACGCCTCGCCCACGGCGGCCTGCGCTATCTCGAGCAGCGCGAGTTCTCCCTGGTCCATGAGGCGCTCACCGAGCGCGGGCTGCTCCTCGATCGCCTCGCCCCGCATCTGGTGCGCCCCATCCCCTTCCTCTTCCCCGTGGGGAGGCGCTGGGAGCGCCCGTACGTCGCCTCGGGCGTGCGCCTGTACGACGCGCTGAGTCGCGTCGGGAGTTACGGGGGCACGATGCCGCGCCCCAAGAGCCTCAACGTCGATGAGGCCAAGGAACTCGCGCCGGACCTCGATGCGGGGGAGATGGCCGGGGCGGTCCGATTCCACGACGCCCAGATCGACGATGCACGCCACACCGTGGCCGTCGCCCGCACGGCCGCCTCGTACGGCGCGCACATCCTCACGCGCACGCGTGTCGAGGACCTGCTCCGAGACGGCGACCGAGTTGTCGGCGTCCGCGTCGAGGACGAATTCACGGGTGCGCGATTCGACATCCATGCACGGGTCGTCATCGCCGCTGCAGGCATCTGGACCGATGACATCCTGCACATGGTCGACGCCGAAGCACCGGAGCGCGTCCAGCAGAGCAAGGGGGTCCACCTGGTGGTGCGGGGAGACGCGATCAGGTCGACGACCGCCATCATCGCGCGCACCCCCGCGAGCGTGCTGTTCCTCCTCCCCTGGGGGGGAGATTGGATCGTGGGCACGACCGACACCGCCCGCCAACCCGACGAGAGCCTGGCCGACCCCGAGGTGACGGAGGACGAGGTCTCCTACTTGCTCGGGCAAGCCAATCGCTGGCTGGCACGGCCGCTGCGCCGCGAGGATGTCATCGGCACCTACGCCGGCTACCGACCGCTCGTCGCCGAGGAGTCCGCAGAAGCGACGACTCAAGTCTCGCGTGAGCACATGGTCTTCCGCCCCGTCCCCGGCTTGGTGGCCATCGCCGGAGGCAAGTACACGACCTACCGCGTCATGGCCGCGGATGCCGTGGATGCCGCGGTGGAGGATCTCGATGACGACGCCATCCCCGAGTCCCCGACCGCGGGTATCCCCCTGGTGGGCGCGCTGGGATTCCACGACCTGTGGGCCGATCGTGCCCGCCTTGCCGAGCGCTGGGACATGCCCATCGAGACCGTGGAGCGGCTACTTCGGCGACACGGATCACGTGTGAGCGAAGTCTTCGACGTCATCGCTGACGACCCGAGCCTGCGCGCACCGCTCCCTCCCCAGGGCAGGCACCTCGCGGCCGAGGCCATCGTCGCCGTTACCCACCAGGGGGCCCTGGACCTCGAGGACGTCCTCGTGCGCAGACTGCGTGTCACCCCCGAGTCCCCCGATCATGGGCGCGCTGCCGCGTCCGCGGTGGCGCCGCTCATCGCTCCGCTCCTGGGTTGGGACGAGGACCGGGTGGCCTCGGAGATCTCGGCGTACACCGACCGGCACCCCCTCGTACGCGCGTAGTCTGGCGGCATGGCCATCGTCTCGGCACCGCCCACATCCGCCTCCCTGATCTCCCGCCTCGCCGTCGCACCGGATGCCGACACGCGCGATGTCTATGCCCCCTTCACCGGCGCATTGCTCTATCGACTGCCGCTCGCCACCGAGTACGACGTGCAGAGCGCTGCGGCGCGTGCCCGCTCCGTCCAGCGTGAGTGGGCCGATCGGCCCGTGCGCGAGCGGGTGCGCATCATGCGCCGTTTCCATGACCTAGTGATCGCCAAGCGCGATGAAGCCCTCGACCTCCTCCAGTGGGAGGTGGGCAAGGCGCGCGCGGATGCCCTCGAGGAAGTGCTCGACGTCGCTGTCGTCACGCAGTACTACACCCGCACCGCTGCGAAGTTGCTGCGCTCTCGACGCGTGCGCGGTGCGCTGCCGCTGCTCGTCGGGGTCGAGGAGTTGCGCAAGCCCGTCGGGCTCGTGGGGATCATCGCTCCCTGGAACTACCCGCTCACTCTCGCGGCCAGTGATGCCGTGCCCGCGCTACTGGCCGGCAACGGTGTCCTCCTCAAGCCGGATCCCCAGACGACGCTGGTCGCGGCGTGGGTGCTCGAGCAGATGCTCCTCGCCGGGCTGCCCGATGGCCTCATGGCGATCGTCCCGGGCGAGGGTCCCGTCGCGGGGCCGATGGTGATCGACACGGTCGATCACGTCATGTTCACGGGCTCGACGGCGACCGGTCGTGTGGTGGCCGAGCGATGCGCGAAGCGGCTCATCGAGTGCACCCTCGAGCTCGGTGGCAAGAACGCCATGATCGTGCGTGCCGACGTCGATCCGGCCAAGGCCGCCGAGACTGCCGTGCGGGCCTGCTTCGCCAACGCCGGTCAGCTGTGCATCTCCATGGAGCGCATCTACGTCCACGTCGACGTCTATGACTCCTTCCTCGCGCACTTCATCCCGCGTGTGCTCTCCATGCGCATCGCCGTCGGGCCCGGATGGGAGGGTGACATCGGCTGCCTCGTGTCTGCCGCGCACCTCGATCGTGTGAGGGCGCATGTCGACGAGGCCGTCGCGCACGGTGCCACGGTCCTCGCGGGCGGGCGCGCCCGACCCGACATCGGCCCTCTGGCCTTCGAGCCGACGGTGCTCGCCGATGTGACCGAGTCCATGACGCTGTGCCGGGAGGAGACCTTCGGCCCGGTCGCGGCCGTCTACCCCGTCCACGACGATGAAGAGGCGGTGCAGAGGGCCAACGACACCCGGTACGGCCTCAATGCCTCCATTCTCACGCGCGACCTGCGCGCGGGTAGGCGACTGGCCCGGCGGCTGCGCACCGGCTCGGTCAATGTCAACGAGGGCTACGCGGCATCGTGGGGCTCCACCGCTGCGGCCATGGGCGGTGTGGGCGACTCCGGGCTGGGGCATCGGCATGGAGAGGGCGGCATCCTCAACTACACGGAGCCCCAGGCGATCGCGACACAGCGACTTCTGGGCTTCGGCCCCCAACTCGGCCTCGACGCGCAACGATGGGGTCAGTTCCTCGCTACAGCGGTAGGCACGATGGGGCGCATGCGGCTCTAGGCTCGAGGCGCACGACAGGGAGGCGGATAGTGGCCGGCTTCGATTACGACGTCCTCGTCGTGGGTTCAGGATTCGGCGGCTCGGTCGCTGCCCTGCGGCTCACCGAGAAGGGCTATCGCGTCGGCGTGCTCGAGGCGGGGCGCCGCTTCACCGATGCCGACTTCCCCAAGACCTCGTGGCGCCTGCGCCGATTCCTCTGGGCGCCCGCTCTGGGCTGCACCGGCATCCAACGCATCCACGTCCTCAAGGACGTCGTGGTCCTCGCCGGTGCCGGCGTCGGGGGTGGGTCGCTCGTCTACGCCAACACGCTCTACGTCCCTCCGAAGCGCTTCTTCGAGGACAGGCAGTGGGCTCACATCACCGACTGGGCCAGCGAACTCGCGCCTTACTACGACCAGGCATCGCGCATGCTCGGCGTGGTGACCAACCCCACGATGACCCCGAGCGATGTGGTGATGAAGGCAGTCGCCGATGAGATGGGGGTGGGTCACACCTTCCAGATGACTCCGGTCGGCGTCTACTTCGGTGATGGGGCGGGCGTGACGAAGCCCGATCCCTTCTTCGGCGGCGTCGGGCCGGAGCGCACCGGATGCACCGAGTGCGGCGAGTGCATGACCGGGTGCCGCCACAACGCCAAGAACACCCTCCCCAAGAATTACCTCGGCCTCGCCGAATCAGCAGGAGCCGTCGTCCACCCGCTCACGACCGTCACGTCGATCGAGCCTCGGCAGGGCGGCGGCTACACGATCACCACCAAGCGCACCGGCAGCCTCTCGCGACGCACGCGAACCTTCACCGCGGAGCAGGTCGTCATGGCCGCGGGCACCTACAACACCCAAAGGCTGCTCCACCGCATGAAGGATGAGGGCAAGCTGCCGCGGCTCTCGCGCATGCTGGGGAGGCTGTCCCGCACCAACTCCGAGTCCATCCTCGGGGCTGTGGCGAGGTCACCGCAGGCGGACTACACCCGGGGCGTGGCGATCACCTCGAGCTTCTTCCCAGACGACGTCGGCACGCACGTCGAGCCCTGCCGCTACGGCAAGGGATCCAACTCCATGGGCCTGCTTCAGTCGGTCATCACCGTGCCGAGACCGGGGGAGCCGCGCTGGCGCACGTGGACCAAGGAGCTCTGGCGCCAGCGTGGCAACGCGGCGTACCTCGTCAATGTCCGCAAGTGGAGCGAGCGGGCGGTCATCTCGCTCGTCATGCAGCCGGTCGACAACTCGCTCACCCTCACCGGCAAGCGCGGTCGACTGGGCTGGCGCCTGTCGACCAACAAGGACGAATCCAATCCCGCACCGTCGTACATCCCCATCTCCGATGAGGTCGTCCACCGCATTGCCGACCAGATCGACGGTGTCGCGGGATCCAATGCCTTCGATAACTTCGACGCCGTCATGACGGCTCACTTCGTCGGCGGTTGCGTCATCGGTGCCGACGACGAGACGGGCGTCATCGACGCGTATCACCGGGTCTTCCACTATCCGGGCCTGCACATCGTCGACGGCTCCGCGATCACCGCCAACCTTGGCGTCAATCCCTCGCTCACCATCACCGCTCAGGCGGAGCGCGCCATGGCGATGTGGCCCAACAAGGGTGAAGTCGACGTGCGCCCGGATCTGGGCAGTGCCTACGTCGCGGTCGAGGCAGTGGCTCCCAAGAATCCGTTCGTGCCCGAGCATGCCCCGGGTGCACTACGCCTGCCCATTGTCGAGGTCCGCTAGCGGGTGTCGAATCGCTCATCCCGACCGACTGTCTTCGGTCAACTCCGCTCATCTCGCCGCTTCGCGGCCCTCATGCTCGTCTTCCTGCCCGCGGCGGCGACGCTCGGAGCCAAGGAGCGTGCTCGCCTCGACTATGTGACGGAGGCGTTCGGAGACGCGAGCGGCATAGGGACCGTCGCCGTCGTCATGGCGGTCTCGCTGGCCGTCGGCGGTGTCGTCGCCGGGATGCTGGCAGATCGGATACGTCCGCAGTTGCTCCTCTTCGCCGGCATCTGCACAACGGCGCTCGTCAATCTGGCCACCGGCCTAGCGCTCCTTGATGGCCCGCTCTCCATCTTTCGCGTTGTGGTGAGCGTGGCGGTGGAGTGGGTGGCGGCAGGGGTCATGATCCCCTCGCTACTGAAGGTGCAAGCGACTTTGGTGCCCCAGGGCGCACGTGGTTCCGCAGAGATCGTCAATGTCCTGCGCCTCGGGATCGGCGGCATCATCGGCATCCTGCTCGCCTCCTACAGCGCGAGCTCGGCGGCCACGGTCCTCGCGTGCGCAGGCGTCATGGCCTGCGTGGGGATCGGGCAGCTCGTGCTGACGCGCGGATTGCCTGCGCCCGCAAGGTCTCTCACCCCTGGGCATCCGAGCATGAGCCTGTGGTCCGTACTCCTCACCAATGGTTCACTTCGCCGCGTCGTCATCGCCGATCTCGTTCTGACGTTCGCGATCCCAACGCAACTGTCCAATTCCGTCCTCGTCGAGGAAGGTGACGGCGTCCTGGTTCTGCCGGTGCTACTCAACGGCGTTCTCGGCGTCCTGGTCGGTCGCCTGACGCTGCTCTACACGGGATCCCTCGGCGACGTACGGCGAGCCCTTCTCATCAGCTTCAGCCTCTACACCGTCGTTGCGGTGGTCGCCGTGCCGGCCGCGTTGAGCGGCCTACTACTGGAGCGCGCAGAGCTAGCCAGCATCGGCATCTTCTTGGCGAGTTCCCTCTCGGCCTTCGCCCTGGGCATGCTCAGTGCGCTTGTCCAGCAGCTGGTGCCCGACGACGTCCGCGGGGCGCTATCGGGCTTCATGGCAGCGGCGCGCAGCCTGCTCGTGGCCGGCTCGGCGGCCCTGCTCGCCGTCGTCATCGTCCCCCTGAGCAGCGAGGCTGCGATCGTGACCGTGGCGGCACTGGGGGTGGTCGCGCTCGTGAGCGTGCGTGGCTTCCGAGGCATCACCGCCGACCCTCGATGAAGCGAGTCGATGTTCGGGATTCTCACGCCCATGCCCCTGGGCGTGGCGGTGCAGCGTAGCCTCCGGTCATGCGCCTGGCCACCTGCGTCGCGACAGTCTCTGCCGTCCTCATGCTTGCTGGGTGCGGCTCCTCGTCATCGTCGTCCGTGCCAGTGGAGTCGGGGAGCGCATCCGGCAGCGTCGCCGCCGCGGGAGATCCGTGTCCGCAGGGGGCTCCGGCCAGTGGGCAGTTCAGCGGCGTCCAGGACGCGGGGCACGACGGCGTCGTCGGATCGCTGCGCAATGACACGGGTAGCACCGTGTGGGTGCGGGGTCTGGAGGGCGGAGAACCCTGCACGCTGGCGCCGGGTCAGGGTGTTGCGTATGCGGGGTCCCATCGTGCCGTAGACCTCTACGCGCAGAAGAAACTGCCGCCGTGGGTACCCCTCATGGAGAACTTCGGCTCCAGGAAGGCCGGACAGCTCGATTGGGACTCGGCGGTACTGATCTCCCAGGGCCCGGATGGGGGTTCACCGGGAATCGTGGTGGCGTTCGTCGACCCGAATGATGGCTTGGCGAGTGCGCGCACCTGGTACCGCACTGCCGATGGCTTCAAGTGCCCGCCAGCAGGTCACCTGCACACGAACCTCTGGGCGGGCGAGGAGCAGGCCCTCTCGGGATCGACCCAGGGGACGGTGACCGTCAAGCGGCTGAGCGACGACAAGGCGGCCGCCCGCCAGTGGTCCGGGGTCGACTCCTGGAAGGTGAACGACTGGGCGCGCATCGACGTAGCGGTCCAGTCGTTCGGGACCTGCTGAGCCTGACCCGCGTAGCGATCACACCGCCGCCCTGTCGCGCCGACATGACTGTGGGGCCGGTCCAGAAGGACCGGCCCCACAGTGTGCAGCGCTAGACGTGTGCGGTGCTAGACACCTGCTGCAGTTGCCACAGCGCGCTTGGTGAGCACCTTGGCGAGGTGCTCGCGGAACTCCGCCGACGCGTGCAGGTCGCTCGTCGGCCGGGTGCCGTCTGCGGCGTTGGCCGCGGCGGCAGCGATCGCTTCCGACGTGGCGGCAGCCCCGGCAAGGGCAGCCTCGACGCTGCTGGCGCGCACGGGTGATGGACCCATATTGGTCAGGGCCACGCGTGCCTCCGAGATCGTGCCGTTCTGCCGCTTGACGGCAGCCGCGACACCGACCGTCGCCCAGGCCTGGGCGGTGCGGTTGAACTTCTCGTAGTGGGTGCTCCACCCGTCGCCGAGCTTGGGCACCTTGACCGCGACCAGGATCTCCTCGGGCTCGAGAGCGCTCGTGAAGTAGTCGACGAAGAAGTCCTTCGCCGCGATCTCACGGGTGCCCTTCGGTCCCTTGGCGACCATCGTCGCGTCCAGTGCCAGCGCCACGGTCGGCAGATCTCCCGCCGGATCCGCGTGAGCGAGGGAGCCGCCGAAGGTGCCGCGGTGACGGATCGCCGGATCGGCCACCGTGGCCGCCGCCTGGGCAAGCAGCGGTGCATGCTGCTTGACCAGGGCGTCGTTCATCACCTCGTAATGCGTGGTGTTTGCCCCGACGACCAGGTGATCGCCGCCGTCGGTCACGCCCTTCATCTCCGCGATGGATCCGATGTCGACCAGGGTGGTCGGAGCGGCCATCCGCAGACGTAGGACCGGCATGAGCGACTGGCCACCGGAGATCACCTTGCCGTCCTCGCCGGCGGCGGCAATCGCCGAGATCGCCTCGTCGACCGTGCTGGGTCGGACGTACTCGAATGCCATGGGAATCACTGGGCACCTCCCTTGCCTGCGTTGATCGCTCGCCAGACGTTCTCCGGCGTAGCCGGCATCTTGACATCAGTGACTCCCATGGGGCGCAGTGCGTCGACGATGGCGTTGATGATCGCCGGCGGTGATGCGATGGCGCCTGCCTCGCCGACACCCTTGGTGCCGAGAGGATTCGTCGACGACGGAGTCACCGTGCGATCGGTGGTGAAGCTCGGCAGGTCCGCCGCGCTCGGGATGAGGTAGTCGGCGAAGCTCGCGGTAAGCAGATTGCCGTCGGAGTCGTACTCCACTCCCTCGTAGAGCGCCTGGCCGATGCCGCAGGCGAGTCCGCCGTGCACCTGCCCCTCCACGATGAGCGGATTGACCTGGACGCCGACGTCGTCGACCGCGACGTAGCTGCGGATCTTCGACTTGCCGGTCTCCGTGTCCACCTCGATGGCGCACAGGTGCGTGCCATGCGGGTAGGAGAAGTCATCGGGATCGACCGTGGCCTCCGCCTGCAGGGTCGGCTCAACGCCATCCGGCAGGTTGTGTGCGGAGAAGGCCTCGAACGCGACCGCGGCAAGCGGCTGCGACTTGGCCGGGTCGCCCTTGACGCGGAAGGCACCCTGGATGAACTCCAGATCGTCGACCGAGCACTCGAGCTGGTGAGCAGCGATGACCTTGGCCTTCTCGACCAGGCGCTCGGCGGCCTTCTTGATGGCCTGGCCACCGACGGCAAGCGAGCGCGAGCCGTAGGTGTCCATGCCGTAGGGGGCGCGACCGGTGTCGCTGTGGACGACCTCGATGTCCTCGACAGGTACGCCGAGGATGCTCGCCGCGATCTGGCTCCAGGCTGTCTCGTGGCCCTGGCCGTGCGGCGACGTTCCCGTGATGAGCTCGATCTTGCCCGTGGGCAGGGCGCGGATCGTGCAGTGCTCCCAGCCACCCGCGACGTACTTCAGTGCGCCAAGGGTGCGTGAGGGGGCCAGGCCGCACATCTCGGTGAACGTCGAGATGCCGATACCCAGCTGCACGGGATCGCCCGAGGCGCGGCGCTGCTCCTGCTCGGCGCGCAGGGCGTCGTAGCCGAAGAGCTCCATGGCCTTCGCCGTGGCCGCCTCGTAGTTGCCAGTGTCGTAGGTGAGGCCGGCGACCGTGGCGTAGGGGAATTCCTCGTGCTTGATCCAGTTGAGCTCGCGCAACTGCATCGCGTCCATGCCGAGCTCGGCGGCCAGCTCGTCGACGATGCGCTCGATGGCGTACGTCGCCTCCGGGCGCCCGGCGCCGCGGATGGCGTCGGTCGGCGTGGTGTTGGTGAAGACACCGATGCAGTTGAACTCGTAGACGGGCATCTTGTAGATCGCCGGGTACATGAACATGCCCAGCAGCGGGATGCCCGGCGTGATGATCTGCAGGTAGGCGCCCATGTTGGCGATCAGATCGACCTTGAGGCCGATGATCTTGCCGTCCTTGGTCGCGGCGATCTCGATGTCCTGGATCTGATCGCGACCGTGGTGCGACGCGACCATGTCCTCGCTGCGGGTCTCGGTCCACTTGACCGGCCGGCCCAGGTGACGGGCGATCTGCACGGCGAGGATCTCCTCGCGGTAGCACTGCAGCTTGCCGCCGAAGCCGCCGCCGACGTCGGGGGCGATGACGCGCAGGGAGTTCTCGGGCAGGCCCGTCACGAGCGCGAGGAGCACGCGCAGGACGTGCGGGATCTGCGTCGCTGACCAGATGGTCATCTCGTTGCTCATGCCCATGGGTGATGCGACGACGGCGCGGGGCTCCATGTAGCCGGCGATGATGCGCTGGTTGATGAAGCGGCGCTTGACCACGACGGCGTCGTCACCGGCAGCCTTCACAGCGGCTTCGAACGCACCGTCTCCCTGCGGCTTCAGCGGGAACTCGTAGCAGACGTTGGTGCCATGGCTGCCGTCTGCGGCATCGTGGACGGCGGTGGATCCGGACTGGATCGCGGCCTCCATGTCGATGACCGCGGGGAGCGGCTCGTAGTCGACCTCGATGGCATCGAGCGCATCGGCGGCGGCGTACTTGTCGGTGGCGAGGACGACGGCGACGCAGTCGCCCACGTGCCGGACCTTGTCGACGGCCAGTGCCGGGAAGCCCGGCATCTGGATGTCGTCGGTGACCGGCCACACGCAGGGGACCGAGCCGTTGAGCTCACCCAGCTCCTTGGCGCCGAATGCCGCTACGACGTGGGGGCGCTTGAGCGCTGGCGTGACGTCGAGATTCGTGATCTTGGCATGGGCCATGGGGCTGCGCAGGATCGCCATGTGCAGGGTGCCGGGCAATTGGATGTTGTCGGTCCAGTTGGTCTGGCCGTGGAGTAGGCGCGCATCCTCCTTGCGGCGCAGCGGCCGCCCCATGGGGTTGGCGTTGGTATCGGGGATCGTGTCGGTCACTTGGTGCCCCCCATGAGCTCAGCGGCGTACTCCACCGACTTGACGATGTTGTGGTAGCCGGTGCACCGGCACAGGTTGCCCTCGAGTCCCTCGCGGATCTCCTCCTCGGAGGGGTTGGGGTTCTCCTGGAGCAGGTCGACCGCGGCCATCACCATGCCCGGGGTGCAATAGCCGCACTGCAGGCCGTGGCACTCCTTGAAGGCGGTCTGCACGGGGTGCCACTTGTGCTCACCCTCGGCAAGGCCCTGGACCGTGAGGACCTCGTGACCGTCGGCCTGGACGGCAAGGACGCTGCATGACTTGACGCTCTTGCCGTCGAGCAGGACGGTGCAGGCACCGCAGTTGGAGGTGTCGCAGCCGACGACGGTGCCGACGCGGCCGATGTCCTCGCGCAGGAAATGGACGAGGAGTCGTCGAGGCTCGACCTCGACGTCGTAGACCGTGCCATCCACGGTCACGCTGATGGGGATATGGGTCATGGTTCTCCCGTGTGAGCTCATGGGGCGATCCGAGGGCACGCCACCCGCCCCGACGGACGGGCAGGTCCGACGCTAGGGCGTCTCTGCGACTCGTGGGGCGGTTTCCCCGGAATGGGGCTGCCGGGGGGCTACGGTCGTCCCTAGGAACGCCGACGGTCGGCGCCCCGAGCCTGGAGGACACATGTCGACCACTCCGCCGCCCCCGCCCCCGCCGCCAGGCCCGCCTGCGCCCCCGCCGCCTCCGGGGACCCCGCCGCCCCCGCCTCCGGGGACCCCGCCGCCCCCGCCGGGAGGCGCGGCTCCTCAGAACGGCATGGGCGTCGCCTCGCTCGTCCTGTCCATCCTCGGCCTTGTCGGGTGCATCCCCTTCATCGGCAGCATCCTGGGCATCGTCTTCGGCGTGATGGGCACGAAGAACGCTCGCGAGGGCCGCGCGAACAACGGTGGCGTGGCCAAGGCCGGCCTCATCATCGGCATCATCTCGTTGATCCTCTGGACCATCATCACGATCATCTACGTGATCGTGGTCGTCGTTGCCGTCTCCAATGACCCGAACGTCGTCAACCAGATGAACTGATCGAGATCTGCCCAGATGAACTGAGCGAGATCTGCAAGGAGTACGACGCGAATGGCGCCCCGCGCTTGGCCTACGGGCCGACGCACGGGGCGCCATTCGCATTCCGGGGTGGCAGGGTCTTAGGGTACGAGCGTGGGTTCCGACGGCGCTACGACCGAGCCTGTCGCCCCCGCATCCTCCTCGACCTTGGGCGCCCATGCTGCGCCGCGTCGCAGCTCGTTCGGTGTCTGGGCCTTCGTCTTCTCCCTGCTCGGACTCACCCTGCTCCCCGTCATCGGCAGCGTCCTGGGCTTCGTGCTCGGCCGCGTCGCCGTGCGCAGATCCGAGACCAGCAGCCTGATGGGTGGCCGCGGTCTCGCCGTGGCCGCGGTGACGATCTCCGTCATCACCCTGGTTGTCATCGCACTGAGCATTGCCGCGTACGCCCTCGTCGTTGCCTACCTCGAGATCTGACTACGCTCCCGTCATGGCTGCCGAGCCCCGTCCTGTCCTCGTCGTCGACTTCGGCGCGCAGTACGCCCAGCTCATCGCCCGCCGCATCCGCGAGGCGCACGTCTACTCCGAGATCGTGCCGCACACCATGTCCGTCGCCGACATGCTCGCGAAGCAGCCCGCAGCCGTCGTGCTCTCGGGCGGCCCCAGCAGCGTGTACGCCGACGGTGCCCCGTCCGTCGACGCCGAGCTCTTCGACGCGGGTGTCCCCGTCTTCGGGATCTGCTATGGATTCCAGGCGATGGCTCAGGCGATGGGCGGCACGGTGGAGCGCACAGGCCTGAGCGAGTTCGGTGGCACGCCGCTCGAGGTGACAGACGCCACGTCCGCGCTCTTCGCGGGGCTGCCGACGCAGCAGTCCGTGTGGATGTCCCACGGCGACAGCGTGACCCGAGCACCGGAGGGCTTCGTCGTCACGGCGATGACGGCCGGCGCACCCGTCGCCGCGATGGAGGCTCGTGGTCGCGGACTCGCTGGCGTGCAGTTCCATCCGGAGGTCATGCACAGCGAGCACGGACAGCGCGTGCTCGAGCGCTTCCTGCGCGATGTCGCGGGGCTTGAGCCTTCCTGGACGACTGAAGGCGTGATCGATGACCAGGTCGCCCGCATCCGCGAGCAGGTCGGCGACGGGCTCGTCGTCTGCGGACTCTCGGGAGGTGTGGACTCCGCTGTGGCGGCAGCCCTCGTGCAGCGTGCCGTCGGTGATCAGCTCACCTGCGTCTTCGTCGATCACGGTCTGCTGCGCGCGGGGGAAGCGGAGCAGGTGGAGCGCGACTTCGTGGCTGCCACAGGTGTGCGACTCGTCGTCGTCGATGCCCAGCAGCGCTTCCTCGACGCGCTCGCGGGAGTCACCGATCCCGAGCAGAAGCGCAAGATCATCGGTCGGGAGTTCATCCGAGTCTTCGAGGATGCCGCGCGTGACGTCGTCGCCGAAGCGGGCCAGTCAGGTCGCACGGTGGACTTCCTGGTCCAGGGCACGCTCTACCCCGACGTCGTGGAGTCCGGTGGTGGCACGGGGACGGCCAACATCAAGAGCCACCACAATGTGGGCGGCCTGCCCGATGACCTGGCCTTCACGCTCGTGGAGCCGCTGCGCACCCTCTTCAAGGACGAGGTGCGCCAGGTGGGCCTGGAGTTGGGCCTCCCCCCCGAGATCGTGTGGCGCCACCCCTTCCCCGGACCGGGCCTTGCTATCCGGATCGTCGGCGCGGTCGATGCCGAGAGGCTCGCGATCCTGCGTGCGGCGGATGCGATTGCCCGCGAAGAGCTCACGTCGGCGGGTCTCGACCGGGATGTATGGCAGTTCCCCGTGGTGCTGCTGGCCGACGTGCGGTCGGTGGGCGTGCAGGGTGACGGTCGCACGTACGGGCACCCGATCGTGCTGCGGCCCGTGTCCAGTGAGGACGCCATGACGGCCGATTGGTCGCGCCTGCCGTACGACGTCATTGGCCGCATCTCGACGCGCATCACCAATGAGGTGCGCGAGGTGAATCGCGTGGTGCTGGATGTGACGAGCAAGCCCCCCGGCACCATCGAGTGGGAGTAGTCGGGCAGAGCCCGCTTCTTCCCACTCTCGGTTGGTATCGAGTGGGAGTAGTCGGGTGCGAACGCAGTCGGGGCAGGGGGCACCGGAGCGTCCGCGAGGGTGCGCCGGGACGTTGCCCTCGGCTAGGGTGAAGACGTGGAATTCGTCTACAACCTTCTCGTCGTCCTGCACTTCATCGGCCTCGCCAGCCTCCTGGGTGGCTTCCTGGTCCAGATGCGCTCGGCGGACAAGGGCGTCAATCCCGCGATGCTCCACGGCGCTCTCACCCAGCTCGTCACGGGCGTGCTGCTGGTCGGCATCGCCTCGGCTGGCCTCGTGCCCGGCGAAGAGGTGGACCACGCCAAGATCGCCGTGAAGCTCGTGATCGTCCTCATCATCACGGCGCTGGCCTTCATCGGACGCAAGCGCACCCCGCCTCAGGTGGGCCTGTGGGGCGCGATCGGCGCGCTGACCCTGGTCAACGTCGTCATCGCTGTCTTCTGGAACTGATCATCACGCGTCCGGGTTAACTTCGGGCCGTTGTGCGAGGTGGACTCACTCGTTCGCCCGAAGTTCGAGAAGGATGCTGCGCTGGCAGGCGGTCATCCCCCGCGCGCGTGACCTAGGGGATCGTCGTGCGCAGGAACGCCTCGGCGAGGCGGCCCTCGGGGAGGCCTCCGCGCTCGGCCGCCATCGTCATCCACCCGCGAATGCGCTCCTCGAGGTCATCCATGTGCGATGTCTGGCTCTCGTGCGCGCGCAGCGCAGAGAGCTTCCGGTCGACGTGGTCTGTCACGTCGACGATGTGGTCGGGGTCGGGTGAGCCCATGACCCACACGTCGTGCACCGTCCAGGCGTCGAGACCCTCGTCCTTGAGCAGCACGGGGTGCGCGAAGGGATTGCGGGCATCGGGGTAGATCGCGAAGATCGCCGCCTCTCCGGCCGCCATATGGTCGGGGTGCGACGCGGGGATGCGGGCCCAATTGCGCTCGGGGGACTGGATGAGCATGCGCTCGGGTCGCACCTCTCGGATGACCCGGCTGATGTCCCGGCGCAGCCCCTGGGTGACCTCCAGCTCACCGTCCCGGTAGCCCAGGAACCGCACGTCCTCGACGCCGAGGATCCGGGCCGCGGCCACCTGCTCGGCGCGGCGGATGCGCGGGATCTCCGACCGAGGGACGGCCGGGTCGAAGCCGCCGGCGTCCCCGTCGGTGACGATGCAGTACGTCACCCGGGTCCCCTGGGCGACCCAGGAGGCCACGGTGCCGGCGGCCCCGAAGTCGACGTCGTCGGGGTGGGCGGTGACCACGAGGGCCCGGGCGGGGACCTCGTCGCTAGGGGCGGCGTTCATGGGCTCCTCGACTCGATGAGGCGGCTGACGTGGGCAAACGTCCGCGACGCGCCTCGACGGACCCTGTGGGTCCACAAGGTGACGATCTGGGGACTTTCCGGGGAAACACCCGTGACGAACGGGGCTCCCGGGCTCGGAGGGGCTACCTTGGACGGCGTGCTCGCCCGTGGCGGCCCTTCCGGGCCTGATCCTAGGGGGCCGGTGACCCGGGTGCGGGCGACGGTCCTCGGTGCCTGCGTAGCCCTCGTCGCAGGCTTCCTCCTCATCGCCCAGCCGGCGGCTTCGTCGCCGATCGGCGAGGCCGATCATGCGCCCGACCCCTCGTTGTCGGAGAGCGCGTCCGGTGCTCCCGTGCGAGGGGACGCCGGCAAGGCGGCCCAGAAGAAGGCCCAGGACAAGAAGGACGCCAAGAAGCAGGAGGACGTGCCCCTGCCTCCGCCTCCCGCTGTGCCTGCCGGCCTCCCGGCGGAGGTCGATCCCCTTGCGACCTATCAGGGGCAGTACATCTGCGATCCCGCCACGAAGCCCGGCACGCAGCGCGTCGCCGACCTCATCCGTGCGACGTACACCGACTCACGCAGCATCTGGGTGCCACGCGAGTGCAATCAGGGTGGTCGCAGCGAGCACAAGGAGGGCCGCGCCCTCGACTGGATGATCAACTCCAAGATCCCCGAGCAGAACGCTCAGGCCGAGTCGTTCCTGAAGTGGTTGCTGGCAACCGATGAGAACGGCAACGAGTTCGCCATGGCCCGCCGCCTCGGCGTGATGTACATCGGCTGGGGCGACGAGATCTGGGAGTCCTACACACAGCGCTGGACTGAGCTCAAGGGTTGCTACAGCACTCCGCAGAGCAGCTACGACACCTACTGCCATCGCGACCACATCCACATCTCGTTCTCGTGGGACGGTGCCGCCGGGCAGACAAGTTTCTGGGGCGGCGATCCCACGCCCGCGCCCTTCTGCACGGCCTCGCGCACGCCCGCGACCACGGCCGCCGACCCCGGCGACGGTCTCGACTTCGTGCCCGTTGCTCCGCACCGGCTCCTGGACACGCGCAGTGGCCAGGGCAACGGCGGGAAGCCGTGCCGCCTGGCTGCCCGGTCCAGTGGAGGAGCGGGCTCCCCCCTTGTCCTGGACATCTCGGGACGCAAGGACTCCCCGGGGACGCGCGTGAAGGCGGTCGCCGTACGCGTGACGACTCTCGCCTCCAACTCGCCAGCCACCCTGCGCTCCGCAGCCAACGGGGCGTTGTCGAGCATCGTGGTCAACGGCAAGCGCGAACTCGTGTCGATTCTGCCTGTCGCGACCGATGGGACCATCGCGCTCACCACGGACTCCGGTGCCACGCACGTGACGGTGGACCTGCTCGGCTACTTCGTGACGCCGGGGGGCGATGACGCGACGGAGGGTCGTCTCCTCGCGCATGCCAACCAGGTCGTCTATGACACCCGGGTGCTCAACCAGCCCCTGCAGGCGGGGGAGAAACGCATCGTCGACGTCGCCGTCGGCGCTACCTCCGACGGACCGCCCGCGGGTGCTCTGCTCACCGTGGGAGTCTCCGGCGCCGAGAAGGGCGGGCGCCTGCTCCTACGCCGCACGGGTGACAAGTTCTCGCCCGCCGAGCCCGCCATCGCCTACCGGCGCAACGCGAATGCCTCCGTGCCGGTGATCGCCGCCCTCGATCCCGAGGGACGCATCACGGTCGTCAACACCGGTGGGGGCAAGGTAGACATCACCATCGCGGTGCAGGCATCCGCCGTCCGCACCCCCGAGCTCGGAGCCCTCCTCGTCCCGGTGCAGCCGGTTGAGGTACGCCGCGCTCGCGCGGTCCTCACCCGACTCCTGCCCGCGCCCCGGGCCGAGAACGCGGCAGGAGTGACCGCTGACACCCTCGAGGCGCGCGCCGCAGTCAGCGCCTCGGGTGCCACAGCAGCCGTGCTGCGCGTCTCCGCGTCGGGGACCAAGGGGGGCGAGGTGACCTTCTACTCGCTCGATCGGCCCGACGTGCCCTCGCTCGTCGTCCCGCGGCACACCAAGGTCACGGGCCTCATCGTCGTTCCGCTCGACAGCGCGGGGACCCTGCGACGCGACGTAGTCGGCGGCGTTGACGTCACCGCGCACGTGGTGGCCTACTTGCGCTAGGCGGGGCGCTGTCGCAGCACCGACGTACGATCTGCGGGTGCCCGATCTCAATCCCGCGCAGCAGGAAGCCGTGACCCATCGGGGCAGCCCCCTGCTCATCGTCGCGGGCGCGGGTTCCGGCAAGACACGCGTGCTCACTCAACGCATTGCCCACCTGATCCAGCAGCAGGGTGTGCGTCCCTCGGAGATCCTCGCCATTACGTTCACCAACAAGGCGGCCCGCGAGATGCAGGAGCGGGTCGCGGCCCTCGTCGGCCCCGCGTCGCGCGCCATGTGGGTCATGACCTTCCACTCCGCCTGCGTGCGGATCCTGCGCCGGGAAGCCGGGCGCCTCGGCATCTCGACCAACTTCTCGATCTACGACGCGGCCGATGCGCAGCGACTCATGTCGATGGTGGTCAAGGACCTCGATCTCGATCCCAAGCGTCACCCCCCGCGGGGTCTGTCGTCGCGGGTCTCCCACCTGAAGAACGAACTCGTCGACGAGGAGGCCTTCGCCCGTCGGGCTGAGACGCCTCAGGATCGGGTTCTCGCCGAGGCCTACGCGGAGTACCAGCGTCGACTGCGCCGGGCCAATGCCTTCGATTTCGATGACCTCATCGGGTCGACGGTCGCTCTGCTGCAGCTCTATCCCGATGTGGCGGAGCACTACCGCCGCCGATTCCGGCACATCCTCGTCGATGAGTACCAGGACACCAACCACGCGCAGTACGTGCTCGTCCGTGAGCTCGTGGGTGACGGTCGCGACGGTGTCCCCCCTGCTGAGCTGTGCGTCGTTGGCGACGCCGACCAGTCGATCTACGCCTTCCGCGGAGCGACGATTCGCAACATCGAGGAGTTCGAGCGCGATTATCCCGATGCCAGGACCGTCCTCCTCGAGCAGAACTACCGGTCGACGCAGACGATCCTGGATGCGGCCAATCGAGTGATCGCACGCAACGGCGGGCGCCGCCCCAAGCGGCTCTGGACGGACGCCGGCGCCGGTTCTCCCATCGTCACCTACGTTGCGGACGACGAGCATGACGAGGCGCGTTTCGTCGCGGACGAGATCGATGCGCTTGTCGACGAAGCCGGAGTGCGGCCCGCGGACGTGGCCGTCTTCTACCGGACCAACGCCCAGTCCCGGTCGCTGGAGGAGATCTTCGTCAGGGTGGGCCTTCCCTACACCGTCGTCGGCAGTGTCCGCTTCTACGAGCGTCGCGAGATCCGCGATGCAATTGCCTATCTCCGCGCCGTCGCCAACCCCGATGACGACGTCTCTGTGCGACGGATCCTCAATGTGCCCAAGCGGGGGATCGGCGATCGGGCGGAGGAGACGATCGAGTCCTTCGCCCAGCGTGAGCGCATCTCCTTCGGTGCCGCGCTCGATCGGGCCGCCGAGATCCCAGGCCTCGCCACACGCTCGCAGACGCAGGTGGTGGCCTTTGCCCAGTTGCTGTCGGATCTGCGCACGCTCGTGGAGTCCGGTGCCGGACCGGCCACCGTGCTCCAGGCGATCCTCGAGCAGACCGGCTACATCGCGGAGCTTCAGGCATCCCACGATCCCCAGGACGAAACCCGACTGGAGAACCTCGCTGAGCTCGAGTCGGTGGCGGCAGAGTACGAGCGCGATACCGAGGATCCGACTCTGGCGGGTTTCCTCGAGCGTGTCTCGCTGGTGGCCGACGCTGACGAGATCCCCGATGACGACGAAGGAGTCGTCACGCTCATGACACTTCACACCGCGAAGGGCCTGGAATTCCCGGTGGTCTTCCTCACCGGCATGGAGGACGGCATCTTCCCGCACGTCCGATCCCTGGGTTCGGAATCCGAGCTCGAGGAGGAACGTCGACTCGCCTATGTCGGCATCACGCGAGCGCGCGAGCGGCTCTACCTCAGTCGGGCGCTGTCGCGCTCAGCATGGGGTTCGCCGATGCACAACCCCGCATCGCGATTCCTCGACGAGATCCCCCCGGAGCTTGTCGAGAGCCGGCGTGAGGAGCCAGTGCTCACGTGGTCCGGTGCCCAGTCGGCGCCGGCACCACGCCCCATGGCCAGTGCCGCCTCGCTCACGCGTCCGCAGCCCACCGCGGGCACGCGGCCCGTCGTCGCGCTGGCGGTGGGTGACCGAGTGCTGCACAAGACCTTCGGCATGGGCACGGTGACCGGCACGTCGGGTGTCGGCGATAAGGCGGAGGCGACCATCGACTTCGGAGCCGTGGGCACGAAGCGGCTGCTCTTGCGCTACGCGCCTGTCGACAAGATGTAGTCGCCGGTCAGCAGCCGAAGTTGCGGCAGGCCCAGGCGGGTGGCTTCGACGGGACCCCGGGCCGCGAACCGGTCCACAGGCCCGCGGGATTGGTCGGTGTGAGGGCATCGCCGACGCGCACCTCGAAGTGCAGGTGCGATCCCGACGAGTTTCCCGTGTTGCCCATCAGGCCAATGAGATCTCCGGCGTTGACGCGTTCGCCCTTGCGGACCTTGATCTTGTCGAGATGGGCGTAGCGGGTCTGGGTGCCATCGGCGCGCATGATCATCACGAGGTTGCCGTAGCCGCCGTAGTTGAACTCGGCGTACTCCACACGACCGTCCGTGGCGGCGTACACCGGGTCACCGGTCTCGCCGTTGAAGTCGAGTCCGGCGTGACCGCGGGGCCACGAGGGGCTGACGTCACCGAATTCGCCGCTGATGGGAGTGCCCCACGTGACGGGGTAGCTGTACGCCGGGCCTTCGCGCTCTGCCTTGCGCTGAGAGGACTCGGGAGTCGCCTCCGACTGGGCGCGGGCTGTCAGCGTGCGCGCCGCCGTGACGGATGCGAGATGGGCGATGCCCGCCGACCCGTCGAGTCGGTCTGCGGTCTCGAGGTCGACGCTGGATCCCGAGCCCAGTGCGCGACCCGCACCACCGGCACCGGCGACGGGGCCACTCGGTCGGGAGTCCGCGAGGGAGGGCGCTCCGGCGGCCAGCACGATCGCTCCCTGTGCGACCACGAGGGCTGCCGCGACGAGGAGCGGCGCGACGAGACGGCGCATGGGAGCGGTCTACCAGCCCGACGGGTCCAGGCACCACCCCACTGTGACTGATGTGACTGGTGTGACATGTGATGTGACGTGTGTCACATCATGCCGCTGTTCAGGGGCCCTCATCGAGGAGGGCCAGGGTGGTGGCGATCTCGCGAATCACGCGACCGTCAACCGGAAGGGACAGGTGACCCACTCCGTGCGCGAGGACATTGCGCGCCCGCAGGTCAGGGTGCTCGACGCGGGCATGGGAACGAGGGATGACGAGCTGGTCGATGTCGGACCAGAAGGCGAGGAAGCGCGTGCGGCAGCCGGGTGCGGGCTCGGCGAGCTCGGCGATGAGGTCGCCGCCGATCCGCATCTGGCGCGCGATCTCGAGAGGTACGACGTGCGCGGGCAGCGTGCCTCCATGCGGGCTGCCCAGGGTCACCAGGGTGTGCACTCGCCGGTCCCCGCCCAGACGCTGCACCAGGTAGCGGCCGATGAGTCCGCCGAGCGAGTGCCCGATCACATGGACGCGCTCATGACCGGTCTCCTCGCACACCTGGTCGATGAGCGCACCGAGTCGTGCCGCCACGGCCCGGATGTCCTCGCTCAGGGCGGAGTAGTTGAGGGCGTACGTCGAGCCAAAGCCGCGACGGTGGAGTCCACGGCGTAGCAGGGTGAAGATCGATCGGTTGTCGAAGAAACCGTGCACGAGGACGATCGGCGTGCCCGCGGCCTCCACATCTCCGACGAGCAATCCACGCTGGGCGGGGGGCAGGTCCTCCAGGGAGTGGCGCTCCTGCTGCAGTCGGAGCTGCTCCTCGACCACTCCCAGCGGATACATCGCGAGGTGCGCGGTGATCCAGGCCGCCTCGACGGCGACTCCCCGTGCGGTGGATGCCGACAGCAGCGTGCGCGCCGTCCCGGAACCCCAAGTGGGGAGGGGTACCGCGGGGAGGGCGATTCGAGGCACCCGATGACGCTAGTCCGCGCTCTCCCGCGGTGTCTTGACGACGCTCCGAGTCGTCCGGGACACCCCGGTATCGTGTCCCCGGCGCTGAGCCCCTTCGCTCGGTGCGACCACGGTGTCCTGGGAGGTGCCATGCCGGCGAGGATCATCGTCGCCAAGCCCGGACTCGATGGTCACGACCGCGGGGCCAAGGTGGTGGCACGTGCCCTGCGCGATGCTGGCTTCGAGGTGGTCTACACCGGCCTGCACCAGACCCCCGCACAGATTGCCGAGGCTGCGGTCCAGGAGGACGCGGATGCCATCGGCATCTCCGTGCTCTCGGGAGCGCACCAGGTGCTCTTCGAGGAGCTCATGCAGGAGCTTCGTGCGCGTCAGGCCGACGACATCCTGGTCTTCGGCGGCGGGATCATCCCCGAGGCCGACATCCCGGGCCTCAAAGCCCTGGGTGTCACCGAGGTCTTCGGGCCGGGCACACCCCTGCCCACGATCGTGGAGTGGGTCGGTGCCCACGTGCCCGACCACGGTGCCTGATCAGTAGGCTCACCGCGTCGTAGCCCGGCAGGGCGAAGCCGGAGGGAACCGTGGACCTTTACGAGTACCAGGCCAAGCACCTCTTCGACTCGCATGGAGTCCCGGTCACCGCCGGTGAGGTGTGCGCCACCCCCGATGCCGCTCATGAGGCCGCGCGCAAGATCGGGTCTGCCGTCGTCGTCAAAGCACAGGTCAAGACCGGGGGCCGAGGCAAGGCAGGAGGCGTCAAGCTCGCGGCGACTCCCGAGGAAGCTCAGGCGCGTGCCCAGGACATCCTCGGACTCGACATCAAGGGGCACGTCGTACGCCGTGTGCTCGTCACCGAGGCGACCGACATCGCCGAGGAGTACTACGTCTCCTTCCTCCTCGATCGAGCGAACCGCGCCTTCCTCGCGATGGCCAGCGTCGAGGGCGGAGTCGACATCGAGGAGGTGGCCGCCACTCGACCCGAGGCTCTGGCACTCGTGCGCATCGACGCCATCGACGGTGTCGACGAGTCGGTAGCCGCGCGCATCGTCGACCAGGCGGGCTTCCCCTCGCACATTCGCGACCAGGTCATCGATGTCCTCGTTCGTCTGTGGCAGGTCCTCGTCCAGGAGGATGCGACGCTCGTCGAGGTCAATCCACTCGTGCTCTCGGCGGACGGCCGAGTCCTCGCGCTCGACGGCAAGGTCACCCTCGATGACAACGCCAACTACCGCCATGCCTCGCACGCCGATCTGGTCGACAAGGACGCCACCGACCCCATCGAGCTCCGGGCCAAGGAGTTCGATCTCAACTACGTCAAGCTCGAGGGCGAGGTCGGGATCATCGGCAACGGCGCCGGCCTCGTCATGAGCACGCTCGATGTGGTCGCCTACGCGGGTGAGGAGTTCGGCGGCGTACGTCCGGCCAACTTCCTCGACATCGGGGGTGGCGCGAGTGCGGAGGTGATGTCCAATGGCCTCGACATCGTCCTCAACGACCCTGACGTGCGGGCCGTCTTCGTCAACGTCTTCGGTGGCATCACCTCCTGCGATGCCGTGGCCAACGGCATCGTTCAGGCGGTCGGCGCCCTCGCCGAGCGCGGTACGCCGGTGACCAAGCCCATCGTGTGCCGTATCGACGGCAACAACGCCGTCGAGGGGCGGCGGATCCTCACCGAGTTCAACAACCCGCTCGTGGAGATGGTGGAGACCATGGATGACGCTGCGCGTCGCGTCGCGCAACTGGCCGGAGGTGCCGCATGACGATCTGGCTCGATTCCGACAGCCGCATCCTCGTGCAGGGCATGACCGGCTCCGAGGGCACCAAGCACACCCGCAGGATGGTGGCCAGCGGTGCCCAGGTCGTCGCCGGCGTCACGCCGGGCAAGAGCGGGCAGGAGGTCGACGGCATCCCGGTCTTCGGTGACGTCCGTGAGGCCATGATCGCCACCGGCGCCAACGTGAGCGTCGTCTTCGTGCCACCACGCTTCGCTAAGGCAGCGGTCGAGGAGGCTGTCGATGCCGAGATCCCACTGTGCGTGGTGATCACCGAGGGCATCCCGGTGCACGACACGGCGCAGTTCTTCCAGTACGCCGTCAACTCGGGGGCGACGCGCATCATCGGCCCCAATTGCCCGGGCATCATCTCTCCGGGAGTGTCGAACGCCGGCATCATCCCCGCGGATATCACCGGTCCGGGACCGATCGGTCTCGTGTCGAAGTCCGGCACGCTGACCTACCAGATGATGTACGAGCTCAACGACATCGGCTTCTCCACCTGCGTCGGCATCGGTGGAGATCCCATCATCGGCACCACGCACATCGACTGCTTGGCGGCATTCGAGGCGGATCCCGCCACCGAGGCGATCGTGATGATCGGCGAAATCGGCGGCGACGCCGAGGAGCGCGCGGCGGCGTTCATCGCGGACAACGTGACGAAGCCCGTGGTCGGCTACGTCGCGGGCTTCACCGCCCCCGAGGGCAAGACCATGGGCCATGCCGGAGCGATCGTCTCGGGCTCGTCGGGCACGGCGGCGGCTAAGAAGGAGGCCCTCGAGGCCGTCGGCGTGCGTGTGGGCCAGACCCCGAGCGAGACGGCTCGGCTCATGCGTGCGCTCCTGCGCGGCTGACCCCATGACGAGTGATGCTCGTGTGACTCACGATGCCCGCGTGCCGTTACGGGGGCGAGCCCGTCTCGGCTGACAGTCTTGTCCGGTGAGCCTCACCGCACGTTCGAGCGCCTCGATCGGGCAGGCGCCCTCAGCGCCGCTGCCCCTCGTGGTTGCCGGCGCTGTCGGCGGAGCTGCCGCGGCGATCTTCAGTTACCTGGCCCTTGCCATCCTCGCTCTGGCCGCCTGGATGCTGGATCCGTCGGGGGCGCAGGAGTGGACGCAGATGCTCGAGGTGGCGTCCGGGGCCTGGCTGGCCGGCCTGGGCCAGGCGCCGACGGTGTCGGGTGTGACGCTCACGCTGCTTCCTCTCGGCTTCGCGATCCTGCCTCTCATCGCGGTCGCGGCAGCATCGCGCTGGGCGGCCGACGCGTCGGCCGTGGCCCGACGCGGTGAGGCTGCCGTCGTCGCGATCGCCGTGGGCGTGAGTTTCGCTGCGGTGGGCGCGATCGTCGCGGGCATGAGCCGCAACCTCGCGATCTCTCCCGCGCGCACGGCACTCGTCGCGGGTCTCGTGATGACTGCGGTCTCCACCCTTATCGTGCTGCGGCGCGCTGATCTCATCTCCCGGGATGCGCTGCCCGATCAGGTGCGCGATGGCGCTGCGGCCGCCGGTGTCGCGCTGCTCTGCCTGGTGGCTGCGGCCAGCGTGATCCTCGCAGTCGCCATCGTCATGAGTTTCGATGAGATCACCGCGCTGCTCGTCGAGCTCGACGCCGGCGCTGCCGGTCTACTCCTTCTTGCATCGCTGACCCTCGGCTATCTCCCCGTCGCGATTGTCTGGTCCCTCGCCTACCTCCTGGGACCGGGTGTGACCGTGTCCGTGGGCACCGTCGTGGCGCCGTACGGTGACCCCGCCTCCGCAGCCCTGCCGGGATTTCCGCTGTTCGCCGTCCTGCCGGATCAACCGCCAGCGGGAGCGCTCCTGCTCCCCGCCCTGGTGGTCGCCGCGGGCGCGGTCGCCGGCGCCCTCCTGCGCCGACGTGGGCTCAATGGCATGCGCGGAGCACTCGTCGCTCTGGGTGCGGCGACCTCTGCGTCGGTGGTTCTCGCCATTGCCGCATGGCTATCGACCGGTGCCTTGGGTGACACGTCGCTGCAGGGTCTCGGGCCCGCGCCCCTGCTGGTCGCGGGCGTCGGTGGTGCTCTCATTGCCGTGGGCGCGATCGCCGTCACGGCCTGGCCTGAGAGGCCGGCGCATGTCTAGCACTATGCGAGTGCCTCGTCGCGCGGAATCGCGTCAGGCCAAGCCCGCCTTCTCCCTTGCGCCGATGTCACGACGTGCAGGTGGCGCGCTGATCGATATGGTCCTCCTCCTCGTTGTCGCGGGCATCGCATCGTCAGCACTCGAAGGACTCACATCGGGCATCACGCGCATCCGCATCGACGCGACCTCCGGTGAGCGCACCATCGACGCCTCACTGAACCTGCCGCTCTGGATGCCCCTGGCCGTCTTCGTCGTGCTCACTGCCGCCTACACCATCACGCTCATGGCGACCTGGGGTCGCACCCTGGGTGGGTGGGCGATGGGCATCCGCTGCGTGCGCTCCGACACCGGGGAGCGTCCCGGCTGGCCTCTGGCTGCGCGCAGATGGTTCGCCCTGTACGGCGCTGCGGGCCTGCTGGCCTTCATCCCCGTGATCGGACCCTTTGCCTGGCTCGTGACGCTCGCGGTCGGCCTGTCACCGCTCTGGGACAGCAACCGCCTCCTGCGGGGCTATGCCGACTATCTGGGTGGCGATGTCGTCGTGATGGCTCGCGGAGGCGTGTCGCAGCAGCGATAGGGTCGCGATGTGCCCGCGCGACTGGTCGTCCTGGTCTCCGGAGGCGGCACCAACCTCCAGGCGCTCATCGACGCCTCGCAGGATGCGTACGAGATCGTTGGCGTGGTCTCGGATCGCGTCGATGCCGCCGGACTCGATCGTGCGGTGGCGGCGGGGATTCCCACGTCCGTCGTCGCGTCGACCGACTATCCCGAGCGTGCGGACTGGGATCGCGCACTCGCATCGGCGATTGCGACATTCGACCCGGCGTGGATCGTGTGCGCGGGGTTCATGCGCATCCTGGGCCACTCAGTGCTCGCGGCTTTCCCTTCGCGAATCATCAACACCCATCCGGCCCTGCTCCCCGCCTTCCCTGGCGCGCACGGTGTCCGCGATGCCTTGGCCTACGGAGTCCGGATCACGGGTTGCACTGTGCATCTCGTCGATGCAGGCGTGGACACGGGCCCGATCCTCGCCCAGGGTGCGGTCGAGATCCGCGATGGCGATGACGAGACGAGTGTCCACGAGCGGATCAAGGTAGTGGAGCGGGAGCTCCTCGTGGATATCGTGACCCGTCTGTGCGCGCAGGGCTGCACGGTCGACGGCAGGAAGGTGAGCATCCCGTGAGCGCAGACTCCGATCGCAGGTCCATCCGGCGAGCCCTCATCTCCGTATACGACAAGTCCGGGCTGCTCGAGCTCGTCGCGGCACTCGATGCTGCCGGCGTCGAGATCGTGTCGACGGGATCGACGGCGGCCCAGATCGAGCAGGCGGGCATTGCGGTGACGCCTGTCTCCGACCTGACCGGCTTCCCTGAGTGCCTCGACGGTCGAGTCAAGACGCTCCACCCTCGCGTGCATGCCGGACTTCTGGCCGACATGCGGGTCCCGGATCATGTCGAGCAACTCGACGCGCTCGGTATCGCGCCCTTCGAGTTGGTGGTGGTCAACCTCTATCCCTTCACGAGCACGGTGGCATCCGGTGCGAGTGCGGACGACTGCATCGAGCAGATCGACATCGGCGGACCCGCCATGGTGCGCGCGTCGGCCAAGAACCACGCCAGCGTCGCCGTGGTCGTGGATCCGGGCAACTACCCCCGGGTGATCGAGGCGGTGAGCGCCGGGGGGTTCACTCTCCAGGAGCGCCAGCGGCTCGCCGCGGAGGCCTTCGCGCATACCGCCGCCTACGACGTGGCCGTCGCGACCTGGATGGGTAATGTCATCGCGCCCGATGGATCGGGATTCCCCACCTGGCTGGGCCAGGCCTGGGAGCGCCAGGCGGTACTGCGCTACGGCGAGAACCCTCATCAATCCGCTGCGATCTACGCCGCGGATTTCTCGCGTCCCGGACTCGCGCGCGCCGAGCAGCTCAACGGCAAGGAGATGTCCTACAACAACTACGTCGATGCTGACGCCGCATGGCGTGCGGCGTACGACCACGGCCAGCCCGCTGTCGCCATCATCAAGCACGCCAATCCCTGCGGGATCGCCGTGGGCGCGGATATCGCCGATGCCTACGAGAAGTCCTTCGCCACGGATCCGGTGTCGGCTTTCGGCGGCGTCGTCGCGGCGAATCGTCCCGTGACACGGGCGATGGCCGAAGCGATGGCGGATGTCTTCACCGAGGTCGTCGTCGCACCCGGCTACGACGACGAGGCCTTGGTGCTTCTCAGTGAACGCAAGGGCCTGCGGATCCTGCGTGCCGAGCCGCGCCCCGAGCGCGGATGGGTCGACCTGCGCCCGATCTCCGGTGGGGTCCTCCTGCAGGGTGCCGATGATCTGCGCGCGGACGGTGATGATCCCGCGACCTGGCGCCTCGTCGCCGGAGCGCCGGTGGACGCCGCGACCATGGAGGATCTGGCCTTCGCCTGGCGGGCCGTGCGGGCACCCAAGTCCAACGCGATCCTTCTTGCCAAGGACGGTGCCGCGGTGGGCATCGGCATGGGGCAGGTCAACCGTGTCGATGCGGCTCGCCTGGCGGTCACGCGGGCTGGCGAGGATCGCGCTCGTGGCTCCGTGGCGGCGTCGGACGCCTTCTTCCCCTTCCCCGACGGACTCGAGGTGCTCCTCGCAGCCGGCGTCCGCGCCGTCGTCCAGCCCGGCGGTTCGGTCCGGGATGAGGAAGTGATCGCGGCGGCCGAGGCGGCGGGCGCGAGCATGTACCTCACCGGCACGCGGCACTTCTTCCACTGAGCCTTCGTGACGCACAGCGAGGGGTGCCCATGACGACGGGAGTGCGTGGCCGCGCACTCGTCGCCGGCGCCACGGCCTTTACCGTCGGCGGGCTCACCGCGATGCAATCCCGCATCAACGGCGAGTTGGCCAGCGTCACCCAGAGCGGCCTGCAGGCCGCGCTCGTGAGCTTCGGGACCGGCTGGATCCTGCTCACCGTCATCCTCATCGCCAGTCCGGGAGTGCGCCGCGGACTGGCGTCGGTGGGCACCGCGCTGCGCTCGGGGAGCCTGCGCTGGTGGCAGGTGATCGGTGGGCTGCTCGGAGGGTTCTTCGTCGCGGTGCAGAGTGCGACCGTGCCTCTCATCGGAGTGGCTGTCTTCACCGTGGCGGTGGTCGCCGGCCAGGTTTCCAACAGCATCGTGGTCGATCGCCTCGGCCTCGGTCCGGCGGGTCGGCAGTCGGTGACCCCCACCCGTGTCATCTCCGCGATCCTCGCCGTGGGAGCCGTCGTCATCGCAGTCTCTGACCGGCTGGGCGGTGGAGTGGAGGGGTCGACCTTCGCTGTGGTCGCCGCGCTGGTCGCCGGCCTCGCGATCGCTGTCCAGCAGGCGATCAACGGTCGGGTGGGTGCGACAGCGCGCAACGCGTGGACTGCAGCGTGGATCAACTTCACTTTCGGCACCGTGATGCTCGGGGCAGTACTGGGGCTCGCCTGGGGCTTCACCGAATTCGATCCGGGATCACTCCCATCCGGGCCGTGGTGGCTCTATCTCGGCGGCACCATCGGCGTGCTCTTCATTGCGGCTGCCGCATGGGTCGTGCAGCGGCTCGGGGTGCTCCTCTTCGCGCTCCTCGCCATCACAGGGCAACTCACGGGGGCGCTGCTGCTCGACTGGCTGGTGCCCGCAGCGGGAGTCACCTTCCATCTCACCCTAGTGGCCGGAGTGCTGCTCGCCGCCGTCGCCGTCGCGGTAGGCAGCCTGTCCACGTGGGCCCCTCATCTGCGCCGCACATCGGGTCACTAGGTTTTGCGCCATGACCGCAACCATCCTCGACGGCAAGGCCACGGCAGCAGCGGTGAAGGCTGACCTCGCGACGCGCGTCGCCGCGCTGCGCGCGCGTGGCATCACCCCGGGCCTGGCGACCGTGCTCGTGGGAGACGATCCAGGCAGCCACGCCTACGTGGGTGGCAAGCATCGCGACTGCGCGGAGGTCGGCATTGCCTCCATCCGGGTCGATATGCCCGCGACGGCCACCCAGGCCGAGGTCGAGCAGGAGGTGCGCAGGCTCAACGACGATCCCGCCGTCACCGGCTACATCGTGCAGTTGCCGCTGCCCAAGGGACTCGACAGCAATCGCGTGCTCGAGATCATGGATCCCGCGAAGGACGCCGATGGTCTGCATCCGATGAACCTCGGGCGTCTCGTGCTCGGGATCGACGCTCCACTGCCGTGCACCCCCCGCGGCATCGTCGAGTTGCTCCGTGCCTACGACGTCCCGATCGCGGGTGCCGAGGTGTGCATCGTGGGTCGAGGCATCACCGTGGGTCGCCCGCTCGGCCTCCTCCTCACGAGGCGGCAGGAGAACGCGACCGTGACGCTGTGCCACACGGGCACGAAGGACATGGCCCAGCACGTCGCAGCTGCTGACATCGTCGTAGCCGCGGCCGGGGTGCCCCATGTCATCAGCCCCGACATCGTGAAGCCGGGAGCAGCCCTGGTCGACGTGGGCATCACCCGCACCGACGCCGGGCTGGTAGGAGACATCGACCCGGCGTGCGCGGACGTTGCCGGATGGATCGCGCCCATGCCCGGAGGCACGGGTCCCATGACGCGGGCGATGCTCATTGCCAACGTCGTCGAGGCAGCAGAGCGGTCGTAGGCTGCCCGCGTGAGCGGCATGGCAGAGGTCCATCGACTCCGGCCGCGCCGGCACGGCTGGTGGCGGCAGTGGCCGCTCGCGGTCGTCCTGCTGGGAGTCATTGCGTCCCTCACCGTCGTCGCCCTCGACCGCTTCCGCCTCGGCTCGCTCATGCTCGCCGCGAGCCTCGTGCTCGCCTTCATCCTGCGCCTGGTCCTTCCGACGGACCGTGCCGGCATGCTCGCCGTGCGGTCCAAGCGAGTGGATCTCATCGTGCTGGGCACCCTGGGCGGGGCCCTTGTCGTCTTCGCCCTCTGGGTGCCTCCCCCAGCGTGAGACGTCGGCGGTGCGGGGACTAGCGTTGGGCACGTCGCAGATGGAGGGCCGCCGACGTGGTCCTCGTGCAGGCTGAGGACCCCTGAGGAGATGCCCGTGTCTCGCACCCCCGTCAACGTCGCCGTCACCGGGGCCGCCGGCCAGATCGGCTACGCACTGCTCTTCCGCATCGCCTCGGGTCAGTTGCTGGGTCCCGATGTGCCGGTGCGACTGCGCATGCTGGAGATCACCCCCGCGCTCCAGGCAGCCGAAGGCACCGCAATGGAGCTCGACGACTGCGCCTTCCCCCTGCTCGCCGGCATCGACATCACTGATGACCCCCGGGCTGCGTTCGACGGCGTCAACGTCGCCCTGCTCGTGGGTGCTCGCCCGCGCGGCCCCGGCATGGAACGCCGTGATCTGCTCGAGGCGAACGGCGGCATCTTCAAGCCCCAGGGCGAGGCCCTCAATGCCGGTGCGGCAGACGACGTGCGCATCCTCGTGGTCGGCAACCCGGCCAACACCAACGCGCTGATCGCCCAGGCCCACGCGCCCGACATCCCCCGTGAGCGCTTCACCGCGATGATGCGCCTGGACCACAACCGCGCCGTCACGCAGTTGGCCCAGCGGACGGGCTCCGCCGTCACGGACGTGGACAAGGTCATCGTGTGGGGCAACCACTCCGCCTCCCAGTACCCGGACATCACGCACGCCACGGTGAAGGGTGAGCCGGCATCCGAGGTCGTGGGCGACCAGGCCTGGGTCGCCGACGTCTTCATCCCCACGGTGGCCAAGCGCGGAGCAGCGATCATCGATGCCCGCGGTGCATCCTCGGCCGCATCAGCGGCCAACGCGGCGATCGATCACGTGCACGACTGGGTGCTGGGCACGCCGGAGGGTGACTGGGTCTCAGCGGGAGTCCCGTCCGACGGCTCCTACGGCATCCCCGAGGGGATCATCTCCGGCTTCCCCTGCGTGTCCCGCAACGGGGCCTGGGAGATCGTCCAGGGCCTGGAGATCGACGACTTCTCACGGGCGCGCATCGATGCCTCGGTGGCCGAACTCCAGGAGGAGCGCGACGCGGTCGCAGCTCTCGGCCTCCTCTAGTCCGCGCACCTACTCACGACCGACATTAACGAAGGAAAGAGCGTCAACGTGGCGAAGATCAAGGTGGTCAATCCGGTCGTCGAGCTCGACGGCGACGAGATGACCCGCATCATCTGGCAGTTCATCAAGGACCAGTTGATCCTGCCCTACCTCGACGTCGACCTGAGGTACTACGACCTCGGCATCGAGCACCGGGACGCGACGGACGACCAGGTGACCATCGACGCGGCCAACGCCATCCTGGAGTACGGCGTTGGAGTCAAGTGCGCCACCATCACTCCCGACGAGGCCCGGGTCGAGGAGTTCGGTCTCAAGAAGATGTGGAAGTCGCCCAATGGCACGATCCGCAACATCCTCGGCGGCGTGATCTTCCGCGAGCCGATCATCATGTCCAACATCCCTCGGCTCGTGCCGACGTGGACCAAGCCGATCATCGTCGGCCGCCATGCCTTCGGTGACCAGTACCGCGCCACTGACTTCAAGGTGCCCGGTCCCGGCACGCTCACGATGACCTTCACTCCCGCGGATGGCTCCGAGCCGATGGAGTTCCAGGTCTTCGACTTCCCCGAGTCGGGTGTGGCCATGGGCATGTACAACCTCGACGACTCCATCCGCGACTTCGCTCGTGCGTCGTTCCGCTACGGGCTCGCGCGCCAGTACCCCGTCTACATGTCGACCAAGAACACGATCCTCAAGGCCTACGACGGTCGCTTCAAGGACATCTTCGCCGAGATCTTCGATGCCGAGTTCAAGGCGGACTTCGAGGCCGCGGGGATCACTTACGAGCACCGACTCATCGACGACATGGTCGCCAGTGCGCTCAAGTGGGAGGGCGGCTACGTCTGGGCCTGTAAGAACTACGACGGCGATGTGCAGTCCGACACTGTGGCGCAGGGCTTCGGATCACTGGGCCTCATGACCAGCGTGCTCATGACCCCCGATGGCCGCACGGTGGAGGCCGAGGCTGCGCACGGCACCGTGACGCGCCACTACCGCCAGCATCAGAGGGGCGAGGCCACGTCGACGAACCCGGTCGCGTCGATCTTCGCTTGGACCCGAGGACTCGAGCATCGCGGCAAGCTCGATGGCACCCCTGATGTCTCCGCCTTCGCCCAGACGCTGGAGCGGGTGTGCATCGAGACCGTCGAGTCCGGTCAGATGACCAAGGACCTCGCGCTGCTCGTGGGTCCCGACCAGCCCTGGCTCACGACGCAGGACTTCCTCGCAGCGATCGATGCCAACCTCCAGAAGGCGATGGCCTAGGACTTGGCTCGCGCCGGGGCCGTGAGGTTCACGACGATCACGGCCAACGTCAACGGCATCCGTGCGGCCGCGCGCCGCGGGGGCCTCGACTGGCTCGCTGATGCTCGTGCCGACGTCATCTGCCTGCAGGAGGTCAGGGCTACGCACGAGCAGGTGCACGAGCAACTCGCCGAGAGCGGACTCTCCGGCATGCACGTGTCGCACAGCGCATCGCAGAGCCTGGGGCGCAATGGCGTGGCGGTCCTGAGCCGCGAGCAACCCGTCGCGGTGCGTGAGGGCCTGGGGGAGCCGGAGTTCGCTTCGCAGGGCCGTTGGATCGAGGTCGATCTCACGACCACCTTCGGGCCACTCACCGTGGTGTCGGCGTATGTGCACACTGGCGAGGCAGAGACCCCGAAGCAGGACGAGAAGTTCCGATTCCTCGATGCCATGGACCGCAGGCTTGCCGCCTTGCGGCGCCGCGCATCGCGTCAGAAGGGCCACGTGCTCGTGACCGGAGACTTCA
The DNA here is from genome assembly GCA_046046455.1 of Actinomycetota bacterium. GTDB lineage: Bacteria > Actinomycetota > Actinomycetes > S36-B12 > S36-B12 > Mxb001. The sequence goes on along the minus strand of JBJOJS010000066.1, from coordinate 10,098 downwards.
ACGTCGCCCACGCTGAGGTGGACATCAAGAACTGGAAGGGCAATCGCGACAAGGCCGGCTTCCTCCCGGAGGAGCGCGCCTACCTTGATGCGTGGTTCGGGGTGCCGGGAGGCAAGCCGGGTCCCTGGATCGATCTCGGTCGAACACTGGGCGGACCCGGTCCTGGCCCCTACACCTGGTGGTCCTGGCGCGGTCGCGGCTTCGACACCGATGGCGGGTGGCGAATCGACTACCAGATCGCGACCCCCGCCCTCGCTGCGCTCGCCCACGAGGCAGTCGTGGGCAAAGCGCCGACATACGCCGAGCGATGGAGCGACCATGCGCCGCTGACCGTCACCTTTGGCTGACCACCCTCTATCCTTGAGCGGGTGAGTGACTTATGGGTCAACATCGTGTTGGTCCTCTTCTTCATCCTCCTGGGTAGCTTCTTCGCCGCTGCTGAGATCGCTCTCGTGTCCCTGCGCGAAAGCCAGGTGGAACGCCTCTCGCAAAGAGGTCGACGCGGACGTACCCTCGCTTCCCTCGTCCGCGATCCGAATCGCTTCCTCGCGGCGGTCCAGGTCGGAGTCACCCTGGCGGGCTTCATCTCCGCTGGCTTCGGTGCATCGCAGATCGCGCCGGCTCTCGTGCCCACGCTGGAGTCCTGGGGACTATCAGCGGGTTGGGCTTCGGCCCTTGCCTTCATCGGCGTCACGATCGTCATCGCCTACATCTCGCTCGTGATCGGCGAACTCGTGCCCAAGCGCATCGCCCTGCAGCGCGCGGAATCGACGGCCCTCATCCTGGCGGGGCCGGTCGCTCTGCTCGCGCGCGTCACCCGGCCCTTCATCTGGCTGCTGTCGATCTCGACCAATGCCCTGGTGCGGCTCCTCGGGGGCAATCCTCACTCGGGCAAGGAGCAGATCACGGGCGAGGAGCTGCGCGACATCGTCGCCGCCACGGAGGAGCTCACCGCGGAGGAGCGCGCCCTCATCGACGACGTCTTCGACGCCGGGGATCGCGAGTTGCGCGAGGTCATGCTGCCTCGCACCGAGGTGGCATTCCTGGATGCGTCCACGCCCGTGCACGACGCGATCCTCGAAGTCTCCGATGCGCCGCACTCCCGCTACCCGGTCATCCGCGGATCGGCGGATGATGTGGTTGGCGTCGTCCATATCCGCGACCTGCTCACCCCGGATGTCGACCGCTTGATGCGCCGGGTAGGTGATCTTGCTCGGGAGACGGCGTTCTTCCCTGGGACCAAGCAGGTCATCCCGGCGCTCACCGAGATGCGTCGGTTGCGCCAGCACCTCGCGATCGTCGTCGATGAGTACGGCGGCACGGCGGGCATCGTCACCCTCGAGGACCTCGTGGAGGAGCTCGTCGGGGACATCCGAGACGAGTACGACACCGAGGCGTCGGGTCCACGCACCGATGTCGACGGTCTGCTCAACCTCGAGGACTTCACCGACGAGACGGGTGTCGAACTCCCCGACGGTCCGTACGAGACCGTTGCCGGCTTCGTCGTCTCCCAGCTGGGGGAGTTGCCCACCGTCGGAGCAACCGTCGAGGTCGATGGACATGTCCTGACGGTCACCGAGCTCGACGGACGTCGCGTGGCGCGCATCAGCGTCGTACCGGTGCCGGATGGACCCGGCGCCGAGGGTTCTGCCGCGCCGCTGCCACAATGACGCCATGCCGGAGATCCCCGTCCACGTCCCCCCGCGCGTGCTCTCCGGTATCCAGCCGACGGCGGACTCCTTCCAGATCGGCAACTACCTCGGAGCACTGCGTCGCTGGGTGATGCTTCAGGAGACTCACGACGCCTTCTACTGCGTCGTCGACCAGCACGCCATCACGGTCGAGCACGATCCACAACTTCTCCGGCAGCGCACGCTGCTCTCCTTCGCCCAATTGCTCGCCATCGGGCTGGACCCGACCCGCTCCACGGTCTTCGTGCAAAGCCACGTACCCGAGCACGCGCAGCTCGCCTGGATCCTCGAGTGCCTGACGGGCTTCGGCGAGGCCTCGCGGATGACCCAGTTCAAGGACAAGTCCCAGCGCGAGGGTGCCGAGCGGGCCACCGTAGGGCTCTTCACGTACCCCGTGCTCCAGGCGGCGGACATCCTCATCTACCAAGCCTCCGGTGTGCCCGTGGGGGAGGATCAGCGCCAGCATCTCGAGCTCACCCGAGACCTCGCCCAGCGCTTCAACGCGACGTACGGACCGACCCTCGTCGTACCCGAACCGCTCATCGTCAAGGACACCGCGAAGGTGCTCGATCTCGCCGAGCCGACGGCCAAGATGAGCAAGTCGTCGCCCGCGGGTTGCGTCTTCCTGCTCGATGACCCCAAGGTGACGCGCAAGAAGATCATGTCGGCCGTCACCGATTCCGACCGTGAGATCCGGTTCGACCCCGAGAGCAAACCCGGTGTGTCCAATCTGCTCACCCTGCTCGGTGCCCTGGATGGACGCACCGTCCACGAAGTGGCTGCCTCCTATGAGGGTCGCGGCTACGGAGACCTGAAGAAGGATGTGGCCGAGGTCGTCGTCGACTTCTGCACCGGATTCAAGGTCAGGGTTGACGACCTCATGTCCGATCCCGCCGAGCTCAGCCGACTCATCCGCCTCGGTGCCGACCGGGCGCGGGCGGCAGCGACACCCACCCTCGCAGCGGTGTACGACCGCGTGGGCTTCGCACCGCTGCCGGCGCCATGATCACGGTCGGCGTCGTCATCGACGTCCCCGAGCCGTTCGCCACGCGCATCCGCGAGGTACGCCGCGCTTGGGATGACCCGGAAGCTGATGCGATCCCCCCGCACGTCACGATCGTCGCACCGGTGTCAGTGGACCCCGAGGCCATGCCCGCCTTGGAGCAGCACCTCGCGCGTGCGGTGGAGGGATGCGCGCCCTTCCGCATGCGCCTGCGCGGCACCGGCACCTTCCGGCCCGTCAGTCCCGTCGTCTTCCTCGCCGTCGCCGAGGGCATACCCGGTTGCGAAGACCTCGAACGGCGGATCCGGTGCGGTCCCTGGGCGGTCGAACTGCGCTTCCCCTATCACCCGCACGTCACGGTGGCCCTCGAGCTCGACGAGGGCGCCCTGGACCGTGCCTTCGAGGAACTCGCGGACTTCGAGGCGGTCTTCACCGTAAGCGAGGTCTGCCTCTACGAACTCATCGAGGACGGTTGGCAGGCCCGTGCGACGTACCCGCTGCAGGGCTGAGCGGGGAGGTCAATGTCGGGCGTAGTCCGGCGCGCTGTCGGTCTCGTCCGACTCCGATGGGCGGGCACGGCGTCCGCCACTGCGTGGCGCGGGTCCGCGGAGGCTGCGCAATCCCAAGACGATGAGCACGATCCCGACCAGCATGGCGCCGACGAGGGTCCACACCCAGCCCCAGCTCGTCGTGGATGTCGACGAGGCGGCCGGAGCCTCCTCGGTGGCTGCCGTCGACGCGCCCTCGGGAGCTGTGGAGCCATCGACCACGGGCGACGCGGCCTCGGATGAGTCCGGTGATGCGACGTCGATGGGATCCACGAGGTATCCCACGGGTGTCACCGCGTCGATGTTGGCGAAGCCCCAGTCGAGCAATGCGGCGGCCGAGGGATAGATCTCGCCCTCGATGTTGAGCAGGGTCACCACGAGGCTCGTGTCGCCTCGCTCCGCAGCTCCCACGAAGGTGCGGCCCGCCTCGGTGGTCCAGCCCGTCTTGACGCCGATGGCGCCCTCATAGCCCTGGATGAAGAGGGGATTCTGCGTGGCGATGGGCATGGTGGGCCGCGGATCGCCGGGCTCGTCGGGCATGTAACCGGGGAAGTCCTCGATCACGCGGGTGTTGACGTACTCGAAGAAGTCGGGGCGTGAGAGTCCCTCGCGGGCGAAGAGCGCGAGATCGTAGGCCGAGCTCACCTGACCCTCCGCCGGGAGGCCGCTGGGATTGACGGCCACGGTGTCGTACGCCTGGAGGCGCTGGGCCTCTTCATTCATCTGAGCGACCGTGAGCTCGAGTCCGCCATTGGCCTGCGCGAGCGCCGATGCGCAGTCATTGCCGCTCTGCATCATGAGGCACAGGAAGAGCTCGCGGACGGTGTACGTCGCTTCCTCCACGAGGCCGACTCGGCTGCCTTCGACGGCGACGTCGTCGTACGTCGTGGTGTAGACGAGATCGGGGTCCAGGCGCGGCGCGAGGGTGACCGCGGTGAGGGTCTTGAGTACGGAGGCCGGGGGCCGCTGCACATGGGGTGCCTTCGCCGCGAGGATCGCGCCGGTGTCGAGATCGGCGAGCACCCAGGCGCTCACGGGGACATCCGGCAGAGGATCGGCCGAGGGGCCGGGATCGACGATGACGTCATTGCCCGAGAGGAGTGGCCCGCCGATGGGCTCGGCGCTGGCAGCGGGAGCCGCGAGGAGCAGCGACGCCGTGCCGAGTAGGGCGGCCAGCGGGGGAATCAGGGAGCGGCGCATGGTGCGATCAGACTAACCACGGGGGGAGCAGGGATGCCTGATCGCCGCGGCGTGGCGCCCTCGCGCCCGCGCGGGCCTCAGACGCGACGGAAGATGAGGGCGCGCTTGACCTGCTGGATCGCCTTGGTCACCTCGATGCCGCGAGGGCATGCATCCGTGCAGTTGAAGGTGGTGCGGCAGCGCCACACCCCCTCCTTCTCATTGAGGATCTCCAGGCGCGTCTCGGCGGCGGCGTCCCGGGAGTCGAAGATGAAGCGGTGCGCGGCCACGATGGCGGCGGGTCCGAAGTACTCCCCGTCGGTCCAGAAGACCGGACAGGAGGTCGTGCACGCGGCACAGAGGATGCACTTCGTGGTGTCGTCGAAGACCGCTCGGTCCTCGGCGGACTGAAGGCGCTCCTTTGTGGGCTCATGACCCTCGGGGATGAGGAAGGGCTTCACCGCGCGGTAGGCCGCGAAGAAGGGCTCCATGTCGACCACGAGGTCCTTCTCGAGCGGCAGGCCCTTGATGGCCTCCACGGTGATCTCACCGGTGCCGAGATCCTTGATGAGCGTCTTGCAGGCGAGCCGATTGCGACCGTTGATGCGCATGGCATCGGACCCGCAGATGCCGTGGCCGCATGAGCGGCGGAAGGTGAGGGTGCCGTCCTGCTCACCCTTGATCTTCATGAGCGCGTCGAGGACTCGATCTGTCGGGTACGCCGAGACGACGTACTCCTCCCAGTGCGGCTCCTCGTCGATCTCCGGGATGAATCGGCGGATCTTGAAGGTGACGTCGCGCGGCTCGATGCGCTCCGGCGTCTCGGCGCTCGCGGGTGACTCCAGGGTGGTGGTCATCAGTACTTGCGCTCCATCGGCTGGTAGCGGGTGACGGTGACGGGCTTGTAGTCGACGCGCACGGCTGACTCAGCGCCCGCACCCTGTGTGCGGTAGGCCATGGTGTGGCGCATGTAGTTGACGTCGTCGCGGTTGGGGTAATCCTCGCGCGCATGTCCTCCGCGCGACTCCTTGCGCTCCAGTGCGCCGACCACGGTCACCTCGGCGAGGTCGAGCAGGAAGCCCAGCTCGATAGCCTCGAGCAGGTCGGTGTTGTAGCGCGCTCCCTTGTCCTGCACCGCGATGTGGCGGTAGCGACGACGGAGTTCCTGGATGTCGGTGAGGGCCTGCTTGAGGGTCGCCTCAGTGCGGTAGACCTGCGCGTTGAGATCCATCGTCTGCTGCAGGTCTCGGCGGATGGCAGCCACGCGCTCGCCGCCGGTGCCCGAGCGCAGACCCTCGACCAGGGAGATCGTGTACGACGCCGGGTCGTCGGGCAGCGGCACGAAGTCATGCGACTTCGCGAAGTCCGCAGCCGCGATGCCCGCGCGGCGTCCGAAGACGTTGATGTCGAGCAGCGAGTTGGTGCCCAGGCGGTTGGCGCCGTGGACCGAGACGCAGGCGACCTCGCCGGCGGCGTAGAGGCCCGGGACGACGGTGTCGTTGTCGGCAAGCACCTCCGTCTCGACGTTCGTCGGGATACCGCCCATGGCGTAGTGGGCGGTGGGGAAGACGGGCACGAGCTCGGTCACGGGATCCACCCCGAGATAGGTGCGGGCGAACTCCGTGATGTCGGGGAGCTTCGCCTCGATCTGCTCCTTGGGCAGGTGCGTGAGGTCGAGGTAGACGTAGTCCTTGTCGGGTCCGGCACCGCGGCCCTCGCGCACCTCGGCGACCATCGCCCGCGCCACCATGTCGCGCGGGGCGAGGTCCTTGATCGTCGGGGCGACGCGCTCCATGAAGCGCTCACCGGTGGCGTTGCGCAGGATGCCGCCCTCGCCCCGCGCACCCTCGGTCAGCAGCACGCCCAGGCCGGCCAGGCCCGTGGGGTGGAACTGGTAGAACTCCATGTCCTCGAGCGGCAGGCCGCGGCGGTAGGCGATCGCCATGCCGTCGCCCGTGAGTGTGTGCGCGTTGGATGTGGTCTTCCAGACCTTGCCGTAGCCGCCGGTGGCGAAGATGATCGCCTTGGCGTGGAAGACGTGGATCTCCCCGGTGGCCAGCTCGTAGGCCACGACGCCCGCGGCTTCCTTGCGTCCCTCGCGCTCCACGAGGATGAGGTCCAGGACGTAGAACTCGTTGTAGAACTCCACGCCCTCTTTCACGCAGTTCTGGTAGAGCGTCTGCAGGATCATGTGACCCGTGCGATCAGCCGCGTAGCAGGAGCGGCGCACGGCGGCTTCTCCATGATTGCGTGTGTGGCCACCGAAGCGGCGCTGGTCGATGCGCCCCTCGGGCGTGCGGTTGAAGGGCAGACCCATCTTCTCGAGGTCGATGACGGCGTCGATGGCCTCGCGGCACATGATCTCGGCGGCGTCCTGGTCGACGAGGTAGTCGCCGCCCTTGACGGTGTCGAAGGTGTGCCACTCCCAGTTGTCTTCCTCGACGTTCGCCAGGGCCGCGCACATGCCGCCCTGAGCGGCGCCGGTGTGGCTGCGCGTGGGGTAGAGCTTCGTGAGGACGGCCGTATGAGCCCGCTTGGTGGACTCCAGGGCGGCGCGCATGCCGGCGCCGCCGGCACCCACGATCACGACGTCGAACCTGTGGGTCTGCATGGTGCTCCTAGCCGATGGTCGGGTCGAAGGTGAAGATGACGAGCGTCCCGAGAAGGATGATGAAGGCCGAGGAGACGTAGAGGAGCATCTTGAGCCAGAAGCGGGTCTGGTCGCGCTCCGCGTAGTCGTTGATGATCGTGCGCAGGCCGTTGGTGCCGTGGAGCATGGCGAGCCAGAGCATCGCGAGGTCCCAGATCTGCCAGAACGGGCTTGCCCAGCGACCGGCGACGAAGGCGAAGTTGATGCGCTGCACGCCTCCGTCGAGGATGTTCATGATGAAGAGGTGGCCCAGCACGAGGAAGACGAGCACGATGCCGGACACCCGCATGAAGAGCCACGCGTAGAGTTCGAAATTGCTCCGCTGGCGGTTACGGGAGTTCTGGCCGAGGGCGATGGAGCGGTCCGCGAGGCTCATGGCGTCGCTCCGAAGAGAGCCTCGATCGTGTGGCGCATCATGTAGTAGGTGCCCGGGATCATCACGACGACCCAGACGCCCACGACTCCCCAGAGCATCTGCCGCTGGTAGCGCGGGCCGCGGGACCAGAAGTCGACCGCGATCACCCGCAGGCCGTTGAGCGCGTGGTAGAGCACGGCGCCGACGAGGCCGACCTCGAGGAGGTTGACGATCAGGGTCTTGTACGTCGCGATGACGATGTCGTACGCCTCCGGCGAGACACGCACCAGCGCCGTGTCGAGGACGTGGACGTACAGGAAGAAGAAGACCGCAATGCCGGTGATGCGCTGCGCCACCCAGGACCACATGCCCTGACCACCCCGGTAGAGGGTGCCCACAGGCGCGATGGCCATGGTGACTCCTCTCCTGGTACTGCCGGGTGGCGGGGCGCCTCGGCGTCTGCTGGCCATCGTAGTGCGGGAAAGGGGTGTCGGCAGGGTGGGGTGAGCCAGGTCACTCTCCCCTCCGCGCCCTAGTCTGACGCCATGGCCACCGAGTCGGGACTCCCCTTCGCGCCGGTCTACGGGCCGGCCGACCTATCCGGGTGGGACCCGGCAGATCGCCTGGGCGAGCCGGGTGCCTACCCCTACACGCGCGGGGTCTACCCCTCGATGTACACCGGTCGGCCCTGGACCATGCGCCAGTACGCCGGCTTCGGCACTGCTGCAGAGTCCAACGAGCGCTATCGCCAGCTCCTTGCCGCGGGGACGACAGGACTGTCGGTGGCCTTCGACCTTCCGACGCAGATGGGCTACGACTCCGACGCCGCCATCGCGCACGGTGAGGTGGGCAAGGTCGGTGTCGCCATCGACACGATCGACGACATGCGGGTGCTCTTCGATCAGATCCCGCTGGATCAGGTGTCGACCTCGATGACGATCAACGCCCCCGCCGCCATCCTGCTGCTGCTCTACCAGCTGGTGGCGGAGGAGCAGGGCGTACCGGGCACGGCCCTCAACGGCACGATCCAGAATGACGTGCTCAAGGAGTACATCGCCCGCGGCACCTATATCTACCCGCCCGCGCAGTCGCTTCGGCTCATCACGGACATCTTCTCCTACTGCCGCGAGGAGATCCCGCGCTGGAACACCATCTCCATCTCCGGCTATCACATGGCCGAGGCCGGGGCCACGCCCGTGCAGGAGATCGCCTTCACTCTGGCTGACGGCATCGAGTACGTCCGGGCAGCCCTCGCCTCGGGCCAGCACATCGATGAGTTCGCGCCGCGTCTCGCCTTCTTCTTCGTCGCACGCACGACGCTGCTGGAGGAGATCGCGAAGTTCCGAGCGGCGCGCCGCATCTGGGCGCGGATCATGCGCGAGGAGTTCGGCGCACAGGATCCCAAGTCGATGATGCTGCGCTTCCACACCCAGACGGCCGGCGTGCAGCTCACCGCTCAGCAGCCCGAGGTCAATCTCGTCCGGGTCGCCGTCCAGGCACTCGGGGCTGTCCTGGGTGGCACCCAGTCCCTGCACACCAACTCCTTCGACGAGGCCATAGCCCTGCCGACGGAGAAGGCCGCGCGCCTGGCCCTGCGCACCCAGCAGGTCCTGGCCTATGAGTCCGACGTGACCCAGACGGTCGATCCCTTCGCCGGCTCCTACGCGATCGAGTCGCTCACCGACGAGATCGAGGAGGCGGTGCTCGCGCTCATGGCGCAGGTCGAGGAGTTCGGTGGCGCGGTCGCCGCGATCGAGGAGGGCTTCCAGAAGTCGGAGATCGAGAAGTCGGCGTACGCCGTGGCGCAGGAGATCGACGCGGGCGACCGCATCGTCGTCGGAGTCAACCGCTTCACGATCGACGAGGAGGAGCCCTACGAGCCGCTGCGGGTGGATCCGACCATCGAGGCGGAGCAGCGTGCTCGACTCGAGCGCGTCCGGGCCGAGCGGGACCAGGCGGCCGTCGATGAGGCTCTTGACCGCGTCCGCGCTGCGGCTGCAGGCACGGACAATCTGCTCTACCCGATGCGCGACGCCCTTCGCGCTCGTGCGACGGTGGGCGAGGTGAGCGACGCCCTGCGTGACGTGTGGGGTGTCTACACGCCGACGGACGCCTTCTGACCGTGACGATGGGCTGACCGTGACGACCGAGATCCAGGCCATCGCGTGGCAGGGCGATGCCCTCGTCCTGCTCGACCAGACGCGCCTGCCGGGTGCAGAGGTCAGCGTCGAGTGCCGTGACGTCGACGCGCTGGTGGATGCCGTACGCCGACTCGTCGTCCGCGGAGCCCCTGCCCTGGGCGCGGTGGGCGGATACGGCGTCGCCATGGCGATGCTCCAGGGCCAGCGCGAGGGCTGGACCGCCGACCGGCTCAAGGCCGAGGTGGATCGCGTGCGCGACGCTCGGCCCACGGCCGTCAATCTGGCCTGGGGAGTAGATCGCGTGCGACCACTCATGTCGGAAGGTGTCGATGCCGTGATCGCTGAGGCGCATCGCATCGTCGCCGAGGACACCGCGGCCAACCGCCAGCTGTCGCGTCACGGGGCCGACTGGATCCTCGCCCGCTGCGGCCGCCGGCCGCTGCGCGTCGTGACGCATTGCAACACCGGCGCGCTCGCGACGACGGGCTGGGGCACTGCCTTCGGGATCATCCGCGAGCTCGCCGAGCGCGG
>JBJOJS010000040.1:0-2516 GCA_046046455.1 Actinomycetota bacterium | reverse complement strand
CAGTACGCCCACACCGACATGCGCATCGGCATCACCGATGCCAGCGCCGCCGGCACGATCCTTGTCGACGACCAGGTCCTGCAGCGAGTGCCCTACTCCGTAAGCCCGACTGACTCCACTGCCCCGACCCTGGACGTCGTGTCGATGAACGACCAGAAGGTCAACCTCGACACCAACCCCTCCTTCGAGTCCAACACCAACGGCTGGCAGGGCACCAACGGCGGCGGCATCACCCGGTCGACTGCCCAGGCCTACACCGGCACGGCCTCCGGCGAGCTGACTCGCGCAAGTGGCTCGACGAGCGACGACTATGTCGAGTACCAGGTGAACGGGGTCGCTCCCTCGACGACGTACACCGTCTCGGGATATGTATGGCTGCCTACGGGGGCCGACCCCTCGCAGGTCTACGACAGCCGTGACCTGATGTGGGCGGTCAACTACACGGGCGGGACGACCTCGACCTCGACCCAGGCCGACTTCACCCAGACCGGCCAGTGGCAGCGCCTGTCGACGACGATCACGACCTCGGCGACCGCGAACACCCTCAATGTCCGCTTCTACACCCCCACCGGCGGTGGCTGGTTCGTTGACGGAATCCTCGTCGAGGCCGGCCCCTCGCTCGATGACTACTTCGAGGGAAGTGTGGACCTGCCGAACGCAGGCAACGTCCTCTTGGTGTCGCCGTACGACTCGAATTCCAAGATCAGCTACACCGTCGGCACCCCCAACGCGGGCTCGACCTACTCCTTCACTGCGCAGGTCAAGTCGACGGACGGTTCCAGCTTCCCGGTCAACCTCGCTGTCTACGACGGCAATGGCAACAAGACGTCACAGCAGTTCACCGTGACCGGATCCTGGACCTCCGTGGGCCCGGTGCAGGTGAAGTCAGCCGGGGGCTCGAACTTCAAGGTGGCCGTCGAGGCAGTGAGCGGGACAAAGCCGTTCTACCTCGACAACGCGGCGCTCATGGGTGCGCAGCTCTCCTCTGCCCAGAAGGCAGGCACGATGGGAGCGCTCGCACCTCCGACCGGCTGGACCACGGGCGGAGTACTGCTCAACGACCCGCCGAACGCACACACGGGCAAGGCCTACATGACGGTGGCGGGCGAGCTCGTGGGGAGCCAGTGGAATGAGGCGGGCGTGGTGCCGGGGCAGACCTACGCCGGCAGTGCGTGGGTGAAGGCGCCCGCGGGATATGTGAACGAGTCGGGCTGGATTGCCCTGTACACATTGAACGCCGACGACTCCATCCTGGACTCCTACCAAGTCACTCCCAAGCCCGTCCCGGGCGGAGACTGGCTCGAGGTCCCGCTCACCTTGCCGGTCACCCACCAGGGCGTGAAGACGCTCTCCCTCGTTATCCTCAACTCGGATCCGACCCATCCGCTGTACGTGGACGATGTCAACATCTCGAGGGACGGGCTCAGCATCGTGGACCCGTGGTCGGTCTCCGGCAACACCGGTCTGGTCTCGCTCTCGAATCCATCGGTCGCGCACTCAGGCAACGGCTACCTGCAGATCACCACGCAGGGTGGCGCCGGATCGGCGCTGCTGTCCTCCACGGTCACACCCACGACCGGAGCACGGACCTTCGCCACGTGGGTCAAGTCCGCGACCAGCGGCTCCGTCGCCGGCAACTTGACTCTCAAGGCCGGCAGTGCGCAGGACTCGGTGAACTTCACGGCCGGGAGTAGTTGGACCCAGGTGGTCGTGACCGTCCCCGTCACGGCGGGTACCCCCGTCAACCTCACGCACACGATCGCGCTGTCAGGGCAGGGCTCGATCCTGGTCGATGACCTGGAGTCCCGCGACCTCTCCCCCTTCATCCCCCAGGGCAGCGGAGTGCGAGGCCTGGTCGTGAATGACCCGGCCGGGTCGGCTACGCCGCCGGCATACCTCAGCTTCACGACGACCAGCGCGAACACGGGCGTCCAGGCGCCCACGACCGTGGACTCAAGCGGCAACCCGATCAAGGCCCAGGGCGGCTCGACGTTCACCCTGCGTGCGCAGCTCAAGGCTCCCGCCGGGACCACCGGCACCTTCGGGATGAACTTCGGCTCGCAGGCGGGCACCCTCACGGTGCCGCAGCTCGATGACAGCGACAGCCCCGCCTTCATCGCGACAGGCGACTGGCAGGACGTCCAGGTCACCTTCACCGCACCGGGCACGGGTACCTTCACCAGCATCACGCCGACGCTGGTCCTGGCCAAGGCGGGAAGCCTGCAGCTGGACACGGTGACCATCTCGCCGGTGCTCATCGACCAGGACCAGCCGTGGTCGGCCTACGAGCCATCCGGCACCTCGGTGACCTGGGGCGTGTACGACGACCCCGCCAACGCTCACGACGGAAGCCTTGGCCACCTGACCATGTCCAAGACGGGCTCTGCCGACGCCGGGCTCGTCAAGACCATGCAGGCTCCCGCGGTGGGACAGACGTACTCGGCCACGGCCTGGGTGCGGACCGCCGACGATGACACGGCGACGTTCACCTTCGAGCTCTCGGCCGAGGGCGGGTC
>JBJOJS010000118.1:0-6223 GCA_046046455.1 Actinomycetota bacterium | reverse complement strand
GTGGAGCTCGATCTCGTGACGGGGACCGTGCATGGATTCGACGGCCTACTGCCGGATTCACGGGTGGCGAGCACAGCGATCGAACGGCAGGTGACGGCTCTATCGACCGCGCTGCACGCCTGAGATCAGGAGGGAGCGGGTGACGGTGTCGGGATGATCGTCGTCGGGCAGCTGGAGGAGAAGAACCCCTCCACGACATCGACGCTCTCGATGAATGCCTGGTCCCCGAACTGCGTCTCCGCCTCCGTGGCGAGCGGCGGCAGGTCGCCGTTGCCGCTGATGACGTCACGCACCCGATCGGCGAAGCGCTGGGAGACAGCCACGAAGCCCTGGGCCTCGGGGGGAAGTCCGGGCAACTGGTCGACGATCACGCGCGCCGAGACACCGAACTCTGCGGCCGCGGGGCCGGCCGTGCCGGGATCCGACGCTTCGAGAGCCGTCACCATGTCGCGGAAGGCGATGGAGTAGTCCGCGATGGCCTGGGCTGCCGCATCGCAATCGACCGTGATGTTGTCCGCCGGGGACAGGGTCGAGGCGGAGCTTCCACAGCCCGTGAGGGCCACGGCCACCATCCCGGCGACGAGGGCGACCCGCTTCACCCTTGCACTCTAGGTGGGGCACCCGCACGAGGCGACAGGAGGACATGCGACTTGGGGCATTCAGCCCCGCAGACCGAGGACGGGCGCCTAGGGTCGGGTCGTCTCATCCCCGACGTTCGGAGTTGCCGTGTCTGAAGCGAACCCCCCCGTCCTGCCTGGCTCGGAGCCTTTCGAGACCAACAAGACCCTCGCGATCATCGCGATCGTCGTGGGAGCGCTCACCTGCAGCTGCTTCACCCTCCTCTTCGGCATCCTCGGAGTCGTGTACGCCAACAAGGCACAGACTCTCTGGGCCGGAGGCGATCTCCCGGGGGCCAGCAGTGCTGCGAGCAGCGCACGAGTCTTCGCCATCATCGGCTTCGTGCTCGCGGTCCTTTGGGCCATCTTCGCCATCATCGGCACCACGGCCGGATTCCTGTCCGTGCCCGGGATGAACTAGACCCCTCGGGTCGCCGACCTGCCCGCCTCGCGGGACCATAGGCGCGTGACCTCCACGGACGTTCTCGTCGTCGGCGCCGGGCCAGCTGGCTCGGCCGCCGCGGCCTGGAGTGCCCGCGCGGGCCTCGACACGGTGCTTCTCGATGCCGAGGAATTCCCGCGGGACAAGCCGTGTGGTGACGGGCTCACGCCCCGGGCGATTGCGGAGCTCACGGCGCTGGGCCTTGGTCCCTGGCTGGAGGGCCGCGCCCGCAATCGCGGACTGCGCGCCGCAGGCTTCGGCCAACTCCTCTACCTGCCCTGGCCCGGGGGCAACCTCCCCGACTACGGCGGTGCAGCGCCTCGACTCGAGCTCGATGCCGCCATCCGCCAGGTTGCCCTCGACTCCGGCGCGCAGGCCATCGAGGGTGCTCGTGCCGTTGACGTCACGCGCGACAGGGACCGGGTGGCCTCCGTTGCCGTCAAGACGCGTGACGGCGTTCGCGAGATCTCCTGCCGTCGCCTGGTGGTCGCCGACGGTGCGCGCTCGCAGTTGGGACGCGTCCTGGGTCGCGAATGGCACCGCAATACGGCGTACGGCGTGGCGGCTCGCGGCTACATCAAGTCAGGTCGCAGCGATGACGAGTGGATCTCGTCGCACCTCGAGCTTCGCGGCACGGACGATCGCATCCTGTCGGGCTACGGCTGGATCTTCCCCCTCGGCGATGGCGAAGTGAACATCGGCGTCGGCACGCTCGCCACCGCGCAGCGACCCGCGGACATCAACCTCCGCTCCCTCCTCACCTTCTACGCCGATAGCCAGCGGGAGGACTGGGAACTCCACGACGATGTGCGCGCGCCCTGGTCGGCGCTGCTCCCCATGGGCGGTGCGGTGAGTGGTGTCTCGGGACCCAACTGGCTACTCGTCGGCGATGCCGCGGGCTGCGTCAACCCGCTGAACGGCGAGGGCATCGACTACGGGCTCGAGACCGGCCACCTTGCGGCCCAGATCATTGCCTCGCGCGGGCCGAGCTACGACCTGTCGACGATCTGGCCGGGACTGCTGCGGGAGAGGTACGGCGAGGCCTTTTCCATCGCGCGTCGCCTCGCGGGACTCATCACTGTGCCCGGTCTCCTGCCGGCGCTCGGCCCGATCGGCATGCGCTCGCAGATCCTCATGACCCTGGCACTGCGCGTCATGGGCAACCTCGTCACACCCGAGGACCGTGATGTCACCGCGCGACTCTGGCGCACCGCAGGACGCGCATCGGTGCGCCTCGACGATCGCCCACCCTTCAGCTGATGACGACAGTCGCGGTCACCGGCGTCTCCGGCTTCATCGGGGATGCGGTCGCGCGGCGCTACGCCGATGCGGGTGCTGCCGTCCGCGGGCTCGATCGCCGGCTACCGGATCCCTCCGATCCACTGACACCCGATGCCGATCCGCGCGTGGAGTACGTCGTCGGCGACGTGACTCGACCGTCGGACCTGAGGCGACTGGTCTCCGGTGCGGACATCGTGGTCCACACGGCGGCGATCGTCGCCGAGTCGGGCGACTGGAGAGACTTCGACCGCGTCAACGCCCAAGCGCCGCGATGGGTCGCGCTGGCCGCCCGCGATGCTGGCGTGCGGTCCTTCGTGCACCTGTCGAGCGTGATGGTCCACGGCTTCGACTTCCCCGACGGCGTCGCTGAGGACGGCCCACTCGACCATGCGGCCAACCCCTACTGCGCCACCAAGATCCGTGCTGAGCACCTCCTGCGCGGCATCGACGTACCCGGCGAATTCGCGGTGCACATCGTGCGTCCCGGTGACGTCTACGGCCCCTACTCGACTCCATGGATCGTGCGGCCGGTGCAGCACATGCGCGAGCGCACCTTCCTCTACGTCTCGCCCTCGGCGATCAACCACGTCTACATCGACAATCTCGTGGACGCTATCGAGACAGTCGTGACCGCAGGTGATGTGCTGAGCGGACTTCCTGTCACCGCCACCGATGGCGCTGCGACCCCCGCCAAAGAGTTCTACGGCTACTACGCCGACCAGCTGGGGATGGGCTTCGCCCCCACCGTGCCCGGCTGGATCGCCGAGCCAGCAGTCGGGGCCCTCGCCGCGGTGCTGCCGGGCAACCTACGCCGCCGACTCGACCTCGATCGCGAGTCGATCCGATATCTGCGTCGCCGGGGCTCCTACGACACGTCCCGGCTCCAGGGACTGGGGTGGCGGCCCCGGGTGTCACTCGTCGAGGGGCGCGAACGCACGGCGGCGTGGCTGCGAGAGGTGGGACTGCTCCCGGCGACGTAGGCTCGAGTCATGCGCCTGCGCCAATCGCTCACCCCGGGTCGTCGGGGGATGCTCGTGCGCCTCACCGCAGCGCAGGGCATGCGTCCCGCGCTGCTGGACGCCCTGCATCGCTACAGCGATGGACTGGAGGAGGAGCCGGGCACGGAACTCTTCATCGTGCACGTGGATCCCGATGACGCCAACATCGTGTGGCTCTACGAGATCTTCCACGACGATGAGGCGCAGGACGAGCATCGTGCCGCCGAGGGCTTCGCACAGTTGATGACCGAGTTGCCCGACGTCCTCGGTGCACCTCCGGCCATCCTGCGCCTCGATCCGCTGCGCATGTCCTTGCAGGAGCAGGTGCTCAGCGAGGACCTGACCCTCTAGGGGGCCGTGGCCCTAGAGGACACTGACGCCGTGAAGCGCATCACCCTTGAGCAGCTCGCGGCCGTCGTGGCGCACCTGCCGCCGAACCCACGCATCGTCGTGTCGGGAAACTTCGCCACACCTCTCGCACTCCTGAAGGTGCTCGACGAGCAGGTGCCGGAGTACACGTTGCACATGCTCAATGCGCAGCCCGGCATCCCCGACCGCGATGGCGTGACCTTCGAGACGTGCTTCGTCGGCCCCGCCATGCGTCACTCCCCGCGCCTGCGCTACATCCCGAGCCGCCTGAGCCTTGTGCCCGTGCTGTATCGGGGTCCACTGCGCCCCGATGCCGTACTCGTCCATGCATCGGCTCCTCGCTACGACACGGTGAGCCTCGGCATCGAGGTCAACGTCATGCCGGCGGCCATCGAGGCGGCCCGCGAACTGGGTGCTCCCGTGATCGTGCAGGCCAATCCGCAGATGCCCTACACCTACGGAGATGGCCAGCTCTACGACACGGAGATCGACTATCTCGTCGAGGTCGACGAGCCCGTCACCGAGGCAGCCCCCCGTGATCCGTCAGAGGTCTCCCAGGAGATCGGTGACCGCGTGGCAGCACAGGTGCTCGATGGATCCACGCTCCAACTGGGCATCGGCGGGGTGCCTGACGCCGTGCTCCGTCGTCTCTCCGAGCGCCGCGGCCTGCGCATCTGGTCGGAGATGTTCTCCGATGGTGCCCTGACGCTGGAGCACCAGGGCGCCCTGGATCAACAGATCCCTCTCACGGCTTCCTTCCTCTTCGGCTCGCGGGACCTCTACGACTTCGTCCACCTCAACCATCGCGTGCGGATGCTCCGGACGGAGACGACCAATGATCCCGGACGCATCGCGCGACAGCGCCAGATGACGAGTGTGAACTCCGCTCTCCAGGTCGACCTCTTCGACCAGGCCAACGCCAGCCGTATCAAGGGCCGGATCTACAGCGGCTTCGGTGGTTCCGTCGACTTCATTGACGGTGCCCTCCACTCGCGCGGTGGGGCGAGTTACATCGCTCTGCCCTCGTGGCATCCGAAGGCGGGGGTCTCCACCATCGTTCCGCGGCTGGATGAGCCGGTGACGTCGTTCCAGCACAGTTACGTCGTGACCGAGCAGGGTGTCGCGCCCGTCGTGGGGTTGAGCGAGCGGGATCAGGCACGCTCGCTTATCGAGAACGCCGCACACCCGGATGCGCGGGAGGGTCTTTGGGAGGCGGCCGCGGCGGAAGGTCTGGCGTAATAGCTGCGTGACCGCGCGGTCGTCAGAGGTAGGGTGCGAGCGTGCGCGTGGGGCCCAGGTTCAGTGGCGGCATGGTGTTGCGCGCTTTCGCCTTGAGTCTTGTCATCACCTCGGTCACGTCGGCCGCTCATGCGACTCATGGCCACGCCCCGTCGTGGATGCTCACGGTCGCTACCTTCGGGCTCCTTGCCGTCGCCTGCCTCGCCGCGGGACGCGCCCGCCTGGATTTGCGTCGCGCCGTGGTGGTCATGGTCGCGGGCCAGTTCGCCCTGCACGCGTGGTTTGCGTGGTTCTCCATGCCCGTGGTGGGTAACGGCGCGGAGACGCTGGCACTTCATCATGGCCCGGCGCCAGCCCTGCTCGCCGCGCGAGACTTCAGTGGCCTCGTCCCGTCTCCCGGCATGGCACTTGCGCACGTGGCAGCGGGCTGCCTCGCTGCACTGGCCCTGGTGCACCTGGACTGGCTCCTCAGTGCGGCGTGTGCGGTCCTGTGGGCAGTCCTGGGCTCCGTGCGTGTTCCCAGCATTCATGCGGGCGCAGCCTCGAGGACGGCCGTCACTGTCAAGGCTGATGAGGCCGCATTCCTGAGGGTTCTCGCACACCAGCTCGTGAGGAGGGGACCGCCGGCGTACTGCGGGTAGTTCGCAGTTCACCGACCCGTCGGTCCTCATCTGGCGCGCGACAGCGTGCCCTCACGAAAGGTTCAACCATGCTTTCTCGTTCACTCCGTCGCGTCCTCGCGACCTCGGCCTCCGCCGCACTCATCGCTGGCGCCGGATTGGCCGTTGCCTCACCGGCCTCCGCGCACGCCTCGATTCAGCTTTACGGCGCCAAGGCGACCGCCGGCGGCTACGGCGCTCTCTGGATGCGCATTCCCCACGGGTGCGATGGCTCGCCCACCAAGCGCGTCATGATCACCGTGCCCGCTTCCTTCGGATCGGCCAAGCCTCAGATGATCGGCGGCTGGAAGGCCAAGGTCGTCACCAAGGCAGACGGCTCGCGTCAGCTCATCTGGAACGCCACGGGCGAGCCGCTCCCCGATGACCAATTCGCCGACTTCGGTATCTCAGTGAAGTGGCCCACCACTGAAGGCAGTGTTGCGCTCCCCACGGTGCAGACCTGCATCAAGGGGAAGGTCGCGTGGATCGGCGACGAGGTACCGACCGTAGTCGTCGGCCCGGCTGACAGCACGGGCCATTGAGTCGTCGCGCAGGAGTGGCGGTGGCGGCCAGCATGCTGGCCGCCACCCCCCCGGTCACCCTCAACCCCCCGGCACC
>JBJOJS010000004.1:0-9255 GCA_046046455.1 Actinomycetota bacterium | reverse complement strand
AGAACGTCTGGGAGGTCGTCTCCGACGGCCTGGACTGGATCAAGGTCGGCAACGTCGAGATGCCCTCGCGTGCCTACGTCTCGGTGTTCGGCTTCAAGGGCCCCGACCAGCAGAAGCAGGCCAAGGTCCTCTCCGGTGGTGAGCGCAACCGCCTCAACCTCGCGCTCACCCTGAAGATGGGCGGGAACCTGCTGCTGCTCGACGAGCCCACGAACGACCTCGACGTCGAGACCCTCGGTTCACTGGAGAACGCGCTGCTCGACTTCCCGGGCTGCGCCGTCATCACCTCGCACGACCGTTGGTTCCTCGATCGCATCGCCACCCACATCCTCGCCTATGAGGGCGACTCGCAGTGGTTCTGGTTCGAGGGCAACTTCGAGTCCTACGAGAAGAACAAGGTCGAGCGCCTCGGAGCCGATGCGGCCCGGCCCCACCGGGCGACCTACCGCAAGCTCACTCGCGACTAGGGCGGGTTCGTCTCGAGTTGCCCCGGCCCCCGCCAGGGGGGAGGCTTGCGGCATGCGAGCAGTGGGCGGTGTCTCATGACGACGTCGAGCGCCCTCACGACCCTGGCGTTGCCCGCGCACGAGGGGCGCCTTCTCACCGCACATCTCGACCGCCTCGCCGCGTGGGACCCGAGCGGCCACGTGCGCGTGGTCGCGCGAGGCGGCGCCGTGGGTGTGTACGCCGCCCCGCCCATGCGCGTGATCAGCTTCGTCGCGCTGCCGCTGCGCACGCCGGTCGCCGACGAGGTCGACGTGTCAGCCCGGATTGCCGATGTCCGCGCCGGCCTCGAGGCGAATTCGGGTCTCACCGAACTCCACCTACCCGAGCCCGCGGTCGGATCGCCGGGTCTGGCGTTGCTTCCGCCCGCGGAGGGATGGCAGCTCCCCATCCACGGCGTGTCCGGCGATGTGGTCCCCGAGGTGGATGCGGCCGTGGCGGAGTTCCGTCGGCGCGCATCATCAGTGGTGGACCCCCAGGCGCTCGCCGAGCAGATCTGGGAGCGTCCGGCCTTCGGAGGTCTCCCCCTACGCGTGCTTCATGCCGCCTGTCGCCTCGGCTTCCTCACCGACGACGCCTCGCGTGTGACGGCGTGCACGATGACGGGTTGGAAGCGGCTCACGACGGTGCGCGGCCAGGTCTTCGTGCGGACGAGCACCCCCACCCAGCGGCCCGACCTCAGTCTCGTCTTCTAGTCGGCCGCCGACGCCGTGGAATAGCGGTAGGTGATGTCCATCGCGGAGTAGCCGGTCACCGCGGGGGCGGTGAGGCGAACCGTGATGGACAGGGGTGTCGTGCCCGAGACGACGATCCAGATCGAACCATCCGCCCTTGTCTCCAGGCGGCAGTACTCGAAGTCGCCTCGCGGAGCGCGCTGCACCAGGGGAACGCAGGACACCTGCACGCGCGCTCGCTGACCGGCATTCGTCGGCGGTCGCTCGTCGTAGAGCTCGGTCTGCCCGCGATCCTTGATCCTGTCGGGCGGATCCACGACCGGCACCTGCGGCTGCGTGGGTGGAGTGACGGTGATGGTCGAACGGTCGCGGTTATTGGAGGGATCCGGATCCCGCTGCGAGGACGATCCGACAGCGACGTTGCTGACCTTGCCGCGTACATCGCTCGCCACGCGGGCCACGAGACGGAACGTCGTGGACTGACCCGCGGTGAGGGTCCGACCCGCACTGCACTGGATGGTCCTCTGCTCGTTCGTGCACCGGGGATCCGAGGCGGCGCGATCGAAGGTCAGGCCTGTGGGCAGGCGATCGATCACCTGGGCATCGTTCGTCGAGCCCGGGCCGTTATTGGTCAGCGTGATCGTGAACGTCGCTGTGCCCCCGGCGGCCACCGTCGACTCCACCGCCCGCTTGCGCACGGCGATGTCCGCATCTCGCTCGAGGACGGCCGACGTCGCCGACCTGTTGTTGGTGCGATCGACATCGTCACGCTTGCCCGTCACCGTGGCGACGGAATTGACCTGGGTGCCTGCCGGTGAGGTACCGCTCACCAGGGAGATCGATGGGAGTGAGTCGCCCATCGCGAGCGGTCCATCGGCGAGGCAGGTGATCCGTCGTCCGTCGATCTCGCATCGCCAGCCGTCACCGGAGGCGCGCCGGGGCGTCGCGGACTCCTGCTCGATCACGACGCGGATCGGCCCGGGCTCGGTCGCGGGCCCGTTATTGCGGACGGCGACCGTCGTACGCCAGTCATCGCCGGCGCGCAGGGTCGTGGGTCCGAAGTGGGCGACGTCGAGGTCGACCAAGTCGTCCGCGAGGTGGGTGACGTCCGTGCGGCCCCCGTCGCCGGGTGACTGGGGTTCCACCGTGGCCTCGTTGACGATGGCTCCACGTGCCTGAGGTGACACCAGGCCGGTGACGTAGATGGGCGGGATGGCCCCCCCGACCGGGAGCGTGGACTCCGTAGCGCAACTCACACGCTGACCGGTCACACTGCAGATCCATCCGTCACCGGTCGCCACGCTCGGCACGATGGCTGCTGGCATGTCGTCGATGACGACAGCGCCTCGGGCATCGGTCGGTCCGGCGTTCTCCACATTGAGCGTGTAGGTGACATTGGCGCCGGGAATGAGCTGTGTGCCCGCTGCGCGACCACGGATGAACTTGGCGATCTCCATGCGCGAGGCGGGATCGGTGATCACCGTGGCCTCGCCGGGTGGTCGATCACCACCGGGTGTCGAGGATGTCGCTGTGACGACGTTGGTGAAGGTGCGTCCAGGAGTACTCCACGAGGCGTCCGTGCGTGCGACAACCTGCACTGAGGCACTGGCGCCGAAATCGAGCACGGGGAGGTAGCAGCTCACGACACTCAGTGTCGACGCCGAGCAGTCAAGGCCGCTGTTGTCGGGTTGGACGGACTCCACCGTGAGTCCTACGGCACCGAAGTCATCCGTGAGGTAGACGTCCCGCGCAGCAGAAGGCCCGCCGTATGGCGGTGCGTTGCTCACGGTGAGGGTGAAGGTCACGGTCTCGCCGGCGATGACGCGGGTGGGACTCGCGGTCTTGCTCGTCCAGATCCCGGCTTCCTTGGTGATGGTGATCGGTGCCGTGGCGGCATCGTTCGCCGGGTTGCTATCGGGCTGGGGCGAGCTCACGATGCCGGTGAGGTCGTAGGTCCCCGGCAGCGTCTCGGGATCGGGAGCGGAGACGTCGAGGGTGAGCGGGGGTGCCGTGGCGCCAGCCGGCAGAGTCGTACCGGTGAGCGTGCATGTCGTGCGCCCGTCAGTGGTGGTGCAACTCCATGCGCTGCCCGCGGCCGCGCGCAGGTCGAGCCCGGACAGACGACCGAAGCGCACGGTGATCGGCCCCGGATCGGTCGCCGGTCCGTTGTTGCGCACGGTGAAGGTGAGCGGCTGGGAGGTGCCCCCGGCCTCGAGCGCCGCCGAGCTCGTCGTCGTGATGGCCAGGTCGGCATCGGTCTCGAGCGTGATGATGTCCGTGGCGCGGTTGTTGTCGAGATCGATCTCGCGCAGCCGCGAGGTCGTGGTGAGCACGGCTTCCACGGTCTTGTCCTGTGTCTCGCCGGCCTCCACGGATACCTCGAGCACGAGAGGCGTGAGCGAGGTGTCGACCTGCCAGGCAGCAGTCAGGGGCAGTGTGCAGCGCACGGTGAGGGGTGAGGTCGTCGCCGCGCCGGTCGACGGGATACACGACCAGCCCGTGCCGCTGTGCCCCGTGAGGCGAGTGCCCGCCGGGAGCGTGATCGTCTGGATCGCATCCGCCCCCGCCGGCACGGCACCCGGACCGGCGTTGAAGGAACGCACGGTGACCGGGATCGCCGGCCCGCCGGCGACGGCCTTGCCCGGATGCGACAGGCTCTCGATGGCGTCGAAGACTCGGTCCGTGGTGGCCGTGTCCGTCGCTGTGTCGTTGCCTGGATTCGGGTCCGGCTCGTTGCCGGAGACGCTGGCGCTATTGGTGACCTCGGCGGGCGCATCGGCCAGGACCTCGGCCTCGAGGGTGAGGGCCTCCGCCGTAGTGCCGGCGGGGAGTGCTCCCGAGAGGGTGCACTCGACCGTCGTCGTGCAGGTCCACCCCTCCCCGCCGACGCTGATGAGCCTGAGGTAGGCGGGCAGTCGGTCCGTGACCGTGACCCCGGTGGCATCGGAGGGACCCTCATTGCGCACGCCAAGGGCGTAGGTGATCGTGCTCCCCGGGACAGCTGGTCCGTCATGCGACTTCGTGATGGCGAGGTCGGCACTGCGGTCGAGAGGCGTGTCCACGGTCGAGGTGTTGGCGCTGGGATCGGGATCGGGTGTGTCGCTCGTCACGGTTGCGGTGTTGCGGACCATCCCGCTCGCGGATGCCTCCTCGGCTACAGCGACCGTGATCGTGATGGGTGTGGCGCTGGCACCTGCCGGGAGCGAGGGGAGAGTGCACCGCACCGTGGGAGCCGCCTCGACGCACGACCAGTCGCTGCCCGTGGCCGAGATGAGCGTGAGTCCCGCTGGGATGGAGTCCGTGACCGCGACGGACTCGGCCGATCCGGGCCCGGCGTTCGCGACCCGCAGTGTGTAGGTCGCCGTCTGCCCGGCGACCAGCGCGGTCGGGCTCACCGACTTGGCAATGCTGAGGTCGGCATCATCCGCAACGACCGTGAGTGAGGTCTCGTTGGAGACACCCGTGACGGCGAAGCCCGATGTCGCAGCGGTGCCCGCCACGCGGAAGTCGTTGGCAAGGACCGTCCCCGCTCGGGCATCGGAGGCGACGCGCATGCGGTAGGTGACGGTAACACTCGCCCCTATGGCGAGGCGACCACCTGCCGTAGCGCTCGCACCCTGACCGACGCGCAGGGTAAGCGAGCCGTCCGCGAAGGTGGCGGTCGAGCCGCTGTCGGGAATCGCCGTGCCGTTCACCTTGAGGGTGCCGGGCACGTACGCCGCCCCGGCGGGCAGCACGTCCGTGATGACGGTGCCGGTGGAGGCGTCGCCGTTGTCCGCGGTCACGTCATTGGTCAGGACGAGCGTGTACTCGAGTTCGTCGCCTGCGCGCACCACATCGCCGTCGAGGTCGACGACGGACTTGCGTGCGGCAAACCTCGGAGAGAAGAGCTCCGTCGAGAAGGTCAGGGCCGCCGGGTAGTACTGGTCACCCGTCGACGAGGCGCGGAATGTCGCGGACGTAGCGTTGTTGGCGATGCGGCCCGTGGCATCGATGAGACCGGTGTCGAAGCCCAGTTGGTTGACGTAGTCCGGGGACTTCGCGGTGAAGCGAGCGGTCTTGGTGGTGATCGAGGAGTTGAAGTAGTTGTTGGCAGGGCGCCTCGCGTCGCTGAGGGCCTGACCATTGAGCAGGAATTGGTCTCCCGTGATGCCGAGGTCTCCTTCGTAGGCGACCACTCCAAGGGAGGTCCGGACCGGGCCCGTCGGGGGAGTGCGGAAGCCCGCCACGTCGATCGTGGCGGGTGAGCCTTCGGAGACGCTCGCCAGGCCGTCGAAGACACTCATCGCGCGCACGGGCTCGGTCGGATCGCCGTAGACCACGACGAGTGACCAGCCGGCGAAGTGGTTGATGCCGAGGTCACCCTTGACATCCGCGACGACGTAGGTGCCACGCCCTGCCGCGCGCACCTGTGCGGTCACGTCAGCGAAAGCCGCATACGTCTTGTTGGCTCCGGAGGTTGAGATAGTCGTCACCGACCCCGTGACGGATGCATATGCGCTCGCGCCAGGAACCTTCAGACGCGCTACCGCGGCATCGGCGGGTGCGCGACCCTTGGCCTGATCGCCCGATGCCCCTGCACCCCAGTAGAGCCCCGCGAAGAGCACCGGAGCGTCCGTGGGGATCTCGAGGTCTGCGCTCGAGGAGTTGACGGTGGCGGGGTCGTCGTCGATGTCGACCATGACCATCGAGTAGCTGTTGTTGTTGAAGCGCGCGGAGGTGCCCCCACCGCGGAGTGCCTCGGCGCAGGTGGAGGCACTGGCAGGACACGTCATGAGGGTGTTGCCCGCGATCACGAGGTCGCCTGCGGCGTTGACGGTGTATCGCTCGGGGAAGGTGTTGGCGCGTGGCTGCGGGCCCGTCGGCGTGGCGCTCTCGGTTGCCGAAGCGGGCATCCCCGTGAGGAGGGGTGCGGCGAGAGCAAGGACGAGCAGGCCCGGGAGCGCGCGGAGTCGAGTCACGCCCTCACCCTATAAGGGCAAAAAGCGGGGTGTGCCTTCGTCAGGCGATGGGTTGATTGATCATGGCGAAGGCGGCACTCGCGAGATAACCCCAGAGCTCAGCCTCGTCCTCGGGAGCCATGTTTCGGGCAATCACGGCGGCCTTCATGTGCTCGAGCCAGCGATCGTGGGCGTCGACACCGATGACATAGGGGGAGTGGCGCATCCGCAGCCGGGGATGTCCGCGCAGATCGGAGTAGGTGGTGGGACCGCCCCAGTACTGCTCGAGGAACATCCGCAGGCGTTCCTCGGCCGGACCGAGGTCACTGTCGGGATACATGGGTCGCAGCACCGGATCCTGGGCGACGCCGACGTAGAAATCGTGGACCAGGGCGGTGAAGAACTCGTGCCCGCCGAAGCGCTCGTAGGCGGTGACCTGCTCGGGGGCGTCCATGAGCTCATTCTGCATGTCAGACCTCGCTCCTACTTTTGGTCCACACGTGAGTAGGTCTCCGCGCCGTGAGAACGGCGGCCGAGGACTCCCTTCCGGCAGGTCCGGGGACTTTTTGCATTGCAATATTTCGTCACGGATGGGAGGATGAGTAGTGCAGGATCCTCGCCCGATCGTGTTCTGGCGGTCGGCGCGTAAGCACCGCATCGGGCGAGGACGTGCTCGTGAAGTCATGGCGTCGTCGATAGCCGAACGAGTTGCGGGAGGTGAAGGGCGTGATCCACTCCTGTGTTGGATCGGGACGGACAGCCGTGGGCTGCTCCTGGAGGTCATTGCGCTCGATCTTCCCGCGGTCATCGTCGTCATTCACGTCATGCCGGTGTACCGGGAGAGGAGGGTGCCGCGTGGCACGCAAGAGTGACTATGTAGGAGCGGAGTCGGAAATCCGTGACAGTCGAGGACGTCACGTCGATGATGCCTACGTTCAGGGTGCCCTGCGCGATGCGCGTCGCGCAGGTAGGCCCTCCCTCACGGGTGCTTCGGCTTCATCTCCCCAGATCGTGGTGCGGGTCACCCCCAGCCTCAAGCGCGATGCGGCTCAACTGGCGGCGAGGAAAGGCCTCTCCCTCTCGGAACTCACTCGTCAGGCGCTGGATGAGTTCGTCAGGCGAGCAGGCTAGGCCGGCTGCGAGATGGCATCGCCGACGCCGTCGATGACTGCCCGGAAGTCGACGGTGGAATCGAGCCCGCACAGCAGAGCGATGGTGCCCATCACGGCGCGATGCTCCAGCAGGTAGTCCGCCGGGAAGCGCAGCCGGCTCGCGCCCTGAAGTGCCTGGACAGGGTCCTGGAACTGCTGAGACCGTGTCTGCAGCCACTCCTTGCTGAAGGTGAATTCCTCGCGGGTGTACGGACGGTCGTCAGGATCGAGCATCTCCATGAGCTGCTCTGTCGTAGTCGTGTCACTCACGAGACCAGCCTGGCGCCACGCTTCGAGGACTGCGTCGTCGTCACCGCGCGTGGTGAGGATGAGCGTCTGGGCGAACAGGTGCGTGAAGAGCCCGGCGTCGTTGGCGATGCTGCCGAAGTCGAGGACAGCGAGACGCTCGTCGTCGAGGAGACGGAAGTTGCCCGGGTGCGGATCGGCATGCGTGGCGCCCACCAGTCGCGGTGACCAGAAGCAGAATCGCGCCAACTGCCTGCCTGCCGCGTCGCGACGGTGCGCCGGCTCGTCGACGAGCGCGGTGAAGGGTGTGCCATCGACCCATTCCGTGACGAGCAGAGTCTCGGAGGCGAAGTGCACCTTGGGGATGACGATGCCCTCGGACTTCCAGGCCTTGCGGAATCGCTTCTGCCACGCAGCCTCATGCGTGTAGTCGAGTTCCTCGGCCAGGCGCGCTGCGTGCTCATCGACCAGTGCCTTGACGTCCAGGGTGGGGAGCAGTCTGCCGACGAGTGGTGCCATGGCGCGCAGCTGCATCATGTCGGACTTCACGACCTTGGGCGCGTCGGCGTACTGCACCTTGATCGCGACGGGACTGCCGTCCGTCCACGTGCCGCGGTGGACCTGGCCGAGACTCGCGGCCGCGATCGCCTCGGACTCGATGTCGACGCCCTTGGGGAGTTGCGTCAACTGCTTCTCGATGGTCTTGAGCGGCTGGGGCTTGGCGTCCTCGTAGAGCCGGGTGAGAGCAGTGAGCTGAGCGGCCTGGTCCGGGGGCAGGGCGGAAGAGAAGACAGCGAGTGCCTGTCCGAACTTCAGGGCCGGGCCGCGGGCCTTCGCAAGAGCGGAGGTGAGGGTCTCTACCGAGGCAGCGGTGGCCTTGGCGTAGACCGCATCGCGATCCGCGCCGAAGGCGGTGGCCGTGGCGGCTCCCGCAAGCCGGGCTCCCGTGGTGACGGGGACCGAGGCCAGCGAGGCGGCGCGGCGGATGAGACCCATGATGTCCTTTCTACGCTGCCGGTCGCGCGTGAGTCACAGCGGGATGGCGCTCGGCCTCGCGCGCGAGATGACTGGCCATGCCGGGGAAGACATAGCCGTGGAAAGGGGCCACGGACCACCAGTAGGCATGACCACTGAGCCCATGGGGGTGGAAGACAGCCCGCTGGGTCAGACGCGAACCCCCGCCCTCGCGGGGTTCAACGGTGAATTCCAGCCAGGCGAGCCCCGGCATCTTCATCTCGGCCCGCAGGCGCAGGAGCCTCGGAGGGATGCGCTCCTCCACGCGCCAGAAGTCGACGGCGTCGCCGATGACCAGGTGGTTGGGGTCGCGGCGCCCACGCCGCAGGCCGACGCCGCCGAAGATGCGATCGATGAGACCGCGCGCCTGCCAGAGGATGTTGCCCGTGTAGTAGCCATGCTCCCCGCCGATGCCTTCGACCGCGTGCCAGAGGGTCTCGGGACTCGCGGTCGAATCGACGACGCGTACGTCGGTGTAGAGGGATCCGCCGGACCACTCAGGGTCCGAGGGCAGTGGATCGCTCGGCGCTCCCGGCGTCGAGGCGTCCGACCAGCGTGTAGTGACATCGGCGTCGCGCACGCGCGTGAGGGCGAGCTCGACCGCGGTGTCGAAGGGCAGGAGGCCCTGCGACGGGTCAGGGATGTAGCGGGCGATGTCGTGCTCGGAGCACACGGCAGGGTGGCGCAATGACTCCACGAGCGGTCGCGCGAGGCGCCGGGGTACGG
>JBJOJS010000132.1:0-5029 GCA_046046455.1 Actinomycetota bacterium | reverse complement strand
GCATCTGGCACTCCGGAGGCGCGCGACTGCGCGAGGGCGTCGCGAGCCTCGACGGTGTCGGCCGTGTCTTCGCCGCCATGACGCGTATCTCGGGCAAGGTGCCGCAGATCTCGATCGTGCTCGGCCCCGCGGCCGGAGGCGCGGCGTATGGTCCCGCGCTGACCGACATCGTGATCCTCGGGCCCGAGGGGCGGATCTTCGTCACCGGCCCCGAGGTCATCCGCTCCGTCACAGGCGAGCAGGTCGATATGGAGCGCCTGGGCGGTCCCGATCCGCATGGCCGGCGCAGCGGCGTCGTCCACCTCGTCTCCGACACCGAGGCCGAGGCGCTCGACGAGGGACGTCGTCTCGCCCATCTGCTCGGCCGTCAGGGTTCGCTCGACATGGACGCGATCGATGATCCCGATCTGGGCAGTCTCCTGCCCGAGTCGTCCAAGCGCGCCTACGACGTGCACCCCCTGGTCGAGCGCTTCCTCGACGAGGGCTCGATGGTCGAGCTGCACGCGAAATGGGCCCCCAACGTCGTGGTCGCACTGGGTCGTCTCGGTGGCCGCACGGTCGGTGTGGTCGCCAATAATCCCCTGCGCCTCGGCGGCTGCCTGGACTCCACCAGCGCGGAGAAGGCCGCCCGCTTCGTGCGCATGTGCGATGCCTTCGCCGTGCCCCTCGTCGTACTCGTCGACGTGCCGGGCTACCTCCCCGGCGTCGGCCAGGAGTGGGACGGGGTCGTCCGACGCGGAGCCAAGCTCCTCCACGCCTTCGCCGAGTGCGTCGTACCCCGCGTCACCGTGGTGACGCGCAAGGCCTACGGCGGTGCCTTCGTCGCCATGAATTCCGCTTCCCTGGGCGCGACACGTGTCTACGCCTGGCCCGGTGCCGAGGTGGCCGTCATGGGATCCGTCGCTGCGGTGCGGGTGCTCCACCGGCGACGGCTGGCTGAGGCGACCGATGAGGAGGCCCGCGCGCAGCTCGAACTCGAGCTCGCCGCGGAGCACGACATCATCTCGGGCGGCATCGCGCGTGCCGTCGAGCTCGGTGTCGTCGATGAGGTGCTCGAGCCCGACCGCACCCGCACCACCGTGGCGCGCGCTCTGCTCGACACCCCGGGTATCCGCGGCGCGCACGGCAACATCCCCCTCTAGCGCCACATCCGTCACCGCGAGGCCGACATTGCGCGACCTCTCCGCAGTCCTGTGATGGGATACGGCCATGAGCGCACTCCTCGATGCCCTGGACAACGGCCCCTTGCTCGGCGACGGTGCGATGGGCACGATGCTCCAGGACCTGGGCAACAACGAGGGCGGTGCCCCCGAGCTGTGGAACGTCGAGCATGCCGATGTGGTCGAGGGAGTGCTCGAGGGCTACGCGGCGTCCGGCTCGCGCCTGCTCACCACCAACACCTTCGGCGGCACACGCGCGCGCCTGCAGATGCACTCGCTCGAGGATCGCGTCGAGGAGCTCAACCAGGCTGCCGCAGAGCTCGCGCGTCGCGTCGCGGATCGCCATCCCGGCACCTTCGTGCTCGGCGACATCGGCCCATCCGGTGAACTCATGGAGCCGATGGGCGAGCTCACCGTCGACTCCGCGGCAGAGATCTTCGGTGAGCAGATCCGCGGTCTCGTCGCCGGTGGCGTCGACGGCATTCTCATCGAGACGATGAGCGACCTGACCGAGGTGGAGGCTGCCGTCACCGCTGCGCGGAAGGAGGCGCCGGGTCTGCCCGTGTTCGCCACCCTGAGTTTCGACACCAACCTCCGCACGATGATGGGCGTCTCCCCCGCCATGGCCGTGCAGGCCATCTCCGACATGGGCGTCGACGTCGTCGGCGCTAACTGCGGTCGCGGACTCGATGAAATGCGCATCATCGCGGCCCAGCTTGCCGAGGCCGGCGCCGGCCGCGTGCGCCTGATGGTGCAGTCCAACGCCGGGCTCCCCAAGCTCCAGGGCGACACCTTCGTCTTCGATGGCACGCCCGAGGAGATGGCGGTCTACGCCGTGGAGATGCGGGATCTCGGCTTCACCGTCATCGGCGCCTGCTGCGGTTCGACCCCTACGCACATCGCAGCCATGCGCGACGCGCTCGCCTAGGGGCCGCTCGAGCCTTCATTTCCTGACTCGCCCCCTCTCTTCGGTGGCAGATCCCACGAACATCGCCTGACCTGAAGGAACTCCCACGACCTGCTCATCGGCTGCACTATGCCCCGCCCGTCGGCCGGATAAACCGGCGAAGACACATGCCGCGATCCGCCGGCTGTGGATGACGCCGCGCCTGACGGTGCGGCTGGGCCCAAGGTGGCTCCATGACTCGTCGCTCATTAGTGCCGGAGACCGCTGCTCTCCTCGCCCGCGTGTTCGGTCCGGCACCGTTCTCGCTTCACGACGCAGTCCGTACCGGAGCCACGCGAGACCAAGTGCACCGCGCCGCTATGGCCGGTGCCATCACGAGGGTGCGCCGGGGGATCTACCTCGTGTCTCCAACCTTCGGGGCTGAGCCGGGTCGACACTCCTGGGAGGAGCAGGCGCAGCGGTCCGTAGGTCTGGCATGCGCGGCCGTGCTCGCTCTGCCCGGTAGTGGTGTCTCCGTGACGTCCGCAGCACTGATGCTCACACTACCTGTGCCCAATAGTGGCCTGCTTCGTGCTCACGCGACCCAGCCTGGTGGCAGACCTCGCACCGTGAGCGGTGTGACGATCCACTCTGCCGCGCTCCCTGCTCATCATCTGACGATGCGAGATGGCGTACCCGTCACGACCCCGGCTCGGACAGCGATCGACATCGCTCGCATTACGTCCCTCCCTGAGGCACTGATCTGCATGGACGCGGTCCTACGCCGGTACATCGACCAGGCGAGTGCCAACTCAATTCCCCTCCGTCTCGCCGTGCACGATCCAGCCCTGATCCAGGCGGCACGCCTGGACGTCGAAGGGACACTCATCGGCATGCAACGCTGGTCCGGGACTCGCAACGCCGCCCGAGCTCTTGCCTTGGCCGACCCCGCTGCGGAGTCACCGCTGGAATCGGAGTCGCGCGGTGCATTGCTGGAGTTGGGCGTGCCCACACCCCAATGCGGCTATCCGATCGAAGGTGCCGACGGTCGTGTCTACTGGGTGGACATGGCTTGGGACGACGGTCGCGTGGTCGGTGAGTGCGACGGGCTGGTGAAGTACGCCGACCCGACGGTCCTCTACCGGGAGAAGCTCCGGCAGGAGGCGTTGGAACGCGCAGGTTCCCGGGTCGTCCGGTGGACGACGGCAGACATCCGCCGACGGCCGACGCAGGTGGCCGCGAGAGTGCTCGAAGCGCTCACCGGCACTTCAGGGTGAAGGCGGCGGACGATCTGGACCTCGCCGGGCACGACCTGCTGACTGAAGGGTCTATGTGTCACTTCAGGTCGGCATAGCCCGGCGAACGAGCACGTTGTCCGACGACGTGAGTCACCCAGGTCGTGAGACCGCACGAACGAGCCGGTCGACTCAGACCACGTGGTGGAGAACGCGCACGGGAGTGTCCTCGCCTGCCGCGCGATACGGCTCGAGCTCCGCATCCCAGGCAGTGCCCAGCAGATAGGCGATGCCGTCCTTGAGCTGGGCGCCTGTCGCCTCAGCACCGGCGACAGCGGCGCGCAGCCGGTCCTCGGACACCAGGATGTCGCCGTGTACGCCGATGATCGCGCGGTGCAGGCCGAGTGTCGGCGTGAGCGCGTAGCGCTCACCCTCGCGGCCAGGCGACGGATCCTCGGTGACCTCGGCCACCAGATCGGGAATCGCCTTGAGCGCACTCATGAATCGTGAGCCGAGTCCGGGACGCCCCACCCACGGGAGCTCCGCGCGCAGCAGCGGGGGCGAGACCGGCTGGGCCTGCCAATCGAGACGGATCTCCGAGTCCACGATCGAGCTCAGCGCCCACTCGACGTGGGGGCACAGGGCGCGGGGCACGGCGTGCAGGAAGACGACGCCGCGGGCGCGACCGGGCACGGGCAGGGCGGGCGGCAGCATCGAGGGATGCGTCGCCGCCCGAGATGGTGGCATCGTTGACATGCCGGGCCTCCTTCGTGAGGTTCGCCTTCCCCTGCGTCCTCACCCGGAGCCGGACCCGCCCGACCGGGGCGGCTTGGCCGACCCGACGGGCCTACGCCCTTCACGGTGACCTCACCCTAGACCGTCCCCCTCGCCGATGCGCGTATTGGATAGGGTCACGACACGCCGTCGAGCCCCACACCAGCCGGAGGTAC
This sequence comes from Actinomycetota bacterium, assembly GCA_046046455.1. Lineage (GTDB taxonomy): Bacteria > Actinomycetota > Actinomycetes > S36-B12 > S36-B12 > Mxb001. Next base: position 798 of record JBJOJS010000132.1, on the reverse strand, counting down.
CCCATGGCCGTCGCCACGCCCGCCGTCCTCGCTGACGTCTGGACCGACCGCGCGGAGGGGGCGCGATCCTTCGCCCGCCAGGCCGTGCTGGTCCTGGGAGGCGCGGCCTTCGTCGGACTCGCAGCTCAGGTGGCCATCCCGCTGCCCTTCACGCCTGTGCCCCTCACCCTGCAGACCTTCGCCGTGCTGCTCGCTGGCGCCGCCCTGGGCTCGATTCGCGGCGTGCTGGCCATGTCGCTCTACGCCGTCGCCGGCATCGCCGGCGTGCCGTGGTTCGCCGAGGGTTCGTCGGGATTCGCCATGCCGAGCTTCGGCTACATCCTCGGCTTCATCATCGCCGCGGGCATCGTGGGCCGCATCGCTGAGCACGGTGCCACCCTCACCGTGTGGCGCACCGCCGGGCTCATGGTGCTCGGCAACCTCGTCATCTACGCCGTGGGCGTCACGTGGCTCAAGTACGCCATCGATGCGACCTGGGCGACAGCACTGCAGCTCGGCGTCGCGCCGTTCCTCATCGGCGACGTCGTCAAGATCGCGCTCGCGGCGGGCCTGCTGCCCCTCACGTGGGCCGGGCTGCGCAAGGCCGGCCTGCTCGACTAGGGCGCAGTGTCGCGCACGCGTCGAGCGGCATCGGGATCATCGAATGCCGCCACCGTGGCGTCCGTTTCGGCGGACATAGCGGCATCCAGGTCTCCCACCGACACGGTGGTCATGATCCGGCGCAGGTCGGTGACCGCGCGCTCCGAGAGTCCTGCGATTCGCTCGGCCACCGCCACCGCTTCGTCGAGGACTGCGTCA
>JBJOJS010000069.1:0-13027 GCA_046046455.1 Actinomycetota bacterium | reverse complement strand
GGTTGTCCCAGGCGAGAGTCGGCTGCTCGCGCACGACGAGTGTCAGCGGACCGGGCCAGAAGGCTTCGATGAGTGCGCGCCCTTCGGCCGTGATGCCGCTGGCGAGTCCATCGACCGTGCGCACTGCGCCCACGAGTACGCCGACGGGGAGGTCATCTCCGCGCCCCTTGGCCTCGCGCAGGGCGCGCATCGCCTTGGGCGAGAAGGGATCGGCGGCGAGACCGTAGACGGATTCGGTCGGCAGCACGACGAGTTCGCCCCGCTTGATCGCGGCGGCCGCTGCGGCGATCCCCCGGTCACGTGCGGGGCTCGGCCGGTCGCCCACGTCGATGACGAGGCTCACGCCGAATCCATGGCTCGCGTCGCCGTCGTGAAGCGCGGCTTGCGGGCGAGGTCGCGGTGGTCGGCGACATCGCGCCACCGGCCGTCCGCGAGGAGGAGCGCAGGCACTCCTTCCTCCGCGTCGTCACCCTGCTCGTCGGAGTGCTCGATGACGAGAAGGCCGCCCGGCTGGAGCAGCAGCGCAGCCGTCTCGAGCGCACCGCGGATGACATCGAGCCCATCCGAGCCGCCGTAGAGAGCGAGCGCCGGATCGTGGTCGCGCACCTCGGGATCGCGCACGCGGGCGCCGCTGGGCACATAGGGCGGGTTCATGGTGACGACCGCGACGCCCCCGCGCAGGGACGCGAGCGGTTCTCCGTCAGCCGCGCAGGTGCGCGCATCCGCCTGAACGACGTCGACGCGACTGCCGGCCACATCCATCACCTCGCGCAGCGCATCGGCATTGCGCCGCGTCCACTCGATCGCCGAGTCGTCGATCTCGACCGCGGTGACGTGAGCCGGCGCCGCTTCGGTCGCGAGAGCGAAGGCCACCGCACCGGAGCCCGCGCACAAATCCACCGCGCGGCGTTCGCTCGCAGGGAGCGCCCGCAGCGCATCGATCCCCGCCTGGGCAACGAGCTCGGTCTCGGGCCGCGGGATGAAGACACCAGGGCCAACGGCGAGTTCGAGGCTGCGGAACGGCGCCGTACCGATGAGGTGCTGGAGCGGGATGCGTGCCATGCGCTTGGTGAGAAGGCGCTCGTAGGTCGTGCGCTCAGTGGAGTCCATGCGGTCGTGGAGCAGCAGCCGGCCGCGCGGCACGCCCTTGACGAAGGCGGCCAGCAGAATCGCGTCGGTGTCAGGTGACGGCACTCCCGCTGCTGTCAGGCGCCGCTGACCGTCGGCGATGACATCGCGCAAGGACACCCAACCCTCGACGACACGGGGCGAGGGGCCCTGGCCGGAGTGGCTCACGTGCCCTCCGCCAACGCCGCGTCGGCCGAGGAGTCGATGCACGACTGGATGACGGCGTCGAGTTCGCCCCCGAGGACCTGGTCGAGGTTGTAGGCCTTGTAGCCCGACCGGTGATCGCTCACGCGGTTCTCCGGGAAGTTGTAGGTGCGGATCCGCTCGCTGCGGTCCACGGTGCGCACCTGCGCGCGCCGCGAATCCGAGGCCTCCTGCTCGGCCTGCTCCTGCGCGATGGCGAGGAGGCGGGCACGCAGGATTCGCAGCGCCTGCTCGCGGTTCTGCAGTTGACTCTTCTCGTTCTGGCAGGAGACGACCGTGCCGGTGGGGATGTGCGTGATGCGCACGGCCGAGTCGGTGGTGTTGACGCTCTGTCCACCCGGGCCCGACGAGCGGAAGACGTCGATGCGCAGGTCATTGGGGTCGATGGTGACGTCGACCTCCTCCGCCTCGGGAAGCACGAGCACGCCGGCAGCGGAGGTGTGAATGCGTCCTTGCGACTCGGTCACGGGGACGCGCTGGACGCGGTGCACGCCGCCCTCGAACTTCAGCCGGGCATAGGGCGCTTCTCCGGGCTCGGGGACCCCACGCGCCTTGACGGCGACGGCGACATCCCGGTAGCCCCCGAGGTCGGACTCCTCCGCCTCGAGGACCTGGGCGCTCCAGCCGCGCTGGTCGGCGTAGCGCAGGTACATCCGCAGGAGGTCGCCGGCGAAGAGTGCGGATTCCTCGCCGCCCTCCCCCGCCTTGATCTCGAGGATGACGTCTTTGCCGTCGAGCGGATCGCGCGGGATGAGCAGTTCGCGTAGACGCTCGGCGATCTCAGCGCGACGGGTCTCGAGCGTGTCCGCTTCCTCGGCGAAGGCAGGGTCGACGTCGGCGAGTTCGCGGGCAGCAGCGATGTCGTCGCCGAGCGTCGCCCACGTGCGGTACGCCTCGATGATGGGACGCAACTCTGCGTGACGACGAGCTAGGCGGCGCGCTTCGGCCGGGTCGGCGTGGACCGCGGGATCAGCCAGGCGCTCCTCGATCGCGGAGTACTCGGCGGCCAACTCGACGCAGGCGTCGAACACGGGACCTACCTATCGGCGATGAGCGGGGACGCACTTCCGTCGGAAGCGCGTCACTCGGATGCGGTGGCCTTGTCCTTGCCGCCGAAGCGCTTCTCGAACTTCGCGACGCGACCGCCGGAGTCGAGGATCTTCTGACGACCGGTGTAGAAGGGGTGGCACTGCGAGCAGACGTCGGCGTGGATGACGCCGTTCTTCGCGGTGCTCCGCGTAGTGAACGTCGATCCGCAGGTGCAGGTGACCGTGGTCTCGACGTACTCGGGGTGGATACCCGACTTCATGTGGACTCCAATGTTCGGGCCCGGGTCCGCAGCAGCGGTGAACCGGACGTCACAAGGGTACGGCACGCGGTGACCGCGCCCCGCACGGGCTAGGACTCGTCGGATTCCGTGGAGCCCGTGACCTGCGGGGTCGTCTTCTGCACCTGGAGCAGGAACTCGAGGTTGGACTTGGTATCGCGCAGTTTGGTGAGGAGCAGTTCGATCGCCTGCTGCTGGTCGAGGGCGTGGAGGACGCGGCGGAGCTTCCAGACGATCTTGAGCTCGTCGGGAGCCATGAGCAGCTCCTCCTTGCGGGTGCCGGAGGCATCCACGTCGACACTCGGGAAGATGCGCTTGTCGGCGAGCTTGCGATCGAGCTTGAGCTCCATGTTGCCGGTGCCCTTGAACTCCTCGAAGATCACCTCGTCCATGCGTGAGCCGGTCTCGACGAGCGCGGTGGCGAGGATCGTGAGCGACCCACCGTTCTCGATGTTGCGTGCGGCACCGAAGAACCGCTTGGGCGGGTAGAGCGCCGTGGAGTCGACACCGCCGGACAGGATGCGGCCCGACGCCGGAGCGGCGAGGTTGTAGGCACGCCCGAGACGGGTCATGGAGTCGAGCAGGACAACGACGTCGTGGCCCAGCTCGACGAGACGCTTGGCGCGCTCGATGGCGAGCTCCGCGACGATCGTGTGGTCCTCCGCGGGTCGGTCGAAGGTCGAGGCGATGACCTCGCCCTTGACCGAGCGCTGCATGTCGGTGACTTCCTCGGGGCGCTCGTCGACGAGCACGACCATGAGATGGCACTCGGGGTTGTTGGTGACGATCGCGTTGGCAATCGACTGCAGAACCATGGTCTTGCCGGCCTTGGGCGGGGACACGATGAGGCCGCGCTGGCCCTTGCCGATGGGCGCCACGAGGTCGATCACGCGCGTGGTGAGGTTGCCGGGCTCGGTCTCGAGACGCAGGCGCTCCTGCGGATACAGGGGCGTGAGCTTGGAGAAGTCCGGACGCTGGCGAGCCTGATCCGGCTCGGTCCCATTGACCGTATCGATGCGCACGAGCGGGTTGAACTTCTCTCGGCGCTCACCGTCGCGGGGCTGGCGCACCGCCCCGGTGATCGCATCTCCCTTGCGCAGGCCCTGCTTCTTGACCATCGACAGGGAGACGTAGACGTCATTGGGGCTGGGCAGGTAGCCCGCCGTGCGCACGAAGGCGTAGTTGTCGAGGATGTCGAGGATGCCGGCCACGGGCACGAGTACGTCGTCCTCGGAAACCTCGATGTCCTGCTCGTTGAAGCTGCCCGGACGGCGATCGCGGCGATCGCGGAAGCGATCGCGACCACGACGGCGACGTCGACGCGAGCCGCCATCCTCATCGTCGTAGCCGTCGTTGCGGTTGTCGTTGCGGTTGTCAGTGCGGTTGTCGGTGCGGTTGTCGTTGCGGGGAGCGCGCTCGCGCTCACCCTGGGCGGATTTGCTCGCCCGCTCCTCGCCGTCGGCGCTGCGGTCCTTGTCGGCGCTGCGGTCCTTGTCGGCGCTGCGGTCCTTGCTGGCACTGCGTCCCTTGGCGCTCGAGGAGTCGGCGCCCGAGGCACCGTTGTCTGAGGCGCGGCCATTGTCACGGGAACGGCCTCCGGACTGCTTGGCGCTGATCGCCTCGATGAGGGCGCTCTTGCGCATGGTGCTGGCGCCGGTGATGCCCAGGGACTGGGCGAGCTGCTTGAGCTCGGGCAGGAGCATGCCGGAGAGGCCAGAGGCCGACTTGCCCGCGGTGGCGGTATCGCTCACGTGGATTCCTTTGTCATGCCCGACGCCGGGGTGGAATCGGGATTGCGCGCCGGGTGATGGCGCGGTGTCCGCCTGCCGTGAGAGGCATTCCCAGGATCAACAACGGGAGATCACTGGGGGGTGGTGATGACGTCCCTAGACGGACGCCTTGAGGCTAGCACCCACCCAGGGTGGGTCGCCTCACGACCCCCGGATGTGCACCCGGGCGCCGTCGGCGTCGACGGGCACCGCGAGCGCACGCCATCCCTCGGGTGCGGCCGCGGTCGCCGCACGTCGCTCCTGGTCATCCAGGGTAAAGGCGAGGACGGTCGGGCCCGCTCCGGACACGACAGCGGGCAGACCCTGCTCCCGCAACGTGATCACGAGTGCGTGCGACTCGGGATAGGCGTGTGCGCGCGCATCCTGATGGAGACGATCCTCTGTCGCGGGGAAGAGCAGACTCGGATCCGAGACGATTGCGTGCGCGAGCAGGGCCGTCCGTCCGAGATTGAACACAGCGTCGGCACGCGACACCGTGTCGTCGAGCAGCGTGCGCGCATGGTGGGTGGGCATCGACTGCTGCGGGATGAAGATGACCGGCACGATATCCGGATGCGTCGCACGCGTCACCGCACTCGCGTGCCCATCATCGGTCGAATCGATCCACGCGGTACTGAATCCACCGAGCAGTGCGGCCGCGACGTTGTCGGGATGCCCCTCCATCCGGCTGGCGAGGCCGAGGACGTCATCATCGGGGAGCAGGGCCTGCCCCTCCTCCACGAGCGCGCGAGCGAGCAGGATCCCCGCCACGATGGCCGCCGCCGACGAGCCGAGGCCCCGACCCTGGGGGATGCCGTTGCGGCAGCGCAGCACGACCCCGGGCGCCGTGAGGCCCATGGCATCCCAGGCGGACTGCATGGAGCGCGCCACGAGGTGGCGTTCGTCTGTTGGGAGGGAGCCGGCACCTTCTCCCTCCACCGTGACGAGCACGCCCGGATCGTCGGTGACCATCGCGACGACGTGGTCATGGAGCGCGAGCGCGAGTCCGAGCGAGTCGAATCCCGGGCCGAGATTGGCGCTCGTCGCGGGGACGATGACCTCGACGCCGACGGAGCGGAAGCCCACGGCCTAGCCCCGCAGCCCCAGCGCGACGGCGGCGACCGCCGCGTCCACCGGGACGATGATGGGATCGGGCGCAGCTTCGAGGGCCCACTGCGGATCCTTCAGGCCATTGCCCGTCAGGGTGCACACGATCGTCTGACCCGGATCGAGTTGCCCGCGCTCATGCGCCTGAAGCAGCCCGGCCACACTCGCCGCGCTCGCCGGCTCGCAGAAGAGACCCTCCTTGGCTGCAAGCAGTCGGTACGCCGCGAGGATCTGCTCATCGGTGACCGAGTCGATCATGCCGCCGGACTCATCACGGGCCGCCTCGGCCTGCTCCCATGACGCGGGGTTGCCGATGCGAATGGCGGTCGCGATCGTCTCGGGCTTGGCCACGGGAGCTCCGGTGACGATCGGGGCCGCACCCGCTGCCTGGAAGCCCCACATGCGCGGCAGGTGCGTGGAGTGGCCGGCGTCGGCGTACTCCCGGTAGCCCTTCCAGTACGCCGTGATGTTGCCGGCATTGCCGACGGGGAGGCAGTGGATGTCGGGGGCGTCCCCGAGAAGGTCGACGATCTCGAAACTCGCGGTCTTCTGCCCCTCGATGCGGTCGGGGTTCACGCTGTTGACCAGGGACACCGGGTAGTCGTCTGCGAGGCCACGCGCGAGGGTGAGGCAGTCGTCGAAGTTGCCCTCGACCTGCAGGAGCGTGGCGCCGTGGATGATCGCCTGGGCCAGTTTGCCCATGGCGATCTTGCCCTCCGGCACGAGAACGGCGCAGACCATTCCGGCCTTGACGGCGTACGCTGCGGCGCTCGCCGACGTGTTGCCGGTCGACGCGCAGATGACCGCGCGCGCACCCTCCTGGGCCGCCTTGCTGATCGCCATGGTCATCCCGCGATCCTTGAAGGATCCCGTGGGATTGGCGCCGTCGTACTTGAGCCACACCTGGGATCCGGTCATCTCACTCAGAGTGCAGGCGTAGACCAGCGGCGTGCCCCCCTCGCGCAGGGAGACGACGGGCGTGGACGCATCGACGGGCAGCCATGCGCGGTACTCCTCGATGAGTCCGCGCCACTGAGGTGCACCCGCGGTCATGCTCCGGCCTCGCCTTCGACACGCATGACGCCGACGACCTGCTTGACGACATCCAGACCGCGCAGAGCCTCGATGGTGCGGCTGAGGTCTCCGTCGAGGGCGAGATGGGTGCGGACGATGAGACCTGCGTCATCACCGTGGCCGTCCTGGCGCACCACCTGGATGCTGACGCCGTTGTCGGAGAAGGCACGCGCGATGGTGGCGAGCACTCCGGGACGGTCGGCGACATCGAGATTGACGTAGTAGCGCGTGCGCGCCTGATCGATCCCGCGGATCTCCAGATCGGCGTACGTCGACTCGCGCGGCCCGTGACCGCCCGACCGGAGATTGCGCGCCACGGCGACGACATCTCCCAGCACCGCACTTGCGGTCGGCGCACCGCCGGCGCCGCGCCCGTAGAACATCATCTCGCCTGCGCTCTCCGCCTCGATGAAGACGGCGTTGAAGGCATCTCGCACGCTCGCCAGCGGGTGACTGCGCGGGACCATCGTCGGATGCACCCGGACGATGACGCCTCGGCCATCCTCGGTGCGCTCCGCCACGGCCAGCAGCTTGATGACGAATCCCATATCGCGCGCGGCAGCGACGTCTGCGGCGGTAACACCTGTGATCCCCTCGCAGGAGACGTCGTCGAAGGTCACGCGCGTGTGGAAGGCAAGCTCGGCGAGGATGGCCGCCTTGGCTGCGGCATCCAGTCCGCCGACATCGGCTGTGGGGTCCGCCTCGGCGTAGCCGAGACGCTGCGCCTCGGCGAGGACATCGGCGTAGTCGGCACTCTCCTCGTCCATCTTGCTGAGGATGAAGTTGGTGGTGCCGTTGACGATGCCGAGCACCTTGACGACCCGATCGCCGGCAAGCGACTCGCGCAGCGGACGCAGCAGCGGGATGGCACCGGCAACCGACGCCTCGAAATACAGGTCCACGCCGTTGTCGGCGGCAGCGGCATAGAGCGAGGCGCCATCAGCGGCGAGAAGTGCCTTGTTGGCCGTCACCACCGAGGAGCCCGCTGACATGGCCTGGAGGATCAGAGTGCGTGCCGGCTCGATGCCGCCCATCACCTCGACGACGATGTCGCTGCCACGCTCGACCAGGGCGGATGCATCGTCGGTGATGAGGTCGGCCGGCACTCCTTCGCGGGCCTTGGATGCGTCACGCACCGCGACCCCCACCAGCTCGAGCGGTGCCCCGATGCGCGCCGCTAGGTCGGCGGACTGCTCGAGAATCAGCCGGGCAACCTGGGATCCGACGGTGCCCCCGCCCAGCAGGGCGACGGTGATCGGCGCGGACATCGGGACTCCTCGGGCTCGACTGAGGGGCCTAGCCTCTCAGACCCGGGCACCCGGATCGAGGGCGAGGAGGTCACTCTCGGTCTCCCGGCGCAGCACCACGCTGCAGGCACCGTCACGCACGCCGACGACGGCGGGGCGGGGTAGGTAGTTGTACTGGGAGGCCATCGAGCGGCAGTAGGCCCCCGTGGCCGCCACAGCAAGCAGGTCGCCCTCGCGCAGATCGGCGGGCAACCAGGCATCCCGGACGACGACATCACCGCTTTCGCAGTGCTTGCCGACGACCCGGCACAACACCGGAGGCGCTGTCGACACCCGGGAGGCCAGCACGACCGTGTAGTCGGCGTCGTAGAGCGCCGTGCGAATGTTGTCGCTCATGCCGCCGTCGACGGAGACGTAGACGCGCTCGTGGCCATGATCGAGTTGCACCGGCTTCACGGTGCCGACCTCGTAGACGGTCACGCCAGCGGGTCCGACGATGGCGCGACCCGGTTCAAAGGCCAGGCGAGGCACGCTCAGGCCCGCGCGCGCGCACGCGCCGTAGATGATCGACTCGATCGCCTTCGCCATGGCGCCCACCTCGAGCGGATCGTCATCGCTCACGTAGGCGATGCCCATGCCGCCGCCGAGGTTGAGCTCGGCGACGTCGATCCCCTCGGCACCCAACTCGCCCATCAGCCCGACGAGTCGGGATGCCGCGACCTCGAAGCCTGCGGCATCGAAGATCTGCGAGCCGATGTGCGAGTGCAGGCCGCGGAACTCGAGTTCAGGATGCGCCAGGATGCTTCGGATCGCCTCACGCGCAGCACCGGAGGTGAGCGACAGACCGAACTTCTGGTCCTCATGCGCGGTGGCGATGAACTCGTGGGTGTGGGCTTCGACGCCCACGGTCACCCGCACGAGCACGCGGGCACGGACACCGAGGTCGCAGGCCACAGCGGCGATGCGATCGATCTCGGCGAGCGAGTCGACCACGATGCGCCCCACTCCTGCCTCCAGGGCACGCCGGATCTCCTCGCGGGACTTGTTGTTGCCGTGCAGGAGCAGTCGGTCGCCGGGCACCCCCGCCGCCAGCGCGACGGCGAGCTCTCCCCCGCTCGCCACATCGATGCCCAGGCCTTCCTCCACCGCCCAGCGCGCCACCGTCGTCGCGAGGAACGCCTTGGCCGCGTAGTAGACGTCCGACCGCTGGGCGTCGTACGCCGACCGGAATGCTGCGGCGCGGGCACGGAAATCACCTTCGTCGATCAGGAAGAGCGGGGTGGCGAAGTCGCGCGCGGCGTCTCGTACGTCAACGCCGCCGATCACGAGTGCACCGTCCAGATTGCGCTGCGCTCCCTGGGGCCACACCACCGTGTCCAGCGCGCCCGGATCCCCGGAGGGTGCTGCGGGAGCCGACGAGGAGGAGACGACATCTCCATGCCGTGGGCCGGCGGGGTGCGCGCGCATGGGCCAAGGGTAGTCGCCTGAATGACCGGTCTAGGACCAACATCGGGCCGTGCATCTCTGTCTCACCGGGGGCGATCGGCGCACCCTGGTCATGAGGGAGGTGCCACATGGCGACTACGCAGTCCAGCAAGTCGGCAACGTCGGCGAGGGAGTCGGGAGGTGATTCGCGGGATTGGCGTCACGGCCCGTTGCCCGAGATCATCGGCTACGTCGGTGCTGCACTGATCGTGAGCGCGGGGCTCAATCTCATCAGCCAGACCTGGGACTCCTGGCCCGAGGCCGCGCAGCTTGCCGTCCTCGCCTTGGGCGTGCTCGCCCTGTATTCCGCATCGGCCATCATCACGGTGACAGGTGGTGGCTTTGCTCAGACACGCGCTCACGTCGTGCGTCGACGGCTCATCGGCGTGATGCTGGCCCTGGCCGCTCCGCTCCTTGCGGCCAGCTTCGCCGTGGCACTCGACTGGGCGGGCATCTCGCTGGATGGCGAGGGCAACTACTGGGCCGTGGCCATGATCACGGTCGCGCTCTGTGGGGCCGGCATCGCTGCGTGGTGGGCGCCCGGAGTGGTTCCCACGCTCGCCGTGGCCTTCGCCAGTTTCCTGTGGCTGCAGATTGTGATCGGGACGGTGCTCGAGCCTCTCGACCAGCCGGTTCTCATCGCCGTGATCAGCGCTGCGCTCACCCTGGCGTGGCTGGCCATCGCACCGAGGTTGCTCCCGCCACGCGTCCTCACCGAGGCACTCGGAGTGGCGGCGTTCATCCTCTTCCAATTGGCCTATGCCTTCATGGCCTTCGACTTCCCTCCGCTGCTCGCCGACGTGGCCGAGCAGCAACTGACCCTGGCGATGTGGTTCTCACGTGTCGCGCTTCTCGTCTTCGCGGCCGTGGCCCTTGTCCTCTTCGCCCGCGGCGGGTCATGGGTGTGGGCGGTGGGAGGCGTCGTCGCCGCCGGGGCTGGGGCGCTCTCCATCGCGGGTCAGACCTTCGGGCTCATCGCCGGACTTTTCGTCGCCGGCATCATCCTTCTTGCGGCAAGTGGCGTGCTCCTCGTCGCCCGAGGTCGCCGGGAGAAGACCGGGACTACATCCGCTCCGGCGCGGTGACGCCGCAGAGCGCGAGGCCGTTGGCCAGGACCTGGCGCGTGGCAGCGCAGAGCCAGAGTCGGGCGAGATGGATCGGCTCCGTGGGTTCATCACCGCGGGGCAGCACACGGCACACGTCGTAGAAGCGGTGGTACGCCGTGGCCAGGGACTCCAGATAGCGGGGCACACGATGCGGCTCGCGGAGTTCGGCCGCCGTGGCGATGACCGCGGGGAACTCCGCGAGCGCCCTCAGTAGTTCGCCTTCGCGCTCGTGCGCGAGCAGCGCCGGGTCGTATCCGCTGGCGCGCCAATCGATACCGAGGTCAGCGGCATTGCGCAGCACCGAGCTGACGCGCGCGTGGGCGTACTGCACGTAGTAGACGGGGTTGTCGTTGGTCCGCTGAACGATCACATCCAAGTCCAGCGTCAGCGGCGAATCCACGGGGTAGCGGATGAGCGAGTAACGCGCCGCGTCGACGCCGACCTCCTCGATGAGCTCAGCGAGGGTGATGATCGTGCCCGCCCGCTTGGAGAGCTTGACCTCCTCGCCGTTCTGCATCATCTTCACCAGCTGGCCGATGAGGACCTCGACATTGCGATCCATGTCATCGCCCGCGCAGGCCGCGACAGCGCGGAGCCGGTTGACGTAGCCGTGGTGGTCTGCCCCCAGGAGGTAGATCGCGACATCGAATCCGCGGACCCGCTTGTCCACGTAGTAGGCGGTGTCGGACGCGAAGTAGGTCATCTCGCCGTCGGCCTTGATGAGCACTCGGTCCTTGTCGTCCCCGAAGTCCGTGGTGCGCAGCCACGTCGCACCATCGAGCTCGAAGACGTGGCCCTGCTCCCGCAGACGATCCATCCCCCGCTCGACGGCACCTGACTCATGAAGCGACCGCTCGGAATACCACGTGTCGAAGTGGGTGCGGAAGAGCTCGAGGACCTCCCGCTGCTCCCCCAGCTGGAGTCCATACGCCGCCTCGCGGAAGGCATCGGCCTGCTCCGCGTCGGGAAGGGACAGGAAGTCGGGATGCTCCGCCACGATGTGCGCAGCGAGGTCAGTGATGTAGGCGCCGTGATAGCCGTCTTCGGGCACAGGGTGCCCCTGCGCCACGGCCATCACCGATGCACCGAAGCGCTCCATCTGCGTGCCCCGGTCGTTGATGTAGAACTCCCGGGAGACGTCTGCACCGTCGGCCTCGAGGACCCGCGCTATCGCATCGCCCACCGCGGCCCAGCGGGTGTGACCGAGGTGAATGGGTCCCGTCGGATTCGCGGAGATGAACTCGACGTTGATCGTCTGCCCGGCATGGCCGACTCCCCGCCCGTAGGAGTCACCCGCCTCGACGACCTGCCCCGCCACGGCTCCCTGGGCATCGGCCGCGAGCCGAATGTTGATGAAGCCGGGCCCCGCCACCTCGGTCCCCGCGACACCGTCCACGGCCCCGAGACGCTCGGCCACCAGCGCGGCGATGTCACGAGGCGGGCGGCCCGCAGACTTGGCGAGGGTGAGGGCAATCGGCGTCGCGTAGTCACCGTGGTCCTTGTTCTTTGGCCGCTCGATGACGATGTCACCGGGAGCCTCGCCCGCGAGGACCCCCTCCGCCTGCAGAGCGAGGACGACGTCGCGCACCGCAACGGCGAGGTCCTCGGGAGTCATGACCGGAGCGTAATCGGCCAGCGATCGGCCAGGCTGTGTGGATCGCTCCCCCGGCCTCAGGGCCGCGTGCTACCTTCATCGTGGCTGTGCTGCACATGAACCACCGTTCGTGGGCGTCGCGGACGGCGGGAGACCGCCAGCCTCGGTGCCTAGCTCCAGGGGAGACCCGTGGGCGGGACGTCGGCTCGCATTATCAGCCCGTCGGGCGAGGTGCCCGGCGACCACGTATCCGCACGTTAGGGATCCCAGCAGTAGGAGTTACCCCGCATGGCACAGGGAACTGTGAAGTGGTTCAACGCCGAGAAGGGCTTCGGCTTCATCGCTCAGGCTGACGGAGGTGCCGATGTTTTCGTGCACTTCACCGCCATCCAGGCCGACGGCTACCGCAGCCTCGACGAGAACCAGACGGTTGAGTTCGACATCGTCCAGGGCCCCAAGGGCCCGCAGGCCGATAACGTCCGCATCATCTGACGTCACGCCGTCATCGCATGAGGCCCGCCCCTTTGGGGGCGGGCCTCATCGTTTTCCTCCCCTGCCGCACCCGTGAGGAACCCGGCTCGGCTGGACGGCAGCCGCGCACCGGGTGAGGATGGACGCATGAGCGACGACATCGAGAAGCTGCTCGCCCAGGTCTCCCAGTCGACCCAGCCACCCGGCACCGCACCGACCAAGAAGTCCGGATCCGACCTGGCCAAGCAAGGGAGCGACAAGCCCGGTGGGCGATTCGCTTTCGCGGTCATCACCGCGCTGGTCTTCGGGGGTGTGGCGTTCGTCGTCGGCTGGCTCTTCACTCCCCTCGTCCTCACCGGGACATCCATGGGCGTCGGCGCGGCCCTGGGTTCCTTCGCGACAGCGCTGATCGCCGGACCGCCGCGCTGGTTCTCCTCCTAACGCCGACTGTTACCCTCGTCCCCTCCCCAGCCCCCGTAGCTCAGGGGATAGAGCGCCGGTTTCCGGTACCGAAG
>JBJOJS010000106.1:0-7053 GCA_046046455.1 Actinomycetota bacterium | reverse complement strand
TAGTCAGCCAGTCGCGACACGGTGCCCTTCCTTCCTGGGTCGGGCCCGCCGCACGCGGTAGGCCTGAGGGTCGAAGCGGCGCATCATCCGGGCGAAGCCATGCGTACTACCCGGCCAGAGGGCCACGTTGCGACCGCGCTCATTCTGGTACCAGGATCGACATCCACCCTGCTGCCACACGGTGCCGACGAGCCTGCGATCGAGGGAGTCGCGATAGCCCTCGAGCCGTGCGCTCTCGACCTCATGCACCAGTCCCGACGCGACGGCCGGCACGAGGTAGCGGATCTGCGCCTCGGACATCAGGACGACGGAGGAGTGACCGAGGCCGGTGTTGGGGCCCTGCAGGATGTAGAAGTTGGGGAAACCCGGCACCGTCGTGCCCTTGTACGCACTCATCCCATTGCGATCGAAGGCATCGGCGAGCGTGTGTCCGCCGACTCCCACGACCCGGTCCACCAGGGGCGGCTCGAGCACCTTGAAGCCCGTGGCCCAGATGATGACGTCGACAGGATGCTCGACGCCGGCGGCGTCGACGACACCCGTCTCCGTCACCCGCTCCAGGGCTCCGGTCACGGTGACGTTGTCGCGCATGAGGGCCGGGTAGTAGTCGTCGCTGATGAGGATGCGCTTGCACCCCATGTGGTAGTCGGGGGTGATCGCCGCACGCAGCACCGGGTCGGGGACCTGGGCCTCGAGGTGCCGGCGAGCGAGGCGCTCCCCCATCGCGCGGAAGGCTCCCTGGCGCGTGAAGTTGAGCAACTGCACCTCGCGGGCCCACGAAGAGATCTCGCGTGCGAGGCGGTGAGCGGGCGTCGCAGCGGCGAGGAGTCGGCGATACCAGAGGGGCACTGCCCTGTCTCGGCGCGGCATGACCCATGGGGGCGTCCGCTGCATGACCACGACGTGCGCGGCGACGGGTGCGATCGCCGGGATCACCTGGATGGCTGACGCCCCGGTGCCGACCACGGCGACCCGCTTGCCCGCCAGGTCGACGGAGTGATCCCACCGCGAGGTGTGCATGGCATGTCCGGTGAACGCCGACATGCCTCGGATATCGGGAGTCAGGGGCTCGGTGAGGCCGCCGCACGCGCTGATCAGGACATCCGCAACGAACTCTCCCCCCGTCGTCTCGATGTGCCAGGCATCGCCTGCCTCGTCCCACACGGCGCGCAGGACCTCGCAGTCGAGTCGTAGCGAGGGTCTCAGTCCGAAGATCTCCACGACGGATTCCAGGTACTCGCGGATCTCGGACTGGCCGGCGAACTTCCTGGACCATTCCGGCCAGGGGGCCACCTGGAGCTCGTAGAGCCGGCTTTGCACATCACACGCACATCCGGGATAGGTGTTGTCGCGCCACGCGCCGCCGACGGCGCTCCCCCGGTCCAGGATCACGAGGTCGCTCACACCCGCTCGCCGCAGGTCGATCGCAGCTGCGATGCCGGAGAAGCCGGCACCGACGATGCAGACCCTCACGCGCTCCGGCACCGTCCCACGATACCCGCGGATGCGGAGGGATGCCCCGCAACGACGACGGCGCCGCCGGGCCGGAGGACCCGTGCGGCGCCGTCGTCGTGGACGTGCGTGTGTGCTGCTACTGCTTCAGGTCGAAGCGGTCGTTCATCATGACCTTGTCCCAGGCGGCGACGAAGTCATGGACGAACTTCTCCTTGGCATCGGAACTGCCGTAGACCTCGGCGAGCGCCCGCAGCTGGGAGTTGGAGCCGAAGACCAGATCGACACGCGAGGCGTTCCACTTATGCGCGCCGGTCGTGCGGTCCTTGCCCTCGAAGGTCTGCTCCGTGTCGGAGGTCGGCGTCCACACAGTGCCCATGTCGAGCAGGTTGACGAAGAAGTCGTTCGTCAGCGTGCCGGGCGTGGCTGTGAGTACACCCAGATCCGATCCGTCGTAGTTGTTGCCGAGCACCCGCAGGCCGCCGATGAGGACGGTCATCTGGGGAGCCGTGAGGCCGAGGAGATTCGCCTTATCGACGAGGAGGAACTCCGCCGTCTGCACGTGACCCTTGGCCAGGTAGTTGCGGAATCCATCGGCGGTCGGCTCGAGCACCGCGAAGGACGCGACATCCGTCATCTCCTGCGTGGCGTCCGTGCGACCCGGTGTGAAGGGCACGGTCACGCTGACGCCCGCGTCCTTGGCCGCCTTCTCGACCGCCGCGCAACCGGCGAGGACGATGAGGTCGGCCAGCGACACCTGCGTGCCGCCCGCACCGTTGAACTCCGCCTGGATTCCTTCCAGGTGACGGATGACCGATGCGGTCTGGACGGGGTTGTTGGCCTCCCAGGAGTTCTGCGGCTCCAGGCGAATGCGAGCGCCGTTGGCGCCACCACGCTTGTCGGTGCCGCGGAAGGTCGACGCCGATGCCCACGCCGTGCGGACCAGATCCGCCACCGACAGCCCGGAGTCGAGCACCTTCTGCTTGAGGGCCGCGATGTCGGATGCGTCGATAAGCGGGAGGACGGGCGCGGGGACCGGGTCCTGCCAGATGAGCGTCTCCTTGGGCACCTCGGGCCCGAGGAGGCGGGACTTCGGCCCCATGTCACGGTGCGTGAGCTTGAACCATGCGCGCGCGAAGGCGTCGGCGAACTCAGCCGGGTTCTCCAGGAAGCGCCTCGAGATGGGCTCGTAGATCGGATCCATACGCAGGGCGAGATCCGTGGTGAGCATCACCGGTGCGTGACGCTTGGACGGGTCGTGCGGGTCGGGCACGGCATCGGCTGCAGCGCCGCCTGCGGGCACCCACTGCTTGGCACCCGCGGGGCTCGTCGTGAGCTCCCACTCGTAGGCGAACAGCGTCTCGAAGTAGCCGTTGTCCCAGGTGATCGGCGTCGGGGTCCACGCCCCCTCGAGACCGGAGGTGATGGTGTCGTCGCCGTTGCCGGTGCCGAAGGAGTTCTTCCAGCCCAGGCCCATCTGCTGGATGGGTGCGCCCTCGGGCTCGGGGCCGACGTTGCCCTCGGGGCTCGCAGCACCATGGGTCTTGCCGAATGTGTGACCACCCGCGATGAGGGCGACCGTCTCCTCGTCGTTCATCGCCATGCGACCGAAGGTCTCGCGGATATCGCGTGCAGCGGCCAGCGGATCGGGTACGCCGTTGGGGCCCTCGGGGTTGACGTAGATGAGGCCCATCTGCACCGCGCCGAGCGGGTTCTCCAGGACGCGATCGCCGGAGTAGCGGTTGTCCGCGAGCCACTCCTGCTCCGTGCCCCAGTAGGTCTGATCGGCCTGCCACACGTCCGCGCGGCCACCACCGAAGCCGAACGTCTCGAAGCCCATGCTCTCGAGCGCGACGTTGCCGGTGAGGATGAAGAGGTCTGCCCAGGAGAGCTGGCGACCGTACTTGGCCTTGATGGGCCACAGCAGGCGGCGGGCCTTGTCGAGGTTGGTGTTGTCCGGCCAGCTGTTGAGGGGTGCGAAGCGCTGCAGGCCCTCTCCTCCACCGCCGCGGCCATCGCTCACGCGGTAGGTGCCCGCGCTGTGCCACGTCATGCGGATGAAGAACGGACCGTAGTGGCCATAGTCCGCGGGCCACCACTCCTGGGAGTCGGTCATAAGTGCGCGCAGGTCAGCCTTGACCGCATTGAGATCGAGCTTCTCGAACTCCTTGGCGTAGTCGAAGCCCGGGCCCATGGGGTCGGCCTGCGGGGGGTTCTGCTGGAGCACGCGCAGGTCGAGCTGCTCGGGCCACCAATCCTGGTTCTGCGTGCCGACGCCGGCACCTGCCGACATCGGGCACTTGCTCTCGTTCGCCATGTGTTCTCCTCCGGTTGTATGGCGGGTGATCTGTGGTGCTATTCGGGAGCGCCTGAGGCGCAGGTGGGGCAGGTGCCCCAGAAGGTCACTTCGGCTTCGTCGATGGTGTAGCCGGCGGAGTCGGCGGCAGTAAGACATGGTGCCGCCCCGACGGCGCAGTCGACATCGACGACCCCGCCGCAGCCTCGGCACACGAGGTGATGGTGGTTGTCGCCGACGCGCGTCTCGTAACGGGCCGCCGAACCGGCCGGCTCGATGCGACGCAGGATGCCCGCTTCCACGAGCGCTCCAAGGGCGTCGTACACCGACTGCTTGGAGATCGTGCCGATTTGCTCCCTGGCTGTCTCGGCGACGGCTTCGGCGGTGATGTGGGGATGGGTTTCTACGGCGTGGAGCACGGCGAGCCGCTGGGCGGTGACCTGGAGCCCGTGCTCCTTGAGGAGGTCGGCGGCCGCGGTCATGGTCGCAGACTAGGTCCAGGATTGGACACCGGCAACACGAGAATCGGTCACTGCCCGGGCATGGCGAAGCCTTACCGTGACCCCATGCCTCGGCGCCTGGACACGATGATCTCGGACTCCCTGTGGACGGCCCTCCACGAGCGATCAGCGGCCACCGGGCGCAGCATCCGCGACCTGGTCCAGCAGGCCCTGTCGGAGGGCCTGGACCTCGATCACCACTCCCTGTTCCAGATCTCCACCTCCGGGGCGCTCGTCGAGGGCCTCTACCAGGGGGCCATCACGGTCGGGGACCTCAAGCGGCACGGCGATCTCGGGCTGGGCACCTTCGAGGACCTCGATGGCGAGATGGTGCTGGTCGACGGACGGTGCTACCGCGTCGGCAGCGACCAGTCGGTCAGCGAGATGCCCGACGAGCGGCTCACACCCTTTGCCACGGTCGTGTCCTTCGTGGCCGATGAGGTGCACGACGTCGAGGGCATCGCGTCCTGGGACGACCTCACCACACGCCTGGACAGCCTGCGGCGCAGCGACAACGACTTCGTGGCCTGGCGCATCACGGGACACATGGACGGACTCCGCCTCCGCGCCGCCTGTCGGCACGCTTCCGGCACACCGCTGGTGGAGGCGATCGCCGACCAGGCTGTCTTCAGTGTCGACGACGTGGACGTCGTCCTCGTCGGCTTCTGGTCCCCTGCGTACGCACCCTCCGTAGCGATCCCGGGCTACCACCTCCACGCCGTGACCGACGATCGTCAGCATGGTGGCCACGTCTTCGACCTGAATGCCGAGCGCCTGACGGTGGAGGTCCATCGAGTGAACGACCTGCACCTGGCCTTGCCGGAGACCCAGGCCTTCCTCCAGGCCGACCTCTCACCCGAAAGCGGCGGCGCGATGGGGTCGGTCGAGCGCCCGTCCCAAGCGGCCGTGGATGGGCCTGACATGGATACGTGAAAGCTGTCTGGCTCTCACAAGCTCTTTCCACCCTCACAAGGAGTCCTATGTCGTTCCTCGGCAAGATGTTTCCGCCCATCACGGCTGCCAAGTCCTTCGCGGTCACGGTGCCTCCGCGGGAGGCGCATGATCGCGTGCTTGCGGCTCTCACGGCAGGGGGCTACTCGAGCATCGCCGACCATGGAGGCGACATCCACGCGGAGCACGGTGAGGTCGCACTCTTCGTCTACGGCACCGTGTCCTCCGATGTGTCCCTTGCCATGATGGCGAGCGGCTCGGACGCCTACCCCATCTCCGTGGACGTCGACTTCCACGCCGTTGACGGCGGCACTCAGGTCAGCGTGAACGCGAGCTACCTCAAGCCGGTGACCTTCATGGGAGCCCCCAGGAAGGGGCCGATGAGCGTCAAGTGGCACGAGGCCTGCGACGCTGCTGTCGCCACGGTCGTCGCCAGCTGCACAGACGTACTCGTATAGGTCCTCCGGGGAGGGCGCCGACCGGTGCATCCCGGGTCGGTTCGGCTCCGCCAGCGGCACAATCCGCCCAAAGTTCGGCGCGGCGGCGCCCGTGCACCGTCAGATGGCTCGGCGGCCACGCCGACCGAATCCGCTATTTCGAGATCTCGTCTCGGTCAATGGGCTAGCGTCCAGGGCTGCGGCCGGGACCGACCGCGACGTTCCAGCGAGCGCGAAGGCGAGGCTTCCATGTCATCTGCGGTGCCCGGTGCTGCCCCCACGGCCCTTTCGGACATGAGGCGGTCGGTGATCCTGTGGATCTCAGGCCTCGTGATGGCGGGGGCGAGCCTGGTGCTACTGGCGGCGCTGGCAGCACCGGTCAAGGCGGCCCCCCTCATGGAGGCGGCCGACTCCGCGACGACGTCCCAGGGCAGCGCAGACACATCGGCGGCGCAGCAGCGCGACAAGACGTCGACCGCTCGCTCAGCGCAGTCACGCTGCGTCAGCCGAGCGATGAAGATGGCTCAGCCTCTCCTGCGCACGATCAGAACTCCGGGTTCAGCCAAGGCCCGAGGAGTTCAACGCACACTCGATCGGATCCGGGCGGTATCGGGAGCCTGTGAAAGCCGCCTCTTCGCCGATGGCACGGCGAAGCGGCCTCGCGCGGGCCTCCTCCAGGGCAATGGCTTCAGCTTCACGGCGGAGACCTGCCGCGCGGACAAGCGCTGCAACGGTGGCCGCGGCGGTGCGATTCTCGGATCCGGCGGCAATGGCTTCAACGGCGGCAGGGGTGGCGCACCCGGTTGGTACGGCGGGACCGCGGGCAACGGCGGAGACGCCGCGGTCGGCTGCGTCGCCTCGGAATGCCGCGGCGGTAACGGCGCACGTGCAGGTCGCTACGGCACGGGCGGCAGCGGCGGCGACGGCCTCGCGGGCCAGCCGGGCGGAGACGGTGGAGCGGCTGGCCTCCTGGCCGGCGTCGGCGGTGCGGGCGGAGACGGCGGCGACGCCGTCCGGCTCGGGGGCACTGGCGGTCGCGGTGGAGAAGGTGGCGACTCGACGTCGAGCAAGGGCAGCGGCGGAGTTGGCGGCGACGGCGGAGCAGGGGCGCCCGGCGGCGCCGGCCTGACCGGCGGCGCCGGTGGCGCCGGTGGAGCAGGTGGTGACGGCGCCGCGCGCGGTGGGGCCGGAGGCGATGGCGGCCTCGGCGGTGACGGGGGCGCGGGCGCGCCGGGAGCCGTGGCTTCCGTCCTCAACGTTGACGGCGGCAACGGCGGCAACGGCGGCAACGGCGGGGCCGGTGGCGCGGGTGGAGCCGGTGGCACCGCGAGCGCCAAGGGCGTGAAGGGCAGTGGCGGGAGTGGCGGTGCGGGCGGCGACGCTGGCGCACCCGGAGATGGTGCACACGGATACGACG
>JBJOJS010000067.1:0-6287 GCA_046046455.1 Actinomycetota bacterium | reverse complement strand
TGAGTTGCGTCGAATGCGGAGCGCGATTCACGCAGGGTCGCCCCGATCACGTCATCTGTTCGCCCGCCTGCAGTAGTCGGCGGCATCGCCGCTCCAAGGCGATGGGTTCATCCACCCATGGCCTCCCAGTGCGTCGCTGCGCGCAATGCAATGACGTGATCACGAGTGTGCGCCCGCAGACGAAGTTCTGCAGCAAGAACTGCGCCAGCCTGAATTTCCACTACCGGCACTACAACAAGAAGCCGCGCATAGGTCGGACATGCCCGATGTGTGATGCGGGCATCGACTCGTCTCGACACCCAAACGCCGTCTATTGCAGTGTTCCCTGCAGGCAGGCCGCCCGGATCGTCGTGTCGTATGGCATGACGTGCGCCGAGTACCGGCGGCTGCGTGAAGCGCAGGGTGGCGCGTGTGCGATCTGCGCAGCCGCTGCGAACGACCTGTGGACCAACCGCCACACCGTGCGCGATGGCTTCCATATCGACCACGATCACGCCACAGGCAAGGTGCGCGGCATCCTCTGCCCGTCCTGCAACCTGATGCTCGGCTACGCGAAGGATGACCCCCATGTCCTCGAACGTGCCGCTGCCTACCTCGCGGCTCACCAGTTGGCCTGACCTCGTCGGTCGCCTGACCTACAAGCCGAACTGGGCGTTTCGCCTCGGTGGCCCCAACTCGGGTCACCTCTGCGCGTACGCCACGAACATCGACTCGATGCATCCTCCGCGCGAGCGGGTCACGCAGCACATGTTCCAGCTGCCGACCGAGCCGATGACCGAGCACGACGCTGTCCGGTGGGTGTTCGCCCGGCTGCTCGAGGCCGAGCTGCACGAGGCCGGCGAGTGGCTGATGGTCGACGGCTTCCGCCCCTTCTTTCCCCACCACCAGGACGAGGGCTCGCCCTACGAACTGGTCGACCGCTGGAGGACTCCATGAAGACCCCGAACCCGCGGCTGCGTCCGCTGTTCAACAACTCGAAGTCGACGGCGCGCGTCGAACTGTTCATCCCCGCCGGCGCCGAGATCTCCGTCGACGACGACGTCGCGGCGCAGCTGCCCGCAGCATTCGCCCCGGTGGCCGAGGACGCCGTGGTGGTCAACATCGATCCGACCCCCATGCCGACCGAGGAGCTTGTCGCCGAGGCCGTCAAGGCAGTGAAGAAGGCCGCCCCGCGGAAGCCTCCGAAGGGGGAGTGACCCGGTGAGCTACGTCGACCTCGACACGTTCACCGAGTACGTCCGCGACTACGTCGGCACGTCCGACAGCGCAGTGCACGCCGCCGCGCTCCTCGCCGCCGAGGAGCTCGTCGACCAGTACACGCAGCGCTCGTTCAACGTCGCCTCGGGCACGCCGTCGGCGCGCGTGTTCACGCCCGCCAGGTCGCATCAGGCGGTGCTGCGCATCGACGACTGCGTGTCGGTCACGTCGATCGTCGACAACGACAACACGCTGACCGCTGCCGACTACCAGCTCGAGCCGCTCAACGGCCAGAACCGCGCCGGTGCGTTCCGTCCCTACGAGGCGATCCGTCGCCTCAACGGCACGTGGGCCTACAGCGCCGGCGAGGCGCTCTGCGTCGTCACCGCCGACTGGGGCTGGGAAGCCGTGCCGAGCGCGGTCGTCGAGGCGACGAAGATCACGGGCCGGGACATCCTGCAGCAGCGCAACACGACCAGCGGCGTGGCCGGCTTCGACCAGTTCGGCGCCGTGGCCGTGCGCCTCAACCCCATCGCCATGACGCTGCTCGCACCTCTGCGCCACGTCGAAGCCTTCGGGATCGCCTGATGGCGCTCGACCTGCGAGCCATCCGCGAGGCGGTGGCGCAGCGAATCCAGGACCGGTGCAAGGTCACGGCCTACGCGCACCCGACGAACTCGGTGGTGTTCCCGCAGGCGACCGTGCTGCCGGGCGTCCCGTACGTCACGTACCACATCACCATGCACACCCGCGTCGAGGTGCGCCTGCAGGTCGTGGTGCGAGTGATCGCCGCCGACCTGGCGTCGGCGCAGATCGCCCGTGACGAACTCGTCAACGCCGGCACCGGCGAGGTGCGGTCGATCTTCGACGCCCTCGAGGAGATCACCTCGCCGGCCACCACCCCGACGCTCGGCGGCGCGGTCGACAACATCCACGTCGTGAGTGTCGACGCTCCGCAGGGTGTGCGCGACGGCGATCAGTTCGAGTTCACCGCCACGTTCGACGTCGTGATCCAAGCAACGAGGAGCTGACGCATGGCCGTCTACACCAACACCCACGTCGCTGCGTACGTCGACTCGCTCGGCTTCCACGCGTTCGCCGACACCGTGAACCTCGACGCCTCGTTCGAGGAGCGCGACGCCACGGTGTACGCCTCGGGCGGCTGGCGTCGCCGCAAGGTCGGCCTCGGTCAGCACATGCTGCGCGTCGAGGGCTTCCAGGACTACGCCACCACCGGCGTCGATCCGACATTCCCCATCTCCGGTGTCGGCGGGCTCAACGCCTACACGGTCGCCCCGCAGAACCTCGCCGCATCGCTCGGCGATCCGTGTTTCATCGGGCAGGGTGTGCTCAACGACTACCAGCCGCTGACCGGCGAGGTGGGCGAGATGGCCCGCTTCGGGTTCGGCTGGGCGGGCACGGCGCAGATGGTGCGCGGGCAGATCCTCCACCCCGAGGCGGCCCGCACCGCGACCGGCAACGGCACCGCGGTGGCGTTCACGCCGCCGACCGCCAGCCAGGCGCTCTACGCCTCGTTCCACGTCCTGTCGGTCTCCGGCACCGGGACCATCACGTTCAACGTGCAGACCGACGACAACTCGGGCATGACGACCCCCACCACCCGCATCACCTCGTCTGCATTCGCGGCGGTCGGCGGCCAGGTGTCGTCGCTCGCCGGAGCACTGACGTCGGAGTCCCACGCACGCGTGATCTGGACCATCTCGGGCTTCACGAGCGTGACGTTCGTCGTCGCCGCCGGCGTCCTCTAGTTCCCCACCCCAACCCCTCACCCACCCCAACGAAGGAGGCGGCGTCATGGCCGTGTTCACCCTCACCTCATGCACCGCCCTGATGGGTACCGCCTGGACCGGCACCGCGCCCGGCGATCCCGGCACCCAGACGGCGTCGGGCACGATCACCAGCACCACTGACCTGTCGGCGATGCTGTACTCGATCGACATCGCAGTCGCTGCCGACGAGCAGGACTTCACCAACTTCGCCTCGGGCGGCTGGCGCGTGAAGCGCTCGGGCCTGAAGGCGGGCACGCTGCAGCTGAACTTCTACCAGGACTTCGCCGCCAGCCAGGTCGACGCGCTCTTCGGCCTGTCGGGCTCGCTGATGCCGATCGGTGGGAACGGCACGTACTACATCGACATCAAGCCGACCAGCTCGGCGCGCGGTTCGACCAACCCGTCGACCGTGGCGCAGCTCATCCCTGCCGGCTCGTACTCGCCGATCAGCGGCGCGGTGGGCGACAAGGCGATCGTGTCGCTGCAGATCCCGACCACGGGCCTGGTCGCTCGCCTGACGAGCTGACGTGGCGATCGACGACTTCGCCGACTGGTCGAAGCGCCTGTATGGCCTCGGGGACGACCTGAAGGCGAAGGGGCTGCAGGAGATTCAGGACGCTGTCGGCATGGCCGGCAAGGAGTCGGTCGCCGATGCCGTCACTCGCACGCCTGCTGCGTCCGGCTCACTCGCCGACGGCATGATGTCCGGCTGGCCGCGCCCGATCATCGGCTCGTTCAAGTCGACGGGCTCGCAGGTGGCGATCACGCCGCAGGGGCGTGCGACCGGCCCGATGCGCGTGCTCGAGGACGGCCGCAAGGCGTACAACGCCGGAGACCTTCGGGTGAGGGGCTACGGCAAGGTGCGCGCCAACGGCTTCCGCGCCGTGAAGACGACGGCCGTGAACGGGCGCGTCGGTGCGACTCGCGGCAAGAACACGTGGACGAACGCAGCGCGCGACATCTCCGAGGAGTACCTCGACGTGGCTGCGAAGGCGCTGAACAAGATCCTGATGCGCTACTACGGGCGGTGATTCATGGCTGACCAACTGAAGGTCGTCGTCGACGTCTCCGTCGACAAGGCTGCGAAGAACCTCAAGCAGCTCGGCAAGCAGGCCAAGGACACGGGCGGCGATATCGCCGACATCGGCCAGGACGTGAAGGGCCTCGCGAAGCTGATCGACCAGCAGACCGATGCGATGGTCGCCGACTTCGAGGCGGGGGAGAGGGCAGCCAAGGCGCTCGCCACTGCGCTCGGCCCCGAGATGGCCGCGAAGATCGGCGACGACAAGATCGACCAGTTCATCGGCAAGATCCGCCGCGCCGGGTTCTCGTTCGAAGAGGTCGAGAGCAACGTCGACGAGCTCGCCCAGTCGCTCCGCAAGATGGACGCGGCGTCGTCGTCGATCGGTGACGTCGACAAGGCGATGGCCCGCGTCGGGGAGACCACCGACAACACGCGCTCCGTCGTCGCCAACTTCGCCGGCAACGCCGCACAGGAACTCCCGGGCGTCGCTGCGGCGATGGGGCCGATGAACATGGCGATCGGCCAGTTCGCCGAGTACGCCGCCGAAGGCAACATCAGCCTGAAGAACTTCATCGCCGCATCCGGCGGTCTCGTCGCTGCCGGTGCAGTGCTGAAGGTCATCAGTGACCGCATGTCCGCAGTGGCCAAGATCGACGCCTTCAAGGAGAAGTCGGTCGAGGGCTACACCGACGCGCTGAAGGACGCACGCGGCGAGGTCGAGGCGATCCAGAAGGCGCTCGAGGAAGCCGGGAAGGTCGAGTTCATCTTCGGCGACGGCGACCCGTCCGCGTGGACCGGCGGCATCTCGGTGATCGGTGACGCCACCAAGGCGCTGCAGCTGCTCGGCCTCAACGCCCAGCAGACCGCGCAGCTGATCAATGGCGGCGAGGATGCGATCAGCGACTGGGGCGCGTCGCTCATCGAGGCCGGCGCGTCGCAGGACATGGTCGAAGCGGGCATGGACGCCCTGCGTCAGCAGGCCGACTTCTTCGCCCAGGCCGTCGACAACGCAGCGACGAACACGGCGTATTTCTCCACTGAGGTGAAGGGCGCCGGCGACTGGGCCGAGTACTACCGGTCGCGCACCGAGGCCGCGACGGAGCAGGGCGACTACTTCGCTGGTTCCGCCGACCGTCAGCGCGAGGCGTTCCGCAAGGCGACCGAAAAGGTGCGCGACATGCGCGACGCCGTGGACGAGCTCTACGGCATCGAGCGCGACGCCATCCAGCGGCAGGACGACCTGGCCGACTCGCTCGGCGACCTGAACGACGTGCTCGGTGACAGCAAGGCGTCGACCGAGGCGCAGTACGACGCCGCCATCGCGGCTTCCGAGGCGTACGCCACGCTCAACGGTGCGACCCTCAACAGCAGGGACGGCACGCTTCGACAGATCGAGTCACTGCAGGGCCTGGCCTCGTCGCTCGATCCGAAGTCGCCGTTGCGCGCTGCGCTCGACAAGTACATCGCGCAGCTCGCCGCCATCCCGTCACGCGTCGACACGATGCTGGCGCTCAACATTACCCAGGGTGCGACCACCACCAAGGGCGGCGACTTCATCGGAGTGCGTGACGTGCCGGGCGTCGTGAAGAGGACCGCGACCGGCACCAGCTCATCGCCCGGCGGCCTCACCTGGGTCGGCGAGCAGGGCCCTGAACTGGTGATGATGCCGAAGGGCGCCGAGGTGCTGTCGGCGGGGAAGACGCAGATGGCGTTCACGGGCAACGGCGGCGGCGGGACCGTGATCTACAACGTCACGATCAATGGCGCAGGCATGAGTCCCGAGGGCATCGTCGCCGCGCTCAAGGCGTGGGAACGCCGCAACGGAACGAGCTGGAGGAGCTGATGGCGGGCGACGTCCCTGACCTGACGGTGGAGATCGCATTCACCTCCACGCCGTTCGACACGACCCCGACGTGGGTCGACGTGACCGAGTGGGTGCTCGACGAGCCCGGCGTGCAGATCGGTGGCGGCAAGAACGACGAGCTCGACAACGCGTCGGCCGGCACGTGCACGTTCGTCCTCGACAACTCCACCGGGCGTTTCTCGCCCTTCAACGCCTCGTCGCCGTACGTGGGCTACCTCATCCCTCGCCGTCAGGTGCGGGTGACGGCGACGTGGTCGGCGGTCGACTACGTGATGTTCACGGGCTTCCTGACCGGGTTCCCTCAGGACTACACCGAGGGCGGCATCGACGCCATCGTGCCGATCACCGCCTACGACGCGCTCGCGGTGGTGAACGAGATGGAGATGCCCGACTTCCTCTACGACTACATGAG
>JBJOJS010000096.1:0-33114 GCA_046046455.1 Actinomycetota bacterium | reverse complement strand
CGCATCGGCCGCGACTTCCTGGACGGCAACGCGTGGTGGCACGGTTCGCCATTGGACGGCGGTTACGTAC
This sequence comes from Actinomycetota bacterium, assembly GCA_046046455.1. Lineage (GTDB taxonomy): Bacteria > Actinomycetota > Actinomycetes > S36-B12 > S36-B12 > Mxb001. The sequence goes on along the minus strand of JBJOJS010000096.1, from coordinate 33,044 downwards.
TTCCGGTGAGGTCGACCGACAGCGGGTGCTTCTCGGTCGTGGGCGGCCCCGAGCCGACGACGGACACCGCAGCACCCGACCCCGACCCCGACACCGACACCGACACCGACCCCGACCCCGACGCCGACCCTCAATGTGCCGCCGGGTCGGCCAAGCATCAGTGGCGCGGTGCCGGGCAATGCGGCGGTGACGGTCTCGGTGGCTCCGGGGAGCTCAGGCGGGACCCCGACGTCCTACACGGTCACCGCCTCACCCGGCGGCAAGAGCTGCACCGTCAACGTCCCGGCGATCAGCTGCAACGTCACCGGATTGACCAACGGTACGCCGTACACGTTCGCGGCGACTGCGTCCAATCCGGCCGGAACGTCGCCGCGATCACCGTCGTCCGCTCCGGTGACTCCGCGGGCGGCGCCAGGTCGGCCCGGTGCACCGACTGCGGTTGTCGCCTCACCCACCTCCGCAAATGTCACGGTGAGCGCACCGGCGACGGGGGGACCGGTCGACTCCTACGACGTGATCACCTCACCCGGCGGGGCGACGTGCACGCTCACTGTGCCGGCCACTTCTTGCGTGGTCTCGGGCCTGACAACCGGGCAGAGTTACACCTTCAGGTCGACCGCCACCGGGCTCGGAGGCACGTCTGCCGCATCGGCGGCGTCCTTTCCGCTCGTCATCGGGCCGCCAGCCGCACCCACTGTCGGACCGATCGTGCCCGGCAACGGCGTTGCCGTCATCACCGTCAATCCGAGCCCGAATGGCAATCCGGCCAGTTCCTACATCGTGACGGCCTCCCCTGGTGGAGCCTCGTGCACGGTGACCCCTCCAGCGACGAGTTGTGTGGTGCCAGGCCTCAGCAATGGAACGACGTACACCTTCGACGCCGTGGCCGTTGGCCCAGCCGGCGCATCACCGCCATCGGCCCCGTCGCCAGCGGTGACACCGACCTCAATGCCGGGTGTTCCGAATGCGCCGACCGCAGTCGTCGCGACCGCGACGTCAGCGACGGTGACGGTTCATCCCTCACCTCTGGGCGGTGCCGCCACGTCCTATCTCGTGACGGCCACGCCCGGTGGCTCGACCTGCCTCGTCACGTCACCCGCGCTGACGTGCGAGACGCGCGGGCTCACTGCGGGCGGCACCTACACCTTCACCGCGACAGCGACCAACGCCGCGGGCACCTCGAGCCCATCGGCTCCGTCCCTCGCACTGGACCTGATGGCTCCGGCGACGCCCGGCACGCCCACGGTCATCGTCGGTCCGGGCTGGGCCGTGATCACCGTGCCACCAGCACCTTCCGGTGGCCCGGCGTCAAGTTACGTGGTGACTGCGTCTCCGGGTGGTGCCACGTGCACCATCACTCCGCCAGCGACCTCCTGTGTGATTCAGGGACTGGCTCCTGGTACGCCGTACACGTTTGATGCGACCGCCGACAACGGGATGGGATCGTCCGCTCCATCGGCTCCCTCGGCGCCGGTGATACCGAGCCCTGGGCCGCCGACGTCACCGCCGACCCAGCCGTCTGCGCCCGAGTCCGTGACGGCGACACCGGGGGCCGATTCAGCCACCGTTTCTTGGACTGCGCCCACGTCGTCGGGATCGTCGCCGGTGACCGATTACGAGGCCGCTGCTTTCCCTGGTGGAGCGTCGTGCACCGTTGCGGCCCCCGCGACGACGTGTGTGATCACCGGCCTCACCCCTGGTACGTCGTACACGATCTCTGTCTCTGCGGGCAGCGCCGCTGGCCGCGGCCCGGTGGCGACCGCAGCTCCGATCACGCCAGGCGTGCAACCCCCAGCCACACCGTCGGCAATCACGGTGATCAACGGCGACGGATCAGCGACGGTGATCATTACCCCGGGTAGTGGCGGTGGGCCGGTCAACGGCTACATCGTCACAGCACAACCAGGTGGAGCTACGTGCACCGTGACTCCACCAGCGACAAGCTGTGTGATCTCGGGCCTGGACAATGGCACTACTTACAACTTCAGTGTCATCCCGGTCGGACCCGGAGGTTCGGGACCACCCACGCAACCCAGCACTCCTGTGACGCCGGTCGCCCCCGTGGTGCCCATCCCCGCCCCCATCCTCACCCCGCTCTCGCCGGGCGATGCACACGTGGACGAGGGCGGTGTCTCCGTAACCGACATAATGGTGGAGCCCAACCCCCAGTCCAACGGTGTCATCGTCGCTGGCCCGGATTTCGCCATGACTCTGCAGGGGATCGATGGTGGCGGTGTGCCTCTGCCCCTCGCCCCTGATGGAGTCCTCGTCCTCCAACGCGATCGGGTCCTTCGCGCGAGCGGGTCTGGATTCTTCCCCAATTCCTATGTCACGCTCACCATTGACCCGCCGGTCATCGGGAGCGCTGCACTGCTCAAGCGCTCCCCACGCGCATCTTCGGGCACATACCTCGGCCGGGTCTTCACTGACGCGCGCGGCTCCTTCGATGACACGGTCGTGATTGGGGCATCGATCGGTGTCGGCGATCATGTCGTGCAAGCGGTCGGGGTGACGCAGTCCAATGTGGTGCGCTCCGTCAACCTCGGGGTCCGCGTGCAAGATCCGTCCACACGGCCTGGGGCCGTGCGCGATCTGGCGCTGGTCAGCACGACTTCGACCACGATCGCACTCTCGTGGGTGCGACCGCTCTCCAATGGTGGTTCGCGAATCCTTGGCTACAAGGTGCGCCACCGCGCCTTCAATGCCGAGACGTACTCGGGCAAGCTGCGCGTCGCGAAGCTGAGCGCCACGATCACCGGGCTGACGCCTGGAATGACCTACTACGTCCGCGTCAAGGCATTCAACGATGTCGGCACCGGGCCATCCAATGACTTCATCAAGGTGCGCTTGCCGAAGCGGTAGCGCACCTAGTCGGACAGCGGCACTGTCACGACATCCCATGGCAGACTCCACGCGTCGGGCTGCACCGTGGCGAGCACGAGGATGCCGATGCCCAGCGCCTGCTCGACGAACGCCGCGGCCTCACTCGAGGCGGTGGATTCGAGGAATGAGTCAGCGACGCTGTTGGCCGCCTGATTGAGTTCTGAGTCGTGCCATGCGACCCGCATCTGTTCGAGATAGAAGGCACGGATGCGCGCACGTGTCGGCTTCATGAACTCCCGGATGGTGACGGCCTCGGCAATCCCGGGTGAGTAGTGGTCCCGCAGGACCTCCTGGAACGCCTCGTTGGCGGGGTAGCCTGACGTTGCCGACCGCAGCGCTGCATCGGTGAAGAGAGCGCGCTTGCTCGGGTAGTGGGAAAAGAGCAGTCCCTCCGTGCGACCGGATTTGCGTGCGATCTGCTGCACCGTCGCCGAATCGAAGCCCACCTCCCCGATGGTGTCCATCGCCGCAGCGAGGAGCGCCTCCCAGGCGGGGTCACCCGTGTCGAATTGCGGCGGTTGATCCAGATGAACGGCGTCCACGGGGGGCAGGGGCCGTGCCGGAGGATCGGCAGACAGTGCTGCGCTCACACGGCCGAAGTAGGGGCCGAGATCGGGGACGCTGAACCCACGATTACGCGCCATGATCAAGCAGCCAAGGCTCACGCTGAGGGAGTACGCCCGGCGGGCTGCTTGCGCTCGCGGCATCTCAGAAGTCAGCCACTCGGCCTTGGTGAAGGTCTCGGTGATGGCTTCTCGCAGGACTGGTGCGAAGGAGGCGACGATGAGCAACTCGGCGATCCCCAGCATGGTGTGAGCCGGTCGGGTGAACGGGATGTTTGCACGTGCAAGCCCGTCCGGGCTGCATGCATCGGTCGCTTTGATGACGGCATCCATATCGGCCACGAAGTCGTGCTCGAACTCCGTGCGCCACAAATCGGCGGCGAGGGATGCGCGATCGGCGTAGCGCTCCCGCACCGGTCGGACAGACAATCCCGCTTCGGCGGCAACGTGATGAAACATCAGCGCAGTCCATCCATCGACTGCCGCCAGCCGCGCTGCAGCGTCCCTGATTCGGGCGTCATTCCTCTCCGTGCGCGTGCTCTTTGCGGGAGGAGACATGGGCCAAGGATATGGGTGCGCACGTGACCCACCCTGACGATGGGCGTCATCCCGGTGTCGACAGTCATGGATTCGATGAGGGCGTCCGGGTTCTAGTCCCTCTCGTGCACCGCAGCGGCACGCTCGGATGCTAAATCGAGTATCGACACCGGATGAAAATTGACCCCGTGGCGACGGATGAAGACGGACCACCCCTCGGGTGGGTCTAGTCGGCTTTTTGGGCGCGGCGGGCGTGCGGCCCAGGTCGCGGTCTGTGATCCGGTAGGAGTCGCCCTTGATGTTGACGATGTCGGCGTGATGGACGAGACGGTCGATCATGGCGGCGGTGACGGTGTCGTCGCCGAACAATTCGCGCCAGCGACTGAGGGACTTGTTTGACGTCACGATCACGTAAGTTCGTTCGTAGCGGGCTGAGATGAAGTAGTTGCGGACAGCCCCCGAAAAGGTCCTGGCGAGAGGAAAGTTTTGGAACTCGGGCGTGAAGTTTTGTGGGGTGGCAATCGCAGTGAGACTGAGGGGCGCTGTCGACCCACGTCAGAGGGGTCACGCAAACGCGCCCGGGGCCGGGGGCTACCCAGTCTAGGAGGTCGGCATCACTGCGGTTCTGTTGCCTGGCTTTGCGCCGGCCCGCGCAATCCAAGGGCGCGGGGGTCGATCCCAAGAGCCGCGACCACGGTCACGGCTACGAGCAGCAGCGCGGTGGGGAATTGCGGACCCACCACGGCGAGTATGGCGAGCAGTGCGAGGGGGATGAGCGTCCGTGCACGCAGTGGCTCGCCCGTGAGTCGGGAGAAGACAGTGGTCGCGGCGAGGAAGACGAGTACGCCGAAGGCGAGCCCGGCCTCCAGCAGGTCACGGATCGGACTCGTCAGGTCCACCATCGCCGTCTTGATCGCCACGGCGGCGAGGACAACGCCCCACACCATCGCGAGGTGGGCGAAGGTGTACCCGTAGCGTGCGTAGGCCACCTGACGCGGGCCGCGGAGCCGGCTCAGCGCGCTCTCACCGGGATACAGGACCGCGACGACGTAGTGCCGCCAGAGGATGATGACGAGTGCCAGGGCGACGAGGACGCTGCCGATGAGCAACCACGACATCGTCGACTTGGTGGCGCCCTCCCCGATCGAGATGATGGACTCTCCGAGAGTGATCAGCATGAAGAGGGAATAGCGCTCCGCCAGGTGGGATGTGGACATGGGTAGCGCGGATGCGTCGGCGGAGAAGGGTGTGATGAAGGCGGTGACGAGTCCCACGCCGATGAGGATGATGGACACGGTCGCATTCGAGACGAAGCTGGAGATGACGAGCGTCGCGGGGAGAATCATGGCCACGATCCACATACGGCGCAGTGCGTGCAGGGCTGCGGGGTTGTGCCGGATGACCCACAGTTGACCCCCCATGCCGAGCAGTGCCAGGCCGAGGTAGGAGAAGGCGAAGAGCTTGCTGTCGCTCCAGAAGGCCTCGGGGACCGAGAGGGCGATGAGCATGACGAGGCCCATCGCCACCGCGAAGATGAGGGGGCGCCAGTCACGCCGTTCCGAATCGGGTAGACCCAGGTTGGCCATGGATGTGAAGACGACCCAGACCCACCAGACGATGAGCAGCACGACCGTGCCGTGGACGATGCCGGTCAGCGTGCCATCTGCCGCGATCGTGCGAGTGATCTGGATGAGAGTGAACACGTAGACAAGGTCGAAGAACAGCTCGAAGTATTCGACGCGATCCTGGGTCTGAGTGCTCTGCACGCCGTCATGCTAGGGGGTCAGGTGACCGCCGGTGGGGTGCTACTTGGGCGGTCTGGTGCCATCGCTCACGGGCTCGTCGAAATCCGCCACGGCCACCTGCGCGGGCCTGCGGATGATCCAGGTGAAGACCGCGACGATGGCGATGCCGCCAGCGACGACCTCTGCCATGGGGAGCCAGCCGCTGCGGGCGTAGTCGAGGACGGCGTACCCGATCTGCTGGCTCAGGATGAACACGGCCATGACGAGTACGAAGTAGCCAAAGGCCATGCGCAGCCTGTCGGGGTGGATCCTGCCCACGATGGCACTGCCGATGAGTGCTCCGACGACAGCGGCGCCGGTGACGATGAAGGTGGCCGACCAGTTGATCTCGGTCTCGGGGTTGAGGCTGATGAAGGAACCCTGCCCGAAGACGAAGATGTAGCCCGCGAGCCCTGCGAAGGACTTCATGGCGACGACGAGCAGCGATGTCGCGACGGCCTTGGGCATCGCCAGGCCCGCGAGGAGCGCCAGCGCCGGTACGACGAGGAACCCACCCCCGGCGCCGACAAGGCCGGTGACGAAGCCGACCACGAGTCCGTCGAGGAGGATGCGGAAGAGCGGCAGACCCTTGTGTGCCGCGCCGGGGACCTGCCTGCGTCCTCGGATCATCGCGACCGCGGTGATGCCCATCATCACCGCGAAGGCCGCCAGGAGGAGCGCACTGGGCAGTCGAGCACCGATCTGTCCACCGATGAAGGCGCCGACCATGCCGGCGCCTCCGAAGAGCAGGCCGATGCGCCACACGACACGTCCGGCACGCGCATGGCTGATGAGGCCGAAGATCGACGTGACACCGACGACGAAGAGGCTTGCGGCGATGGCCTGTTTGGCGTCGAAGCCCAGCACGTAGATGAGGAGCGGTGTGGTGAGGATCGAACCGCCCCCGCCGAGAAGGCCCACCGCCATGCCGATGATGACGGCGAGGAGGCCCGCGACCACGATCATGGGAGGCCGATCCCCTCGACCGCGCCCGTGAGGGTCGATCCCGTGGCGGACCACTGCGCCTCGAGGCGGAATCGATCCGCGCGCACATGCGTCTCCCGCCATTCCACGGGGCGCCCCTGGGCCGTCGCGCGCCGTTCCAGCAGGAGTAGGGGCGCGCCGGGGGAGAGGCCGAGTAGTTCGGCTATGTGTCGGGGTGCGCGCTCTGCCGTGACGCGCTCCGAGCCTGCATCGATAGCGATGCCCAGCTCCTGTAGCTCGGCGTAGAGCGCACCATGCGAAAGGTCGCGTGCGAGCAGGGAACGTGCGATGTCGGCGGGAAGCCACGACACATCGTGTGCGATCGGCTGATCATCGGCGTAGCGCATTCGCTCGATGACGACGAGCTCAGTGTCGTCTGCGATCCCGAGGTCGGTGCACACGGTGGCATTGACCGTGGTCGCGAGACGGAGCACATCGCTGCGCGGCGTCGCACCCTGTGCGGCCACGGACTCGAAGAGCGAGGAGAGGGTGCCGAGGCTCTGGCGGTAGACGGTGGGCTCGATGACGGTAGGCCGTCCGCGCTGGCTGCGGAGCACCCCCTCACCGCGAAGCACGCGCAGTGACTCCCGGATGGTGTGGCGGCTGACCTCGTATTCCTCCGTGAGGCTGAGCTCGCCCGGGAAGCCGGCGGCGAACTCACCCGCCTCGATGCGGCGACGCAAGTCGGCGCAGACCTGCGCCCACAGGGGCAGGGGGTTGGCGCGATCGGGGAGGCGGGGGCCCAGGGTCGTGCCAGCCGAGGGGGTCACGCGCTAAATGTACGGACATCCGGACAGGAGGTCAAGAGGCCTGGGGCGCGAGCGGGATTCCTTGCCCGGACACCCGAGTAGTCCTCAGCCGATCTCCACGGCGGTCGCCAGCCAGCGGCCGCGCACGGCTTCGAGCCGCAGGGCGACTGCGCGGGCGCGCTGGCCCCCGATGACCACGGCGCTGGCCTCGATCACGCCGGGAGCCGGAGAGGTCACCCGCACGGAGCGGACGCGCCGGCACTGCGGTGGGCGTGCCTTGCCTGCGGGATGGCGCAGAGCGGCCGCGCCCCTGCGCGCGAGGGTCTCGCAGATGTCTCGCGTCACCCATCGCGTGAGTTGTCCCGGCGGCCGCTCTCCCGCCGCGACCTCGAGGATCGCGGGAGCCAGGCGCGCTACCCACGGCGCGGGCGCGGGGAGGCGACCTCCCTCGACGGGGAGTGGCTCGGGCGGCGGGGCGACGAGTCGCAGATGCCGCGCGGGCGGGGGTGTCGCGGGCAGCCCCCCGGGCAACTGCCACTCGAGCGGGAGCTGCTCCTCGCTAGCCGCCGGGACGGCGGTCAGGGGGACGGCGGCCAGGGACGGGACGGACATGGTGCCTCCAGATGGTCGTACCCGTGAGATCGCGGGTGATGCGGGTCGATGTCGCTTGATGTCGTTTGGTCTCGGATGTGCATTGCACGCAGCCCGCGCACCGGGAGTCAACGCGTACGCTCACGCTGTGGATGAACCGAGCAGCGGCCCTGCGCGCTTCGATGATCTGCTCGCGGGTATCGCGGCCGAGGTGGCCGCCGCGGATGCTGCCGCCCTGGATGCAGACATCGCTGAGGTCGAGCGCGCTGCGCGGGCCGAGGCGTATCTGCTCGACCGCCTGCGTGCGCAGCAGCGCGTGACCGTGGAGGTCGTGGGCGGGCCGATCGTGTCGGGTCTGGTTGCCTTGGTGGGCCGTGACGTCATCGTCCTCGCGGCTGACGACGGCGACTGGGTGATCCCGTTATGGGGGATCGCGGCAGTGGTCAATCCCGTCGCGGGGACGAGCATGACGGGATCGCTCAGCGAGCGGCTGGGATTGGCGAGTGTGGCACGCTCGTGGGCACGTCAGCGCAGCGTCGTACGCGTGTTGCGTGTCGGAGGGGTGCCGCTCGACGGGACGATCGATGCGGTGGGAGCAGATCACCTGGAGATCGCCGAGCACGATCCGGGGGAGCCGCGTCGCCCCGAGGCGGTGCGCCGTCAGGTGCTCATCCCGCTGGGCGCGGTCAGCGCCATCAGGCGTCGGTGAACGCCTTCAGACGTCAGTGAACGCCTTCAGGCGTCAGTGAAGCTGAGCCGAGCGGCGGTCTCGGCGTACTTGGCGGCGATGTAGTCCTCGAGGCGCTGCTCCTCGATGCGCCACTGGCCGCGGCCGCCTACCTGGATCGCGGGGAGCTCGCCGGATCTCACGAGGGCGTAGGCCTGGGCGGCGGAGACGTTGAGGATCTCGGCGACGTCGGCGAGGGTGAGGAAGCGAGGCATGGGCTGATGGTCGCACCGCTGCGTCGCCGTTGCTACACGTGAGCGCTGCCTGTGGATGAAGGTGCATGCACGTTTGATGCGACCGCGCATGCATGGTGATCGGTCCTCGCGCTGGCGCGAAACCACCGCGAGACGTGTCGATAGTGGTGCGTACCAGTTACAGCAGCCACCTACAGCAGCCAGCTACAGGAGCCAGCATGACCCGTGTCCTCTCCGTCCTCACTCGGCAGTCACCGCCCGATAGCTCCGCAGCGGGTATCCCGCCCTCACCGCCTGCCCGTCGCTCGAGTCGCGCCTGGTGGCGAGATACGCGTGTCATCGCAGGCGTCGTGCTCATCGTCGTGTGCATGCTCGCCGGGGCCCGTCTGCTCGCGGGTGGAGCGGACACGGTGACCGCATGGCAGGCGACTCGCGATCTGGCGCCCGGTGCCGTCGTGTCGCCCGACGACGTTGTGGCGGTGACGATCCCTGCTGCCCTGGCCGGTGCCTATGCGGATGGCTCCGGGCTCCCCACGGCCGCGCTGGACCGCCCTCTGCTGGCCGGCGAGATCCTTCCCGCGGTGTCCGATGCCGAGATCCGGGATGCCCGGTGGGTGACGGTGCCGGTGGAGCCCCTGCACGCTCCCGTCGACCTCGCGCCGGGCGAGCGCGTCGATGTGTGGGCCACCCCGGGTGCGGATCTCGGGGTCACGCCCGTGCCCGAACTCGTCCTCGAGGGAGTGCTGGTCTCCGAGGTCGCCGTGGATGGTGTTGGCCTGGGCGGGGAGTACGGCGTCGTCCTGGAGATCGACCCCCGCGATGCCGCGGCGCTGCTCGCCGCGCTGCGCAGCGGCGGCATCGACCTCGTGCGCGTGCCGGCGGTGACCCCATGACCGGGGTGCCCGTCCTGCTTGCCGCACCCGACCTGCCGCATGAGCCGGAGCTCGTGTCGCACCTCACCGGGGCTGGAGCCCCCATCGTGATCGCACGGCGGTGCGTCGATGCCGTGGATCTGCTCGGTGCGGCCGCGGCAGGAAGTGCCCGCGTCGCATTCGTGAGTGCAGGCCTGCCACGTCTGTCGCGCGATGCAGTGTCGCGCCTGAGTGCAGCGCACGTGCGTGTCATCGGCCTGGTGAGCGAAGGCGACGATATCGGCGAGCGCAGACTCAGGTCACTCGATATCTCGATGGTCACCCTCCCCAGCGATGACCTCGACCTCGCCGTCATGGCCCTGGCCCGCGCTGCACTCGATCCGCGTCCGACGACCTGGGAGTACTCCGGCGTGCCGGAGACGGGAGCCGGTCCGGTCCCGGTGATCGCACCCGGACGCCTCATCACCGTCTGGGGCCCGACGGGTGCGCCCGGGCGGACCAGCGTGGCGGTCGCGCTCGCGGATGAATCCGCGCGCGGCGGTGTCCCGGCGCTGCTCGTCGACGCCGATACCCACGGAGGCGCGATCGCCACGCACCTGGGTCTCCTCGATGACGTGAGCGGCATCGTCATCGCCTGCCGCCAGGCGGATGCCGGCTCCCTCGATCCCGCTGCGCTCGCCGCAGCGGCACGCACCGTCGATGGACGGCTGCGCGTGCTCACCGGAATCCCGAGCCCGCAGCGGTGGGCGGAGCTGCGGCCTGCTGCCCTCGGCCGACTGTGGGAGACCTGTCGTGCGACCCCGGGCCTCACCGTCGTCGATGCGGGCTTCGGGATCGAGCGCGACGAGGAGCTCCTCCACGACACACGCAGCCCACGACGCCATGCAGCGACGCTCACGGCGCTTGCCGCGGCGGACTCCGTCGTCGCTGTCGGATCTGGTGATCCGGTGGGCATCGACAGACTCGTCGTCGGCCTCGAGGACCTGCGACGCGTCGTCCCCGATACACCCGTGCATGTGGTCGTGACGAGGCTGCGGCGGAGCGTGCTCGGGGGCGACCCCGAGGGCCAGGTGCGCGAGGCGCTGCGGCGTCACGCGGGTGTCGTCGACATCACGTGCATCCCCGATGATCGTGCCGCGTACGACGCCTGCCTGCGCGAGGGCCGCACCCTCGCCGAGGCCGCGCCCCGGTCGCCGGCGCGCGGTGCGCTCCGTGACTTCGTCCGCCGGTCGCTGCCGAGGGTCGGAGTGTCTGAGGCGGTGCCCGCCTAGGATCAGCGTGTGACCGACTCACCCGGATACGCCGGTCTCATGATCGACTGGGGCGGCGTGCTCACGACGGACATCAACTCCTCGGTCAGGCGCTGGGCCGATCGGCACGCGGTCGACCTGTCCGCCTACGCCGATGTCATGCGCACGTGGCTAGGTCCTGAGGGCGAGCTCGAGGCGATGCTCAACCCCATCCACGCCTTGGAGCGCGGGGAGATCGAGGTGCCGCACTTCGAGGACGTCCTCGCCGCGGAGCTGAGTCGTCGCACGGGGACTCCGATCGTCGCCGAGGGGCTGCTGGCCCGCATGTTCGACGAGTTCGAGCATGCGCACGACATGAACGCCCTGGTCCGGCGCGCGCGCGAGCGCGGCATCCGCACCGCCCTGCTCTCCAACTCGTGGGGAGACTTCTATCCCCGGGACCTGTGGGATGGCATGTTCGACGTCGTCGTGATCTCGGGTGAGGTCGGCATGCGCAAGCCGGATGCCGAGATCTTCCATCACACGCTCGATCTCCTGGGTCTCGATGCCTCGGATTGCGTCTTCGTTGATGACCTACACCACAACATCGCCGCCGCGGCGGATCTCGGCATCGTGGGCGTCCGGCACACGAGCTATGAGACGACACTCGCTGAGCTCGAGGCGCTCTTCGGTATCGATCTCGCCTGAGGGCGGGGTTCCTCCCGTTCGGCGTGGCACGATGGCACCGTGGCCGACCGCCTCTCCGCTCTCGACTCGTCGTTCCTCTATCTCGAGGGCCCGACGACTCCCATGCACGTCGGCAGTCTCACGCTCTTCCAGGAGCAGCCGGGCGTCCTCGACCACGAGCGCCTGGTCAAGCTCATCCGCGACCGCATTGCCTATGTACCCCGCTATCGGCAGCGCCTCCGCGAGGTGCCGGGGCGACTGGCATCCCCCGTGTGGGTCGACGACGAGCGCTTCGACGTCACCTTCCATGTACGCCGCTCCGCACTTCCCGCACCGGGCTCGCTTCGGCAACTGAACGACCTCGTCGCACGCATCATGAGCCGGCCGCTCGACCGGCGCCACCCTCTGTGGGAGGTCTACCTGGTCGAGGGGGTCGAGGGTAATCGCTTCGCCTTGCTGAGCAAGACGCATCAGGCGATGGTCGATGGGATCACGGCGGTCGACCTCGGCGAGGTCATCCTCGAGGAGACTGACCAGGTGCGTGGTGCGCCTGTCACGACGTGGCGACCGGCGCGAGGCCCGAGCTCGGTCGAGTTGGTGGCGGGTGCACTCGGTGATGTGGTTGCGCATCCCACGGCACTCGTCGATGTCATGCGCGGCGGCGTCGGCACCGCACGCCAGGCGGTGGGCGACGCACTGGCGACCGTGGTCGCCGCGGTGCGTCCCCAGGAGCCCAACCCACTCATCGTCGAAGTCGGCCAGCAGCGCCGCTTCACGACGGTCGATCTCAGGCTCGATGACCTCCGCGAGGTCCGCAGGTCGCGCGGCGGCACCATCAACGACGTCGCGCTTGCCGTGGTCACGGGGGCGCTGCGCTCCTGGCTGCTCTCGCGGGGGTCTGCGGTCACCCACGACACCATCGTGCGGACTCTCGTGCCCATGAGCGTCGCCGGAGACCCGGACGCGGCGAGCCTCGTCGATGCGTTCCTCCTCGACCTGCCCGTCGGCGAGCCCGACCCCATCATCCGGCTCCAGCGCATTTCGTTCGACACTTCTCGCTACGGCGAGGAGGCGCGGCCCGTCGGTGCAAAGGCCATGGTCGGGCTCGTCGGCTTCGCCCCACCCACCCTGCACACACTCGGTGCGCGTGTCGGCGCATCACTGTCGCAGCGTGCCTACAGCCTCACGATCACCAACGTGCCGGGACCGCAGAATCCTCTGTACGCAGGCGGCGCGCGCATGCTCGCGGCGTACCCGATCGTTCCACTGACCCCGCGTCACGCCCTCAGCATCGGCATGACGTCGTACGATGGCGGTGTGTTCCTCGGGTTGAATGCCGATCGGGATTCCCTTCCCGATCTCGACGTCCTCGCGCAGGCGCTGCGCGAGTCGCTCACCGAACTCCTCGAGGCCACCCGCGGCCCGCGTCGCCTCACGGTGGCGGAGTGACGGCGAGCGACGTCCATGAGTGACCTCGCCCGCCCTGTCCCCCGTCGAGCGCTCGTGCTCGGCGGCGGTGGGGTGCTCGGCGGTGCCTGGGCGGTGGGTGCCCTGCAGGCGATCCAGCAGGTCGAGGGCGTGGACCCGCGCGACTTCGACGTCATCGTGGGCACCTCTGCCGGATCAGTGCTCGGCGCGCTCGTGGGCGCAGGAGTGAGTATCGAGTCACTGCGGGACCACCAGCGCGGCGAGCCCATCACGGAGGGTCCCCTCGCGGGCTACCTCTGGGACTACGAGACCGCGACGGGCGGCAGACGTCCCTCGATGCCTCGTCTGCGCGGTCCGGGATCGGTCCGCCTCATGGCATCGTCGCTACGCCACGGGCTCAAGATGCCGCCGACCGCGGTCCTGTCTGCCTTCATGCCGGTGGGCAACGGGTCGCTGGAGCGCGTGGGACATCTCATCGACGCGATCACCCCCTATGGCGAATGGTCACCGCATCCGGCGCTGTGGATTGTCGCGATGGACTACGAGGCGGGCCACCGCGTGGTCTTCGGGCGTGAGGACGCACCGACTGCATCGCTGGCTGATGCGGTTATGGCATCGTGCGCGATTCCCGGATGGTTCGAGCCCGTCACCATCGATCAGCGGACCTACGTGGATGGCGGCGCGTGGTCGGCGACCTCCGCCGATGTGCTGGTGGGCCGCGGCATGGATGAGGTGTACGTCGTCGCGCCGATGGTTTCCTTCGAGACCGACGAGCCCGACTCGCTGCTCAGCCGACTCGAGCGTCGCTGGCGCGGGAGCGTCACTCGCCGGTGCGAGGCCGAGGTCGAAGAGTTGCGCGCCGATGGCGCCCGCGTGACGGTCCTGGGGCCCGGTCGGGAGGACCTCGAGGCGATGGGCGGCAACATCATGGACGGTCGTCGCCGACTCGAGGTGCTGGAGACCTCGCTCAAGACGAGCCGGGTCGCACTGGAGCGCGGCGGATCTGGCAGGCTGGCGGACACGGGCTGAGGCTGGAGGAGGCGACGGCCATGGCGCTGTCCCACGGGGGCGACCCTGCGGATGTCGTGCTTCATGACGTCGAGGAGATGGCATCGGGCAGCCCTCTCCTCGAGCAGCTCGCTCCGATCTACTACCGCCACGTCCCCTCCGAGGACATCGCATCGCGTCGACCGGCAGACCTCCTCGGTGCGATGGTGTCGCACGTCGAGCTCGGTGCTGAGCGTCCCGCCGGCACCGCGAGGGTCCGCGTCCACACGCCGACAGAGGACGCCGATGGCTGGTCCTGCGGTGGTCCCGTCGTGGAGATCGTCACAGACGACATGCCCTTCCTCGTCGACTCCGTGGCGGCCGAACTCACGCGCCTGGGTCGCTCGCTGCGCCTGGTGATCCATCCCATCCTCACGGTGCAACGCGACGTCACGGGTTCCCTGCAGGCCATCGCGTCCGACGGACCGGGCACGCGGGAATCCTGGATCCACGCCGAGATCAGCCGCGGGGGCGTGTCGGCCGCGGAAATCGAATCGGCATTGCGACGCGTCCTGCGCGATGTGCGCGAGGCCGTAGAGGACTGGCCGCGGATGCGTGCCACTGCGCTGGAGACCGCGGATCGGCTTGACGAGGATCCGCCCGTGGGCATCGCTGCGGATCAGACCGCGGAGGCTGCCGCTCTCCTGCGGTGGGTAGCGGACGACAACTTCACCTTCCTCGGCTATCGCGAGTACGACCTCGTCAGCGAGGATGGTCGGGATCGCCTTCGCGCGGTGCCGGGGACCGGGCTGGGGATCCTGCGCTCCGATCCTGACCTCACGGGCACGTCGACGTACCTGAGCGAACCGGTGGCGGCCCGTGCCCGCGAGCCTCGGATCCTGGTGCTCACGACCGCCAACAGCCGCTCGACGGTGCATCGGGCGTCCTACCTCGACTACATCGGTGTCAAGCGATTCGACGACGCAGGTCGCGTGATCGGAGAGCGACGCTTCCTGGGCATCTATGCAGCTTCGATGTACGCCCAGTCCGTGCGGGAGATCCCGATCCTGCGTGCTCGAGCCGACGAGGTGATGCGGGATCTCGATATCGATCCCCGGTCGCACACGGGCAAGGAGGTCATGCAGTTCCTCGAGACGTATCCCCGCGAGGAGCTCTTCCAGGTCGAGTCGGCCGATCTGGCCGATGTCGCCCTTGCCGTGCACCAGATGGCCGAGAGGCGGCAGACCAAGCTCTTCGTCCGCCGGGATCCCTATGGCCGGTTCATGTCCTGCTTCGTCTACCTCCCGCGTGATCGCTACACCACCGCCGTGCGTCTGCGCATCCAGGAGATCCTTCGCGAGGCGTACGGCGGGGCATCCGTGGACTACACCGCGCGCGTCTCCGAATCCGTCCTCGCCCGACTTCATGTCGTCGTCCGCGCCGCACCCGGCTCCGTCATCCGGGACGCCGACCTCATCGAGGTGCAGGAGCGGATTGTCGACGCCGTCCGGAGCTGGGACGACGACTTCGCCGCTGCCCTCATCGAGCGCGTCGGAGAGGAGCGTGCTGCCGAGATCCTCAGCGTCTACGCCGAAGGCTTCCCCGAGGCCTACAAGCACGAGGTGCCGGCGGACGCCGCCGTCAAGGATGTCCTCATCGCCGAAGGCGCACCCGACGGTGAGGTGCGCTTGCGCCTATACGCCCCCGACGGCCACGATTCGCGCCTGCGCCGTCTGAAGATCATCCGGACCGGGGACCCCATCTCCCTGTCCCAGGTACTCCCGGTGCTCGGATCCCTCGGCGTCATCATCGAGGACGAGCATCCCTACGACATCGCTCGCCTTGGGAGGACGCCCCTCCACGTCTACGATCTCGGCTTCCAGCTCCCCGAGGGCGATATCCCGGAGCGAGATGCCCTGCGGGAGAGATTCGAGTCGGCATTCCTCGCCATCTGGCACGGTCGGTGCGAGGTGGACGCACTCAATGGACTCACGGTGCGCACTTCCCTCACGTGGCAGCAGGTCATCATCCTCCGCTGCTACGTGCGCTACCTCCAGCAGACCGGTGCAAGCCTCGGCCAGGACTTCGTCGAGTCGGCGCTGCTGGGCAATCGCGCCATTGCTCAGATGATCGTGGAGATCTTCGAGGCCCGCTTCGCTCCTGAGCGCGAGGACGGCAGGCGCGATCGGCAGGAGACGCTCGCGGCACACGCGCGCCAGGCTCTCGACGAAGTCACCAGTCTCGACGAGGATCGGATCCTGCGTTCGCTGCTCGGTATGGTCACGGCGACGCTGCGCACCAATGCCTACCGGCGCAGTGATGACGGGCAACCCCTGGATCGCCTGTCGATCAAGCTCGACCCGCAGCTCATCCCCGAGCTGCCTCTGCCGAGGCCTCGCTTCGAGATCTGGGTCTACTCACCGCGGGTCGAAGGCGTGCATCTGCGATTTGGCCGCATCGCCCGAGGTGGCTTGCGCTGGAGCGACCGTCGTGCTGACTTCCGCACGGAGGTCCTGGGACTCGTCAAGGCACAGGAGGTCAAGAACGCCGTCATCGTGCCCGTGGGTGCCAAGGGAGGATTCCTGCCCAAGGCGCTACCGGACCCGCAGGTCGATCGCGATGCCTGGATGACCGAAGGCCGTGCCGCCTATGCCACCTTCATCCGGGGGATGCTCGACATCACCGACAATCTCATCGAGGGCGTCGTCGTACCACCGCCCGATGTCGTCCGCCACGACGGCGACGACCCCTATCTCGTGGTGGCGGCGGACAAGGGCACGGCGACGTTCTCGGATCTTGCCAACTCCGTCGCGGAGGAGTACTCCTTCTGGCTCGGCGATGCCTTCGCCTCGGGTGGGTCAGCCGGATATGACCACAAGGCCATGGGCATCACCGCGCGCGGTGCCTGGATCTCGGTGCAGCGGCACTTCCGCGACCTCGGGATCGATGTGCAGTGCGAGGACTTCACCGTGGCCGGTATCGGCGACATGAGCGGTGACGTCTTCGGCAACGGCATGCTGCTCTCGCCCCATATCCGTCTGGTCGCGGCCTTCGATCATCGGCATGTCTTCCTCGATCCCGACCCCGATCCCTCGACGTCGTTCGCGGAGCGGCAGCGGCTCTTCGCGCTCCCGCGCTCATCCTGGGAGGACTACGACCCGTCGCTCATCTCTGCCGGCGGTGGCGTCTATCCCCGCAGTGCCAAGTCGATCGAGATCACCCCCGAGGTCAGGGCATCCCTGGGCATCTCGGAGGAAGCATCCGCGCTGACGCCCGCGGAGCTGATCAAGCGCATCCTCACCGCACCGGTCGATCTGCTGTGGAACGGCGGCATCGGCACCTATGTGAAGGCACAGACGGAAACCAACTCCGATGTTGGCGACAAGGCCAACGATCCCGTGCGGGTCAATGGCAACTCGCTGCGATGCCGGGTCGTCGGTGAGGGCGGCAATCTCGGCTTGACCCAACTCGGTCGCGTGGAGGCGAGTCGACACGGCGTCCGCCTCAACACGGATGCGATCGACAACTCGGCGGGAGTGGACACCAGCGACCACGAGGTCAATATCAAGATCCTCCTGGACGGCGCCGTCCGCGATGGCGAACTCAGCGAGACCGATCGCGACGCATTGCTCGCCTCCATGACCGAGGAGGTCGCGGAGCTCGTCCTTGCCGACAACTACGACCAGAACGTCCTGCTCGGCAATGCCCGCTGGGGTGCCGCGGCCCTGATCTCCGTGCACGCGCGCATGATCAGCGATCTCGAGGCCCGGGGAATCCTCAATCGAGCGCTGGAATATCTCCCCGACGACGAGGAGATCACGACGCGCGCGGCTGCCCACCAGGGACTCACCTCGCCGGAGCTCGCGATCCTCGCGGCCTACGCCAAGATCGCCCTCACCGGCGACCTCGACGGCTCGGGCCTCACCTCCGACCCGTGGTTCGCCCGGTACGCGGTGGACTACTTCCCGGCGCTCCTGCGGGAGCGCTTCGCCGAGCGCATCGCCGCCCATCCCCTGCGCGACGAGATCATCACGACCGTCGTCGTCAACAACCTCATCAACGACGGTGGCATCTCCGTCGTCTACCGGGCCTGCGAGGAAACCGGTGCGTCTCCTCTTGAAGTCGTCCGCGCCGCCACCGCGGCGACGGCGATCTTCGACCTGCCCGCCTTCTGGTCGGCGGTCAACTCCCTCGACAACCAGGTGCCGACGTCAGCGCAGGACATCCTGCATCACGAGTCCCGCCGCCTCCTCGACCGCTCGATCAGGTGGTTCCTGCAGACGCGCGGTGGCGCGCTGGATGTCTCGGCGGAGGTGGCGCGCTTCGCTCCCGCTGTCGCCGAACTCGCTCTGCTGGTGCCCGGTGCGCTCGTGGGCGCTGAGCGGGTCCGCCTCGATGCGTCGACGGCCGCCTTCGTCGCGGCGGGTGCCCCTGTCGGACTCGCTGAGCAGGCCAGCGCCATGCTCGATGTCTTTGCACTTCTCGACATCGTCCAGATCGCCGACGCCACCGGCCAGCCGGCCGCGCAGATCATGCCGCTCTACTTCGCGCTCTCCGAGCGCTACGACGTCGATCGTCTGCTCTCGCGCATCACGGCGCTGCCCCGAGGTGATCGGTGGACCGCCCTGGCGCGCCAGGCGCTGCGCACGGATCTCTATGCGGCACTCGCGGGTGTGACGGCCGGAGTAGCGACGGCGACGCAGCCGCAGGATGCGCCGGAACGACGGATCGCGGCGTGGGAGGACCAGCATCGCGAGGGCCTGGCTCGCGCCCAGGCGACGTTGGACCAGATCGCTGCGCTGGAGACGGGTGACCTGGCAACCCTGTCGGTCGCCCTGCGGGTCCTGCGCAATCTCGTCGCCCAGGGCCAGGGAGGGTAGGTTCGGGGCATGGCGGCGCTGAGCGAGCAGACGATCCGAGCCCTGCCCAAGGTGCTGCTGCACGATCACCTCGATGGCGGCCTTCGCCCCGCCACGGTTGCGGCCCTCGCCGCCGAGACGGGCTACGGCGACCTTCCCGAGACCGATCCGGAGTTGCTTGCCGCGTGGTTCCGTGAAGCGGCCGACTCGGGGTCGCTCGACCGGTATCTCGAGACCTTCCAGCACACGGTTGGCGTCATGCAGACACCGGAGGCGCTCGCGAGGGTTGCGCGCGAGTGCGCAGAGGATCTGGCTGCCGACGGGGTTGTCTACGCCGAGGTGCGCTTCGCTCCCGAGCTGCACACCCAGCGCGGGCTCACGCTGCGCCAGGTCGTGGATGCCGTCCTCGATGGCTTCGGCGAGGGCGAGCGAGCGACGGGTATCCGTGTCGGCACACTGCTCACCGCCATGCGCACCGCGGCCAAGAGCCGTGAGATCGCCGACCTCGTGGTGGAGTACCGCGACCGTGGCGTGGTGGGCTTCGATATCGCCGGCCGCGAGGCCGGCTACCCCCCCACGCGTCACCTCGATGCCTTCGAGTACCTCCGCCGCGAAAACGCCCACTTCACCATCCATGCGGGAGAGGCATTCGGGCTCCCGAGTATCTGGGAGGCGATCCAGTGGTGCGGTGCGGATCGCCTCGGACATGGCGTACGCATCGTTGATGACATCGAGCGTCGGCCGGACGGCACCTACCACCTCGGCCCGCTCGCCGCCTACGTGCGCGACCGCCGGATCCCGCTCGAGCTGTGTCCGACATCCAACGTCATGACCGGTGCGGCCCCCAGCATTGCGGAACATCCCATCGGGCTACTCGCCGATCTGCGCTTCCGCGTGACGATCAACACTGACAACAGGCTGATGTCGCGCACGTCGATGACCCAGGAGATGCTCGCCGTGAGCCAGGCCTTCGGGTGGGGTGTGCGCGAGATGCGGTGGCTCACCGTCAACGCCATGAAGAGCGCCTTCCTCCCCTTCGATGAGCGCCTTGACCTCATTGATGACGTCATCAAGCCCGCGTACGCCGCCGCGGGGGCGTAGGGTCACCCCATGAGCGTCGTCGAGCAGTTGCATTCCACCGCCACCAATGTCGAGGGAGTCCGTGAAGGGCTCGAGCGGATGCGGGAGGCGCTCGAGCGGAGTGAGTCGGTCCTCACGATCGCCGATGACGTCCTGGCCGTGACCGACGACATCCTCGAGTCGGCCGCCGATGCGCTGGAGAAGTCCAAGCGCTGGGCGCCGCGTGCTGCCATCGCGCTCGGTGTCGTCGCTGTTGCAGCGATCGGCGTCGTCGTGGTCATCCGCCTGCGCCATCGTCAGCGCGACGAGGACTAGGGCAGTCGCACGGTCCAGGCGGTCGCCTGGATGGCGCAGCCGACTCTCTCGTAGACCCGCAGGGCCCGCTCGTTGCCGACGGTGACGATGAGCCCGAGGGAGTCGAATCCTCTCAGACGCGATGCCGCCCATCGCAGGAGCGCTGCTCCTGTCCCGGCATAGGCAGGGTCGGGGTCGCGCCAAATGTCGCACACCCACGCTCCCTCACCGGGTCGGTCGACAATGAGGATCCCGCCGTACGCCGCACCGTCGCGGACCGCGATCGCGCTCGCCTCCGGGATGGCAGGTCCGAGGCGACCCCCCGTCGTGTAGGGCACGAGGTAGTCGTCGATGAGGGTCTCGCCCCCCGGGAGGTGGTCGGGATGCTCGGGCGGATACGCGGCGAGGAAGGCCGGCAGCACATCGGTCCACGGGACAGGAGGGGACCCGTCGGGCGCGAAGGGTCGGAAGTCCGGCTCGTCGCGGATGGCGATGGGGAGATCTAGGCGCATCTGGTGCGCATGTCTCACGAGGCCGGCGCCGGCGTGGAGGAGCGCCTCGGCGAGGGCCTGGTCGGAGGTGGAGGCGAAGCACCCGGGCAGAGCGTCCAGCAGTGCCGCGACGGCCTCCTCTACGGAGACTCCCGTTCGACGCACGATCTCGTCCGCCCACGCGACGCCGTCCCGCGTCGCGTGAGTGAAGGTCAGGCCCTCGACGGTCTGGATGTCACACGCCCTGCGGATGCCACACCGTGGTCGTCTCGACGAAGGCGCTGATGCGACCTAGTCCGGGATCGGCCGTCCAGTCGGGCGTGGACGCCGGAGGCGGAAGCACGCGCTTGATCGTGTCGGCTGCGGCGACGGCCATCTCCGTCGCCACTCCGTCATCGACGACGCCGGTGAGGTCGAGTGCATCGACGTCGGCGTGGGACGCCAGCCAGGGACCGATCTCTCCGGGCGCGCCCGTGAGGATATTGACCACGCCGCCGGGGAGGTCGGAGGTCGCGAGGACCTCGGCGAGGGTGATGGCGGGCAGCGGGCACTCGGGCGACGCCACGACGACGCAGGTGTTGCCGCTCACGATGATCGGTGCCACCACGCTCACCAGGCCGAGAAGCGAGGGTCGCTGCGGCGCGATCGCTGCCACCACTCCCGTGGGTTCGGGCACCGAGAAGTTGAAGTAGGGGCCAGCGACCGGGTTGCTCGACCCCAGGACCTGGGCGATCTTGTCCGACCATCCGGCGTACCAGACCCATCGGTCGATCGCGGCGTCCACCTGCGATGCTGCACGCCTCGTGGAGCAGCCCTCCGACCTCTCGATCTCGTCTTCGAACTGCGCGCGACGGCCCTCGAGCATCTCCGCGATGCGATAGATCACCTGGCCGCGGTTGTATGCCGTGGCCGCCCACCAGCCGCGCTGCGCTGCGCGCGCGGCGAGCACGGCATCGCGCGCGTCCTTGCGGGAGGCGAGAGATGCGTTGGCGAGGAAGCGGCCCTTGGCATCCGTCACGGCGTACGTCCGGCCGCTCTCACTGCGCGGGAAGGCGCCGCCGATGAAGAGCTTGTAGGTCTTGCGCACATCGATGCGACCGTCCATCACACGACCTCCTGCTTGAGGTAGGCGGCGAGCCCCTGGCGACCACCCTCGCGGCCGAAGCCCGACTCCTTATAGCCGCCGAAGGGGGAGGCGGGATCGAAGCGGTTGAAGGTATTGGCCCAGACGACACCGGCGCGCAACTTCGACGCCATCCAGAGGATGCGCGAGCCCTTCTCCGACCAGATCCCTGCCGACAGGCCGAAGGGGGTGTTGTTGGCCTTCTCGACGGCCTCGTCCGGGGTCCGGAAGGTGAGCACCGACAGGACCGGCCCGAAGATCTCCTCGCGCGCGACGCGATGCGCCTGTGTCACGCCGGTGAAGATGGTCGGGGGGTACCACCAGCCGCGCTCGGGGATCGCGCAGGGGGCGGACCAGCGATCCGCACCCTCCTCCTCGCCTGCCTGGACGAGCGTGTCGATGCGCGCCCGCTGCTCGGCGGAGTTGATCGCGCCGATATCGGTGTTCTTGTCGAGGGGGTCGCCGAGGCGCAGGGTGCCGAGGCGGCGCTTGAGGGCATCGAGGACCTCGTCCTGCACCGACTCCTGCACCAGCAGTCGAGATCCGGCGCAGCAGACGTGACCCTGGTTGAAGAAGATGCCGTTGACGATGCCTTCGATGGCCTCGTCGATCGGCGCGTCGTCGAAGACGATGTTGGCCGCCTTGCCCCCCAGCTCCAGAGTGAGCCCCTTGCGTGTCCCGGCGACCGCGCGCTGGATCTGCCTACCCACCTCGGTCGAGCCGGTGAAGGCGACCTTGTCGACCCCGGGGGACTCGACCAGGAGCCGACCGGTCTGCCCCGCCCCCGTGACGATGTTGACCACGCCCGGAGGCAGGTCAGCCTGTCGGCAGATGTCTGCGAAGGCGAGCGCGGTCAACGGTGTCGTCTCCGCGGGCTTGAGCACGACGGTGTTGCCGCACGCGAGGGCGGGGGCGACCTTCCACGCGAGCATGAGCAGGGGGAAGTTCCACGGGATGATCTGGCCCGCGACGCCGTAGGGCTTCTCTCCGTAGCCCGCGTAGGCGATCTTGTCGGCCCATCCCGCGTGGTAGAAGAAGTGAGCCGCGACCAGGGGAATATCGACGTCGCGGGACTCGCGGATCGGCTTGCCGTTGTCGAGCGTCTCGAGGACCGCGAGCTCGCGTGAGCGCTCCTGGATGATGCGCGCGATGCGGTAGAGGTACTTCGCTCGCTCCCGACCGGGCATCTTGGACCACGTCTGCTTGTACGCCGTGCGCGCGGCCTTGACTGCTCGCTCGATATCCGACGCCCCAGCCTCGGTGACCTCGGCGAGGACCTCCTCCGTCGCCGGATTGACCGTCTTGAAGGTCGTGCCATCGATCGTCTCGACGAAGTCACCGTCGATGAAGAGGCCGTAATGAGAAGCGATATCGACGACGGCCCGTGACTCGGGCGCCGGCGCATAGTCGAAGGTCATCGCTCTCCTAGTCGATCGTCACGTAGTCGGGACCGGAGTAGTGTCCGGTGCGCATGCGCTGACGCTGCAGGAGCAGGTCATTGAGCAGGGTCGAGGCGCCGAAACGGAAGAGGTCGGGCGTGAGCCAGGCCTCCCCGCAGACCTCGTTGACCATGACGAGGTAGCGGATAGCGTCCTTGGACGTGCGGATGCCGCCGGCGGGCTTCACTCCGATGCGCTGACCGGTCAGGCGGTACCAGTCGCGGACCGCCTCGAGCAGGATCAGGGTCACGGGAAGCGTGGCGGCCGGAGTCACCTTGCCGGTGGACGTCTTGATGAAGTCGGCTCCGGCGAGCATCGCCAGGTACGACGCGCGACGAACGTTGTCGTACGTGCGGAGCTCACCGGTCTCGAAGATGACCTTGAGATGCGCGGTGCCGCAGGCTTCCTTCACCGCCACGATCTCGTCGTAGACGTCGAGGTAGCGTCCGGCAAGGAAGGCGCCACGGTCGATGACCATGTCGATCTCGTCGGCGCCGTTGGCCACGGCGTCGCGCGTGTCCGCAAGCTTGACCGCGAGGCTCGCACGCCCGGAAGGGAACGCTGTGGCGACGGCCGCGACGTGCAGGGCCTCGCCGACGGCATCGCGGGCAATCGCGGCCATGTCGCCGTAGACGCAGACAGCCGCGACGTGGGGGGTGCCGGGATCCGTGGGATCGGGGCGCAGGGCCTTGGCGCACAGGGCGCGGACCTTGCCGGGGGTGTCCATGCCCTCCAGGGTCGTGAGGTCCACCATCGAGATGGCGAGGTCGATGGCCCGCCCCTTGCTCGCGGCCTTGATCGACCGGGTGGCGAGCATGGCGGCCCGGCCGTCGGCGCCTACCTGATCGACTCCGGGAAGGCCGTGGAGATAGCGACGCAGGTTCGCGTTGCTCGCGGCCACCTCGGCGGCTAGGGCAGCGGTCACCCCGCCAGCGTAGTCGGGACTCAGTCCCGGACTCGCGCGTACATCACGAGGTCATGCTGACCGTCGGCACGACGCTGCGCTCGACGTAGCACGCCCTCGCGCTCGAAGCCGGCCTTCTCGAGGCTGCGCTGCTCGGCGATGTTGTCGACGTCGGTGCTGGCCTCCACGCGGCAGGCGCTCTCCAGGAGGTGATCGGAGAGCAGGCGCTGCGCGATGCTGCCCCAGCCCTGCCCTCGCCACCGCGGTGCCAGGGCAATGCCCATCGACCAGGCGCGCGAGCCGATGGTGGGACCGTACTGGATCGCGTGCCAGGACATCGTGCCGATGATCACGTCGTCGACGAGCACCACGGCGCGGTGGTGCTCTCCGGGCACGACCTCGCCGTCGTCCCAGGCCTCCCATTCCGACGAGGAATCCGGGCAGTCATCGGCCTCGGTGCGCGCGCGGATCGCGCATCGGTGACCGTCGATCTCCGCGGACGAGATCATGCGACGCCGATCCGCTCGCGGAGGGCGACGTCGAGTCGATCGAGTGTCGCTTCCGCGTCCTCGCGCGCGATGGCCAGCCCCGCACCGTCGACGCGTCGCACCACCTCGAGGTAGCACTTCACCTTCGGCTCGGTGCCGCTCGGCCTCACGATGACGCGTGCGCCAGGGAGTCGCAGCAGGATCCCCTCGGTGGAGGGGAGTCCGTCATACCCGAGTGAGAGGTCGACGACTTCCTCGACGGCGAGACCCGCGAGATCGGCGGGGGGAGCAGCCCGCAGGCCTTCCACGGCACCCGCGATGAGCTCGGGTGTCGGCATGCGCAGCGATATCTGGCGCGTGGCGTGGACGCCATGGCGCAGGGCAAGCTCGTCGAGGACATCGAAGACCGTGCGGCCCTCCGCATTGAGTGCCGCGATCAACTCGAGTGCGAGCAGGGCCGCCGTGATGCCGTCCTTGTCGGCCACTACGCGCGGATCGACGCAGTAGCCGAGCGCTTCCTCGTAGCCGTAGCCGAGGTCGGGCACGCGCGCGATCCACTTGAAGCCCGTGAGCGTGGTGGCGTAGCGGATGCCGGCGGCCTCGGCGATCTCCTGGAGCATCGTGGACGAGACGAGCGATGCCGCCATGGTGCCCACGAATCCGCCACGGCGCAGCAGCCACCAGCCGAGCAGCCAACCGACCTCATCGCCGCTCAGCGCGACCCAGGATCCCGGGACATGCGCGTCGGCATGGGCGGGCCTGCCGTGGGGTACGCCGACGACCAGTGCGCAGCGATCCGCATCGGGATCCGTCGCGATGATGACGTCGACGTTGACCCTCCGGCCCTCCGCGATCGCGAGGTCGAGTGCTCCCGGCTCCTCCGGGTTGGGGAAGGCGACCGTGGGGAAGTCAGGGTCGGGATCGCGCTGCTCGATCACGGTGAAGGGCGCGGGGAAGCCGGCGCGGACAGCGGCCTCCTGGAGCACCACGGATCCCACGCCGTGCATGGCCGTGTGCAGGCTCACGACATCGCGGGGAGTGTCGTGCTGAGGCACCCGGGCGGCCTGCGCGACGTAGTCCTCGACGATGTCGTCGCCGAGCGTGATGTGGTCATCGGCGCGCGGGATGCGCGCCACGGGACCCACAGCCGCGATGAGAGCGGCGATCTCCGCATCCGCAGGCGGGACGATCTGGCGTCCGTCGCCGAGGTAGACCTTCAGCCCGTTGTCCTGTGCGGGATTGTGGCTGGCCGTCACCATGAGGCCCGCAGCGGCACCGAGTGCGCGCACGGCGTAGGCGAGGACCGGGGTGGGCAGGGCTCGTGGGAGCACGAGGGCCTTGACCCCGGCGCCCGCGAGCACTTCGGCGCAGTCGCTCGCGAAGCGAGCCGACATGTGCCGGGCGTCGAATCCGATCACGGCGACGGGGTGTTCGTGTCGACCGAGCAGGTACGCCGCGATCCCCGCCGCGGCGCGTGACACGGTGACGCGATTCATCCGAGAGGGACCCGGTCCCATGCGCCCGCGCAGGCCAGCGGTGCCGAAGGCGAGGGGACCGCGGAAGGCATCATCGATCTCGGCCACGGCCGCGACATCGCCGGTGGCGGCCGCATCGATGAGTCGGCGGAGTTCGTCACGCGTGGCCGGGTCAGGATCGTCGTCGAGCCACGCCTGCGCCTCCGGCAGGGACGGCTGCACTACAGCCTCCGGATCACCTGGGCGAGCAGCGAGCCCATGCGCGCTGCGGAGGCGTTGCCGGCAGCGAGCACCTCTTCGTGACTCAGTGGCTCGCCGGTCATCCCCGCCGCGAGGTTGGTGACGAGGGAGAGTCCGAGGATCTCCATGCCTGCCTGTCTCGCTGCGATTGCCTCCTGCACGGTGGACATACCCACGAGAGTGCCGCCGAGCGCACGCACCATGCCGATCTCCGCGGGTGTCTCGTACTGCGGGCCGAGGAACTGCGCGTACACGCCCTCGTCCAGCGTGGGATCGATGTCGTGGGCGATGGCCCGCAGGCGCGAGGAGTAGAGGTCGGTCATGTCGATGAAGGTCGCCCCGCGCAGCGGGGTGATGCCAAAGAGATTGAGGTGATCGCTGATGAGCACGGGCGTGCCCGGTGACCAGGACGGGTCGAGTCCGCCGCAGCCATTGGTGAGGACGATGACGCGGCATCCTGCGGCCGCCGCGGTGCGCACGGCGTGGACGACGGCGTCGACGCCGTGTCCCTCGTAGAGATGCGTGCGGCCGAGGAAGGCGAGCACGGGCGTGCCGTCGGCGTCGACGCTGCGGATGCGACCGTGATGCCCATCGGCGACCGGCGGGCGGAAGCCCGGAAGCGTGTGCGCCTCGATCTCGGCGACGGTCGTGCCCAGCGCGTCGGCGGCCGGGCCCCAGCCGGATCCCAGCACGACGGCGACCTCGTGGCGTGGCACACCCGTGGCCTCGGCCAGCGCGGCTGCGGCATCGCGCGCGACGGCAAAGGGATCGTCGGTGCCGGTGCTCTGTGGGGTCACGGGCGCGACGCTAGCAGCGTGCTGCCGACCCGGGGGCTGGGAGACGCGCGCGGTTCTTTGCCCCGGTCCTGCCACCGGGTGGCGGTTTCCGGGCGAAGAACCGCGTCGTGACAGTCAGGCGCAGGGGTGCTGGCGCAGCTGCTCGACGTAGTCATCGGGCGCGCCCCCCGCTGCTGCCGCGTCGGCGATCATGGCGAGGTAATCGGCCGACGGCAGTCCGCCCTCGTAGGCGTCCAGGACGTAGAGCCATGCCAGCACGCTTCCGTCGAGGGTCTGCACGCGCGCGCGGATCTTGCTCCACAGGCCGAGTGAGATGCCCTCCCACGCGTCCAGTGACGCCTCGTCGAGCGGGTGCATGTCGTAGAGCACGACGAAGACCGAGCTCCCAGGCTCCTCGACGACCATCGAGAGGGCGCCGTCCCAGCCGCGATCCTCACCGCCGAAGGTCAGCCGCCAGCCCTCGAGCCACCCGGTGCCGGCGACAGGCGAGTAGGGAGCCCGCTCGGCCATGCGCTGTGGGTCGAGGTTGGAGCCGTACGCCGCGTAGAGCGCCACGCGACAAGCCTAAGGGCGCCGGGCGCCTGCCGTGGGACGTCTGACACGTCGTCCGACACAATGTCGCCGTGACATCAGTGGTCATCATCGGAGCGGGACCGGGTGGATACGAGGCCGCGCTCGTGGCAGCGCAGCTCGGCGCCCGGGTGACCATCGTCGACTCGGCGGGCCCCGGAGGTTCGGCCGTCCTGACCGATTGCGTGCCGAGCAAGACCCTCATTGCCACCGCAGACCTCCTTGCCATGACCGCCGAGGCGGGGTCGCTGGGGATCCGTGTCCAGGGTGAGGCTCCACGTGTGGGCACGCTCAGCGTCGACCTCGCGGCCATCAACCATCGCGTCAAGGACCTGGCCCTGGCCCAGAGCCGCGACATCGAGGCGCGCCTGGCTCGCGATGGAGTCGACTACGTCCGCGGCCGAGGGCGCCTGGCCTCCTCGACCCGGGTGGTTGCGGCCACTGATGACGGCGATCGCGAGTTCGAGGCGGACGTCATCCTCGTGGCCACCGGGGCGCGCCCGCGCATCCTGGACGATGCCCGCCCGGACGGTGAGCGCATCTTCACCTGGGATCAGGTCTACGACCTGGCCGAGGTGCCGGAGCGGCTCATCGTCGTGGGCTCGGGTGTGACAGGCGCGGAGTTCGCATCGGCGTACCACGCACTCGGCTCGCAGGTCGTCCTCGTGTCGAGCCGCGATCGCGTGCTGCCGGGCGAGGACCCTGATGCGGCGGCCGTGATCGAGGACGCCTTCACCAGCCGAGGCATGACGGTGCTCGCGAAGTCGCGTGCGCAGGCCGTGCGGCGCACCGATCACGGTGTCCTCGTCACCCTCTCCGACGGCTCGACCGTGGAGGGCACCCACGCACTCCTCGCCCTGGGCTCAGTGCCCAACACCGAGGATCTCGGCCTTGCGGAGGCCGGCGTGCAGGTCGACGATCGAGGTTTCATCGAGGTCGACCGCGTCTCGCGCACCACCACACGGGGCATCTACGCCGCAGGTGACTGCACGGGGGTCCTCATGCTGGCTTCGGTCGCGGCGATGCAGGGGCGGATCGCCATGTGGCATGCGCTGGGCGACTCCGTCGGCCCGCTCGATCGCACGCACGTCTCCAGCACGGTCTTCACCACGCCCGAGATCGCGACTGTGGGCGTCACCCAGCGCGAGGTCGACGATGGCAGCGTGCGGGCGGACTCGGTGCTACTTCCGCTCGACACCAACGCTCGCGCCAAGATGCAAGACATCCGACACGGATTCGTCAAGCTCTTCTGTCGCCCCAGCACGCGCATCGTCATCGGAGGCGTCGTCGTCGGCCCGCGTGCCAGCGAACTCATCCACCCGATCACGGTCGCGGTGGATGCACGGCTGACGGTGGATCAACTCGCATCGACGTTCACGGTCTATCCGAGCCTCAGTGGCTCGATTGCCGAGGCCGCGCGTCGCCTGCACCGCTCCGCTGAGGACTAGGCGACCCGGCGAGAAGTCGCCGCCGCCGACGTCAACGCCGGGTGCGGCTTGACGATGACCACTGCCACGAAGCCGGGTCTATCTGCCGGGATTCCTGGGAATAAGCCCGTTCCGGTGGACATCGTGGGCGGGCGAGACAGCACATCGCGACCCAGGGTCCTGTGCTGGGTGAGTCTCGCTCTTGGATGAGCCACTGCTGACGACTCAGCGACGCCGCTAGAAGTCGCCGCCGCCGAAATCGCCTCCGCCGCCGAAGTCGCCACCGCCACCGAACCCGCCGAAGTCGCCACCACCGAATCCGCCGGAGGAGTCGGCTGCCATGGGGGCGGCCGCCGCAGCGGGCATGCTCCAGGCGTTGGCAAGCATCGTGCCGATGAAGAGTGCGGGGAGGATGTCGCCCCACGACGAGTAGTAACCGCGCGCGTAGGGCGCATAGTCAGTGCCGCCGCGCCAGTAGGGCTGGCGACCGGAGGGCGTATCGACTTCGAGCGCTTGGGGCACGGACCCCGAACGCAGGGTCGCCGCACAGGACACGCAGACCGGCACGGGTCGCGGTGCGCCGCCGTCGGGAGCCCAGTCGACATCCTCGTTGCTCGGACCGTGGCGGGGATCGACGAAGCACGGCGGGCGATGGGAGGGCAGCGCGCGTCCTTCCATGCGGGCTTCGACGCACGCAAGTGCGTAGCGGCCCTCCTCGAGCTCCGACGTAGCGCGCGTGATGTCAGCGTCTGTCGTGGCTCGCGTCGAGACCTCGCTCGCGGTGGAGTAGGCATCCAGGGCCCGCTGCAGATCCGCGCGCCCCGCGTCGTCCAGACGCCGATCGGTGAGATCGAAGGCTCCGAGCCTCTCGCCGAGCTGAGTCACGTCCTTGTCCAGTACGCCGCGCAGGGACGCGATACGCGCCGCCTGGGCGGCCCGATTGCGTCGGCGCACCCACAGGATGACCGCGATGATGGCGGCGCCGATCACCGCGAGGAATGCCAGCGGGACGAACGGCGAGGTGGACGATCCCGACGTGCTACTGGACCCGGACGACGAGGCGTTGTACTGAGCATCGACACCGGCGACGAATGCTTCGAGCACGGCGAAGGGGCCGTTCGCCGACTGCGACTGGAAGGCGGAGTCGGCGATGGCGGTGACGGAGCCCTCGGTCGCGGCGGCTCGGAAGGAGTTGCCCCCGATGATGGCGTAGACGCCGCTGCGCCCCACGGCATTGCGCAGGTCTCTCAGGAGCGCGTCGGCACCGCCCGTCTCGGCGGCGGCCGAAGCGGGGAGCACGGCGACGTAGATCGGCAGTCCCGTCTGCGTGATCTGGTCGCGCAGGTCGGCTGCCTGCCCCGGGGTGAGGGCGTTCTCCGCCGCGGGGTCGTTATAGACCGGATTGCTGCGCAGGGCCGAGGCGACCGAGTCGATGGAGGTGCGCGCCTGGGCCGAGCCGACGCCGAGGGTGCCCAGGAGGGCGATGGCGAGGAGTGCGAGGAGAGCCGCCGAGCGCTTCATGCTTCGACGTTACCCCGAGTCGGTGTCAGTCGCTGATCTCGCAGAGCACGGTGCCCGTGGGCACCGTCGATCCGACAGTGGCAGCCAGGCCCGTGACGGTGCCTGCCTTGTGCGCGGTGAGCGGCTGCTCCATCTTCATGGCCTCGAGTACGACGATGAGGTCACCGGCCTGCACGGCTTGGCCCTCCTCGACCGCGACCTTGACGACAGTCCCCTGCATGGGAGCGGCGACCGCATTACCCGAGGCACCGGCCGCGGCGGCACGCTCACGCTTGCGACCGGGCTTGGCGGCACCGTTGCTCGCCGGGCGGCTCGAGGCGCCGAGCCCGGAGGGGAGGGTGACCGCGAGGCGCTTGCCATCGACCTCGACGGTGACGGTCTCGCGCTCCGGCGCGGCGTCGGGGGAGTCCACGGTGCCGTCGTACGCCGGGATCTGGTTGTCGAACTCCGTCTCGATCCAGCGCGTGTGCACCTGGAACGGCGTGCCATCCGTCGGAGCGAATGCGGGGTCGTCGACGACGGCGCGGTGGAAGGGTAGTGCGGTCGCGATGCCCTCGGCGCGGAACTCCGCAAGCGCGCGGCGTGACCGCTCGAGTGCCTCCTCGCGCGTGCTGCCGGTGACGATGAGCTTGGCGAGGAGCGAGTCGAAGTTGCCGCCGATGACATCGCCCTGGCGGAAGCCGGCGTCGACGCGCACGCCCGGACCCGAGGGTGCGACCCACTCGGTGAGCACGCCGGGTGCGGGGAGGAAGCCTCGGCCCGGGTCCTCGCCGTTGATGCGGAACTCGATGCTGTGGCCGCGCAGCGCGGGATCGTCGTAGTCGATGACGCCGCCCTCGGCGATGCGGAACTGCTCACGCACGAGGTCGATGCCGGCGACCTCCTCGCTCACCGGGTGCTCGACCTGGAGGCGGGTGTTGACCTCGAGGAAGGAGATGGTGCCGTCCTCGCCAACGAGGAATTCGCACGTGCCGGCGTTGTAGTAGCCCGCCTCGCGCATGATCGCCTTGGATGCTCGGTAGAGCTCGGTCAGCTGCTCCTCGCTGAGATAGGGCGCGGGCGCCTCCTCGACGAGCTTCTGGTGGCGGCGCTGCAGCGAGCAGTCGCGGGTGGAGACGACGACGACGTTCCCGTGCGTGTCGGCGAGCACCTGGGTCTCGACGTGACGGGGCCGATCGAGATAGCGCTCGACGAAGCACTCACCGCGTCCGAAGGCGGCGACGGCCTCGCGGACCGCCGAGTCGTAGAGCTCGGGGATCTCCTCGAGAGTGCGCGCGACCTTGAGGCCGCGACCGCCACCGCCGAAGGCTGCCTTGATGGCGATAGGCAGGCCGTGCTCCTGCGCGAACGCGACGACCTCATCGGCACTCGTCACAGGATCGGGTGTGCCCGGCACCTGCGGTGCTCCGGCGCGCGCGGCGATGTGGCGCGCGGAGACCTTGTCGCCGAGTGACCTGATGGCCTCAGGGGGTGGACCGATCCAGGTGAGCCCGGCGTCGATCACGGCCTGGGCGAAGTCGGCGTTCTCCGACAGGAAGCCGTAGCCGGGATGGACGGCGTCGGCGCCGGAGCGCTGGGCGACGTCGATGATCTTGGCGATGTCGAGGTAGGTCTCGGCTGCAGTGGAGCCGCCGAGGGCGTAGGCCTCGTCGGCGGCTTCGACGTGCAGGGCATCGCGATCGGGGTCGGCGTAGACGGCGACGGAGGCCAGGCCGGCATCGCGGCATGCCCGGGCGACTCGGACGGCGATCTCGCCTCTGTTGGCGATGAGGACCTTCTGCACGCGCTGCAGTCTAGGGATGCTCCCTCTGGCAGGGTGAGCGCATGTCCGCTCCGCGGGAAGGGGGGCCGATCCCCTTCGTCCTCGCCTCCGCCTCGCCCTCGCGCCGCCGGCTCCTGGAGCAGGCGGGCCTCGTGCCCCGCGTCCTCGTGAGCGGCGTGGATGAGGAGGCCATCGAGGAGCGGATGCGCCACCAGCCCGTGCCCGAGGTCGCCCTTGCGCTTGCCCGCGCCAAAGCCGAGGCGGTCGCGGCCCTGGCCGATGTGCCGGCCGGTGCGCTCGTGCTCGGCTGCGACTCGATCTTCGAGGTCGACGGCGTGCGACTGGGCAAGCCGCCCACG
>JBJOJS010000039.1:0-7401 GCA_046046455.1 Actinomycetota bacterium | reverse complement strand
GCATGAACCTCGTCGAGGTCGACGTCGTCGACGGGGGAGTGTCGCTCGCGGGGACCACGATCCCGATCGACCGCGAGGTCCTGGCCAGGGTGACGTCGGGCCGTGCCCTGCTGGGCGTGCGGCCGGAGGATCTCGACGTCGTCGACTCAGGCGTGGCGGTGACGGTGGAGCTGGTCGAGATGCTCGGCGCTGACACCTATATCTATGGCCGCCTGGCGGAGGGGCCCCTGCTGGTGGCTCGCGTAGACCCCTCGGTCCGACCGGATCTGGGCTCGGTCATCCACGTGGCACCGTCGCGCACCTATCTCTTCGCCGCCGACACTGACCAGCCGCTCCTCGGCTGATCGGCCTAGGGCTGACGCAGTCCGCGGATGCGGCGGATGTAGATGACCATGAGCACGGCCGCCACCGCGTAGATGCCGGCGGACAGGATGCCGAGGACGTGGTACGCGTACGCCTGGGCCTCCACGAGCGCAGGCCCCTTATTGATGATGGCGTCACGGAGCATGGGATCGGAGAGCTGTGTGGCGAGTTGGTCGACGACGGCACCGTCGCGGATCTGCTGTGCGAGCAGGCTCGCCTGGGAGATGGAGGCTCCGTCGGACTGGAAGATGTCCGACAGCCGCTGCTGGAACGTCGAGAAGGTCAAGGCGCCCGTGATGGCAGCTCCGGTCACCCCACCCAGGGTCCACGCGGCCTTGCGGATCGAGACCGCGCTGCCCGACGCCTCCGCCGGAGCGCGCGACAGGAATGCGTTGGTGATGGGCCCGACGACCAGGGCGACCGGTGCGGCTATCAGGCTCAGGGCGAGGACGGGAACCCAGATGGGGGAGTCCCCGCTGACGAAGAAAGTGCCGAGGCAGGTGAGCGCGCTGACCGCGAGCGCGACCGCCGCGGTGCGCTCGACTCCGAAGCGCGCACTCAGCGGCCCTGAGGCGAGGCCTCCGATGACGGCGAAGACCTGCGGCACGATGAGCAGCAGTGCGACAACGACGAGCGAGACGGTGAATCGGTACTGCAGCAGCAGGTTGGTGTAGAAGAACAGATTGGGCATGGAGGTCACGGCCATGGCAACCATGAGGATGGGGAGACCTCGTCCGCGGCACCAACCCACGCGCAGGGTCGGCGAGGCAATCGTCCGCATGGCGATCACGAGGGCCACGAGGCCCACCACGGCGGTGGCCGCCGCCACCAGCGAGAAGGCCGGGTTGCTGGACAGGCTGGTGATTCCCAGCGCGAGCCCGGCGAGGGCGACGCCGGCCAGCAGCGGCGTGAGGAGTTCTCCGCTGTGCCCTGGCGCCTGGGTGGGGACGAATCTCCACGTCGTCGCGAGGGTGGCTAGCCCCACGAGGACCCACGGGATCGTCCCGGCGCGCCAGCCAGCCGACTCGACGATGCTCGCCGTGAGGACCGGGGCGAGGATGAAGACCGCGGGTGTGATGGCCGCATAGACACCGAAGGCTCGCGCCCGCTTGGCGGGCTCGGTGACCGTCGAGTTGATGACGGAGAGCCCAACGATCCCCATTGTCACGCCCCCGATGCCGTCGAGTGCGCGGCCGACCACAACCCACGTCACGCTCGTGGCTAGGCCGACGAGGATCGCGCCCAGCACGAAGAGCACGGCGGCGACGAGGAGGAGACGGCGAGGCCCGTACCGGTCGGCGAGCGAGCCCGCGACGAAGACCGTGAGCAGCGAGGCGGCTGCCGGCACGAGGGTGAGCGCATTGGCGCTGTCCGTGCTGAAGCCCAGCGTGAGCTGCATGTCGACGAGCACGAATTCGAAGCTCGACAAGGTGACGTAGGTAGCCGCCATGGCGAGGTACGCCGTGGCGACCGTCCCCGTCGTGGATCGCGGTGCGGCCTCCTGCACGGGAGAACCCTAGGGGGCGGGTGTGCCCACGTGTGCGTCCATGAAGGCCAAGCGATCCGCCGACCGATCGATCCGCTGCTGGAGCGAGGAGCCCGCGCCGTGTCCGGCCTGGGTCTCGATGCGGATGAGCATGGGCTCCCCGTCGGGGTTTGCGTGCTGCAGCGTGGCGGCGAACTTGAAGCTGTGCGCGGGCACCACTCGGTCGTCCCGCGCGGCCGTCATCACGAGCGTCGGCGGATAGTCCACTCCCGCGCGCACGTTGTGCAGCGGGGAGTATCCGCGGAGGTACTCGAACATCTCCGGGCTGTCGTCGCTTCGGCCGTAGTCACCCGCCCACGCGTAGCCGATCGTGAAGTTGTGGTAGCGGAGCATGTCGAGCACGCCGACCTCGGGCACGACGGCGCCGAAGAGGTCGGGCCGCTGGGTGAGCATCGCGCCTGCGAGCAGGCCGCCATTGCTGCGCCCATTGGCCACGAGATGCTCGGGGGAGGTGCGACCCTCCGCGACGAGCCACTCGGCGACGCCGATGAAGTCGTCGAAGACATTCTGCTTCTGCTGCAGCGTGCCGGCGCGGTGCCACTCCTGCCCGAACTCGCCGCCTCCACGCAGCGTGGCGACGACGTAGACACCGCCGTTCTGCATCCACGCGATCGCGTCGGAGGAGTAGGCCGGAGTCAGGGAGATGTCGAAGCCGCCGTACCCGTAGAGCCACGTCGGCGTGGTCGGGTCCGGGGTGACGGTGCGCAGTCGGCTGACGAAGGCGGGCACGCGGGTGCCGTCCTTGCTCGTCGTCCACACCTGCTCGGTGATGAAGTCGGCGGGATCGAAGGGCACGGGCGGGGCGTACCACTCGCGCGTGGTCCGATTCTTCGGACTGAACGTGAGTACCTCGGTGGGCTGGGTGAAGCTCGTGTAGGAGAGGAATCCACCCGGACCCTCCCGGTCGGAGAGGCCGACGATCGCTCCGATGCCCGGCAGCGGCAGCGTGCCCAGGGAGCGGCCCTGCACCGAGAAGATCCGCACCCTGCTCGAGGCGTTCGAGAGGTAGGTCACGACGATGCGACCGTCGACGATGTCAGCCAGTTCGATGGGCTCCGCGCGCTCGGGCACGAGCTCCTGCCAGTGCTGCGGGGCGGGGCGATCGAGATCGATGCGCACGATCCGCGAGAGCGGTGCGCCGTGGTCGGTCTGCACGATGATGTGATCACGCGTCTGCCTGAGGATCGCGTACGACGACCCATCCTGCGGCAGCGGCAGCTCGACGACGCGAGGCTTCGCCGGGGTGCCCTCGATGTAGGAGAGGCCATTGCCGGGCTCCGGCGTGGATGTCCTGATCCACTGACGGTCGAACCCGGGCGGGTAAGAGGGTCGCACGGTGGTCTCGGGCCGATCCCTGTCGGTGTAGACGAATGTCGATCGCGCAGCCGACTGGCCGAGACGGTGGAAGTGCACCTGCATGCCGACGTTGACCGACTCGAGCGGGTTCTGGGGCTTGGGATAGCGCGCGTAGTAGAAGCCGGAGGAGTCGGCGGTCCACGCCACGTAGGAGAACTTCGACCACCGCAGGTGCTCGGGCAGATCCTTGCCCGTGCGTACGTCGCGGACCCGCCAGGTCTTCCAGTCCGAGCCGCCCTCGGAGGTGGCCCACGCGACGTACCGTCCGTTGGGACTGGGAATCCAGAACGACAGTGACACCGTGCCGTCGGCGGAGAGCGTATGGGGATCGAGGAGGACCTTGCCGCTGTCGATATCACTGGTCGACTGGTAGAGCACCGACTGCGCCTGGGTGCCGTCATTGGCGACCCAGAAGAGTCGCCCGCCCGCGCTCACGGGCTGGCCCACGGATGGCTGCGAGATCAGCTCAGCCATCTGCGCGGCGCGCGAGGCGCGCGTGGGCAGATCAGCGAGGTACGTCGTGGCGAGGCTCGCCTGCGCATCGACCCACGCCTGCGTCCGCGCATCTGCCGGGTCCTCGAGCCAGCGATAGGGATCGGCCACCTCGACCCCGAAGTAGGTATCGACGTGATCGGTCCGCTCGGCCGGCGGGTAGGACAGACCGGACGCCGCCCCCGCGGTGACAGGGATCGCCACGGACCCCAGGATCATGAGGGAGGCCGCGGCGATAGGCAGTGTCCGATAAACGCGCATGCGCACACATTAGGGCGGGAGGTCGCCCGGATGCCTGCGGATCGGCGGCGATCCGTCGTGGCGAGGCCTTCGCGGGGATGCTGCCTCCGGCCCGCAGCAACGCCGCGTTGAGGCCACTGACTGCCGTCTCATCTCGGACATCACCGGACAGCCGTGCGAGTGGATCGCCCCCGCGGGCTCACTCGACTGACGACTAGGGTGCGCACATCATGCGCATCGTCTGCCAGCAGTTGACCCCCATCGTGGGTGACGAGTCGGCCAATCACGCGGCGACCCTCGCGGCGGTCGACGACGCCGTCGCGCGAGGTGCCGATCTCATCGTCCTGCCCGAGCTCTGCACCAGCGGCTATGTCTTCCGCGACCACGCGGAGGTCGAGGCATCAGCGTTGACGGTCGACTCACCGATCGTCGGGCGATGGCGCGAGGCACTGCAGGGGAG
The DNA here is from genome assembly GCA_046046455.1 of Actinomycetota bacterium. GTDB lineage: Bacteria > Actinomycetota > Actinomycetes > S36-B12 > S36-B12 > Mxb001. The sequence goes on along the minus strand of JBJOJS010000039.1, from coordinate 2,944 downwards.
CGACGCCGTGCTCGTGGCCGGCATCCCGCTTCGCGAGCCCGACGGCATCTCCAACGCCGCGATCATGCTCGACGCCGACGGCGTGCTCGCGGTCTACCGCAAGGTGCACCTGTGGGACGAGGAGCGGCGCTGGTTCCGCGAAGGGAGCGAGCCGCCACCGGTGGTCCACACGCGGCAGGGTCGCATCGCCATGATGGTCTGCTTCGACCTGGAGTTCCCCGAGATGGTGCGCGGGGTCTTCCTGCAGGGCGCGGATGTCATCGCCGCGCCCACCAACTGGCCTGCCGTCGACGTCCCCGCGGGGGAGCGGCAGCCCGAGGTCCACGACGCCATGTCGTCGGCGAGGCTGAGCCGGATCTTCATCGCATGCTGCGACCGGGGCGGGAGCGAGTGCGGAGCCACCTTCGCCGGCGCGAGCGCCATCATCGGCCCGGACGGCTGGATTCGCGCCGCGAGCGAGAGCACGCACGCAACCACCATCCAGGCCGACGTCGACCCCCGCGAGGCACGCGACAAGGCGACCGGACCGAGCAACGACGTCCGCGCTGATCGTCGACCCGAGGTCTACGCCACCGAGCAGGCCGGCCCCTAGGCGGCTACCCACCCGCTCGCTGTCGGTTAACCCGTGGAGCAGTTGACCTCGCAGCCCGGTTCGAGATTGGACGCCAGCTGGACCTGGTAGGTCACGTTGGTCGGGTTGGGCAGCGTGGCATTCGGGCTGCGGTAGACGTCGATGTAGTACGTCCCTGGTTCGTCGACCATGAAGAACACCGCTTCTTCACCGGCTGATCCGGTGAAGCAGTCTGCGGCGACGTCGCAGGTCATGATCGCCTGCTGCGCCGGGTTGTAGATGGTGAAGCCGCAGAAGGTGCACGGGTCGAGCTTCGCGAGCGAGCCGACAGGGCCGTTCATGAGGTACTGCGTGTTGCCCTGGGGTGCCACGAAGCTGTAGACGTCGTGATCGTTGTAGTCGTCGATGAACTCGCCATTGGCCTGCTCGAGTCCGTCGCAGTAGCCGTACTGGCCGTTGCACGCCCAGGTGCCCGGCATGGGGGTCGCCTCCGAGATCGAGTCGCCCACGCAGTCCTCCTGCCCGGGCACGCAGGGCGGGGTCGTCGGCGCAGGGGCGCCGTCGTACGGCGCGACGTAGTGTGCCTTCACCTTGGTCGTCGCCAGCACGCCGAGCGGCACGGAGAAGCCGTTCTTCAGGGTGAGGCCATCGGCGTAGACGTGCTCATTGCCGAAGTTGCTCGTCGTCATCGTGAAGTTAGTGACCCACTGGGTGTCATCGTCCAGTGCCGCGCCCAGGGTCGCGGAGTTGCACCACATGATCCCGGCCGGGACAGCCTCGGGAGTGTACGCCGAGGTCGGGTCCCACTGCGCCGAGGCGATGGGCGCTGACTCCGCGGTCACGACCGCCTGGGCGATGTTGCCCGTCGGGGTCGTGACGATCTGCTCGAGGCCGGTCACGCCGTCCTCGATGCCCGTCAGAGCGGGCCTGTACGTCGAGAGATCGCTGCTGTGCGCGATTTCATACCCCGTGGGGATCACCGACTCCCAGGTCGAGGTGAACTGGTCGGGGGTGAGGAGCGGGACGTAGGGCTCGAAGATGTCGCTGTACTGACTCGTCGACATGGTCGTGCCGTCGGAGCAGGTCGCGAAGCTGTACGGGGCGTACTTGCCGCCGACCGCGCCCTTGGGCGACTGGACCGGGAAGGACTGCAGCAGCGTCTCGGTCGAGGAGTCTGCCGTCGTCGGGTTGGTCGACGGGATCACGATGCCCGGGGTGGTGTAGCCACTGGGCAGCGATACGCGAATGTTGTTGTTCTGCTCGACATAGGTGTTGATGTCGTTGCTGGCGGCCGTGGAGGGGCGGTTGCACGGGCCATTCTTCTTGCCCTGAGGGATGTAGGACCAGGCGTCGTTGAGCATGATCGTGCCCTGCGCCTGGAGGGTCCCGTAGAAGTCGATGGTCTGGTAGATGTCATCGAGGTCGTCCGCGGTCCAGAATGCGGTCTCCGTGGAGTACATCTGGTAGAGCGCGGGGATGACGCCGGTGTTGCCGGCCGTGGTCGTGAAGAGGTTGCTCCACAGCGACATCGGCTGACCGGCGTTGGAGAAGTCCGCGAGGCCGCACAGCTGCGTCGCCAGGTCGGTCGCGTTGGCCTCATAGCTGTCGGGCCCGCTGGTCGGCACGGTGCAGGTGTCCGGGTCCTCCCAGTAGGGGCAGGCGTACTCAGCGGCGAACTGCTGGTACTTCGTCCACAGGGGCGGGATGTCGCTCGCCGGTTCGGAGATCGTCTCGTACGCCGTGTTGTAGGACAGTTGCGAGAGTTCGACCAGGATCTCGTTGATGTCGGCGGTGATGATGTTGAGCTGCTCGGAGATCGTGTTGAGTTCCTGTTGGATCGCGTTGAGCTGACTCGACAGCTCCGCCATCGCAGGATCGACCGGCAGGTACTTGCCGAGGACGGCCTGGGCGCCCTTCCACACCACGGCTTCGAGCGCGACGGTGGCGAGCTTCTCTGCCAGGGAGTCCTCGACGACCTCCTCGGCGTCGTCCGCTCGGGGGGTGGGTCGACTGGCGAAGCGATGCGTCCGCTCGCCCTTGATGACGTCCTTGACCAGCGCCTCGATCGCCTGGCGGTGGCCGCCCTTGGTGGTGGCGTAGGCATGGAACTCGTGCGGGTCGAAGACGTGCTTGATGCCGCTGAAGTCAGCGGGTGTCGACCATGCCGGGATCCCCAGCGATCGCAGTGTGCGCTTGAGCGCCTTGGGGTAGGACGTGCCGGTGCGTACGGCGACCTTGTGGGCGATGGTCGTGACGGGGGAGATGAAGATGACCTCGTCCATCATCGCCGGGGTGACCGGGATGGTGAGGGTTGAGTTGTGCCGCTTGCCTGCGACGCCGGTCCCTCCGGTCACGCGGATGCTGAAGGTCTTG
>JBJOJS010000033.1:0-5866 GCA_046046455.1 Actinomycetota bacterium | reverse complement strand
GTGGGATCGCATCGACCGGCAGTGGTACTCCGTTGGCACGGGACTCGGTGGAAGCATCAATCTCGACGACATTGGCTTCTCGCCCGACGGAAACGTTGCGTACGTGGTGGGCTTCGGGGGGACCGCTGGCGGCTCCATCATGAACGGCATCGCCACAATTTCCGGGGCTGACTTCAGTACGGCATCAACCAACGTCAGCGGGACCTGGGGCTACATTTTGTCAGCGGGCGCCGTCGGAGTGGGTGGAAGCGCTCGATCCGTCGTCGTCAACAACGATGGCTCGGTCTACGTGGGCGGGGGATTCACGACGGCCGGAGCGGTCTTCAACGCGCTGAACGTTGCGCTCTTCACGCCGGGCCCCGAGCCGGATCCGAATGTGCCGGCAACTCCTCCGGGTGCGCCGACGAATGTGGTGGCCAAGGGTGGCTGGCAGACCGTGACGGTCAGCTGGGATGCACCGAGGGATCAGGGCACTTATCCGATCACGAACTACCTGGCGCAGGCGACCGCAGTCGGAGCGGCTCCGGCGGGCAATGTGTGCATCACGCGTCTGACGGATGCCAAGCTCACGGAGTGCACGTTCACCAGCCTCAAGCCTGGCGTCCGCTACACCTTCACGGTTCAGGGTCTGAATGGCGGTGGCTGGGGTGCTCGGTCGGAGCCGTCCAACATCGCGACGCCGTATGAGTTGAAGATCACCGGCTATGGCCGCAAGAAGCTGAGCTTCCTGAAGATCCCGCTCGGCTCGGAGGTGTCGGCGAAGGGCACCTCGCTGGGTTACCCGGCCGGCACGCGCATCACCGTCTTCATCAAGGAGGGCGACTCCGGCCAGTGGGTGGAGCAGAAGAACTCCGGTCTCACCACGAATGCGGCGGGGACGTTCTCCTGGCAGCGGAAGTTCTCCAAGGGCAAGGACGGCACGCCGATCTCGGTGCAGTTCGGGATCGGACCTGATCGTTCCAATGTTGTGCGTATTCCCCCGGTGAAGTAGCCACGTAGGGATCGCGATGAGGGGCTCCGTCCACCAGGACGGAGCCCCTCATCAATGTCGGCCCATTTCGATGAGTTCGCGCAGGCTCTCCGGTCCGGGGGTGCTTCGAGAACGGATCTCGGCCAATTCGGCAAGCACGACGCTGACCTGGTCGTCAGTGGCGGGGTCCGACTTGGCGCCACGCATTGAGTGGTCCTCTCCCATGGCGAGAAGATACGTGATCGCCAGGCGTGTCATGACGCCTCGAACATCTGCGCCGCCCGAGCCGCCGTCCGCTCGTCATCGCCGGGGATCACGTGGGCATAGATCCGCAGGGTCATCGCCGAGGTGCTGTGACCGGCGCGCGCGGCCACGTGCGCGATCGGCTCGCCCGCCGCGAGCAGATGGGAGATGTGGCAGTGCCGGGCGCTGTGGAGGGGGATCGGCGGCAGCCCCGCGGCCTTCACCTGCCGGCGGAAGGTGTCTGAGATTCCCGCGGGCAGCATCGGCGTGCCGTCGGCCTTGACGAAGACTGGTGAGTCGTCGTCGAGTACGTCGCCCCGCGCCGCCGCCTCATCGCTCAGCTGAGCGCGCCAGGCGCGCAGCGCAGCCGCCGTTCCTGCATCGATGCTGATGGTGCGCAGCGAGCGGTGGTTCTTGGGCGGTCCGTAGAGCACGTTGTCCTTGCGCGAGTCGGCGAGCATCGCCCGCGCCACCAGGATCCGAGCCGCATCGAAGTCGATATGCCGCCACGTGAGACCGAGCACCTCACCGCGACGCATGCCCGTGGCGAAGAACACCCGCCACAGCACGGCCTGACGTGAGTCCGCAGTGTGGGCAAGGAACGCCCGCACCTGCTCGGGCGACCAGATCTGCGCGGGCGTGGCGTGATCCGGTGGCAGCCGCACCTTCGCACAGGGGTTGTCGGGGATGAGGCCGTAGCGGTGCGCGTCACCGAGGCACGCCTTGAGCGTGGCGTAGAGCGCCTTGATGCTTCCGTGCGCGGGCACTTCACCGGTGGAGGGGAAGGGGATCGCAGCGCGCTCGGCGAAGTAGCGCTCGATCTCCATGACAGTGAGCTCGCCGATCGGCCGGTCCACCAGGCGTGACGCGCAGAGGGTGTCGACGGCCCACTGCCGGTGGCGCCTGCTGCCGCTCGCCCAGCCCGCCTGCTTGCGCGGCAGCCACTCGTGGCGCAGGTAGTCGCCCAGCGTGGTGCTGGCGGAGGGAAGGTCGAGGCTCATCCGCCGGACGCTAGGGGCGATGCACGGGAGTCACTCGGTACGCCGCGGACGTGTGCACAGCGAGGGAATGCCGTGCCTGTGGAGCGCCCCTCGCTCAATCAGCCGGACGTGGGATCCATGACGTTGAGTCCGCGGAAACGTCGGAAACCACGGTCCGCAGTGACCAGTGTCGCTCGCAAGTCCAGGGCTGTCGCGGCCAGGACCGCATCGGGCACATCGTTGCCGGTGAGACCCAGGTCGCGAATGAGGTCGCGGGCCATGACGAAGGTCGCCTGACCAACGGCGGGGACCATGGTGATCGGATGGGCCAGCAGCCAGTCGGTGAACGCCGTCGCCCTGTCCGGCGAGGAGGGCACCGTCATGACCTTGCGGTGAGTGACGATGCGCCAGAAGCCGCTGAGGACCGAAACCGGGAGAGCGATTGGCTGACGCCCCTCTAGTGCGACCTCCAACCAACTCCTGCAGGCACGATGGTCCGGGCTGGCCGGGGCGTAGGCGTGAACGAGGACGTTGACGTCAACGCAGTACATCTGGACCTTCGTCCGAATCCATGATCTCGAGCAGCGCTCGCGAGTCGTTGATGTCCACTCCGGGCCGTTTCCAGCTCATGGACGCATCCACGGGCATAGGACCGAGGGACGAGGACGGCTGGCGGCTCTCCGAGGCGAGGAGGAGGTGCAGGGCCTCCTCGATCACCGAGGCGACCGTGACGCCACGCTCGGCGGCCGTCACCTTGGCTCGCTGATAGATGGAGTCTTCGAGAATGAGAGTCGTCCGCATCAACGAAGAATAGCTCATGTATGCAGACAGATCGCATATATGTGTCAGACGTTCATGTGCCCCGAGATCCGGCATTGCAATGCCGGATAAATCAGTCTCATACTGCATCACAGTGCAGTTTCAAGGAGGCGAATTCATGCCACGAACCCCGAGTCCCCACTCCCGTCAGCAGTCCAGAGCCGTCCTCGACGAACGCACGGCGAAGCTGGCGTCGATCGCGGAACTTCCCGAGCCACGCACGGGTTGGACACGGATGGTCCGCGAGGCCCTCGCCATGCCAGCCGCTGTGCTGGCCGAACGGTTGGGGGTCGCCGACACCACGGTGCTTCGTCTTGAGGAGAGCGAGAGGTTGGGTACCGCCCAGATCAACACGCTTCGCCGGGCCGCCGACGCCCTCGACTGCGATTTCGTCTACGCATTCGTGCCCCGCAGACCTCTGGAGGCGCAGGTGCTCGAACAGGCTCGCGCTCGGGCAGAAGCCGAAGTAGGGCGCATCGCGCACAGCATGGCACTCGAGGATCAGGCAGTGTCGCCTCGCGAGACCGAGTCACTCATTGAAGCGCGCACCCAGGAGTGGCTCGACAAGCCTGGCCTCTGGGACCGAGGTTGAGCGACCTCTTCTCGCACGCGGATGGATCCACTCCGCTCACGCCGGAGGAGTCTGAGGGTCTGAGGTTGTCGTGGGTGCTGACTCGCGGAGACCTGGACACGGCTGAGCAGACCGGCATCTTCACGGCACTCACGAGAGCCAAGTGGCGACGGGTGTGCGGGACCTTGTTGCTGATGCGGGGCTCTGACTGGCGGCTGACAGCCCCTATGAAGTCCACGAAGCAGCCGTCCGGTTCCACCACCGGCTTGTCGCGATACATCCCTTCGCCAATGGCAATGGCCGTCACGCCCGCGCCGCCACGGACTTGATCCTTCGTGCGAGTGGTGCCCCGCCATTCACATGGGGTGCGCGCGACACGCATGACATCACGGTTGTCAGGGGCCAGTACATCCGTGCGTTGCGGGCTGCCGATGCCGGAGACATCACGGCCCTCATGGAGTTCGTGATCTCCTAGGGGATGCGTCAGCGGTCGGATATCAGTCCCCGAAGAGTCCCGCAGCCCTCGCCGCAGTCCGCTCGTCGTCGCCGGCGATCACATGCGCGTACGTCGTCAGGGTCGTGAACGACGAGCCGTGACCGGCGCGGGCCGAGACGTTCTGGATCGGCTCCCCCGAGCGGAGCAGGTGCGTGATGTGGGTATGCCGGGCGTCGTGCAGGCGCATCTGCGGCAGTCCCGACTTCGCCACCTGGCGGCGGAACGTGTCGGACACGGTCGAGGGGAGCATCGGCGTACCGTCGGCGTTGGCGAAGACGGGGGAGTCGTCGGGGAGCGTGCGCGGCAGCTCGGGCAGGCGCGCACCCGGGGTGCGGTAGCCGGTGAAGCGCTTCTCCAGGTCGGCGAGCCAGGCGCCGTGCTCGGTCTCGCGCATGCGGCGCCAGCGCTCGAGGGCCTCCGCCGTACCGGGGTCGATCGTGATGGTGCGGGTGGAGCGGCGTGACTTCGGCGGCCCGTAGCGCACATTGCCCTCGCGGGAGTCGGCCTGGAGGTTGCGCCGCACGGCGAGCTTGCGGGCCGGCAGGTCGACGTCGGCCCAGGTCAGGCCCAGGGCCTCGCCGCGGCGCAGCCCCGTGGCGAAGAGCAGCCGCCAGAGGGTGACGTAGCGGGAGCGGCGGGTGGAGGCGAGGAAGCTCTGCACCTGCTCGGGGCTCCAGATCGTGGCCTGGGTCGAGTCGGCCCGGGGCAACTCGACCCCGGTGCAGGGGTTGTCGCGGATGAAGCCGTAGCGCTTGGCGTCGTTGAGGCTCGCGCGCAGCGTGTCGTGGAGGCCCTTGAGGGAGCCGGCCTTGGGCAGCTCGCCCGTGGTCTCCCAAGGGGTGATGGCGCGCTGGGCGAAGTAGCGCTCGATCTCCAGGACCCCGAGTTCCTCGATAGGGCGGTAGGCGAGAGGGGAGTCCAGGAGGGTCGTCACGGTCCAGGTGCGGTAGCGGCGGGTGCCCTCGGCCCAGGCGGGCAGGCGGCGGGGGAGCCAGAAGTGGCTGAGGTAGTCGCCCAGAAGCGTGCGGCCGGTGGGGAGGAATTCGTCGTCGTACGGCGTACCGACGGTGAGTGCGGCGGTCATGCGGCGGCCTCCAGGCGATGCCCGCGCCCCCAGGCGGGGAGATGACGTCCCACACCCCCTGGAACTAGCACATTATGCACATAAACCCTAAATCGGACAAAACGCGGCCGATTGCGGGTTTGGGGCGGTTGGGGAGCTGGGCGTCGTCGCGGGAGGCATGTGGCCTGGAGAGGCCCCTGGGACAGGTGTGGATATACCTGTGGACAAACCATCACCCTGGATCCCCCGATCCCCCGAGACGGGCGATATGTCGCGCGCCCGCCATTGCCTTGCACTTTCCCCACGTTGGGAAAAGCCTGAGAGACCCGCCTCAATGCGTGGCGGTGCTCCCTCGACCTGCTTGAATACCGCGTGGAGCGGTCTCCCTACGGCCGTTCCGATCCGGATCAGCGTGCTTGGCGTTCGTTCCGGCCGGGGATCACCGAAATGGATCCTTCGGCCCCGGGCGGACCAAACAACGGGCACGCGTTAACGAAAGGAAAGGCATTGTCTAACGCAATGCGTTCTGGCAAGCGCGCGCTTGCCGGCGTTGCTGCGGGTGCCTTGGCCTTGGGCGCACTCACGATCGCTTCGGCTCCGGCGGCCTCCGCCAAGCCCAGCATCAAGCCCAAGGCCAGCGTGTCAGCCACCGCATCGGCGGTGCGCGCCACCGGCACAGGTTCGTCCGCGATCAGTATTGCCCCGGCGAAACTGACATGGACTG
>JBJOJS010000020.1:0-22878 GCA_046046455.1 Actinomycetota bacterium | reverse complement strand
TGGCGCGCGACCGCTGCTGCAGCGCGCACGAAATTCCTCAACGAGCACACCCACGACGAGGAGGAGATCCGCTACTTCGTGGCCGGGTCCGGCGTGTTCTATCTGCACGTCAGCGGTCGTGTCCACGCGATGCTGTGCACCGAGGGGGACCTGCTGAGCGTCCCGGCGCTCACGACCCACTGGTTCGACATGGGCACGAGCCCTGACTTCACGGCGATCCGCTTCTTCCACGACGACGACGGCTGGATCGGCACCTTCACCGGCAGCGACATCTCGACGCACTTCCCGACCTTCGACGAGTTGACCGCCGCTGCATCGGCGGGCGCTCCCGCATGACCGATATCGACTGGCCGGCTCTGCGTGCCGCCGCCGAGGAGGCGCGCGATCACGCATATGCGCCGTACAGTCGGCACCCGGTCGGGGCCGCGGCCCTCACGACGTCGGGCCGCATCGTCTCCGGGTGCAATGTCGAGAACGCCTCTCTCGGTATCACGCTGTGTGCGGAGTGCGGCCTCGTCAGCGACTTGGTGCGCACCAGTCCCACGGGCGATCGCGAGCGGCTGGTGGCCTTCGCCTGCGTCGGCCCGAATCCCGGTCCGCTCCTGCCCTGCGGCCGGTGCCGCCAGCTCCTCCATGAGCATGGAGGCGCATCGATCCTCATCGATCGGGCCGGGGGCCCCGTGCCCCTGGGCGATCTCATCCCCGACGCCTTCGGACCTGACGACATCCCGGGACAACCCCGGTGAGCGAGGGCGCCCTCGGAGTCATCGCTGGCACGGGCTTCTACGCACTCGACGCACTTGAGGATGCGCGGGAGATCGTCGTCGATACGGCGTACGGCGCCGCGCGAGTCACGGCAGGGAGGATGCACGACCGACCGACGTACTTCGTCTCACGTCACGGCATCGATCACTCCGTGCCACCGCATATGGTCAATTTCCGAGCGATCATGCAGGCGCTCGTCGAATCTGGTGTCACGGAGGTCCTCGCGATCAACGTTGTCGGCGGCATCGGCCACGACGCCGGAGCCCTCGTCGTCGTCGATGACTTCATCGACTTCACCAAGCAGCGCCCCGTCACCTTCTTCGACGGATCGAGCCCCGAGGGCGTCGTGCACGTCGACATGGGCGAGCCCTACGACCCTCGTCTGCGCCAGACATGGCTGCGTGCAGCCGATGAGTGCGGCGTCTCGGTCTCGCCCACGGGCATCTACGGAGCCTTCGAGGGACCGCGATTCGAGACGAAGGCGGAGATCCGCATGGCAGGAGCCGCCGGAGTGACCGTGGTGGGCATGACCGGCGTGCCGGAGGTGGTTCTCGCCGCCGAGAAGGGCATTCCCTACGCCAGCCTGTGCCTCGTCGCCAATCCCGCCGCGGGGCTGAGTGCCGACCCCATCACCATCGAGGAGGTCACCGCCGTGGTGGCTCAGGGTGCGGAGACGGTGACGCGCATCCTCTCGCGTGCGGCGGCGATCCTCGCGGAGTCGGCGTGAGCGTCGATCTCGTCCTGCGCGGAGCGCGCTACGTGCTCATGTGCGACGCCTCGGGCAGTGTCGTCGAGCATGCCGACATCGCCGTCGATGACGGTCGGATCGTCAGCGTGGGGGAGAGCGGTCTCGATGCCAGGACCGTGATCGATGCCCGGGACCTGCTGGTCATGCCCGGCCTCGTCAATCTTCACACCCACTTCGCGATGACCCTGCTGCGGGGAATCGCCGAGGAGGTGGACCTCCAGGGATTCCTCGAGCGCGTCTGGGCCGAAGAGGCTCGGGTCATGGACGCCGCCGGTGTCTACGCCGGCACGCGCCTTGGCGCCCTCGAGGCCATCCTCGGAGGTACGACGACCGCACTCGACATGTACTTCCATCCCGCCGACGCCCATCGCGCAGCCGTCGATGTCGGACTGCGCCATGTGACCGGACCCGTTTTCTTCTCCTTCCCCGGGCCCGACCATCTGGAGTGGGATGAGCGCATGGCCCTCGCACGCGCGTGGCCCGAGACCCTCGCGTCGCTGGGCGGTCCACACGTGCCTGCGGCGCTCATGCCCCACGCAGCCTTCACCGTCGGCCTGGAGCACCTTGCGGAGATTGCGACGCTCGCACGAGAGCAGGGAGCACTCGTGCACACGCATGCCTCAGAGAACGATCGCGAGAACGACGACACGATCGAGGCCACCGGCCTGCGTCCTGTCCCCGCGCTGGATGCCTCGGGAGTCCTCGCGCTCAGCCCGGTGCTCGGCCACGGCGTTCGTCTCGACGCGCACGATCGTGAGCGCCTCGCGGCCACGGGAACTGCCGTCGCCCACTGCCCCGGCTCGAATCTCAAGCTGGCCAGTGGTGCAGCCGACATCGTGGGCTACCGCGACCAGGGCATCCGGGTCGGGATCGGCACGGACGGCTGCTCGTCGAGCAATGATCTGGACATGTTCGCCGCCATGCGCCTGGCTGCCAATCTCGCGCGTCTCGTCCGTGACGACCCGGCGGCGCTATCGGCGCGCGATGTCGTGCGCGCAGCCACGATCGACGGCGCGAGTGCACTTGGCCTCGGGGACCGCATCGGCACAGTCGAGGTCGGCAAAGAGGCGGATCTCATCGCCCTCGACCTGCGTGCACCGCACCTCGTGCCCGTCCATGACCCCTACACATCGGTCGTCTTCAGCGCGGGTCGCTCCGATGTCCGTCACGTGCTCGTCGCCGGCCAGCCCGTCGTCATCGATCGTCACCCCACCCGTGTTGACGCGGACGACGTGATGGCAGCCGCTGTCCGCCTCGTGGAGGGCGCGTGACCGACCTCGACGAGATGAGCGCGCAGGAGGTGATCTCAGCGCTGGACCTGGAGTACCTCGACGGCGAAGGCGTCTGGATCCGCCTGCTCTGGCGCACGGATCACGGCAATGCCATCTACGGGCTACTGACGCCGACTGATTTCAGTGCCCTGCACCTACTGGATGAAGACGAGATGTGGGTGCATGTGGCCGGTGACCCGGTAGACATGCTCGTCTTGCACGCCGACGGGACCCACTCCCGGCACGTGCTCGGGACCCATCTCGACAGGGGAGACGAGCCCGCCGTCCGGGTGCCCGCGCGCAGTTGGCAGGGCTCGCGGACGCGGGGGGAGTGGAGCCTCGTCGTGTGCTCGCTAGCCCCGCCTTTCAGCGGATTCACCCTTGCCGGCGACGACACTGACCTCTCACCGTGGAGCGATGTGGCCGATGCGGCGCGTGGGCTGATCCGACCGACGGTGTCCCGATGAGTCGGCCTATCGCTCTCGTCACCGGTGTCCGTGGAGGCGTAGGGCGCGCGCTCGTGGAGCGACTTACCGCAGCGGGCTACGACGTCATCGCGCACAGCAGGTCACCGCTGGCAGATGACGTCGTTGGCGTGCGATGTCTCTCCGGTGATCTCGCCGATGCCGACATTGCGCAGGCGGTGGCGGCCAATGCGGGTGCTGTCGACCTTCTCGTCAACAATGCGGCCGATCAATCCGTCGCATCGCTGGATGAGCTATCTGCATCCGACTGGATGAGCATGCTCGGGGCGACGTTCCTCTCCGCGGTCAACCTGTCGAGCGCGCTGCGCCCGGCTCTCGCACCCGGTTCGTGCATCGTCAACATCTCGTCCATCGAGGCCGGGTCGGCCTTCCCCCGCCACGGCCACTACGCCGCGGCGAAGGCAGCACTGGAGTCCTTCACGCGTACCGCTGCGCTCGAGTGGGCCCCCGAGGGCGTCCGCGTCAACGCTGTGGCGCCAGGACTTGTCGATCGACCCGGCCTCGCGCAGGACTGGCCCGAGGGGTGGGAATGGTGGCAGCGGACCTGCCCCCTGGGCCGCCCGATCCAGCCCGGAGAGGTCGCTGACGCCGTGGCGTTCCTCGCCGCAGCGAGTGGGGTCTCGGGAGTTGTCCTCCCCGTCGACGGCGGATGGAGTGCGAGCGCGCGACGGGTGTGATGTCGTGCGGATGTCGTCACACTCGTCACACGCGCCCCGTCCGTCCTGCGACGTTGTTACGGCTGCATCACGACCCCGGGCCGTCTGCGGTGGGGACCGCATCCGCGACTAGGGTGCCGGTAGCGCTCGAAACCCATCGTGAGCGGCGTAGCCCTGCTACGAGCGGATGGGATCACCACGACGAAAGGGCATGTGCATGCATCGCAAGTGGGGTTTGGCAGCTGCGGCTGCCGCCGCTGCGCTCGTCCTCGCCGCCTGTGGCGGCGGCGGAAGCAGCAGCAGCAGTGAGTCGTCGAGCAGTGCGGCCGGCGGAGGCGGAGAGGGCGACTGCCCCGGCGCTGATGCGTTCTGCATCGGTCTCGTCACCGACACCGGCAAGGTCGACGACAAGTCGTTCAACCAGTCCGCGTGGGAGGGCGCCCTCGAGGCTGCCCAGGCATCCGGCGGCTACGCCAAGTACATCGAGACCGTGGATCCCAAGGATTACGCGACCAACATCCAGCAGTTCGTGGACGCCGGCTACGACGTCATCGTCACGGTGGGCTTCCTCATGGGCGAGGCGAGTGTCGCTGCCGCCAAGGCCAACACCGGCACCCAGTTCATCGGTGTCGACCAGTTCCAGGCTGAGACCATCCCCAACCTCACCGGCCTGGTCTTCCCCGAGGACAAGGCGGGCTACGCCGCCGGCTACCTCGCGGGCCTCATGACCAAGACCAACAAGGTCGGCGCTGTCCTCGGCACCGACACGGTCCCGCCGGTGAAGCTCTTCGGTGAGGGCTACAAGGCGGGCGCCATCGCAGCCAACCCGAGCGTCGAGGTCACGCTGGTCTACCACGAGCCCAACAACGCCTTCACCGACCCCGAGTGGGGTGCGGCCGAGGCCAAGAAGCAGCTCGAGCAGGGCAACGACATCATCTTCGGCGCGGGCGGACTCACCGGCAACGGCGCTCTCATCGAGATCGCCAAGGCCCCTGGCGCGGGCGAGTCGATCTTCTGCATCGGAGTCGATACCGACCAGTTCTTCACGGTGCCCGAGGCGGCCAAGTGCCTCCTCACTTCCGCGGAGAAGAAGCTGACCCTCGGTACCAAGGACCTCGTCCTGATGGCGAAGGACGGCAAGGCGCCCGGTGGCAACTACGTCGGCCTCACCGGCCTGGCGCCGTACCACGACACCGAGGCGGCTGTGCCCGAGGAGGTCAAGACCAAGGTGGCTGAGGTCATCGCTGGCCTTGACGCTGGCACGATCGCGACCAACGTCACGCTCGGCTAGTCCATCGGCCTGATCTGATCGACCCCGCGAGGGGGGTGGCGCATTGCGCCACCCCCCTCGCGGCTTTTGTGCCAGGATCGTCGGGTCATGGCCACGACTGACCCTGCCCAGACCGACCTCGGGTTCACCGATCCGGACCCGCGTCGGTCCGGCCCCCTGGATCGGGTCCCGGCCATCGTCATCCCGGTCGTTTCGGTGCTCCTGGCCTTCGCGGTCGGAGGCATCCTCATCTGGCTTCAGGGCGTGAATCCCCTCGAGGCCTACCGGGTGCTCTTCAGCGATGCGCTCGGCTCGGTCGCTGGGCTCGAGCGGACGATGGAGAAGTCGACCCCGCTCATCCTCACGGGACTCGCGGTGGTCGTCGGACTGCGCGCCGGCCTGTTCAACATCGGTGCCCAGGGCCAGTTGCTCATGGGGGCGATCGGAGCCGCCTGGGCCGGATACAACTTCCAGCTCCCGCCTCTAGTCCACCTCCCCTTCGCGCTGATCTTCGGGATCCTGTGCGGGGCGGCATGGGGTTCGATCGCGGGAGCCCTTCGGGCTTATCGCAACGTGTCCGAGGTCATCACCACGATCATGCTCAACAGCATCGCTATCGCGCTGGTCGACTACCTCGCGAGTAGGCCACTGAAGGAGCCGGATCAGCCTCTGTCGCGGACGCCCCCGATCGCGGAGTCTGCCGTCCTGCCGTACATCGGCCCCATCCCTTCGGGATTCATCCTCGCGCTGCTGGTCGCGGTGTTCTTCGGGTGGTACCTCGTCCGCACCACCCAGGGATTCCGCTTCAACACCGTGGGCATGAATCCGAGTGCCGCTCGCTATGCCGGGATTTCGGTCAAGGGCACGATCCTGCTCGCCATGGCGGTCAGCGGAGGCCTTGCCGGACTCGGCGGCGCGGTGGAGACCATGGGGATCACCGGGCGCTTCGAGCCGGCGTTCAACGTCGGTCTCGGATTCGACGGCATCACGATCGCCCTCCTTGCCCGCGCCAATCCGCTCGCGACCATCCCGGCCGCCCTGCTGGTGGGCACGCTTCGCGCGGGGTCTTCGTCCTTGCAATTCCAGACCGGGATCGAGCCTGAGGTCGTCAGCGTCATTCTCGCTCTCACGCTGCTCTTCGTTTCGGCCCCGATCGTGGCCAAACTGCTCTTCCGCAATCGGTCGGTCAAGCAGACCACCGTGACCAAGGGATGGGGCGCGTGAGCGCCAAGTGGGCCTACGCACTGGCCATCCTCATCTCGGTGACCATCGTCGTCTTCTACGTCATGGACCCGACCAAGACGACGTCCGTCGTCTCGTTCTCTCTCCGCTACGCCGTGCCGCTGATCCTGGCCGCGATGGTGGGCATCATGTGCGAGCGTTCTGGAGTCATCAACATCGGCATCGAGGGCCAGATGCTCATGAGTGCCTTCGCCGGATTCTTCGGCGCGGCGCTCACCGGAAGCCTTCTGCTGGGAACGATGATCGGCGTGGGCACCGGCATGATCATGGGCGCCATGCTGGCGACGGGCGCCGTGACCTGGAAGATGGACCAGATCATCGCCGGGACCATCATCAACATCCTGGCCGCGGGGCTCACCAGCTTCTTCTATGCGCAGGGATTCACCCTGCCGGGCATTACGCCGACCCTCAGGATCCCGATCCTGGCCGACATCCCGCTGATCGGGCCGGTCTTCTTCGACAATGGCCTCTTCACCTACGCGGCCATCGTGAGCGCCCTGCTGCTCTGGGTGCTGCTCTTCAAGACGGTCTGGGGACTGCGCACCCGCTCGGTGGGCGAGAAGCCCAGCGCCTCGGACACCTCGGGCATCGGTGTGCAGACCACACGCTTCTGGAACGTCACCATCGCCGGAGGTCTCGCGGGCCTGGCGGGCGCCTACCTCGCACTCGAGGCAGCCGGGACCTTCGAGCGCGGTCTCACGGCCGGACGAGGCTTCACCGCCCTTGCCATCATGATCTTCGGCGCGTGGAATCCGATCGGGGCGCTCGCCGCTGCCATCTTCTTCGGGCTCACCCAGGGAGTCGCGAGTCAATTGCAGGCAGACGCCGTGGTGGATATCCCACCCCAGTTCGTCAACATGCTTCCGTACATCCTCACGATCGTGCTGCTGGCGATCGTCTCCGGGCGCATCAAGCCGCCCGCCGCTGTCGGCCGACCGTATGAGAAGGACTAGACCATGAGCACCTCGCGCGAGATCGCGCTCGAAGCTCGCGGTCTGACCAAGCGGTTCCCGGGAGTCGTCGCGAACGCCAATGTCTCGCTGAAGGTCCACCGCGGTGAGATCCTCGCGCTTCTCGGTGAGAACGGAGCGGGCAAGTCGACGCTGGTCAAGATGATCTACGGACTCTACGAGCCTGACGAAGGTGAGATCCTCATCAAGGGCGAGGCGGTCCGCCTCAAGGGACCTCGAGACGCGATTCGGCGCGGCATCGGCATGGTTCACCAGCACTTCCAGCTCGTGCCCGTCTTCACTGTCGCCGAGAACGTCATCCTTGGCGACGAGCCTCACCGGGGCCCCTTCGTCAATATGCGCAAGGCGACGGCCGAGGTGGCGCGACTCGCCAAGGAGTTCGGCCTCCAATTGGACGTCAACGCCAAGGTCGAGGACCTGCCGGTCGGCACCCAGCAGCGTGTGGAGATCCTCAAGGCGCTCTATCGCAAGGCGGACATCCTCATCCTCGATGAGCCGACCGCGGTGCTGACTCCGCAGGAGACCGACGAGCTCCTGCGTGTCATCAAGGGATTCGCGGATTCGGGTGTCGCCGTCATCTTCATCACCCACAAGCTCCGTGAGGTGCTGTCCGTCGCCGACACGATCGAAGTGCTGCGGGGTGGGCGCGCTGTCGGCACGACGACACCTGAGCAGACGGACGCTGCCGGATTGGCTCAGATGATGGTGGGCCGGAGTGTGCTCCTCACCGTGGATAAGCAGCCGGCTGAGCCGGGTGAGGTTGTCCTCGACGTCGTCGGTCTGTCAGCGAGCAACGACATCGGCCTGCCCGCCGTCCGCGATGTCAGCCTCCAGGTGCGCGCGGGCGAGATCCTCGGGATCGCAGGTGTCGAGGGCAATGGCCAGCGGGAGCTGGTCCAGGCGTTGACGGGCCTGAGGCCGTGCCACGCCACAGCCGTCACCGTGAACGGCCAGGATGCGAAGGGTCGCTCACCCCACGACATCCATGCGATGGGAGTGGGGCACGTGCCCGAGGATCGGGAGACCGATGGACTGGTCGGTGGCTACTCGGTCGCCGACAACGTCGTGCTCGATCGCTTCGCCGAGCCGGAGTTCGCGCGCTTCGGGATTCGCAATCGGACGGCCGTATCCGAGCTTGCCCAGACCCTCGTCTCCGACTTCGACATCCGCACCCCATCGGTGCAGACGACCGTGCAGTCGCTCTCGGGTGGCAACAAGCAGAAGGTCGTCATCGCACGCGAGTTGGCGGCCAATCCGAGTCTGCTCATCGCTTCGCAGCCCACCCGTGGAGTCGATGTGGGCTCGATCGAGTTCATCCACTCGCAGATCGTGGCCGCACGCGATCGGGGCGCAGCCGTCCTCCTCGTCTCCGCCGAGCTCGACGAGGTGCTCGGCCTCGCGGACCGGATCGCGGTGATGTACGACGGGCGACTCGTCGAGACGATCGATGCCGCGGAGGCTGATCGCGGGCGTATCGGCCTGCTCATGGCCGGGCACTCGGCGAGCGAGACGTGAGCGGCGCGGAGCCCTTCACCGCGGTCGACCTCATCCGCATCAAGCGCGATGGTGGGGCCCTGTCAGGCGAGCAGATCGACTGGCTGATCGACTCGTACACGCGTGGCGGTGTGCATGAGGAGCAGATGGCCGCCATGGCGATGGCCATCTACTTCCAAGGCCTGACCGAGCCGGAGCTCGTGCGGTGGACCCAGGCGATGATCCGCTCCGGTGAGCGCATGGACTTCGCGTCACTCTCGCGCCCCACGGTGGACAAGCACTCCACGGGCGGGGTGGGAGACAAGATCACGCTGCCCCTTGTGCCGATCGTGGCCGCATGTGGCGCTGCGGTGCCGCAGCTGTCGGGTCGGGGACTCGGTCACACCGGAGGCACGCTCGACAAGCTCGAGTCCATCCCCGGCTGGCGCGCGCACCTCTCCAATGCCGAGATGCTAGCGATCCTCGGCGACGTGGGCGGCGTGATCTGCGCGGCGGGCTCCGGTCTGGCCCCCGCCGATCGCAAACTCTATGCACTGCGCGATGTGACCTCGACGGTCGACATCATCCCGCTCATTGCCTCCTCGATCATGAGCAAGAAGATCGCCGAGGGCACGTCGGCCCTGGTACTCGACGTCAAGACCGGCTCGGGTGCCTTCATGTCCGACACCGCCCGTGCGGTGGAGTTGGCGCGCACGATGGTCGCCCTCGGGCGCGATGAGGGGGTCCGCACACGGGCCCTTGTCACTGCCATGGACGTCCCGCTGGGCGTGGCCGCGGGCAATGCGCTCGAGGTCGCCGAATCCGGCGACGTCCTGGCAGGCGGCGGCCCCGCCGACGTCGTGGAGCTGACTCTCCTCCTGGCACGCCACATGCTCGAGCTCGTAGGCATTGATGCGGATCCGGCGGAGGCGATCGCCTCCGGGCGGGCGATGGATCACTGGCGCCGGATGATCCGCGCCCAGGGGGGCGATCCGGACGCTCCTCTGCCAAGGGCGCCGCTCATCGAGACCCTCACCGCCGATCGCGACGGGGTCGTCACGGGCTGCGACGCCCTGGCGATCGGTCGTGCGGCGTGGCGGCTGGGAGCCGGACGGGCCACGAAGGACGATCCGGTGTCCGCCTCGGCGGGCATCGAGGTCCTCGCCAAGCCCGGAGACATCGTGACGGCCGGTACGCCGCTCCTGCGCCTCCACGCGGACGATGCAGCACGCCTGGATGCCGCACTTCCTCTGCTCACGTCGCCGGAGCCGGCGGTCGTCGTATCCCCTCCGGGTACGCCGTACGCCCGTCTGCCCCTCGTGATTGACGTCATCGACTAGTTCTGGGTCACAGCAACGCGCACGCCCGGTGCGCGATTGAGCGTGTCACCAGCGTCAATCCCCTCACGTCAGCACACCTTGGGCTAACGCGCACATGACGTGCGCGATGTCACGTGGTTGCGGAGCGTCCCTCTTCCTACCTTCGTCCTTGCATGCGATTGCTGCTGTTGAGCGGCACTCACGGGGAGAGGGGAGTGGGCATGACGACGTCAACGCAGGACATCATCGAGGCGGATGTTCGCGAAGCAGTGAGGCGAGGTGCTCTGGATCCGCTGCGCGATCGCGATGCGGTCGAGGAGCTGGTCCGCGCCGCTGTGCACCGATACGTCTCGCGGACTGAAGGAAGCGCCGCCACTGACGGCGACCTCGCCATGGTCTCGCGTCGTGTCCTCGATGATGTAGCCGGCTTCGGACCGCTCCAGCGCTTCTTCGACGACCCCGAGGTCGAGGAAGTGTGGATCAACTCCCCCGGAAAGGTCTTCGTGGCACGCGGTGGCCGGAGTGAGTTGACCACGGCTGTGCTCACGGAGACGCAGGTGCGTAGCCTCGTCGAACGCATGCTCCAGTGGTCGGGGCGACGCATCGACCTGAGCACCCCATTCGTCGATGCCATGCTTCCCGACGGCAGTCGGCTCCACGTCGCCATTCCCGACATCACGCGCGCACACTGGGCGGTCAACATCCGACGCTTCGTGCATCGGCCGATCGACGTGCATGAATTGGTGCCCGGGGGCACGCTGTCGGCCGAGGCAGCAGACTTCCTCGAGGCCTGCATGGTGAGCGGACTCAATGTCGTCGTCGCCGGGGGCACTCAGGCGGGCAAGACGACCTTGCTCAACGCCCTGCTGGGCTGCGTCCCCTCCTCCGAGCGGATCGTGAGTTGCGAGGAAGTCTTCGAGATCCACCTGCCTCACCATCCCGACTGGGTGCCGATGCAGACCCGCGATGCCAGCCTCGAGGGCACCGGGGAGATCCCACTGCGCAGGCTGGTCAAGGAGGCGCTGCGCATGAGGCCGTCCCGCCTCATCGTCGGCGAGGTACGACAGGCGGAAGCCCTCGACCTGCTCATCGCCATGAATAGCGGCTTGCCTGCGGCCGCCACGCTCCATGCCAACTCCGCCCGCGAGGCGGTCACCAAGCTGTGCACGCTGCCTCTACTCGCTGGCCAGAACATCGCGGCTGACTTCGTCGTGCCGACCGTGGCGGGCTGCGTCGATATCGTGGTGCACACCGCGACTGGGCGCGATGGGCGTCGACAGGTACGCGAGATCGCTGCACTCCCGGGGCGGGTCGAGGCAGGGGTCGTGGAGATCGCGGATGTCTTCACCCGTCGAGGTCAACACCTGGTGCGCGGCACGGGCTTCCCGCCGCACGAGGAGCGCTTCGAGGCTGCGGGCTACGACCTCGCACACCTCCTGGGCACCGCGAGGGCAGCGGCATGATCGGGGCCCTGCTCGGATTGGGTGTCGGCGTCGGCGCGCTGATCATCGCCCTGGGCATCATGGCTCCGCGCGAGGACCGTAAGGCACGTGTCTCGCGTCTGCGTCGGCTCATCGACCGTGCGGGCATGGAGCGCATCGGTCCTAGCGGAGTCATCGGCGCGTGCTTCGGGCTCGCTCTCGTCGCCGGATTGCTCTCGCTTGCGATCTCCGGTGTCGCCGTCGTCGGTGTGCTCGCCGCCATCGTTGCGGGCTACCTGCCGGTTATGGTCCTGCGGCGTCGCGCTCGTGTCCGCAGCGTGACCTTGCGCTCCGCGTGGCCTGATGCCGTCGACATGCTGGGCTCAGCGGTGCGTGCCGGCATGTCGCTGCCCGAGGCAGTGATCGACCTGGGTAACCGGGGTCCCGACGCACTCCGGCCGGCCTTCATCTCCTTTGCGGCTGATTACCGGGCCTCCGGATCCTTCGCACTGGCGCTGGACCAACTCAAGGACAGGCTGAGCGACCCTGTCGCGGATCGCGTGATCGTGTCGCTCGGAATCGCGCGCGACGTCGGCGGCAGCGATCTTGGCAGGGTGCTGGCGACGTTGAGCGATTTCCTCCGCCAGGATGCACGGGCACGTGGTGAGATCGAGGCGCGCCAGAGCTGGACCGTCAATGCAGCTCGT
Source organism: Actinomycetota bacterium (assembly GCA_046046455.1). Lineage (GTDB taxonomy): Bacteria > Actinomycetota > Actinomycetes > S36-B12 > S36-B12 > Mxb001. The sequence continues at coordinate 10,550 of JBJOJS010000020.1, read as the reverse complement.
GTCGCCGTAGCCGCACCGTGGATCACCCTGCTCCTGCTGTGCACGAGGCCCGAGACGGTGACCGCGTATTCCACGGCGACCGGTGCCGCGATCCTCATCGGATCAGCGGTGCTGTCGGTGATCGCCTACCGGGTGATGACCGCGATCGGCAGGCTTCCCGACGAGCCGCGGGTGCTGGCATGAGCCCCGTGGGAGCTCTCATCGGGCTCGTGATCGGCAGTGCGATCGCGCTCATCGGGGCCGGGATCCTCGCCCATCGTCCGCTGAGGCTCGCCGATCGTCTCCGTGCGCCCCGGGCGAGCCAGGCCGAGCGGGGTCCACTCGATGCACTTCGCCAGATCCTCGGATCACCGCTGCTTCGGCTGGTCAGTCGTGATGGCGCCGATCTCTCCACGCGGTTGCGTCGCGCAGGTCGGGAGGGGGACGCAGATGCCTACCGGCTCGAGCGACTCGTGTGGTGTGCGGCAGGTGCGGGCCTCGGGGCTGTCGCTGGGCTCGTCCTCGGCGTACGCACGGGCGGCGTCTCGGGGACCGCTGTCGTGGCTCTTCTCGTCGTGGGGCTCGTGGCCGGCTGGCTGGCGCACGATCGAGCCTTGGTCAAGGCGACGAAGGCTCGGGCGACGCGGATGTCCGAGCAACTCCCCACCGTGGCTGAGTTGGTCGCCTTCGCGGTAGCAGCCGGTGAAGGACCCCTGGCATCGCTCGATCGGGTGGCGTCGACTGTGCGCGGCGAGCTCGCTGCCGAGTTCGGCGTCGCCGTACGTCGCGTGCGTGGTGGGACGGCGTTCCCCGCTGCCCTGCGCGACATGTCCGAAGCGGTACCCAGCCTCGAGGCCTCGCGTTTCGCCGACGGGATCGCTGTCGCCACTGAGCGTGGCACGCCCATGGCCGAGGTGCTGCGAGCTCAGGCGGCAGATGCGCGAGCAGGGGGTCGGCGCCGACTGCTGGAGAAGGCAGGCAAGAAGGAAGTGCTGATGCTCATCCCCGTTGTCTTCTTCATCCTCCCCATCGTCGTGGTCATCGCTCTCTACCCCGGCATCCACGGGCTCCAACTCACCGTGTCATAGGCACGCCCCCATCACCATCCATCACGAAGGAGAAGCACATGTCAGCAGTCCGCACCACCCTCGTCCGATTCATCGCACGGATCACCAGCAGCGACCGTGGAGACGTGCCCGGCTGGGTGCTCGTCGCCGTCATGACCGCGGGTCTCGTCACGGCACTGTGGCTCGTCGCGGACGACGCACTCACGAGCGTCCTCGATCGCGCGATCAACAGCGTCTCGGGGCCGTGAAGGCCCTCACCCGCCTCCGGGAGGACCGCGGGAGCGCCGTGGTGGAGTTCGCACTCGTCACTCCGCTCCTCCTCCTCGTCGCCCTCGCGGTCCTCCAGATCACGCTTGCCCTCCACGTGCGATCCACCCTCACTGCAGCGGCGGCCGAGGGGGCACGCGCCGGCGCCCTGGCCGGATCGGGTCTGGGTGTCGCGGAGGGTCGCACGCGCGATGTCCTCGCGGATGCGCTCGGCGGGGATGCTGCTGAGGACATCGTCGCGACACGTACTCGGGTCGACGGCGTCGACGTCGTACGCGTGCGCGTGACCGCGCGCTTGCCCCTGATCGGCACGCTGGGTCCGACGGCACTCACGGTCGAAGGCCATGCGATCGAGGAGCAGCCATGAGATCACGGCTCCTGGGGTGCCTGAGCAGGGATGACGGCGCTGCCGTTGTGGAGTTCGTCGTTCTCGTCGTGCTCGTCATCGTGCCGATCGCGTACGTCGTCATCGCGGCCATGAGCGTGCAGTCAGCGGCGTACGCCGTCACTCAGGCGGCACGTGAGTCCGCGCGTGCCTTCACGCAGGCGGACAGTCTGGCCGATGCCCGGTCGGCGGCCAGGATGGCCACGCGCATGGCACTGCGCGATCAGGGAGTCACGGTGAGAGGCAATGAGCTCCAGATCGACTGCGTGGGAGCATGTCTCGCACCCGGGTCGGTGATTCGCGTGAGCGTCAGCACCCGGGTGCGCCTGCCCTTCCTTCCCGAGTCCCTCGCCGATTCCACCGTGGGTGCCGTCCCTGTGAGCGCGGAGCACGTGGCTGTCATCGACGACTACCGGGGTGCGCCATGAGTCGCCGCGGCCGAGACGACGGCAGCATTCTCGTGCTCAGCCTGGGCTTCATCGTCGTCTGCATCCTCGCGCTCGCCGTCGTCGTCGATGCCTCGACCCTCTTCCTGGCGCGACGAGCCCTGCAGTCCCAGGCGGACGCGGCCGCGCTCGCGGGCGCCCAGGCGATCAATCTTGACGCCTACTACGCGGAAGGGGCCGCGTCGCGTATTCGTCTCGATCCCACGGGAATTCGCGCCGCAGTGGAGCGCCATGCCCGGCGCGATCCGGGGGACGGGCGCCTCACGGCCGTGACCCTGCGGGACGACGTGGTCCTCGTATCGATGTCCGACCGCGTGCGACCTCCCTTCTCCGGATGGCTCACACCCTCGGGTGCCTACACCCTCGAGGTGGAGGCGGGCGCGATCCTCGGTTATCGTCCGAGCCGCTGAAACTCGCGCGACGAAGGAGTCACATGGCCGAGATCGTCACGGCACCCGTGCGTATCCCCGTGCCGGGAGGCAAGACCATCGATGAGTACGTCGGTCATGTGGCCTCAGGCGATGCGGCGGTGTCCATCGCGCACATGCGTGCCCCGGCCGGATGGGATGAGCCCTACCAGGCCCCGGACTTCGACGAGTTCACCGTCGTGCTGTCCGGAGCGTTGGAGATCGATACGCCCGAGGGGGAGATCCGCGTCGAGGCAGGTCAGGCGATCATCACCCGCGCGGGGGAGCGCATTCGCTACCGCACCACCCAGGGCGCCGAGTACGTCGCGGTGTGCCTGCCCGCATTCACGCCAGAGGCAGCCCATCGCGAGGAGACGGTGTAGCCGCATTCGGCCTAGCCGATCCGGCACGCTGCTAGGGTCCGTTCCGGACGCCGTCTAAGAACCGAACTCCTCGGGAGGATCCATGGCCCTGGCCCGCACCCTTCGTCTCACGGGAGTGGCCGTTGCGGCCGCATCGCTCCTCGTCACCGGTGCCGCAGTGCCCGCCCAGGCCGCTGCTCCGCCGGCGCCCACTCGGGTGAGCGCTCTCCCCGAGGAGAACCCGATCGACCCGGGGCAGCCGCTCATCCGGTTGCGTTGGACTCCGCCCAAGGACACCGCCGACATCACGGGCTACCGGGTGTACGTCGACGGGACGCTCCTGGAGACCGTGCGAGTCAAGTCGTGCCCCCCCGTGGGCTCGATTCCACCGGTCCAATGGTGCGCCAATGTGACCAACCTGGTGATCGGCCAGACGTATACCTTCGGCGTCAGCGCGGTCTCCAAGGGTGGGGAGTCCAAGAAGGTAACGACCCAGCGCATGGCGGTCATCGCTCCTAGCGAGCCGCTGAACGTCCAGGTCGTGCCCGACCAGCAGTCCCTCTACGTCTCGTGGGATCCGCCCCTCGACACCGGGGGCGGCGACATTCGCTCCTATGTCGTACGCACAACCTCGGCCCTGCCCGGTCCGCAGTCGCCGTGCACGCTGATCACGGCGACCTCGTGCAAGATCGAGGGCCTGCGCAATGGGTACCACTACGACGTCACAGTGGAGGCGAGGAACTCCGCAGGCGCCCGCCTTCCCAGCCCCGAGTCACTTCCCGCCATCGGTATCCCCAATGCCCGTCCCAGCGGTCCGCGAGACTTCCGTGTCGTCTCGGCGGGCTCCACATCGGCGACGATCGCGTGGGAGATCCCCGAGCACGTGGGCAACGAGCCGATCCTCGGCTACACCATCTCGCTGTTCAATAACGAGGGCTACTGGTACCCGAATCAGCGTCCTGAGTACCCGCAGATCAGCGTCGGACCTGACGTGCGTCGCTATCGCATCACGGGTCTGAAGCCCGGCCTGGAGTACCAGTTCGCGGTACAGGCATACACGCGACTCTCTCCGGGCGCGATGACCGTCAACACGATGCACAATCCGCTGGGCCTTCCCGGCAAGCCTTCACTGGTCGAGATCACCGGCACGGGCAACACCACGGTCAACCTCACATGGGAGGACGCTGATCCCAATGGAGGTGTCGAGCCGACGCACTACCGCCTCACCGCTACGCCCATCAACCCGCCAGCCGGAGTCCTCCCTGAGGAGATCGTCTGCCCGGTCAAGGCGTCTCAGGATGCGCCCGACTTCGAGTGCGCCGGTGAGTATCTGTGGATGCGCCTCGTCAACGGCGTGACGTACTCGTTCACCGTGGCGACCAAGAACAAGTTCGGCTGGGGTCCGACGTCCAACTACCCAGCCTTCGCAACCCCGGAGGGTCCGCCGGCGCCCATCATCGTCGATGCGGCCACGGTGCTGTCTCCGACCAGCATCCAGCTTGTGTGGCTGCCCTCGTTCTCCGCGGGTGGTCCGGATGTTGGTGCCGTGACTTACACCGTCACCCTCGATGACGTGCCGGTATGTCGCGACATCGCGACCACGACGTGCACCCTCACGGGGCTCACCCCGGGGGAGGACTTCGAGGTGAAGGTCAAGGCGATCAACGAGGTCTTCGGTGGAGATGACTTCAGCACGACCACGATCATCGTCAACACCAACCCGATCCAGGTGGGTACGCCGTGACGAGGCGCAAGTGGACAGCCGCCTTCGCGGCAGCGGTCATCGGAGCGAGCCTCATCGCCGCCGCACCAGCGGCGACGGCCAAGCCCCGGCCTACGCCGACCCCGGAGGAGCAGGCGAAGGTCTTCGCTCGCATGCTCACCCGGGCGGATGTGCCGAAGTCCCTCATGGTGGATGCCGGCATCGAGTACACGATGAAGGCTCACGAGGGACAGCACCAGGCCCTGTGCGATAAGGCCGGCAAGTCCATCGAGGGTCGTGAGACGAACCTGCTGTACCAGGTGGAGCTCGGCGAGACGAATACCAAGGACGATCCCGTCGCGCTCGAGCAAAAGGTGTGGCCCTACGCGTCGACCCAAGAGGCGCTCCGCGAGTGGCTCTACATCGTGGACCAGGCCAAGAATTGCACGGGGCGTTCTGATGGCCAGACGCTTTCGAACGGTCGTACGCGCGAGCAGGTCGACGGCAGGACGGGCATCTGGATCTGGGTTGATGCGCGAGGCTTCTCGGGCAACCCCGACACCGAGGATGGCGGCTACTACGTCCTCTATCTCGTCAAGGACGTCATCATGAGCGTCGAGTACGACTACCCCGATCGCCAGGGACTGCCCTTCGCCACACGTCAGCAGGTCGATCAGCTCACATGGCGCCTAGCCGAACGCTGGCTGGCGACCTACTGAGTCGACGGGCGACGGCACGACGTAGGCTTCCGCGACGTGGCCATCCCCGAGATCCCCGAGGCGCTCGCGTCGCTGGAGCAGACGCTCGGGGGCATCGAGCAGGTACTCGATGTCCCCGCGATGCGCGATCGTGCCGCCGCCCTCGAGGTGGAGGCTTCGGCACCTGATCTTTGGGACGACCAGGCGAATGCCCAGCGCATCACCTCCCAGCTCTCCCTGATCCAAGGCGATGTCCGCAGGATCGAGGGCCTGCGCCGTCGCCTCGATGACCTCGTGGTGCTCGTCGAGCTCGCCGCGAGTGAGGACGACGCTGACTCGTGGGCTGAGGCAGAGCGCGAGCTCGAGGGCCTGCGGCGGGACATCTCCGAGATGGAGGTCCGCACTCTCCTGTCCGGCGAGTACGACGCGCGTGAAGCGCTGGTGACGATCCGGTCCGAGGCGGGTGGAGTCGACGCGGCGGACTGGGCGGAGATGCTGCTGCGTCTCTACACGCGCTACTGCGAGCGTCACGGCTGGCCGGTGGAGGTCTATGACACCTCGTACGCCGAAGAAGCGGGGATCAAGTCCGCGACCTTCGCGGTGAAGGCTCCCTACGCCTACGGCACGCTGTCGATCGAGCAGGGCACGCACCGGCTCGTGCGCATCTCACCCTTCGACAACCAGGGTCGCCGCCAGACGTCCTTCGCCGCCGTCGAGGTGACCCCGGTGATCGAGCAGACCGATCATGTGGAGATCCCGGAGGATGAGATCCGAGTCGATGTCTACCGATCGAGCGGCCCGGGAGGACAGGGGGTCAATACGACCGATTCCGCCGTCCGGATCACTCACCTTCCGAGCGGGATCGTGGTCTCCTGTCAGAACGAGCGCTCCCAGTTGCAGAATCGCGCCACGGCCATGGCGGTGCTGCAGTCGAAGCTGCTTCAGAAGCAGCGCGAGGAGGAGCGGGCCAAGATCGATGCGCTCAAGGGCGACTCCGCCGGTTCGTGGGGTACCCAGATGCGCTCCTACGTCCTGCATCCCTACCAGATGGTCAAGGACCTGCGCACGGAGCACGAGACCGGCAACACCGCGGCTGTCCTCGACGGCGAGATCGACGACTTCATCGAGTCGGGTATCCGGTGGAGACGTCAACGCGAGATGGCTCCCTGAGTTACCCTTCCGTCATGTCCTATTCGGTAGAGCCGCAAGCCCGCTCCTGGACGACGACCAAGGTCGTGTCCGTCATCGTGGCAATTCTCACCGCGGGCTACATGCTCCCGTGGTGCATCGCCGCGGTCCGTGACGTCCCTCACTGGTTGGTCTTCTGGATCAACCTGCTGCTCGGATGGACGATCATCGGTTGGATCGTCGCCCTCATCATGGCCCTGCGCGCTCAGCGCGTGACGATCGTCCCCAACTAGCCTCCTGGGGGCCCGCGGGCGAGGCTCGCCGAAGGCTCCCCCATGGATTCGGGTGAGACCCACGTCACCGCCTACACTCGTCGGGTGATCCTGTTCGAGAACGTCACCAAGCTGTATCCCACTCAGGTGCGCCCTGCCCTCGAAGGGGTGTCCCTCGAGGTGGAGAAGGGCGAGTTCGTCTTCCTCGTGGGTGCCTCGGGCTCGGGCAAGTCGACGTTCCTCAGGCTGGTCCTCAAGGAGGAGACTCCGACCGAGGGTCGCGTGTGGGTTGCCGGCAAGGATCTGGGTCGCCTATCCAATTGGAAGGTCCCGCAGTTGCGCCGACGCATCGGCACGGTCTTCCAGGACTTCCGGCTGTTGCCCAACAAGACCGTCTTCGACAACGTCGCCTTCGCCCTCGAGGTCATCGGCAAGTCGCGCAGCCAGGTGCAGCGCATCGTGCCCGAGGTGCTCGAGCTGGTCGGACTCGAGGGCAAGGAGCAGCGCATGCCCGACGAGTTGTCAGGCGGTGAGCAGCAGCGGGTCGCGGTGGCCCGGGCGTTCGTCAACAAGCCGGCCATCCTCATCGCTGACGAGCCCACCGGCAATCTCGACCCCGCCACCTCCGAGGGGATCATGAAGCTCCTCGACCGGATCAATCGCACGGGCACGACCGTGGTGATGGCGACCCACGATGCGGCCATCGTCGACCAGATGCGCAAGCGCGTTATCGAGCTCGAAGGTGGCCACCTCGTGCGCGACCAGTCGCGCGGCGTCTACGGATACTCGAGGTAGGCATGCGCGCTCGATTCGTCCTCAGCGAGGTTGGCAACGGCCTGCGCCGTAACCTCACCATGACCATCGCCGTCATCATCACCGTGGGTGTGTCCCTTGCGCTCTTTGGTGTCGCCCTCCTCGTGCGCTCGCAGGTCGACACGATGAAGGACTTCTGGTTCGACAAGGTCGAGGTGTCGATCTTCCTGTGCAATGACAACTCCGAAACGCCGTCCTGCGCGGGTGGCAAGGTCACCGACGCGCAAAAGGAGCAGATTGAGGCGGACCTGGAGTCGCTGAAGCCGCTGGTCCAGGAGATCTACTTCGAGACGCAGCAGGAGGCGTACGACCGCTTCATCGTGCAGTACCGCAACTCACCGATCGTCGACAGCGTCACGGTCGATGCACTGCCCGAGTCCTTCCGCGTGAAGCTCTCCGACCCCACGAAGTACGACATCGTGGCGTCGGCTTTCGAGGGACGTCCCGGCGTTGAGCAGGTCAACGACCAGCGGCAGTTCCTCGAACGCTTCTTCCAGTTGCTCGGGGGGCTTCAGGCGATCGCCCTCGTCATCGCCATCGCCATGCTGATCGTCACGGTGCTGCTCATCGTCAACACCATGCGTATCGCGGCGTTCAGTCGTCGACGCGAGACGGGCATCATGCGGCTCGTCGGCGCCTCCAACTTCTATATCCAATTGCCCTTCCTGCTCGAGGCGGCGATCGCGGCGGCCATCGGAGCAACGCTGGCCACGGGTGGGCTCATCCTCGTCAAGGCCTTCGTCGTCGATCGCGTCTTGGCGCCCGCCTTCCAGTTCACGGCATTCGTCGGCTGGGACGCGGTCGTCGCCATCGCGCCGATCCTCTACATCACGGGTATTGCACTGGCCTGTCTCGCTGCCTTCCTCACCCTGCGCAAGTACCTCCGCGTCTAGCCATGGCCAGGGAGCAGGGCCGCAAGCTCATCGCCCAGAACCGCAAGGCGCGGCACGACTACCACGTCGAGTCGACAGTCGAGGCCGGGATCGTGCTGACCGGCACCGAGGTCAAGTCACTGCGCGCGGGCCGAGCGACGCTCACCGACGGCTACGCCACGATCGATGACGGCGAGGTGTGGCTGCGCGGAGTCCACATCCCGGAGTATGACCTTGGCACCTGGACCAATCACGAGCCGCGTCGTGCGCGCAAGCTCCTCCTCCACCGCGAGGAGATCCGCAAGATGCAGGCCAAGGTCCAGGCCAAGGGCTTCACCCTCATCCCCCTGGCGCTCTACTTCAAGGACGGCAACGCCAAGGTCGAGCTCGCCCTGGCGACCGGTCGCAAGCAGGGGGATAAGCGTCAGGCCATTGCCGAGCGCGAGGCCAAGCGAGAGACTGAGCGCGCGATGGGACGGCGATCGAAGGGCATGGACTGATGGGCGAGGAATCCGACGGCGGGTTGGAGCGGATGCTCGATGACCTCTTCCCCTACCGCAGGCTCATGCCCACTCAGCGTGCCATCCCGGGGGAGGGCCTGGATCGCGATGCGGTCCTCACCGATATCGCCCGCATGGCCAAGGCCGAGGATGCCGTAGGAGACGAGGGCCGGGTCTCCGGCAGCCTCTACAGCGGTGACCATCAGCACTATCACTTCCTCGCGCAGGTCTTCGAGCACTTCGCGCACGCCAACGTGCTTCAGCGCGACATGTACCCGTCCGCCACGAAGTTCGAGGGCGAGATCATCGCCATGGCCGCGGATCTCTTCCACGATCCCCAGCCCATCGGCGTCGTCACCTCCGGTGGCAGCGACAGCCTCGTCCATGCCCTCTACGCGTATCGAGAGCAGGCGCGTGAGGAGCGCGGTGTGCGGACACCGAACATCGTGCTGCCGGTGACCGTCCACGTCGCCCTGCGCAAGGGTGCGCACTGGCTCGGCATCGAGGTGCGCGAGGCACCTCTCACCGACGACTTCGTCGTCGACGTCGATGCGATGGCCGGCCTCATCGACGGCGACACCATCGCACTCGCGGGAAGCGCGGGCGACTACGCCCACGGCCTCATCGATCCGATCGACCGGTTGGGCGAGCTGGCACAGTCACGCGGCATCGGCCTGCACGTCGACGGGTGCCTCGGCGGATTCCTCCTGCCTTGGGCAGAGCAGCTCGGCTACGACGTCCCGCCCTGGGATTTCCGTGTGCCGGGGGTGACGAGCCTGTCGGCTGACACCCATAAGTATGGATACGCGCTCAAGGGCACCTCGGTCCTGCTCTACCGTGACGCAGCCCTGCGGTCGCGCCAGTACTTCGCCGCCACCGAGTGGCCCGGTGGGCTCTACCTCTCCCCGGGCTTGGCCGGCTCGCGCAGCGGGGGTCTCCTCGCGTCGACCTGGGCGGCGATGGTGACGATGGGTCGGCAGGGCTACCTCGACCGTGCCCGCGCCATCCTCACGACCAACGATGCGATCAAGGCGGGTATTCGCACGTCCATGCCGGAGCTGCGGGTCATCGGGGATCCGCTCTTCATGACGTCCTTCATGTCGACGCCCGAGGCCGACATCGACGTCTACCTCGTCAACGACGCGCTCAAGGAGCGCGGCTGGCGGATGAACTCCCTGCAGTTGCCCCCGGCATTGCACTTCTGCGTCACCGGCCCCAACACGCAGCCGGGTGTCGCCGACGATTTCCTCGCCGACCTCAGGGCGGCCGTCGACTACGCGGTGACGCATCGCGGGGAGCCGGCTAAGAGCGGTGCGATGTACGGCTTCGGCGCGATGCCGGATGGCGATCAGACCCTGCGCATGGTGATGGGCGGCGTTCTCGACGCCATGCACTCGACGGCACCTGAGGCCTGACATGGACTGGGTCCTCGCACTGGACCTCGGCAATGGCGGGCCGAAGGTCGCCGCGGTGGATCGCGAGGGAACCATCCATGCGGTGGCCCATCGACCCGTCGATGTGGAGATCGGCCTTGATGGTGAGGCCACCCAGGATGCGGTGCAGTGGTGGGCCGCGGTGGGCGAGTGCATCCGAGAGGTGACCTCCACCGTGGGTGCCGACGCGCGCGCCATCGCGATCACCGGTCAGTGGGG
>JBJOJS010000055.1:0-20365 GCA_046046455.1 Actinomycetota bacterium | reverse complement strand
CTGGCTTCATCGGTCCGAACGCGCTCTCTGGCCAGGCGGCCGTGTCGGGGACTGCGGGCGGCAACGGCGGTGCCGGCGGTGCCGGCGGCGCAACCACCAACGGTGGCATCGGTGGCAACGGTGGCGCGGGCGGCCCGGCTGGTGCAGGTGGCAGCGGTGGCAGCGGCTTCGCGGCAGGCGATCAGCCCAACGGCGCCAGCGGTGCTTCGGGTGGTAACGGTGGGCAAGGCGGCGTCGGTGGTGCGGTCGCTGGCGCGGCAGGCACCGGAGGAAATGCGGGTGCTGGTGGTGCTGGTGGCCCCGGCGGCAACGGTGGACTCGCCGCAGCTGGTGGAAACGGCGGGAGCGCCGGTGCCGGCGGTAACGGCGGTGCCGGCAATGCGGGCGGAGCGACCCCAGCCTTTGCGGGCAGCCTCGGGGGGAATGGGTCCCGCGGAGGCAATGGTGGGAACGCGGGCCTGGCGGCGCATGCAGGCGCGCTGGTGGTGGGCCAGGCCGGCAGTAACGGTGGCACGGGTGCCAATGGTGGCGCTGGTGGTGCCGGTGGCGCCGGTGGCGCCGCCGCGATTGCCGGCTCCACGGGTGGCAACGGCGGCAATGGCGGTGCCGGTGGTAACGGCAGCTGGGGCGGCAACGGCTCGGCATCCGGAGTCGCCGGTGGCGCTGGCGGCCAGGGCGGCGCGGGCGGCAATCAGGGCGCCGGTGGCGCACTCGGTGCCGCAGGTGCCGCGGGCGGGGGCACGGCCGGCACGGCCGGCACGGCAGGTGCGACCGGAGTCGGCGGTGGCGGTGGCGCTGGCGGGGCCGGATTCAACAACGTTTCCGGCGCCGGCTCCAACGGTGGCACAGGTGGCGCCGGTGGCACAGGCGGGCCCGGCGGCGCTGGTGGCGCGGGCGGTAACGGGAGCACCGCCGGCGGCAACGGCGGCAGCGGCGGCAATGCCGGCTCTGGTGCGATCGGTGGCGCTGGCGGCGCGGGCGGCAATGGCACCACCACCACGGGTGGCAATGGCGGCGCGGGCGGAATCGGCGGCGCGGGAGCCCGTGGCGGACACGGTGGGGCGGGCGGCAATGGCGCGACCACGGGCGGCAATGGCGGCGTCGGCGGTGGCGGAGGCTCCGCGGCCAACGGCGGCAACGGTGGTGCCGGCGGGGCGGCGGCGAACACGACCGGTACGCCTACCGGCGGCAATGGTGGCGCTGGCGGAGTCGGCGGCGGCAGCGGCGACGGCGGCCTCGGCGGAGCTGGCGGTAGCGCTACCGCCACAGGGTCTGCAACCGGTGCGACCGGTGGCCAAGGCGGCGCTGGCGGCGAACGGCGGACTCGGCGGAGCAGGTGGTGCGGCCACTGCAGCCAACGGCAGCGCCTACGTCATCGCTATCGGTGGCACCGCGGGCGCGGGTGGTGCGTCGACTCTCGCTACCGGGGGCACGGGCGGTATCGGTGGTTCCGCATCGGCCACGGGGCCGAGCACCAGCCTTGCGCGCGGCGGCAGAGGCGGAATCGGTGGCACAGGAGCCGCCACCCAGGGCGGCACCGGCGGCGTGGGCGGCGCAGCCTTGGTTAATGGCGGGGCTCAGGGCATTGCCACGGGTGGCGCGGGAGGCAACGGCAGCGCCACCTCAGGCAGCCTCGGTGGCCTCGGAGGTGCCGGAACCGCCATCGGTGGGGGCTCGGCATCGAATGGGGCCAACGGGACCAACACGCCCTGATCCCAGCGGTCACATCCCCGGATGGGTGGGCGGCATCACGCTCGACGCCACCCACCCTCCGGGGGCTACCCGCTCTAGTGGCCAGTCACGATGTCGAGCGTTCATCCCAGGGCGGGGCCTCGCGCGAGGGACGTGATCGCGTCGGATCCGTCCGGCATCCGTTCAGCGCTTCACTTTGCCGATCTTCATGCTCGCCAGCGCACGAAGTGCACTGCCGTCACCGGCATGTTGACCGGTGAACGCCGCAGTCGCCTGCCCGCCGCACAGCGGAGTGATCTGACCCTGGCCCCCCGGGTGCCGAGGAATGTAGGAGGTCACGTCGTAGACGTTTCGTCCGACAATGACCCAGCAGTCGCTCGCCGTCGCGTGCCGGGCCACTTCGGCCTTCGTGATCGTCCGCGCTGGTGCGGCCTGGGCTGGGGCGGTAGTGAGCGCCGCTCCCGCCAGAAGGCTCGCGGCGATGACAGCTGTGGTGGTGGATCGCTTCATCCGAAACTGGTCCCCTCACTCGGTGCGACCATGCGATGGCCGCACATGCGTTGACGAGTGGGCTCAGGGTGATGCCGCCTCGCCGACACGGTGGTCCGTGTCGAGACCACCCTGCTCACCGCGAGGTAAGGCCGCATGCACGTGAGGGTAAGGCGGAGGTAAGGGCTAGTCGCCCGACCTCTCCTCGTTGGAGCATTCCGGGTTGTTTCAATTGATTGTCTGGAGCTCAGTGGACATCAGAAAGCTGGGACCTCGCTTCGTGCTAGCGAGAAGACCTAGCGCGAGCTGTGACGCTCCACCCGCTGCGCCAGAACGATCGCCATCGTCTGGACGAATCCTTCGGACACTCGACCTATGCCGCGCGAATCGCCGTCGACGTTGGTGAACAGCACGCGCACGACGGACGTGCCCGCGATGTAGTAGTGGGCATGGATATCGCCCTTGACGGACACGCCGACGCCCTCGACGCCGGCGTCGACGTCAGTAGAGATCTCAAGCCCGGCGGCGCCGAAGAGCGTGGGCAGCGTCTCGACGCGGGTGCGGACCTCCTGATAGACGCGACCTCCGAAGGGGTCGTTCTCTTCCGCGACGAAACTCCGACAGGTCTGAGCCTGCTGACTGAGGAAATTCCATGCGCTCTCCGCGTCCGCTCGGGAGCGGTACTGGAAGATGGACGACTCGATGTAGGTCACCTTGAGTGCGTCCGGACCTCCCCTGGTGAACGCGACCGACTTCATGGACTGTTGGGGGCGCCTGCCGAGGACGTTGGGGTTGTTCACCACGTCGGACGGGCATAGGTCAGGACGGACGGCCTGTCGGCCCTGCTTGAACTCGCTCAGCATCTGCGGCTCATTGCCGCGGCGCATCCAACGCGGGACGTCCGCGGCACTCAGTGAGGAGTTCACCAGGGCTCGCTCGTCGAGGGGCCGATAGGCAGTTGCCTGGGCTGGACCGGCGATCACCAGAGGCAGGGCCGCGGCAAGCGCCACCGATACAGCAAGGACAGGACGCAACGTGGCTCTCATGGCCGAAGCATGCCAGCAGCGGCCCGGAAGGTACGGCGAATCAACCAATCTGGGGGGTCACCAGCAGGAGCCGCTGGGTGTCCATCTCGCGACGAACCAGCTGCACCGGTCCGTCGCGAACCACGTGACCGCGTGCTTGTCGACGCCGTACCAGGTCTGATGCTTGGCGTAGCGGATGAATGTCCGCCGGCCTTCAGCATCGTCCTCGAGCCGTCGGGACCCGCCAGAGAAGAACGCCGTTCCCGGATTCCAGTAGTAGTTACCCCAGTCCACCACGCCGACATTCTCGTAGATCCAGCCATCAGCCGGGCCGCCGGGAAAAGCCGGATAGAACTGCTGGTAGAACAAGCCCTGACCATTGGACGGGTCTGTATTGAGCATGGTGACCCACTTGCCTGGCCACGATTGCGCCTGCTCCGGGGTGATGTCGTTCCAGCAGGTGGTCAGCCGGCTTGAGCGCACCCCATTGCACGTGAGGGTCCGCGGCGTCGCGGTCTGAGCGGCATCAGCCTTTCGGGCTGTCTTGCGCGCGGTCTCCTCGTCCGGCTGGGTGATCTTCGGAGGCATATCGACGAACACCTCGACACCGGTCAACCTCCCCGGATCGGACACGACGAGGTGCTCACCCACGTCGGTCTGGTCCACATCGTCGACCTTGGCCTCGACCTTGCGCAGCCCCTCGGGGTTGGTGATGACCTCGGCGTCGAATCGCACCGTCTCGTCCTTGAGCGTGGCGTCACGCAGCCACACCACGACTTCCACGAGATCCCCGTCAGCGTCGGTGCCCTGCACCATCGCACGCGGAGGCCTCTTCTCGAACTGGCCCGTCACATCGCCATAGCCCGTCCAGTACGCAAGGAACGCATCCAGCGGCAGCGACGCCGACTCCTCGGCCGTGGTCAACTCCGTCACCCGCACCCGATCCGGCACATCACGCACGATGAGCCGAAACTCCCCCGACTCATCCGACGGCACGAACGACGCCGAACCCGCCGGCAGCCCCATCACGAAGTCAACCTTCACCGTCTGCGGGTGTGGCTTCACTCCATCACGAGGTGAGACAGAAGGGATCTCACCCGCCACTGGCGCAGGAGCTGCCGCCGCAGGCCCCACCAGCAAGGACGCCACCAGCGCCCCACCCAACGCCGACACGGACACCACATGGGACACAAGACGCATCAGCCGAAGGTAGCGGTCCGGCTACTCCGTGTATAGCCAGGAATCAGGGGGTCACGTCAGCGCACGAAGGCTCACCAGCAGGAGCCGCCGGGTGACCACCGCGCCAGGAACCAGGTGCACCGGTCCGAGGCGTACCACGTGACCGCGTATTTGTCGATGCCCCACCAGGTGTGATGCCGGAAGTACTCGATGAACGTGCCCCCGCTGGACGAGAGCGCTCGCGTGTCAGTGCGGGCCCACGGACCTGGGTTCCAGTAGTAGTTGCCCCAGTCCACCACTCCGACGTTCTCGTAGACCAAGCCATTCGCCGGACCCTGAGTCTTGAAGTACCCAATTCGAGAGTCTCTGACGCCGGGCCACGTCTGCGCCTGCTCAGGGGTGATGTCGTTCCAGCACGTGGTCAGCCGACTTGAGCGCACTCCGTTGCACGTGAGGGTTCGCGGCGTCTGGGCGGTGTCAGACTGACGGACGGCCCTGCGCGCGGCCTCCTCCTCCGGCTGGGTGATCTTCGGAGGCATATCGACGAACACCTCGACACCGGTCAACTTCTCCGGATCGGACACGATCAGGTGCTCAACCACATGGGTCGGATCGACCTGGTCGACCTTCGCCTCCACCTTGCGCAGCCCCTTGGGGTTGGTGATGACCTCAGCATCAAACCGCACCGTCGAGCCCTCTCGCGTGGCGTCACGCAACCGCACCACGACCTCCACCCGATCCCCGGAAGAATCGGTGCCCTGCACCACCGCCCGCGGAGGATTCTTCGTGAACTGGCCCGTCACATCGCCGTACCCCGTCCAATACGCCAGGAACGCCTTCACCGGCAGCGACGCCGACTCCTCCGCCGTGGTCAACTCGGTCACCCGCACCCGATCCGGCACATCCCGCAACGTCAGCAGGTACTCCCCCGAGTCATCCGCCGGCACGAACGACGCCGAACCCGCCGGCAGCCCCATCACGAAGTCGACCTTCACCGTCTTCGGGTGTGGCTTCACGCCATCATGAGGTGAGACCGCAGGCGCAGGTGCCGCCGCCGCGGGTCCCGCCAACAACGACGCCACCAGCGCCCCACTCACTACCGACACCGACACCACACGGGCGACAAGAGACATGCCGCGAAGGTAGCGGTCCGACCGCTCGATGCATAGCCCTGAGTGCACGAACCAGTGGGCCCCGCAACCGAGATCGGTTGCGGGGCCCACTGACACGCAGGGACTGTCTATATCAGCTGCAGCCGGATGTGCTCCCGCAGCCTTCGCAGACGTAGCACGAACCGGCGGGACGCATCTTGACACCGCAGGTCATGCACAGCGGCGCGTCGGATGCCGTGCCGGTGATCGCCTCGAGCAGCTCCGCTGAGGAGTGCACATTCGCGGGCACCACGGCCGGTGCACTGGCGACAGTCTCCTCAACCACCGCGTCGGCGACGACCTCGTCCTCGACGACCGCAGCGGCAGACGGGCCACCGTAGGTCGCCGCAACCGTCGCTGCGCGCTCCTCGGCGGTGTAGATGCCGAGCTCCGCACGCTTCTCCTCGGGCAGGTAATCCAGCGCGAGGCGGCGGAAGACGTAGTCCATGATCGACTGCGACATCCGCACGTCGGGATCGTCAGTGAGGCCGGCCGGCTCGAACTTCATGTTGACGAACTTCGAGACGAAGGCCTCGAGCGGCACGCCGTACTGCAGTGCGATCGAGATCGCGATGGAGAAGGCATCCATGACACCGGCGAGCGTGGAACCCTGCTTGCCGAGCTTGAGGAAGACCTCGCCGAGGCCACCGTCGGGGTAGGAGCCGGCCGTCATGTAGCCCTCGGCGCCAGCGACGCTGAACGACGTGGTGATCGACGGACGCGACTTCGGCAGGCGCTTGCGCACCGGACGACCCTCGACAACGACCGTCTCCTCGACGTCGGCCGACTTGGCCTTGGCGTCGGACAGCGGCTGGCCGACCTTGCAGTTATCGCGGTAGATCGCGAGCGCCTTCAGGCCCTGCTTCCAGCCCTGGAAGTAGATCTCCTCGACTTCCTCGATGGTCGCCGTCTCGGGCATGTTGACCGTCTTGGAGATCGCACCGGAGAGGAAGGGCTGCACCGCGGCCATCATGCGCACGTGACCCATCGGGGTGATGGCGCGCTGTCCCATCGCCGTATCGAAGACGGCGTAGTGCTCGGGCTTGAGACCGGGTGCGTCGACGACGTGACCGTTCTCGCCGATGTACTCGACGATGGCCTCGATAGTCTCGTCGGTGTAGCCGAGGCGCTTGAGTGCCAGCGGGATCGTCTGGTTGACGATCTGCATCGAGCCGCCGCCGACGAGCTTCTTGAACTTCACCAGGGAGAAGTCAGGCTCGACGCCGGTGGTGTCGCAATCCATCATGAAGCCGATGGTGCCGGTGGGCGCCAGGACCGAGGCCTGGGCATTGCGCCAGCCGTTGACCTCGCCGACGCGCAGGCACTCGGCCCACTCCTTCTCGGCGAGCTTGAGGACATCGGCGTCCAGGCTGGTGGAGGTGCGCACCGAGTCGGTCGCCGCGGCGTGCTTGCGCATGACGCGCTTGTGCGCCTCGGCGTTGCGGGCGTAGCCCTCGTAGGGGCCGACCACGCCGGCGAGCTCCGCCGAGCGGCGGTACGACGTACCCGTCATGAGCGAGGTGATCGATGCGGCGAGCGCACGGCCGCCGTCGGAGTCGTAGGGCAGGCCCACGGCCATGAGCAGCGCACCGAGGTTGGCGTAGCCGATGCCGAGCTGACGGTAATCGCGCGTGGTGCGCCCGATCGCCTCGGTCGGGAAGTCGGCGAAGCAGATGGAGATGTCCATCGCGGTAATGACGAACTCCACCGCGCGACGGAAGCTCTCGGCGTCGAAGGTGCCGTCCTCCTTGAGGAACTTGAGCAGGTTGAGCGAGGCGAGGTTGCAGGAGGAGTTGTCGAGGCTCATGTACTCCGAGCACGGGTTGGACGCGGTGATGCGACCGGTCTCGGGATTGGTGTGCCAGTCGTTGATCGTGTCGTCGTACTGGATGCCGGGATCGGCGCACGCCCACGCGGCCTCGCTCATCTTGCGGAAGAGAGCCTTTGCGTCGACGGTCTCGATGACCTCGCCGGTCTTGCGGCCGCGCAGGCCGAAGTCGGTGCCATCCTCGACGGCCTTCATGAACTCGTCGGAGACGCGAACGGAGTTGTTGGCGTTCTGGTACTGCACGCTCGTGATGTCAGCGCCACCGAGGTCCATGTCATAGCCGGCGTCGCGCAGGGCGCGGATCTTGTCTTCCTCGCGGACCTTGGTCTCGATGAACTCCTCGATGTCCGGGTGGTCGACGTCGAGGACGACCATCTTGGCCGCGCGGCGCGTGGCGCCACCGGACTTGATGGTGCCCGCGGATGCGTCAGCGCCGCGCATGAAGGAGACAGGGCCGGAGGCCGTGCCGCCCGAGGAGAGCAGCTCCTTGGAGGAGCGGATGCGCGAGAGGTTGAGGCCGGCGCCGGAGCCGCCCTTGAAGATCAGGCCCTCCTCGCGGTACCAGTTGAGGATCGAGTCCATCGTGTCGTCGACCGAGAGGATGAAGCACGCGGACACCTGCTGCGGTGCCGGCGTACCGACGTTGAACCAGACCGGTGAGTTGAAGCTGAACACCTGGTGCAGCAGCATCCAGGTGAGCTCGTGCTCGAAGATCTCGGCATCCTCGGGGGTCGCGAAGTAGCCGTACTCGCGGCCGGCCTGGGTGTAGGTGAGCACCACGCGGTCGATGAGCTGGCGCAGGCTGGACTCACGCGTGTCGCTGCCCACGGCGCCGCGGAAGTACTTGGTGGTGACGATGGTGGAGGCGTTGATGCTCCAGAAGTCGGGGAACTCGACACCGCGCTGCTCGAAGACGGTCTCGCCGGTCTTCCAGTTGGTCTGCACGACATCGCGACGCTCCCACGTCACGTCGTCGTAGGGGTGGACACCCGGCGTGGTGAACAGGCGCTCCATGGTCAGCCCTGTGCCCGTGCCGGTGGTGGCGGGGCTGTTGCTCAGATCGGTCATTGCGGGTGTCTCCCTCGGTGGTGTGGGCAATGCGGTGGTGCGGTCAGTGAGTGGTGGGTGAAGCGAGTTGCGAGGTGTCGATGTCCGTCGTGCCCGAGTCAGTGATGTCGTCGACGAGATCAGGGTGCTCAGCGAGGTCGGCCTCGGAGCGCAGCAGCGCGATCTCCGCCTCGAAGTCGGCGAGCGACTCGAAGGACCGATAGACGGACGCGAAGCGGAGGTAGGCCACCTCATCGAGATCGCGCAAGGGGCCGAGGATCGCGATGCCTACCTCCTCGGCGGGCACCTCGGCAGATCCGGTCGCGCGCAGGGCGTCCTCGACGCGCTGGGCGAGCAGGGCGAGGTCGTCATCGCTCACGGGACGCCCCTGGCATGCCTTGCGCACGCCGGAGACGACCTTGCTGCGGCTGAAGGGCTCGGTGGCTCCGGAGCGCTTGGACACCGACAGGACTGCGGTCTCTGCCGTCGTGAAGCGCTTGCCGCACTCCTGGCACTCGCGGCGGCGGCGGATAGCGGCACCGTCGTCGGCGGTCCGGGAGTCGAGCACCCGGGAGTCGCCGCCACGGCAGTAGGGACAGCGCATGGGGACCTCCTTCCGGGGACTGCTGAGGGGCAAGCGTGGGGGCCATCAGTGGATGACCCTGTGGACTACCTGAGGACAGACTGTGCGCTTCCGACCACAACCTGTGGAGGAATTACACCCTTGTCGCTACTAGATGTAGGGGGACCTTAGACCCTCGCCACGACATCTGCAAGATTCCTTTGCGGCGTGTCGCAGTCACCTCGTCGGTCACATTCGCCTCACAGGGCACGGCATGCGAACGCCACCTGACGAAAGGGTTGCGCGCTCGGAAAGGCCCGAATTTCGGGAGAAATCGGCAGGTTTCCTCGCTCGCTCGCCCGAAGTTGGCCCGCACCGGCCATCCCGGTCGAGCTACGGGGGCGATCAGCCAGCGGGGACCACCAGGACCTGGCCAGGGACGAGGCCCGACTGGGACAGGCCGTTGAGGTCGCGGATCTCGGCGATGAGCGCACGGGGGTCGGCACCGGGATCGATGGCTGCGGCAATCCCCCACAGCGTGTCGCCAGGCTGAACGGTCACGGCAACGGGCGCCGGCCCCTCGACCTGGGCGGTAGCCATGGCTCGCCAGGCCCCGGGGAGGAGCACGATCACGAGGGCGAGCCCCATGACGACGAGGCGGCCGCGGCGGGTCATGCGCAGGGCCGGCTGGGCCGAGCGGCGCACCCTGGGGCGGGCTCCGGAGCCCAGGCTGGGGAGCACGGGAGCTGCATAAGTGGCGGCCATGGGGACCCTCCTTGTCTCATCCCCGCTCGACCCGGTGAACCGGTTCGAACGGCTGTACGATCGAACATATGTCCCAACAACCCCATCTGTCACGCGACACGCCGCGCCAAAATCGAACAGGTGTTTGAAATCCCCTCGTGGCGGGGCTACGGTCTCGGCCATGGGGGAAGGCTCCCAAGGGGGTCTGACAGCCACCTGGGACCCGACCCCCGCCCGATCGAGCACCACCCGCTGAAGGACCGATGACCGGAGGATCCATGGCCCGCCGCAGCCAGACCGAAGCCGACTTCGGCGAGGGACTCACCCCCCGCCAGCGCGACATCCTCGCGGTCATCCGCAGCACCGTCGAGGAGCGCGGCTACCCGCCCAGCGTGCGCGAGATCGGCGAGGCCGTCGGCCTCACCTCGCCCTCGAGCGTCGCCCACCAACTCGGCGTACTGGAGAAGAAGGGCCTGCTGCGCCGCGACGCCAATCGACCGCGCGCCCTCGTCGTCGCCGACGACTCCGCATCGGTGAGCGAATCCACCGTTGACATCACCGGGATCGGCGACGCGACACCTGCCGCGGCCTACGTCCCCGTGCTCGGGCGCATCGCCGCGGGCGGACCGATCCTCGCCGAGGAAGCAGTCGAGACGATCTTCCCCCTCCCGCGCGAGATCGTGGGAGAAGGCGAACTCTTCCTGCTCAAGGTCGTCGGCGACTCCATGGTCGATGCCGCGATCTGCGATGGCGACTGGGTCGTCTTACGCCGCCAGCCCACCGCTGACAACGGCGAGATCGTGGCCGCCCTGCTCGACGATGAGGCGACGGTCAAGACTCTCCAGCGCCGCGACGGCCACACGTGGCTGCTCCCCCACAATCCGGCGTACTCCCCCATCGATGGTGACCACGCCACGATCCTGGGCAAGGTCGTCACCGTCATCCGCCGCGTCTGACACACGCCACCCATCACCTACTCGCTCGCGTCCGAGCCCTCCCAGGACTCGCGCAGCCGACCGAGCGCCGCAAGCGCCGTCTCGCGGTCCTCCGTGAGCCACAGCGGTGGCATCGCCTCGCGCAGGGTCTTGCCGTATGACGCGGTCGCCAGCCGCGGATCCAGCACCGCCACCATGCCTCGATCACCCGCATCGCGGATGAGTCGCCCCGCCCCCTGAGCGAGCAGCAGTCCGGCACGCGGCACCGACACCTCGCGGAATCCCTCACGCCCGAGCGCCTCCTGTCGAGCCGACACGATCGGGTCGTCAGGGCGGGGGAAGGGAATCCTGTCGATGACGACGAGCGAGCACGTCTCGCCCGGCACATCGACCCCCTGCCACAGCGACATCGTCCCGACGAGGCTCGTCGCCGGATCATCGGCGAACGTCGTGACCAGCGACGACGCGGGCTCACCGCGACGCTGCACGAGCACGGGAGTCGACAGGCGCACCCTCAAGTAGTCGCCCATGCGCTCCACTGCGCGCCAGGACGAGCAGAGCACCAGGGTGCGTCCACCCGCGGCGTCGATGAGATCGCCCACCTCATCGAGTGCTTCCTCCGGGATGCCCTCGCGTCCCGGAGGGGGCAGGTGGCGGGCGACGTAGAGGATGCCCTGCTGCGCGTAGTCGAAGGGACTGCCGACATCGAGTCCCTCCCATTCGCCGGGTACGCCAAGGCGAGTGGCGCACTCCTCGAAGGACTCGCCCAGCGTCAGGGTGGCGCTGGTGAGTGCGACGGGCCGATCCGCCATGAGCGAGCTGCCCAGCACGCCGGCTATCTCGAGCGGGGCGAGCCTGACCGTGCCGCCGTCGACCCAGGTCACCTCGCTGGCCGTGGCGGCGATGAGCCGCCCTGCCGTGTCGAACACCTCATCGAGTGCACCCCTCGCCCGCTGGCGCGCCGCAAGCGTCTGGAGATCGTCATCGCTGGGGACCTCCCCCACTGCGGCCCGCGCGGCATCGCGCACGGAGGTCAAGGCAAGCAGGAGGTCGCGCGGCGCCTCCCGATAGCGACCCTCCTGACGTGTCGCCTCCGATAGACGCGCCGCTGCGTCCTCGAGGTCGTCGGCAGTCGATGGACGGATGAACTTGCGTGCGCGCGCCACCGCCTGCTCCACCGATCGCGCCGAGAGCTCCAGAGCCAGCGCCTGCGTCACACGATCGACGAGCTCATGGGCTTCATCGACGATGACCGCGTCGTGATCGGGCAGCACGGGGATGCCCTCGACCGCATGGATCGCGAGCATCGCGTGGTTGGTGACGACGATGTCAGCCTGCATCGCGACCTCGCGACGTCGAGCAGTGAAGCAGTCCGGGCCATAGGCGCACTTGGTCTCTCCGACGCACTCACGCCGTGACACCGACAGCCCCCTCCACACGCGCGCGTCGATGGACTCGCCGAACTCATCGCGATCGCCGGTCTCGGTCTCCAGCGCCCACGCACGCACCGCCGCCGCCTGCTTGCCGAGGTCGGACCGCGGGATGATCGCGTCGCCGTCGTCGTCGGACTCCTGACGGTGCAGGCGCTCCAGGCACACGTAGTTGTGTCGCCCCTTGAGTACGGCGTAAGTGAGGGGACGCGGCA
The DNA here is from genome assembly GCA_046046455.1 of Actinomycetota bacterium. Lineage (GTDB taxonomy): Bacteria > Actinomycetota > Actinomycetes > S36-B12 > S36-B12 > Mxb001. The sequence continues at coordinate 8,068 of JBJOJS010000055.1, read as the reverse complement.
GGAGCGGACCCAGGGACTCGGCCACCACGGGCAGGTCGCGCTCCACAAGCTGGCGCTGCAGGGCCAGCGTCGCGGTCGCGACGACCACTGCATCGCCCTTCACCGAGTGGAGCGCCGCTGGCACGAGGTAGGCCAGTGACTTGCCGGTGCCCGTGCCCGCCTGCACCAGCAGATGCTGGGGCACCTGCCTTCCCGAACTCAGGGATGCAGCGACGGCCTCGGCCATGGCGAGCTGCCCGGGCCGCGGCTCGCTGCCCAGCGCTGCCGCGGCGGCACCGAGGGCTTGCTCGACGCTCGGCAGGGCCTCTGCGCTCACTCGGGATCCTGCACGGGCACGCCCAGCCGCGCAGCCAGGTCGGGCTTCACCCGCGCCCGAAGCCGCGTGCCCTCGGGCAGGTGCTCGAGCGAAAGCACCTCGCCCTCGGCATGCGCGGCCGCCACGAGATCGCCCCGCTCGTAAGGCACGATCACGTCGACCTCGATCTCCGGGCGCGGCAGTCGCGCATCGAGTCGCGCGAGCAACTCGTCGACCCCCTCACCCGTGTGAGCCGACACGATGAGCGCATCGGTCTCGCGTCGCCGCAGGGCGGCGAGCTGGAGCGGATCGGCGATATCCGCCTTGTTGATCACGACGAGTTCCGGCAGATCGCCCGCCCCGATCTCGCCGAGGACCTCCCGGACCGCCGACAACTGGTCCTCCGGGTGCGGGTCGGATCCATCGACGACATGAACGACGAGGTCGGCTTCCGTGACCTCCTCCAACGTCGAACGGAATGCCTCCACCAGGTGATGGGGCAGATGGCGCACGAAGCCGACCGTGTCGGCGACCGTGCAGTGCCTCCCGCTGGGCAGGTCGAGCTTGCGCACGGTCGGATCGAGGGTCGCGAAGAGCGCATCCTCCACGAGCACCCCCGCGCCCGTGAGCCGGTTCAGCAGGCTGGACTTGCCGGCGTTCGTGTATCCGGCGAGTGCGACGGCCGGTGTGCCGGCGCGCTCGCGCGCTCCGCGCTGGGTGCGACGTACCCGCTCCATCTCCTTGAGCTGACGTCGCAACACCGTCATCTGGTCGCGGATGCGCCGACGATCGGTCTCGATCTTGGTCTCGCCGGGGCCGCGGGTGCCCACGCCTCCCGTCGCGCCACCGGCCCGACCGCCCGCCTGACGGGACAGCGACTCGCCCCATCCGCGTAGGCGGGGCAGGAGGTACTGCATTTGCGCGAGGGACACCTGCGCTCGCCCGGCTTTGCTGCGCGCATGCTGGGCGAAGATGTCCAGGATGAGCCAGGTTCGGTCGACGACCTTCACCTTCACGACATCCTCGAGGTGACGCAACTGGCCGGGGCTGAGCTCGCCGTCGCAGATCACCGTGTCTGCGCCGCTGGAGACCACGAGGTCGCGCAGTTCGCGCGCCTTGCCTGATCCGATGTACGTCGCGGGATCGGGGCGATCGCGCCGCTGGATGACGCCGTCGAGCACGACGGCGCCCGCCGTCTCGGCCAGGGCGGCGAGCTCACGCAGGCTGCGCTCCGCCTGGTCAGCCGTCCCCTCGGTCCATACGCCGACGAGGACCACCTGCTCGAGGCGGATCTGGCGGTACTCGACCTCGGTGATGTCCTCGAGCTCAGTCGACAGGCCGACGACACGTCGCAGCGCCTGCCGGTCCTCGAGGTCGAGTTCGCCGACCGCGGGCTCGTCTAGCTCCACGAAGCGGTCCAGTCAGCCTCGAGGGTGCCGTCAGCGACGATCACCGCGGGGCCGATGAGTTCGAGGTCACTTTCACGCTCCGCGACATGGAGCGTGCCGCCGGGCACGTCGACCCGGATCGACTCGGGTAGGTCGCCACCGCGCTGGCGCACGACCCAGGCGACAGCACACGCCCCGGTCCCGCACGAGAGCGTCTCGCCCACACCGCGCTCATGGACGCGCATCCGCACGTGCCCGGGGGCGATCTGCTCGACGAACTCGACGTTGACTCCCTCGGGGAAAAGGTGCTCGGGGCTGACCTCAGGGGCCCGGTCGAGGGGTCCCGCGGCGCTCACGGACGTCACGAAGACGACGGCATGGGGATTGGGCACGTGCACGCCGGTCGCTGGGTAGGAGCGGTTGCCCACCATGACCGAAGCGATCGCGTCCATGCCCGTGGCGGCCCCCATCCCCACGGCGTACTCCCCCGAGGAAAGCCTGCGCACCTGGCGCACGCCCCCGCGCGTGGCGATCTCCATGCCCTCGGGGTCGGCGAGGCCCTCCTCCACGAGGAAGCGTGCGAAGACGCGGATTCCGTTGCCGCACATCTGAGCACGTGAGCCGTCCGCATTGCGGTAGTCCATGAAGAACTCCGCATCCGTGGCCGCGGGGTCATCGCATGCTGCGGAACGCACGACGCGCAGGACGCCGTCGCCTCCGACGCCGAATCGGCGATCGCACAGCGCCTGCACCATGTCGTCGGTGAGATCGATCGCGCCATCGAGGTCGGGCAGCAAGACGAAATCATTGCCCGTCCCATGGCCCTTGAGCACTCGCACCTGCCGCACCCGACCAGCCTAGGCGCCAGCCGCGGCGTACAGCGCGCTCGCCCGGTCGCAGGCATGGGCCCAGGTCTGCTCGGGGGGCGTGGCGACATTGTGCGCGGCGATGCGCTCACCCAACGCCGGATCCCGGCCCAGGAGCGCCAGGGCATCCCCCAGGCCCGCGTCGTCCACCGCGAGCAAGCCCTCGATGCCGTCGTGGATGAACTCGGAGGTGCCGGCCTGCGCCCGCGCGACCACGGGCAGCCCGAAGGACCGGGCCTCCAGGGCCGCGATGCCGAAGGACTCCAGCACCGAGGCCTGGGCGAAGGCATCCGCGGCGGCGAAGACCTCGCGGATCCCCTCGAGCGGGAGCCGGCCCGTGAAGCGCGCGGGCACTCCGAGTCGGCGGGCGGTGCGCTCTGTAGCGCTCCGCTGCGGTCCGTCTCCGATGATCGTCGACTCAATGCGCACCTCAGGCCCGAGGAGCACCTGGGCGCGGGCGATCGCCTGCAGCAGCGCACTCACGCGCTTGCGTGGCGCGAGCCGCGCGACCGTGACGACGCGAAGCACCCCCGGCACGCGCGGCACCGGCTGCGACTGCCGCCAGGGCTCCGGGTCGATGGCATTGGGGAGTACGCCGACGGGCACGCCCAGTGCCGCAGACACCGGCCCGGCCGCGATGGCGCTCACCGCACTCACGACGACACCGGGCCGGGCGAGCAGTGAGCGTGCCGCGCGATAGCCGCCCCTCGACAGCGGTCCCCACATGCTGTGCACCGTGACGACCGTGGGCATGCGCAATTCGGCGAGGGCGCGAAGCGCACCCCAGGCGAAGGGAGACACCGCGCCCAGGTGCACGTGGGCGACATCCGACGGGTGCGCCTGGAGCAGCTCGCGCACGCCGGCGCGCGTGCGCGGATGCACGGGCAGATCCGCAGGCATGCGCGCCGTCAGGCGCTGGACCTCGATCCCGTCGAGGACCTCGCGGCCCGAGCGCTGCAGCCCGGGCGTGGCGGTCATGACCCACGGCTCATCACTCCGGGCAGCCTGAGCGAGCACGAGTCCGCGCACCTGGGTCTCGATGCCTCCCGTGCGCGGCAGGTAGCAGTCCGAGACATGGGCGATGCGCACGCGCCGACGCTACGCCACCCCGGCAGGATGGGTCCGTGGCCACGCTGGTCTTCTTCCACGCCCACCCCGACGACGAGGCGCTCCTCACGGCGGGGACGATGGCGCGCGCCGCGGCGGAGGGTCACCGCGTGGTCCTGGCCGTCGCCACCGATGGCGCTGCTGGTCTCACCTCTGCCGACTACCGGGACGATCTTGCCGGCGTGCGGGCACGAGAGCTCGAGCGCTCCGCTGAGATCCTCGGCACCGCGCGACTAGAGACCTGGGGGTACGCCGACTCCGGCCTCACCGGCGACCAACCCGGCGGATTCGCCGCGGGTGACCTCGACGACCAAGTCGCTCGTCTGGTGGACCTCGTCGAGTCCGAGCAGGCCGACGTGCTCATCGGATACGACCCGTCGGGCGGCTACGGCCATCCCGATCACCTCCGCGTGCACGCCGTCGCGCGCGGCGCCGCGGCAGCGGTGCGCGAGACGAGGCGCATTCGTCACTTCGAGGCCACGCTCCCGCGCGAGCCGATCGCGCGTGCCGTGCGCACCGCGGCGAGCGTCCGCCTCACCCCCGCGGGCTTCGATCCGACGGAGTTCGACAGGGCCTGGACACCAAGCCGGCAGATCACGCATCGCGTGGACGTCCGTCCCTACGCCGCGGCGAAACGCGCGAGCATGGCCGCGCATGCGAGCCAGGCTGCGGCGGACGACTCGACGCGCACGCTGGCGGTCCTCACCCGACTGCCCGGCCCGGCCTACCGTCTCCTGCTCGGCACTGAGTACTACGTCGCCATTCCCTAGAGGAGGTCGCTCGCCGACGTGCCGGCGGGCACCCAGTGCACGCGCGTGTCCTGGCGGAAGCGCCGCTCTTGGCGGCGGGCGAAGTGCCGCGTGCCATCGATCGTGCGCTGACGCGCGATCTCCATGTCACCCTCGCCCTCAAGGGCCTCCAGCACCTGCCGGTAGCCGAGCGCACCGCTCGCCGTGCGGCCCATGCGTCCGAGCAGGCTCCGCACTTCGTCGACCAGACCGAGCTCCCACATGCGCTCGACACGCCCTGTGATCCGCGCATCGAGCACGAGCCGGTCGCACGACAGGCCGATCCACCTCGCCTCGCGCCACGGGCGCGGTTCGGGCAGCCGCGCGGTGAAGGAGCCCTGCAGTTCGACGACCTCGAGAGCGCGGACGAGCCGCCGGCCGTTGGTGGGCAGGATCGCCGCGGCCGCATCGGGATCGAGCTGGGCCAGGCGGGCGTGCAGCACTTCGGGACCCGACTCGGCGAGTTCCTGCTCGAGCCGCGCACGCACCTCCGGATCCGTGCCGGGGAAGTCCATCTCGTCGAGGATCGCCTGGACGTAGAGCCACGAACCGCCCACGATGACGACGTCTCGACCCCGGGCCTCGACGTCCACGATGGCAGCGCGCGCCCGATCGCGGAACTCCACGACACTGACCTCGTGGTCGACCGCCCACACATCGAGCATGTGGTGGGGTACGCCACGGCGCTCGGACTCAGGGACCTTCGCGGTGCCAATGTCCATCCCGACATAGACCTGCATCGAGTCTGCGCTCACGATCTCAGCGTCGATGCGCTCAGCAAGATCGATGGCGAGGTCGGACTTGCCCACCGCGGTCGGTCCGACGATGGCGACGATCACGCGCTCGTCACCTCGCCGGCATAGCCGGCATGGGCAGCACGACGCGGTCGTCCGCAGGCGACTGCACGGTCCGCGCCTCCCACGCGTCACCCGCGCGCGTGGGGCGCACGGACAGCATGCGATCCGCGACGAGGTGGTGCGGCGCGGCGTACGTCACTTCCGCGACGACGAGGTCTCCCGGGCGCGGCTCGCCAAGCGCGGGGTCCCGCGTCACGTGCACCAGGCGGTTGTCGGCGGCCCGGCCGGAGAGTCGTGCGGTCGCGTCATCCTTGCGTCCCTCGCCCTCGGCAACCAACACCTCGACCTCGCGGCCGACGAAGCGCTTGCCCTCCTCCCAGGCGATCTCCTCGACAAGGGCGGTGAGCCGGTTGTAGCGGTCCTGCACGACGGCCTTGGGGATCTGGTCGTCCATCGTCGCCGCGGGCGTGCCCGGACGCGGGGAGTACTGGAAGGTGAAGGCGCTGGCGAATCTCGAGGCGCGGACGACGTCGAGCGTGCCCTGGAAGTCCTCCTCGGTCTCGCCGGGGAAGCCGACGATGATGTCGGTGGTGATGGCCGCCTCGGGCATCGCCGCGCGCACGCGCTCGATGATGCCGAGGTAGCGATCGGCGCGATACGAGCGGCGCATGGCCTGCAGGATCCGGTCCGATCCGCTCTGCAGAGGCATGTGCAGCTGCGGCATGACGTTGGGCGTCTCAGCCATGGCCGCGATCACATCGTCGGTGAAGTCGCGCGGATGGGGGCTCGTGAACCGCACGCGCTCCAAGCCCTCGATCGACCCGCAGGCGCGCAGCAGATCGGCGAACGCACCACGATCACCGAACTCCACGCCGTAGGCGTTGACGTTCTGGCCGAGCAGGGTGATCTCGATGACACCCTCGGCGACGAGTGCCTCGATCTCGGCGAGGATGTCACCGGGCCGGCGGTCCTTCTCCTTGCCGCGCAGCGCGGGGACGATGCAGAAGGTGCACGTGTTGTTGCAGCCGACGCTGATGGAGACCCAGGCGGCGTACGCCGACTCGCGTCGTGTGGGCAGGGTGGAGGGGAAGACCTCGAGGCTCTCGAGGATCTCGACCTGCGCTTCCTCCTGGATGCGTGCACGCTCGAGCAGGGCGGGCAGTGATCCGAGATTGTGGGTGCCGAATACGACGTCCACCCAGGGAGCCCGCCGCACGACTTCGCCGCGGTCCTTTTGGGCCAGGCAGCCACCCACCGCGATCTGCATTCCCGGGGTGCTCGCCTTCACCGGCGCGAGGTGGCCGAGGTTGCCGTAGAGACGGTTATCGGCGTTCTCCCGCACAGCGCAGGTATTGAAGACGACCAGATCGGGCTGATCCCCCTCGCCCACGGGTGCGTAGCCGGATGCCTCGAGGACTCCGGCGATGCGCTCGGAGTCGTGGGCGTTCATCTGGCACCCGTAGGTGCGCACCTCGAACGTCCTAGTCACGGCCCAAGCGTACGGGCGCGCCAGGATCCCCGGTGACCATGCCTAGCCCACCTGATTCACCGTCACGATCATCGAGGGAATCCCCGGTCCGTACGGAGTCGCAGTGTCGTCCTCGTAGAGGATGCGCGCATTCGCATCCAGGCTCGCCCAGGTGAGCGTGGCATTCTGACCGGCGCCGAGGCTGACGAAGAAGTTCCACGCCGCAACCTGCTTGGCGCCACCTCCGATCAGGACCAGACCCGTATTGGAATCAGGCACGTCGATCCCGTTGACGCGGAGCCATAGGTACACCGTGTCGGTGCCAGCGTCTGTCTTGGTGATCTGGGCGGAGAAGGCGATGTTGTAGATGCCCGAGTCATCCACGGTGATCTGCGTGTCGTCGACGATCCTCACTCCACTGCTCAGATTGGTCTCGCGCAGGAAGATGGGAAGCGCACTCCCCGGCGACGTGTTCGTCTGCGTGCCCCGGTCAGCGAAACTTCCGTAGGCACCGAACCCTCCGGGAAGCCCCCTCGGCCCCGGAACGCCCTGGATTCCCTGCGGGCCGATCGGGCCTTGCGGACCTACGGATCCGGTGGCACCCACAGGACCTTCTGGACCGGTGCCTCCGCGCGGTCCCGGCGACCCGGGTGGACCGATGAGCGCAGTCCCCAGCGGCCAGGTGTCAGCGCTCCTGGGTCCCCACATGGACCAGGTCTGCGTATCGATGTAGAAGTCGCCGATCTTGCCGACGTCCACTGTCGGAGCTCCCTGCCCGCTGAGCACCGTAGAGCCGTCGGGAGGTCCGACGGGGCCCTGCGGTCCGACCGGCCCCACCGGGCCCACCTGGCCGGGAGAGCCTGTCGGACCCTTGGCGCCGCGGGCCCCTGGAGGGCCGACAACGCTCCACACGACGAGGTACTCGCCCGGGTCGCAGCCACCGCTGGTGATCATCCGCATGCGGCCGTTCTTCTTCTTGACGCACGCATAAAGCGAACTGGCAGTTGCTGCGGATGCAACTTCCGTCGATGTCGCGTCGGATCGCACGTCCGCAGGGGAAGCAGATGAGGCTCCGGTCGCGAGGACGAGCAGAAGCGCGGCCGCGATCCCCATCGCGACCCACGTCATGCGATTCAGGTTCGACATCTCCACCACGCTCCCCGCATGAATTCATGCTAGGTGCGTGGCAGAGGCCGCGGTACTGCGTAATCGCCCCTTGATTCGGGACTAAGGTCCCGTCATCACACGCCGACGGTCTGACGCTCTCCGATGGCATCGGGGTCGGACTCGTCGAGCGGATCGTCCTCGACGATCTCGTCTCCGCCCTCCTCGACGGAGATACGCGGAAGGGCATTGGCG
>JBJOJS010000051.1:0-22784 GCA_046046455.1 Actinomycetota bacterium | reverse complement strand
GCAAGGACTCCTCGGGGAAGAGCGTGGGCTGGTCGACAGTGCTCGGGACTGCCACCGTGGGCAGTGACTCCTCGGTCAGGCGCATTGTGGCTGTCCACCGCCCTCTCGCTCCAGCCCGTAGGCCTGGTCTCGCACTCAGCCGCCCTCGGCGAGGGCCCGTCCTCCGAGAGGGCGGGATGCCACGTTAGGGCTCACCAGCCCCAGGGTCAACGCGACCCGCCGCGGGGACGCGCCTAGGACTCCCCGCCAAAGTCCTCGGGGGTCACCTGGTCGAGGAACTCGCGGAAGCGCTCGACCTCGTCCTCCTCCTCGTCGGGGATCACGACGCCGGCCTCGTCGAGTACGCCGTCATCGACCAGGATCGGGCTCGACGTGCGCAGGGCCAGGGCGATCGCGTCCGAGGGGCGCGCGCTCACGATGGCGCCCTCCCCGAGATGCAACTCGGCGTAGAAGACACCGTCCTCGAGTCGCGTGATGCGGACCTCCTCGAGGGAGCGCCCCACGGAGCCGATCACATCCTTGAGCAGATCGTGTGTCAGCGGCCGCGGAGGCACCACCCCCTGCTGGACGTACGCGATCGCCGTCGCCTCGGCGGCGCCGATCCAGATGGGCAGGTAGCGGTCTCCCTCGATCTCGCGCAGAAGCACGATGGGCTGATTCGATGGCATCTCCACGCGCACGCCCAGGACGTCGACCCGCTTCATGATTCGAGCGTAGACGACCGCTGTCGCAGGATGGCCACGTGGAGGTCAAGGAGTAGGGCAAGGAGGTCAGCCGTGAGTTGGCGCTCCTCAAGATGGGAGGCACTCCCTCGGTGGGGAGCCAGTGCCTGCTGCACGAGGCCGATTTCGCGGTCAGCGGCCACGCGGAACGACCTCAGGTGACGCGGTTCGATGCCGTACTCGCCCAGGCGTGACACGAGGCGGCACACCTCGACCGCCGTACTGTCCATTTCGATGACCAGGCCGTGGGCCGTGAGTTCGGACAATGTCGCGGCATCCACTCCCCCGCGCTGCGCCACCTCGGCTGCGGTCATCGCGCGTGCACGTGGAGGACGCAGCCGACTCGGGGGGACCGAACTCGCGCCCACGCCGGCGGCAGTGTCCGGGGATGCGAGCCGCTCGGCGATCACGCTCAGCGGGAGGAATTCGTCGCGCTGCATCCGGAGGATGCGCCGTAATCGATCCACATCGACATCGGCGTACCTGCGGCTCCCCCGCGGGGTGCGCATGGGCTCGAGGAGCCCCTCGGCTTCGAGGTAGCGGACCTTCGAGGCGCTGAGGTCGGGAAACTCCTCCGACAGCTCGGCGACCACAGCGCCGATGGAGCGCAGGGCGCTCACGAGGCGTTGCTGGAGTCTCCGCCGACCAGGTAGGCGAAGCGATACTTGCCGATCTGGACCTCGTCGCCCGGAGCCAGCGCCACCTCCTCGATGCGCTGCCGATTGACGTAGGTGCCGTTGAGGCTGCCGACATCGCGCAGAAGCCACCCGTGGGCCATGCGCCGCAACTCGGCGTGTCGGCGACTGACGGTGACGTCGTCGAGGAAGAGGTCGGAATCGGGCTCGCGCCCCGCCGTCACGAGATCCCCGACGAGCAGGTACGAAGCGCCCGTCCCCATGCCTCGCTGCACCACCAGGACGGCCTCCCCAGGTCCGAGGTCGGGCGCGAAGCCCGATCCCACGGCCGGGAGGGATCCGCTGGATCCCGGCCCTGCGATCCCCACCGAGGTCACGTCATGCGCGACCGGTGCCCCGCATACGCGACAGAAGCGATCGCCGGGATCGACTGGATGGTCGCAGGCGCTCATTCAGGCACTACTCACCGATGAGGGCGCGGTAGCCCGCGGCGTCGAGGGTGCCCTCGGCGTCAGCGCTCACGCGCACCTCGACCATCCATCCCTCCCCGTAGGGCTGGGAATTGACCGTCTCGGGAGCATCGGACAGCACGGCATTCACGGCGACGACCTCGCCGCTCACCGGCGCATAGATCTCGCTCACGCTCTTGGTGGACTCGACCTCGCCACAGGGCTGGCCCGCCGTGATCGTCTGTCCCACCTTGGGCAGGTCGACGTAGACGATGTCGCCGAGCGAGTCCTGGGCATAGTCCGTGATGCCGAAGCGCACGGTGCCATCGGCGGTGTCGGCAATCCACTCGTGCTCTGCGGTGAATCGCAGGTCATCGGGTACCTGGGTCATGTCTTCCCCTCGCTCGCGGCGGCATAGGCACGGTCGTCGTCCCCACGCCGAACCTAGTCCCCCGAAGGGGGCGCTTCAAGCACGGGCACCGCTCAGGCACCTACGCGGGGCTAGCGCTCGCACGCAGTACACGGCGAGCCTGATCGAGATAGAGCAGGGCGGCGTACCAGTACAGGGCGGTCCCCCAGATCACGAACGCCCAGCCCAGCGCACCCAGTACCTGCTCCCAGGTAGCGCTTCCGGCACCCACGAGGACGAAGGGGAACCCCCAGTACAGAGCGAAGGTGGCAGCCTTGCCGAGGTAGTGCACCGGCAGGGCGATCAGGCCGCGGCGACGCAGGGCCGGCACGAGCGCGAGCAGGAGGAGTTCGCGAGCCGCCAGCAGTCCGACGAGCCACCAGGGCACGAGGTCGCGAAGCGCGAGACCGATGAGCGTGGCCGCGATGGTGAGGCGATCCACCAGCGGGTCGAGCATCCGGCCCAGGCGAGTCATCTGGCCCGTACGTCGAGCGATCACCCCATCCGCCCAATCGGTGATCCCCGACACCGTGAGCACGGCGACGCCCCAGAGATCGGCCCGCTGCACGAGCACGAGCCACAGGAAGACCGGGATCAACGCGAGTCGAAGGAAGCTCAAGAGATTGGGGACGGTGAGGACACGGTCCTCGGGTGACTTCACGCCGGCGCTCCGGACGTGTCCCTTCGCCCGACGATGAGCGCGCCCCCGAGCAGCACGATCATGAGGCCACCCAGGCTCGCGCCGACGGCGATCCATGCGGACGACTGCAGGGCCGCACTGGCACCGGGAACGCGGTACTCCAGGCGCAGCGATGCTTCAGGAGCAGGCGACGCGTCCGGGCGCATGAGCACGAGTGTCTGCCCGTCCAGCACCTCGGCGGGAAGCTCGGGCGCACCGCCTGAGGACGCACTGAGCCACCACGACTGGGCTTCCGGGGCCGCCGGTGCCCCCGTGCCGGGGACGGAAACGACGGGCCACTCACCCTGCTGCATCACCGCGACCGAGTAGGGAGTGCCGTCGAGATAGTCGTTGACTTCTTCGACCGGGGCTACGGCGAGGAAAACGGACTCGGCGGCCGGCGTGGCCACGAGCGCGACGTCACCCACCCGCGCGGCGAGGGAATCGGCGTCGGTCCCCATGAGTGCGAGTGCGCCGCGCATCCATTCCGGCGGAGCCGGCGTGACCAGCCGCGCGCTGACACCGTCGACGATCACCGCCACATCGCCGGGAGCGGCTCTCAAGACGCCGAGGGGCTGAGCCACGACGCCCGAGCGACCGACGCTGGCCTGGATCCCCGTCGCTGCGAGAGCAGCGGGGATGGAGCCCACCATGAGCAGAGCGCCGAGGATGGTCAGGGCGATGCCGGCCGCGAGCCGAAGGGCCCCCCAGGCGCTCTTCCCTTCCGTGCTCATGCCCTGGGAGCCACGGTGAGGATGCCCAGGCACATCTCATCGGTCGTGCCCTCACCCCAGGTGATGTAGCGCGCCTCCGTGCCCTGAAGGGCGGGTAGTTTGCTGCGCAGCGTGGCATCGTGCGTGCACGTCACCGTGAGCGTGTCGCCGGCCTCCATCTCGAAGGGCTGCGCAAGCGGGCGCGCACCCTGGTTGTCGAAGTCCCACGACTCGATATCGAGAAGCGTCGTCTCCCGGGACGTGCCAGCGTTCGCCACGATGCTGATCTCGCGACCCAGCAGATGCATGTGCCCCGCGGAGGCGTACACGGTGACGGGCTGTTCCACCGTGTGGGTGCACGACTGGGTCGATCCTGCTCGCGGCTCGACGAGGTCGCCGTCGCAGATCAGCTGGAGCCCCCAGATGGTGCGTAGGGATTCACCACCGAATCGTTCGATCGTGTCCTCGACAGCGGCATCCCGGTCGCAGAGGGGCCCCTGCTCATCGGGCAGGCAGGGCAACTCCACCGGCGCGGGCAGCAACATCGTCTCGAGGGGGCGCAGATCGCTGTCCCCCGGCGCCGTGCGCAACTTGACCGACGTCGTGTCGGGTCCCTGGCCAGCGAGCAGGTTGTAGTGGACCTGGAGGATCACACTGCTCCCCTTCTCCAGGAAGACACCCGTGCCCTCGGGATACCGCGCCTCGCGGCCGCCCGGTGCCCACGCAGCGAGCCACGGTGCGGAGTCGAGCGAGCGCACCGCATCACCGCCCACGGACGGAAGGTCCGGTCCACCGAAGCAACTCCATCCCTGGCCTTCTGCGTCGGCATCGCGCTGCTGTGCTGCGGCAATCTGCTCGGGGCGGACGCGATACAGGATCGCGTGATGCACGACTTCCGCATTGTCCGGGACGAAGCGGACGCCGGTGATGAAGCGATCCTCGGGAACGCCGGTGTCCAACAGGAAGCATCGATAGTCATCGGTCGCCGTGCCCTCGCTCGACGGCGTATAGGGCTCGACGAGACCCACCGTCACGATGCCATCCGGATCGATGGCGCCCTGGGCGGGCTCGGTGTCCGACGGACTGGCGGACGGTGCCTCGCTCGACACGGTCGCGGCCGGCGTCGCCTCGCTGCCGCCTGCGTCCGAAGACGAGCCCGGCAGGGCGCTGCAGGCCGCGAGGGTTGCGGCGACGGTCAGTGCCGAGGCAACCGAGACGAGTCGTCGGATCATCCGGCCATGCTACGGGGCACGCCTGCTGCGAGCGCGCTCATAGCAGGCGACAGCCGTGGCGGCGGCGACGTTGAGGGAGTCCTCACCCGCGGCCATGGGGATCCGTGCTCGGCACCAGGCTGAGTCCAGCGCCGCTCCGGTCAGGCCGGGACCTTCGGATCCCAGGAGCAGGGCGACCGGTTCGCGAGCGACCTCAGCCATGACATCGGCGATATCGCGCAGACCATCCGGGGTGAGAGCGATCACACGGCGGCGGTCGGAGAGACGGTCGAGTGTCGTCGTCCAGTCGTCACTCCGAGCCCACCGGCAGCGCAGTACCGCACCCATGGATGACTTCACCGCCCTGCGGTAGAGCGGGTCGGCGCACGCCGGCGACAGCAGGACCGACTCGATGCCCTGCACGACAGCGGATCGGATAGCCAGTCCGACGTTCGTCGGATCCACCAGGTCCTCGAGCACCAGCACATCACCGTCGCCAGCGACGAGGTCATCGACGGACGTGGCGGCCGGTCGCGCCACGACGGCGAGTGCGCCTCGATGCACGCGATAGCCCGTGATGCCCTCGAGGAGTGACTCATGCGCCACGAGGACGTCGACGTCGGTGTGCTCGAGGACCACCCTCAGGCGATCGATCCAGCGCGGTGAGGTGAGCACGGACAGGATGGGCATGCCGCGGGCGACGCACCGCTCGATGACGAGATGCCCCTCAGCCATGAAGTAACCGCGTTCCGGCTCGATGCGCTGACGCAGGTCCATGTCGGTGAGCCTCAGATAGGCATCGACGCGTGGATCGTCGACCTGCGTCACCTCGACCGGATCGACCCTCATGGGTGTGCCTGCGTCACGGCGCTGCCGGGCCCCGGGCGGCCTCTTGCGCGAGGAGCTCCTCTCGATCGGACAGACGCGCGAGTCCGCGCACGGGCTGTGCCATCCGCGGGTGACGAGCCCACGCCTGCTCATGGCGGGCGATGAACGCCCAGTAGCCCGCGGTGAATGGGCACGCCTGGGCACCAACCCGACGATCGGGCCGATAGGTGCAGCCCCCGCAGAAGTCCGTCATCCGCTTGATGTAGGCCCCGCCCGCGGCGTAGGGCTTCGATGCCATGCGTCCCCCATCGGCATGGAGTGCCATGCCCACGACATTGGCTGCCATCACCCAGGGATAGGCATCCACGTAGTTCGCCGTGAACCATTCCGTCACCTCGCGCGGGTCCCATGCACGCTGCAGCGCCCAGTTGCCGAGCACCATGAGGCGCAGGATGTGGTGGTTCCATCCACGCTCGTGGACCTCCCCCAGGGCCGTGCGGAGACAGCGGGCCTGGACGGAGTGGGCATCGAGGTCGCGGAACCATTCGGGCAGTGGTTGCCGCGCGTCGAGCGAATTCGAGCTATCGACGTAGTCAGGTCCAAAGTGCCAGTAGAGGTGCCAGACGTAGTCACGCCACCCCATCACCTGGCGGACGAAGCCTTCGGCGCTCGACAGGGAAACCGATCCCCGGGCCCACGCCTCGACGACCGCCTCGATGGCTTCACGCGGATCCAGGAGTCCGAGGTTCATGGGCACGGACAGGAGCGAATGGGCCATCGCCCAGTCGCCCACGAGCGCGGCATCCTCGTACGGCCCGAAGTCCGCCAGCCGGTGCTCGATGAAATCGTCGAGGGCAACCAGGGCCTCATCGCGTGTCACCGCGAAGCGTCGCGGTCCGTCGGCGCCCGAGAACTCGATGCCCTCGCTCTCCCACTGATCGAGGTCGGCGCGCACCTGTGCGTCGATGTCATCCTCGAGGGGCCAGCGTGGCTCGGGCAGTCCGAGCGTCGTGGCGCCCCGCGGGGGTGGGAGCCGGTTGTCTGCGTCGAAGTTCCAGCGACCCCCCTCGGGCTCATCCCCCGCCATGAGGATTCCTGTGCGTCGGCGCGCCTCGCGATAGAAGTCCTCCTGGCGCAGCTGCTTGCGCCCCGAGGCCCACGCGTCGAAGTCCCCCTGCGTCGTGATGAAGCCTCGGGCGGGGAGCACCTCGGCACCCACATCACGCACGAGTCTGCGGGCGGCGAAAGACGTCGGGTCGATGACGCTGAGCGAACCTCCGACCCCGTCGATGGCGTCGCGGTAGCCGTCGGCACGGACGTAATCGCAGCGATCGCCCAACTCAGCCGCGCGATGACGCAGGGCCGACAGGATGATGTGCGCCTTGGCGCGGTGATAGCGCCGCCGCCGGAATGCGGCCTTCGACTCGACGAGGAGCACGCGCTCCCTGCCGTCATCTCCCGGGGCATCCGCCGCCCCAAGGAAGTGCGGGCCGAGCTGATCGGCGAAGAGCCAGCGTCGGCTCATGGGATCGCTCGTGCTGACCAGCGGCCGTCGCGTCGCTGCACCTCCAGGGGGATCCCGTAGGTGGCCGACAACGCTTCGTTGGTGAGCACCTCGTCGACGAGCCCCTGCGCTACGGAATGGCCGCCGCGCAGAAGGAGCGCGTGCGTGATGCCGATGGGAATCTCCTCCACGTGGTGGGTCACGAGGACGGTGGTCGGAGCCGTCGGATCGCTCGCCATGTCACCGAGGCGGCGTACCAACTGCTCCCTGCCCCCCAGGTCAAGGCCCGCGGCCGGCTCATCGAGGAGCAGGATCTCCGGATCCGTCATGAGGGCACGCGCGATCAGGACGCGTTTGCGCTCGCCATCGGAGAGGGTCGCAAAGCGTCGCTCTGCGAGATCGCTCACTCCGAGCAGGCGCAGGAGTCGCTCGGCACGTCGCGCATCGGCCTCGTCGTACTCCTCGCGCCATCGACCGGTGATGCCCCACGACGCGGTGATCACCACATCGCGAACCTTCTCCCGCGGGGGGATGGCATCGGTCAGTCCCGCACCCACGAGGCCGATCTGGGGCCGGAGATCGAAGACATCGGTCATGCCCATGGTCTCCCCCAGCACCGCGACCCGGCCACTAGTCGGATGCTGACGTGTCGCCGCCAGCGACAGCAGTGTCGACTTGCCAGCGCCATTGGGGCCGAGCAGGACCCAACGTTCGTCGGAACGCACGGTCCACGTGATGTCGGAGAGGATCCACGATGGGCCGCGACGCACTCCGACGGACTCGAGGGAGAGTACGACGCTCACGTCGACAACCTAGCCGGATACGGTCCGCACATGGCCCCCGCATCCCTGCGCCGTGCATCACCCGCGTGGCGCGCAGGGCGAGCAGCGGCCGCACTGGGGGCCCTGCTCCGCGGCGACGCACCGGCCGATGACCTGCTCACTGCAGTGGAGGCACTCGGTGCGCCACCGCAGGGGTGGTGGGAGGTGTGGGGTGCCGTACGAGCGTCCGGCACCGTGGCTCTCCTGCTCCCCCGCCCCGGCGACCCCCGCGGGCTCGCGCTGCCGCGGGATGCCGAAGCACCCGCAGCCGTGGGATGGGCGGAGGGCCCCGGGAGCGTGTGGCTGATCCCCTCGGGTGATGTCGCATGGACCGTCTACCTGCGCCCTGACGCAGCGGTGCCGACGCCCGATCCTGAGGAGGCAGGACGGGCGTTGCGCAGCGCAGTCGTGTCCGCTGCCCACGTCGTCGACGGCCTGGACATCGATCCCTCCGCGCGGGACCACCGCGCCCGTCTGGCCCACGAGCAACTCGTCGACTCGTGGATCCTCGGACCCACCGCCCTCCCCCCGTCCTCGCGAAGTCTCGCGACGCTCGGTTTGCGAATGCTCCTCACGATCGACGATGCACGTGCCCTCGTCGACACCGTCGCGCTCGAATCCGCGGCAAGGAGCGCTGTGGAGGCGGCGTTCAGCACAGTCGCGGCGCCCCGTTAGGCTCCTGACGTGGACGGCACACTCCTCGCCATCCTCAGCGGGCGTGACCGCCCCGGCGTGACCGCGTCGATCTTCGACGCGCTACGGCACACGCCCTGCGAGGTGCTCGACATCCAGCAGATCGTCGTGCGCGGACGCCTCGTGCTCGCCGTGCTTCTCGGGTTGAGTGCTGACGCCGTGGGTGACACGCGAGCCATCCTGCACGCTGAAGCCGGCCGCCTCGGCATGGAGATCGAGACGGTTCCGGGCGCCAGCATCTCGAGGAAGGATCCGGAACGACGACGTATCCACGTGACGGTCATGGGGCGCCGCCTACCCCCTCAGGCCGTGGCCGAACTCGCGCGCCGCATGGCCGAACGCGGCTGGAATATCGATCGCATCCGGCGCATTGCCTCCTATCCCGTCACAGCCGTCGTCTTCGAAGCATCCGGTGAGGACATCGCCGACCTACGGCGGGAACTCTCCGAGGCTGCGCCGCTGCTCGGGGTCGACGTCGCCGTGCAGCACGCCGGGCTGGACAGGCGAGGGCAGCGCCTCGTCGTCATGGATGTCGACTCGACACTCATCCAGGACGAGGTCATCGACCTCCTCGCGGAGCAGGCGGGTGCGCGAGCCGAAGTCTCTGCCATCACCGAACGCGCGATGCGCGGAGAGATCGACTTCGCCGAGTCCCTGCGCCAGCGTGTGGCACTGCTCGAAGGTCTCCCCGTGGACGTCCTCGCCACGACCGCCGGACGCATCCGCCTGACGCCCGGTGCCCGCACGCTGTGCCGCACCCTGAGACGTCTGGGCTTCCGGGTCTGCCTGGTCTCGGGCGGATTCCGCGAGGTCATCACGCCGCTCGCCGAGGAGCTGGAGGTCGATGGCCTGCGCGCCAACGCACTCGGGGTGAGCGATGGGCGTCTCACAGGACGGGTTGACGGCCCCATCATCGATCGCAGGGGCAAGCGCGAAGCACTCGAGGGCTTCGCACGCGAATTCGGCATTCCCACGTCGCGCACGATCGCAATCGGGGACGGCGCCAATGATCTCGACATGCTCGATGCCGCCGGCCTCGGGATTGCCTTCAACGCCAAGCCGGTCGTCCAGGCCGCCGCGGACACCGCCGTCAATGCTCCCTACCTGGACTCCGTGCTCTACCTGCTCGGCATCACGCGCGAGGAGATCGAGGAGGCCGACGCCGGGCTGGACACAGCGCGCTAGCCACGCGGCACCGTGAAGGAGGTAAGCGCGGTGTCACCGAGGTCGGTCCAGGGGCCGCCGAATCCGATGGTCGCGATCGCGCACGTCGGGTACTTGCGCAGCATGCGAGCACGCGCCACAGGATCACCTGAGTGGGCGAGATCCATCGCCAGATCCTCGATCCCCGGGTTATGCCCGATGACGAGCGCGGTGAGCGCATCAGGGTTCAGGGAAGCCACGACGTCGGGGAGATGTGCGCCCCAATCCTCGTAGACGCGCGCATCGTCCCGCACCTTGCCCGTGCGGACATGGGCTGCCACGAGAGCCCATGTCTGCTGCGCTCGACGCGCCGGTGAGACGACCACCTCATCGACCCACGGATAGGCGGAGCCGAGCCACGCGCCCGCCGCGGCCGCATCACGTTCTCCCCGCGGCGCCAGCGGCCGGTCACGGTCGGTGATGCCGTCGGGATAGTCCGACTTCGCATGGCGCATGAGAAGCAGTGTGCGCACGCTTATGCACCCTGTGAGTGCACGCCTCCGTCGACATGGACGATCTCGCCCGTCGTCGCGGGGAACCAGTCCGACATGAGCGCCACGCATGCCTGCGCTGCTGGTCCAGGGTCATCGAGATCCCAACCGAGAGGTGCACGGGACTGCCATACCGTCTCGAAGTCCTCGAACCCCGGGATGCTCTTGGCGGCCATCGTGTGGATCGGGCCGGCGGCAACGAGGTTGACGCGGATGCCGGACGGGCCCAGGTCGCGTGCGAGGTATCGCGCAGTGGACTCCAGGGCTGCCTTGGCCACGCCCATCCAGTCGTAGGTCGGCCACGCCACCGTCGCGTCGAAGTCGAGCCCGACCACGGACGATCCCGGCACGAGCAGCGGCCGGCACGCGACGGCGAGAGACTTCAGGGAGTACGCCGAGACCTCCACGGCCGTACTGACATCCGACCACGGTGTCTGAAGGAAGCGTCCCCCCAGCGCCGACTCTGGTGCGAACCCGATCGAGTGAAGTACGCCGTCGAGGCCGTCCGTGTGCTCGCGCACGCGATCCGCCAGCGCATCGAGATCAGCGGTCGACGTCACGTCGAGCTCGATCACGGGCGCCTCCACCGGCAGACGCGTAGCGCTGCGTCGCGTGAGGGACAGGGCCCGTCCGAACGACGTCAGCACCACCTGAGCACCCTCCTGCTGGGCCAGGCGCGCCACGTGGAATGCGATCGACTGATCGGTGAGCACTCCGGTGACGAGAACGCGCTTACCCTCGAGAATCCCCATCTCCACCCCTCGTCTCAGTGACCCATGTCTTCTCAGTGACCCATGCCCAGACCACCGTCAACAGGGATGACCGCCCCGTTGACATAGGCCGCATCGACTCCTGCCAGGAAGGCCACCATGGCGGCGACCTCCTCCGCGCTGCCACACCTGCCCGCAGGGATCTGGCCGAGGATGACGGAGCGCTGTTCATCGGTGAGCGCATCAGTCATGTCGGTCTCGATGAATCCCGGTGCGACGACGTTCGTCGTGATGCCACGCCCCCCCAGTTCGCGCGCCAGGCTGCGGCCGGCGCCGATGAGACCAGCCTTGGCCGCCGCGTAGTTGACCTGACCTGCGGAGCCGAGGGCCCAGACCACGCTCGAGATGAGGATGATCCGCCCCTGGCGTGCCTTGATCATGCCGCGGGCCACCCGACGGGCGCATCGGATCGCCCCGAAGAGATTGGCCTGGAGCACCGCCTCGATGTCCTCATCATCCATGCGGACGAGGAGCGTGTCTCGGGTGATCCCTGCGTTGGCCACCAGCACGTCCACCGGACCGCGCTCGGATTCGATGCTCGACACCGCCGCATCGACGGATTCCGTGCTCGTGACGTCGAGGGTCACGGCCGGTAGCCCGTCGGGCGCCTGGCCCGACCGGCTTCCCACGACGACCTCATGGCCTCCATCGCGCAGGGCGCGCGCAATGGCCAGGCCGATACCCCGGTTGCCACCGGTGACCAGCGCGACCACGGCACTCCTCTCGCAGCACGCCTCGCGACGCGATCCAGGGACGCCACGCTAGTGGTCGGGACCCCGCACCGGCACCCCGACATGCGTGTCACCATGGCCCCGTGGCGCAATGGGAGCTCCGGTCGGGGACCGCCGTCGATCGGCTCCTCTTCTTCTCCGACGCCGTGGTCGCGGTGGCGATTACCATCCTCGCGCTGCCCTTGGTCGATATCGCCGGGCCAGGGCCCGGTGAGAGCGTGGTCGACGTACTCCGCGCCAATTCCGGGCAGATCGTCACCTTCATCTCGACCTTCTTGGTCATGGCCATGATGTGGGGCGTTCACAACCGGGTGATGAACTCCCTGCTGTCCTACGACGCACCGATCTTCTGGCTCAACATGTTCTGGCTCATCGGTTTCGTCTTCCTGCCCTGGCCCTCGGCCATGTACGGCGGCGGCGACGACTGGGGCGGGAGCGATGCGGGACTCTTCAGCAGCGATGGCACGGGCGCGCTCTACTGGTGGACCATGGCCTACATCAGCGGTGTGGGTAGCCTCACCTCGTGGTACATCGGGCGGCACGCCCCATTCATCAAGCCTCAGGAGCGGGCGTACTGGGCTGGTGTCGCCAAGACGCGTGCTCGTCTGCGCGGTGTCGCGTTCTTTGCCATCTTCATCGTCGCCGGCGCGTCGACGTTGGTCCTGTCCTACCTCGGCTTCTATGCCCTGCTGCTCATCTGGCCGCTCAACCACTTCCTTCAGCCGACGAAGGCCGAGCGAGTCGCCCTGGCAGCGAAGGACACCTCCTGACCGTGTCGCGCCCGGGGCAGGGCCCCTTCCACGCTGCGCGATCGTCGGGTCCGACGTAGCGTTGTCCCATGAGCAGCGCCCGCCCCCCTGAGGTGCACAGCATCACGGGCGCGGGCGAATCCCTGTCCCAGGAGCAGACGGGTCGCACCAAGCGCTACCTCGTCTCCATGACCATCCGGACAGCCTGTGTCCTGCTGGCCATCGTCGTGCCCGGGTGGCCTCGTTGGGTCTTTCTCGCTGGGGCCGTCGCCCTGCCCTACCTGGCCGTCGTCGCCGCCAATTCCGGACGCAGCCGGCGAGGTGCACCACCCCCGGCGCCCGTCGTCACGACTGCACGCATGCTCCCCGCGGGACCGGCGGCCACCGAGCCGCGCGCCTGACCTAGCGTGGTCGGTGTGTGGTCCCTGCTCAAGACACGACGATGGATCGCCTTCAGCGTGCTCGTCGTCGTGGCCATCGCAGCGTTCGGCGTGCTCAGTCGTTGGCAGTGGCAGCGTGCGGAGGAGGAGCGCACGGCCCGCGAGGCGTGGGCGGTCCAGGAGGCCACGATTCCGCTCTCGCTCGCCGAGGCGGTGGCGTCACCAAGAGAGTGGTCGCCCGTGCGCGTAGAGGGTCGCTTCTCCGCCGAATCCACGGTGCTCGTGCGCCAGCGCCCCCTCGACGGTCGCAACGGCTTCTGGGTCGTGTCCGCCCTCGATACGGCGGACGGCCGCGTGTGGGTGAACCGCGGCTGGATCCCGGCCACGGGTGCGGCCACCGGCACCGTCACCGCGCCCCCACCCCCATCGGGACCGGTCATCCTCGATGCACGCGTACGACTCACCGACCCGGCACCGGAGGCCGAGCCCGGCGACCTCCCCGAAGGCCAGGTGTCCGCATTGGTCCCCGCGCGCCTCGGCGCCGACGTCGAGTCGATCTACCTCGAGGCGACCGCGTCCGAGCCGACAGACCCCGAGCTCACGCGAATTCCCGCACCGGTCATCGATGAGACCCAGAACATCAGCTACGCGCTGCAGTGGATCATCTTCGCCATCGTCGCGATGGCCGGCTGGTGGTTCTTCCTCAGGCGTGAGGCCCGCGAGGATCAGGCAGCGGTCGCTTCCGCGCCCTCCGAGGCCTCGTAGTGGATCTGGGACTGGCAGGTCGGCGGTTTGTCGTCACCGGCGGCAGCCGCGGCCTCGGCCTGGCCACCGCGCAGGCACTCGCCGCAGAAGGGGCAGGCACCCTGATCGTGGCCCGCGACCCGGCACGACTCGCATCCGTCACCGCCTCCCTCGGCCCGGGGCACGAATCCCTTGCCGTCGACCTTGCCGAGCCACGCGCTGCAGCGGACATCGCACGCGTAGCCGGCCCGATCGACGGCGCCCTCATCAACGTCGGGGGCCCGGCGGCGGGCGCGGTACTCGATCTCGACGACGCAGCCTGGAGCGACGCGATCGAGGGCGTCTTCCTCGCGTCGCTGCGGCTCCTGCGGCTCCTCGTCCCGCTCGTGAACGACGGGGGTTCGGTGCTCCTGGTGCTGTCGTCGACCGCGAAGGAGCCCCTGAGGAGCCTCGGGGCGAGCAATGCCCTGCGACCTGGACTCGCCATGGTGGTCAAGGATGTCGCCGATACCGTCGCGCCTCGGGTGCGCGTCAACGGCATCCTCCCCGGTCGCATCGCCACGGATCGCCTGAAGGCCCTGGGCGATATCGACCTCGGGAGCGGCGTCCCCCTGGGGCGGCCGGGCGAGCCCGAGGAGTTCGGCCGGGTGGCCGCCTTCCTCCTCTCCCCCGCCGCGTCCTACATCACGGGCACACTCGTCCCCGTCGATGGAGGGCTACTGCGATCTCCCTGGTGAGTCGACCTACTCGCTGAACTGCGTCGAGTACAGCCCGGCGTAGACGCCAGAGGCCTTCAACAGCTCCTCGTGCGTGCCACGCTCCACGATCCGACCGTCGTCGACAACCAGGATCACGTCGGCCTGGCGCACCGTCGACAGCCGATGTGCGATGACGAGTGACGTCCGTCCTCGCAAGGCCTGCGCCAGCGCCTGCTGCACGGCCGCCTCACTCTCGGAATCCAGGTGTGCTGTCGCCTCATCCAGGATCACGATGCGCGGGGCCTTGAGCAGGAGGCGCGCAATCGCCAGTCGCTGCTTCTCTCCCCCCGACAACCGGTAGCCGCGATCCCCGACCACCGTGTTGAGGCCGGCCGGCAGGCTCTCGATGAGATCAAGGATGCGTGCATCGCGCAGGGCGTCTCGAATCTCGTCGTCCGTCGCCTCGGGGCGCGCGAAGCGAAGGTTGGCGGCGATGGTGTCGTGGAAGAGATGAGCATCCTGCGTGACGACGCCGACCGCATCGCGGAGCGAGGCAAGCTCGAGCTCGCGCACGTCCGTACCCCCGACGCGCACGCTCCCCCGTGTGACGTCGTACAACCGGGGCACCAGGGCGGTGATGGTCGTCTTGCCCGCGCCGGAGGGTCCGACCAGAGCAACCATCTGCCCAGGTTCGGCACGGAACGACACGTCGTGCAGCACCGGATCCTCCGAGCGCAGCGAATCCTCGCGTGCGACCGACTCGAGGGAGGCCAGGCTGACCTCATCCGCGGTGGGATACCGGAAGCCCACGTGGTCGAACTCCACCGCGAGAGGGCCGGCTGCGACGGGGACCGCGTCTGGGGCATCGCGCACGAGCGGTGGCAGATCCAGGACTTCGAACACCCGCTCGAAGCTCACCAGCGCGGTCATCACATCGACGCGGACGTTGGACAGGGCGGTGAGGGGGCCGTACAGCTGCGCGAGCAGCGCGACCAGGGCCAGCAGCGTGCCGAGCGTGATGGCGCCGTCGATGACGAGATTGCCGCCGACGCCGTAGGTGATCGCGGTCGCAATCGAGCCGACGAGGAGCAGCGCCGTGAAGAACCACCTGTTGGCCATGGCGATGCTCACGCCCGCATCGCGGACCTGGGCGGCTCGCCCTGCGAACTCACCGTGCTCGCGCTCCGGCCGACCGAAGAGCGACACGAGGAGGGCGCCGGCGACATTGAAGCGCTCGGTCATCTGCGTGCTCATCTGGGCATTGACCTGCATCTGCTGCTTGGTCAGGCCCTGGAGCCGGCGACCCATCCATCGAGCGGGCAGAAGGAAGAGAGGGACGAGGACCAGCGAGAGCAGCGTGACCTGCCAGGAAAGCAGGAACATCGTCACGAGGACGATCGACACCGTGATCAGATTGCCCACGACGCCGCCCAGGGTCGAGGTGAAGGCCTGCTGGGCGCCGATGACGTCGCTATTCAGCCGGGACACGAGGGCCCCTGTCTGTGCTCGGGTGAAGAACGCGACGGACTGCCGTTGCACGTGGTCATAGACCTGCGTGCGCAGGTCATAGATCAGTCCCTCACCGATGCGCGAGGAGTACCAACGCCCCACGAGGTTGATGCCTGCGTCCAGCAGGGCGAGCACGGCCACCAGGATCGCCAGCGCCGTCACGAGGCTCGCATTGCCCTGCGAGATGCCGTTGTCGATGATCTGACGGAAGACAAGCGGTTGCGCGACCGTGAGCAGGGATGCCAGCACGAGCGTGACGAGGAACGCGATGACGAGCGCCCGATACGGCCGCGCGTAGCCGAGGATGCGCTTGACCACGGGCCAGCCCACACGCGAGACCTCGGTGGGATCGCGCGTCATGGACTGGTAGATCTGCCAGGGATTGACCCCGGACACGGTCAGCCGCCCCCGAGGAGTGCGCGCAGGCGGGCGACCTGGACCTCCCGCTCGCGACCGGCCTGCTCAGATCTCGACGCTGCTTCAGCGGACTGGAGCAGCGGGAGCAGTGCGCTGATCGCCCCGGGTGGTGCGCTCGACGCGGCTGCGACCACCTCGGAGATGCCGGCCTCGATGTCATCGACGACGCGCGTGACGAACCCGAGGCGGAAGCCCTCCTCGGCACTCACCGATCTCCCGGTGGCGCAGATGTCCACGGCTCGCGCGTATCCCACGGACCGCACGAGCGGATGGGTGCCCGCGAGGTCGGGGACCAGACCGTACGACGTCTCGCGCATGGCGAAGGTCGCCTCGGGCGTCGCGATGAGGATGTCGCACGCGAGCGCCAGCTGGAACCCCGCACCGATGGCAGCTCCATGCACCGCGGCGAGGGTGAGGGCCGGCACCTCACGCTGCCACAGGAAAGCCGTCTGGAAGTCGGCGATGAGCTCGGCGAGATCGCCGTCCGGCATCGTGGCCATCGCGGCAA
This sequence comes from Actinomycetota bacterium, assembly GCA_046046455.1. Lineage (GTDB taxonomy): Bacteria > Actinomycetota > Actinomycetes > S36-B12 > S36-B12 > Mxb001. The sequence goes on along the minus strand of JBJOJS010000051.1, from coordinate 5,920 downwards.
GCGACGCCTCTCCGGGGATGCCCTCGGGGGTGAACATGCGCCGATCCAGGCCGGAGGAAAAGGCGCTCCCCGCACCCCGGAAGACGACGACGTCGAAGGCCCCGCTCGCGCATGCGTCTCCGATCGCGCTGAGTGCGGCCCACGTGGCCGGCGTCTGCGCATTGCGCGCATCGGGGCGATCCAGTGTGATCTGGAGCACGCGGCCGTCGACGTCCGTGCGCACATGCCCGCGCTCCAGCAGGTCGGGGGGCAGGGTCGACGTCACAGGACCTCCGGACTAGGCGAGTTCGACGAGTTCAGCGTAGTCGTCGTTCCAGAGATCCTCATCGCCCTCCGGCAGGATGACGACCCGCTGTGGATCCAATGCCCGGACAGCACCTTCATCGTGGGTGACGAGCACGACGGCACCCCGATAACCGCGTAGGGCCGCGAGGATCTCGTCGCGGCTTGCGGGATCGAGGTTGTTGGTCGGCTCGTCCAAGAGCAGCACATTCGCGCTGGACACCACGAGCGTCGCAAGGGCAAGCCTGGTCTTCTCGCCGCCCGAGAGCACACGCACCGGCTTCGTGACGTCGTCCCCGCTGAAGAGGAACGAGCCCAGCACTGAGCGGCGGTCGCTCTCCGACAGATCCGGTGCGGCGCTCGCGAAAGTCTCGAGGACAGTGCGATCGGGATCGAGCGTCTCGTGCTCCTGGGCGTAGTAGCCCACGCGCGCACCGTGACCATGGGTCACCTCACCGGTGTCGGGAGTGTCCACCCCCGCGAGGATGCGCAGGAGGGTGGTCTTGCCGGCTCCGTTGAGGCCGAGCACGACGACCCGTGAACCTCGATCCACGGTGAGGTCGACGTCCGTGAAGACCTCTTCGGAACCGTACGACCGCGACAGTCCGCGCGCGCTCAAGGGCGTCTTCCCACACGGCGCCGGCTCCGGCAGGCGGATCTTCGCCACACGGTCACTCGCGCGAGCCTCCTCGAGGCTGTCCGTCAGTCGATCCGCCCGCTTGAGCATCGACTGGGCCGCCCGGGCCTTCGTCGCCTTCGCGCGCATGCGCTCGGCCTGTTCGCGCAGGGCGCTCGCCTGACGTTCCGCATTTGCCCGCTCACGACGCCGCCGCCGCTCGTCGGTTTCACGTTGCTGGAGGTATGCGGACCATCCCATCGAATAGGTATCGAGCACTGAGCGCTGCGCGTCGAGATGCAGGACCGTGTTGACTGTCGCCTCGAGCAGTCCGACATCGTGGCTGATGACGATGAATCCACCGGCATAGGCGCTCAGGAAGCGCCTCAGCCACATGATGGAATCGGCGTCGAGGTGGTTCGTGGGCTCGTCGAGGAGCAGCACGTCGTATCCGCCGAAGAGGATGCGGGCGAGCTCGACCCGGCGCCTCTGACCGCCTGACAGCGTCCCGATGGACTGTCCGAGAACGCGCTCTGGCAGGCCCAGGCTGGCGGCGATACGGGCGGCTTCGGCGTCCGAGGCGTAGCCGCCGAGTGCCTCGAACTCTGCCGATGCGCGGTCGTATCCGCGCATGGCACGCTCACGGATGTCGGGGTCGTCGTCGCCCATGCGCTCGGCGGCAGCCCGCATCAGGCGTGCGGCCTCGTCGAGTCCGCGGGCTCCGAGGATGCGGTCACGCGCGAGGATGCCGAGGTCCCCGGTGCGCGGATCCTGCGGGAGGTAGCCCACGGTGCCCGTGCGACGCACGGACCCCGCGGCTGGCTCCGACTCTCCCGCGAGGACGCGTGTCAGGGTGGTCTTGCCCGCTCCATTGCGCCCGACAAGGCCCACGCGATCGCCGGACCCGACCTGGAAGCTCGCGTCCATGAGAAGCAGGCGCGCTCCCGCGCGGAGTTCGAGGCCTTGGGCGGTGATCACAGCCCCGCGAGCGTACCCCTAGACGTTGAAGCCGAGGGCGCGCAGCATCTCGCGGCCGTCATCGGTGATCTTGTCCGGACCCCACGGGGGCATCCACACCCAATTGATCGTGAAGCTCTCCACCAGCCCGTCGAGCGCTGCGCGCGTCTGGTCCTCGATGACGTCCGTGAGCGGGCAGGCCGCCGACGTCAACGTCATGTCCAGTGTGGCGACGTTGCCCTCGTCGAGGTGGACGTCGTAGACGAGGCCCAGGTCGACGACGTTGATGCCCAATTCGGGATCGACGACGTCCTTCATCGCCTCCCACAGGTCATCGGCGACTGCCTGCTTGGCCACCTGCTCAGTCATCGGTCCCTCCTTCTGTCGCCTGCACGACGGCGTCCTTCCAAGCCAGCCATGGCAGCAGCGCGCACTTGACGCGTGCCGGGTACTTCGCGACTCCGGCGAACGCGACAGCATCCCCCATCGTCTCCTCGTCCCCGAGAACCTCTCCGCGTGATTGCACCATCTCCTGGAACCGCGCAAGAGATGCGAGCGCGTCGTCGAGCGTCTGACCCGACAGGCTCTCGTGCATCACGCTTGCCGAGGCCTGGGAGATGGAGCAGCCCTGGCCGGCGTAGGAAACATCCGCGATCCGGGTCACTCCTTCGACGTCCTCCAAGCGGACGCGGAGGTCGATCTCATCGCCGCAGGTGGGGTTGACGTGATGGACCTGGGCGTCGAAGGGCTCACGCAGGCCTCGGCCCTGGGGATTGCGGTAGTGATCCAGGATGATCTCCTGGTAGAGGTCCTCCATCACGCGCCTCCGAAGACCTCTCGGACTCGGCCCAGGGATTCGATGAAGTCATCGATGTCGTCGGAGTCGTTGTAGACATACGTGGAGATGCGCGTGGTGGCGGGCACGCTCATCGCCCGACATCCAGGCCACGCGCAGTGATGGCCCACGCGCACGGCGATCCCTCTGCTGTCGAGCACCTGGCCGACATCATGCGGATGCACGCCATCGACGACGAAGGAGATGGCGCTCCCCCGGTCCAGGAGGTCGGTGGGGCCGACGACGCTGACACCGGGCACTTCGGCGAGTCCCGCGAGAGCATGGGCAGTAAGTGCCGCCTCATGTGCCGCGACCTTCTCCATACCGAGGGCATCGAGGTAATCGCAGGCAGCAGCGAGTCCCACTGCCTGCGCCACCATCGGCACGCCCGCTTCGAAGCGCTTGGGAGGCTCGGCGAAAGTGGATCGCTCCATCGTCACCGTCTCGATCATGGAGCCACCCGTGATGAAGGGCGGCATGGCCGCGAGCACCTCGGATGAGGCCCACAGGCAGCCGATGCCGGTCGGGCCGAGCATCTTGTGACCGCTCCATGCGACGGCGTCTACGCCCAGGTGAGCGACGTCCAGCGGCATGTGCGGGACCGACTGGCAGGCGTCCAGCACGACAAGTGCCCCCACGGCGCGTGCGGCGTCGACGATCGGCACGATCGGGTTGAGCGTGCCCAGAAGGTTGGACTGATGGGTGAAGGACACCACCTTCGTGCGGTCAGTGACGAGAGCGCCCAGCTGGGATAGATCCAGGCGTCCCTCCGGGGTCAGCGGGATCCAGCGGAGCACGGCACCGGTCTTGGCACAGACCTCCTGCCAGGGCACGAGATTGGCGTGGTGCTCCATCTCGGTGACGAGGATCTCGTCGCCCTCCCGGAGGATGAAGCGCTCGGATCCCTCCGGAAGGGGAGCACCGTGCTGGGCCTTGGCCGTGGCGTTGCTGAAGGCGTAGGCCATGAGGTTGAGCGACTCGGTCGCGTTACGCGTGAAGACGACATCATCCGGACGAGCACCGACGAATCTCGCGATGCGCGCTCGCGCACCCTCGAACGCCTCGGTTGCCTCCTCGGCGAGTTGGTGGGCGCCGCGATGGACCGCAGCATTGCTGGTGAGGTAGTAGTCACGCTCGGCGTCGAGGACAGCGAGGGGCTTCTGCGTCGTGGCCGCCGAGTCGAGGTAGACGAGACGGCCGCCTCCGCGCACGGACCGCGACAGGATCGGGAAATCCTCACGCACTCTGCGCGCATCCAGGGGACTCGACGTCGTCATGGTGCTCACGCCGCGCTGCCGGCCTTCACGAAGCGCTCATAGCCCTCATCTTCGAGTTGCTGCGCAAGCTCGGGGCCGCCGCTCTCCACGATGCGGCCATCGACGAAGACGTGCACGAAGTCCGGATGGATGTAGCGCAGGATGCGCGTGTAGTGGGTGATGAGCAGGGTGCCGGTCGTGCCGTCGGACTGGAAGCGATTGACGCCCTCCGCGACGATCTTGAGCGCATCGACATCCAGCCCGGAGTCGGTCTCGTCGAGTACGGCGATCCGCGGCTTGAGGAGCTCGAGCTGGAGGATCTCGTGGCGCTTCTTCTCGCCACCGGAGAAGCCCTCGTTGATGGAGCGCTCGGCGAAGGCGGGATCGATCTGCAGCGCGGCCATTGCCTCCTTCATCTCCTTGACCCACAGGCGCAGCTTCGGCGCCTCACCGCGCACGGCGGTGACGGAGGTTCGGAGGAAGTTGGAGACGGACACCCCGGGCACCTCGACGGGGTACTGCATCGCGAGGAAGAGACCCGCGCGCGCCCGCTCGTCGACGGACATGTCGAGCACGTCGGCGCCATCGAGGGTGATCGACCCCTCGGTGACGGTGTACTTGGGATGCCCGGCGATGACATAGGCCAAGGTGGACTTGCCGGATCCGTTGGGACCCATCACGGCGTGCGTCTGGCCGCTCGCGACGGTGAGATCGACACCGCGCAGGATCTCGCGCGGCTCGCCATCGGACTCCACAGTGGCGTGGAGGTTGCGGATCTCGAGGGTGGACATCGTCGCTCCTATTCGGCGTGCAGGGGTTGGCTCACGGGGTGCTCCCCCACGAGGACTCGGGCATCCGCGCCATCGCCGGATACGACGACGTCGAAGACAGGTACGGGTGCGGTGGCCGGGAGTGACAGTGCCTCACCGGTCCGCAGATCGAAGCGGGAGCCATGGAGCCAGCACTCGATGCTGCAGTCATCCACCTCTCCCTCGCTCAAGGCCACATCGGCATGGGAGCACACGTCCAGGACGCCGCGGATCTCCCCGTCGCACCTCGCGAGCGCAACAGGCTGGTCACCCACCATGACGCGGAGGGCGGCGCCCTCGGGGATGTCCGACACGGCGCAGACGTCGATCCGGTTCATGACCCGACCTCATCGTCGGCCTCGACGCCCAGCCCGACGATGTCGACACCGAGGCGGGCATCCACATCCGCCATCACGGACCGAGCGAGTCCCGGCTCGCCCAGGCGGCCCAGGATGTCGGCGAAGAAGCCGCGCACCACGAGGACGCGGGCCAGATCCTCCGGGATTCCCCGCGCCTGGAGGTAGAAGAGCTGTTCGTCGTCGAAACGACCGGTCGCGCTCGCATGCCCGGCGCCCTGGATCTCGCCTGTCTCGAGCTCGAGATTGGGCACCGAGTCCGCACGGGCGCCGTCGGTGAGCACCAGATTGCGATTGACCTCGTAGGTGTCGATGCCGATTGCCTCGGCCCGGACGAGGACGTCGCCGATCCAGACGGTGTGCGCGCCTTCGCCCTGCAGCGCCCCCTTGTAGAGCACGGAGCTCGTGCAGTGCGGGGTGTCGTGATCGACGAAGACGCGGTGCTCGAGGTGCTGGCCAGCGTCCGCGAAATACAGGCCCAGCAACTCCGCTTCGCCCCCGGGTGCCGAGTAGGAGACCAGCGGGCTCAGGCGCACGAGATCTCCGCCGAGCGTGATGTGCCCCATGAGCAGGCGCGAGTCACGTCCGAGTGACGCTGCATGCGTGCCGACGTGCACGGCATCGCGGTCCCACGCCTGATGGGAGATGACCGTGGCCTGGGCACCATCGCCGAGGCGGATCTCGACGTTGCCGGCGTAGATCGCAGAACCCCGGTGCTCGATGATGACCGTGCCCTTGCTGAAGGGCGCACACTCGATCACGAGGTGTGCGGCCGCCGGTGCGCCGTGACCGGCGATGAGCACGTGAGC
>JBJOJS010000049.1:0-42786 GCA_046046455.1 Actinomycetota bacterium | reverse complement strand
GGAGCCGGCTGGGGAGCAGCGTCCGCGCCGTCGAATGCCGTCACGCCTAGGTCGTCCCTCAAGGCCACGATCACCATCACCGGCAGCCGAGATGGGCAGCGCATCACCGTCACCGGCACGTCGATGCACCTCACGAGCCAGACCGTGCGGCCATGGCTCCGATTCCCCGGCGAGACGACGTACAGCGAAGGCTCAGCCGTCATCCCTGTCAGCCCCAACGGCACCTTCAGCTGGAGCCGCAAGACGGGCAAGAAGACCTACGTGTACATCGCGAGCGGTACGACGAAGTCCAACGCCGTCACCATCCCCGCCCGCTAACGCACTCGGCACATTTCGGGACGAAAGTGCCCTGACGCGACGCTTTCGTCTCGAGAATCGATCGAACGGCGCTGATGAGCCGCTAGGACGAGGAGCGCAGCGCCTGGGACGTGTTAGCCCAGCGTCGCAGCAGATCGCCGGCCGCACCGGACTCCACCGCTGCGCGCGCATCGACCAGGTGAGCCTTCACCCGACCGAGTAGCGAACCCTGCACGTACTCCCCCGCTGCAGCCGCCACCGCAGCCGAGTGCGCCGCGAGTGCCGCTGCCGCATTGGCGACGACGACCGCGCGCACCGCGTCGATATCCGAGGGCAGTTCCAGATCGGGGTGCACGCGCGGCATGCCGAACGCCGCCCGGCACACCTCCGCATTGGTCACCGCATCTCCCCCGGCCAGCGCACCCTCGGCGATACCGCCCATGCCCAGGTCCGCGGCCTCCAGCCGCTCCTCCGTCACTCCCCCGCGCGTGGTGTCCCACACCTGAGTGCCGCCATACGGCGAGATCTCATCCCAGCCGTTGTCGCCGCGCACGACGAGCACGCGATCACCGCGATCGGCGAAGACCTGCGCCATCACGGGTGCCATGCGCGCATCCGAGCAGCCGATGAGACCCGCGACCGGTCGCGCCGGATTGGTGAGCGGGCCGAGAATATTGAAGATCGTCGGTACGCCGAGCTCGCGGCGGATCGGCGCGGCGTGCTTCATCGCCGGATGCAGCACCTGCGCAAAGGCGAACGCGATGCCGAGCTCGCGTGCGCACGATGCGATCGCATCGGGCCTGAGATCGATCGCGAGTCCGAGCTCCTCGAGCACATCCGCGGTGCCGGACTTCGACGACGCCGCGCGGTTGCCGTGCTTGACGATCGTCGCGCCGCATGCCGCAGCGACGATCGCGGCCATCGTGGAGAAGTTGACCGAGCCCGACGCATCACCGCCCGTGCCGACGACATCGAGCAGGATCCCCGGCACCTCGACCGGCAGCGCCGCCGCCCGCATCGCATCGGCCGCGCCCGCGACCTCCTCGGCCGTGGCCCCCTTGGTCTGCACGCCCAGAAGGAATGCCTTCACGTCCTCGGGATCGGCCTGTCCGGACATGATCTGCTCGACCGCCCAGCGCGCCCATTCGGCGTCGAGGTCCCGCCCGCCGTCGAGGCTGTCCAGGATGGCCGACCAGGTGGGTGCGGCGGGACTGGTCATCGCTCGCCCCGGGACGCCAGGCCTGCAGGTGTACGCCGAACTTCGGGACAAAAGCTGCGCTGGGCGTGCGAAACGTCCCTAAGTTCAGCGGCAGCGGGATGAGAAAACCTCTTCATATCGGGCAATTCGCCCAAATCGCTAGCGGACCGGCAGGCCGGCGAGGCGCTGGCGCAGCAGGGCCGCGGTCGTCTCGGCCAGCACCATGGGGTCCAGGGGGCGCGGCACGACGCCATCGGCCCGCGACCAGGTGGCCAGCCAGGCGTCCTGGGGGCGCCCGGTGAGCACGAGGATGGGCGGGCACGAGTAGATCTCGTCCTTGAGCTGGCGGCAGACGCCCATTCCCCCCACGGGCACGGCCTCCCCGTCGAGGATGGCCACGTCGATGCCCCCGGCGTCCATGTGCTTGAGCACTGCCGGGAGGGTGGCGCACTCGAGGTAGCGCAGGGCGGGGAGCTCGGGCGCGGGCCGGCGGCCCAGGGCCCGAAGGACCTCCTCGCGGGCCGTCCGATCGTCGCTGTAGACCAGGACGGTCAGGGTCGCGGTCGGGGCGTCGTTCTCGCTCACGGCGCCACCCTACCGGGGTCCGGCTCGGGCGACATGCCCCTATCGGGGGGTCGTCCTGCCCCTCACGGCTCCTCATGGCAGAGTGGCCCCGTGGCGACCGCAACACCTCCCGTGAGTCAGGCCTTCGCGCATGCCCCGGCCAACCGGCCCAACCCGGTGGCCATCGGCACCATCGTCTGGCTGTCCAGTGAGCTCATGTTCTTCGCGGGTCTCTTCGCGATGTACTTCACGCTCCGAGCGGTCAATCCCGAGCTGTGGGCTCAGGAGACGCAGCTGCTCAACATCCCCTTCGCGAGCATCAACACCACGATCCTGGTGCTGTCATCGGTGACATGCCAGCTCGGTGTCTTCGCTGCGGAGCGCGGTGACGTCAAGGGCCTGCGCCGGTGGTTCATCATCACCTTCCTCATGGGCTCGATCTTCATCGCGGGCCAGGTGACGGAGTACGCCGAGCTCGTGCACGAGGGCCTCACGCTCTCGAGCAACGCCTACGGCTCCGCCTTCTACCTCACCACCGGATTCCACGGACTGCACGTGACCGGCGGCCTCATTGCCTTCCTGCTCGTGCTCGCCACGACGTACGTCGTGAAGCGCTTCACGCACGACCAGGCCACCCGCGCGATCGTCGTGTCCTACTACTGGCACTTCGTCGACGTCGTGTGGATCGCACTGTTCTTCATGATCTACATCCTCAAGTAGGCCTGAGCCCTGGTGGCATTGCCGCGAGGGTGAGATGACAAGACGGAAGGGACTGGCGTGAAGGGACTGGTGGCCCGGCGGCGCAATCCGATCGTGGCCTCGATACTGCTCCTCGTGGCGCTGCTCGGCGTCGGTGGTGTGTACGCGGTCGCCACGACCGCCGCGCCGGCCGAAGCGGTCGCGACCAGCGATCAGACGGCGATCGACGAGGGCAAGCGCCTCTACCTCGAGGGCTGCTCCTCCTGCCACGGCCTGAACGCACAGGGCACGAGCAATGGCCCGACTCTCATCGGCGTCGGCGCCGCTTCCGTGCACTTCCAGGTCTCGACCGGTCGCATGCCGATGGCCGCCCCCGGTGCCCAGGCTCCTACCAAGCCTGCCGACTACACCGAGGAAGAGGTCTCCCAGATGGCGGCGTACATCGCCTCCCTCGGCCCCGGACCCGCGATCCCCACGGCGGAGCAGCTCGACTACTCCGACGCCGACGTGGCCGAGGGCGGCGTGCTCTTCCGTATCAACTGCGCCCAGTGCCATCAGGCAGCGGGTGGTGGTGGAGCACTCACCAACGGCAAGTACGCCCCCAGCCTCATGGAGGCCACCCCGCAGGAGATCTACGAGGCCATGCTCACGGGCCCGCAGAACATGCCGGTCTTCGGTGACGGCACGCTCCAGGTCGAGGACAAGCAGGCGATCATCGCCTACATCATGGATCTCCAGGAGGCGCCGAATCCCGGTGGTCTCTCCCTCGGGCGCCTCGGCCCCGTCGCCGAGGGCCTCTTCCTCTGGGCCGGGGTCATGGCCGCCTTCGTCGGCCTCGCCGTATGGATCGGAATCAAGGCACGATGAGCGACCTCAGCACGCGCGACAGCGCCAGCGCACCCGACCACGGGCACGGTCACGGGGATGTCCCCGCCGACGACCTGGCCCGTCCGCTCTACGAGGGCCCCGGCGGCCTGCCCGCGGCCGACGTGCCGCACCGTCCGCGACGCAGCGACTTCGACCCCAAGGCCGCACGCCGCGCCGAGCGCCAGGTGTCGGGGCTCTTCATGCTGTCGATCCTCATGGTGGTGCTCTTCGTCGTCGCCTACATCGCGATCGACCCCCAGGCCGACATCTACATTCCGGTGTTCGGCGAGGTCGGCTACCAGAACTTCGCCCTCGGCCTGACCTTCGGCCTCGGCGTCTTCTGCATCGGCGCCGGTGCGATCCAGTGGGCCAAGAAGCTCATGCCCGACGTCGAGGTCGTCCAGGAGCGCCACTCCCTCGCCTCCACCCCGCACGAGGATGTCGAAGCCGCCGAGCAGTACGAGCGCGGCAAGGAGGAGTCGGGCTTCGCGCAGTACAAGATCATCCGTCGCACGCTGATCGCGGCCCTCGCGCTCTTCCCCATCCCCCTGGTCGTCATGCTCCGCGACCTGTGGACCCCCTCGGAATCCACCGCGGGTCAGAGCCCCGTAGAGCTCCTCAGCACCACCGCCTGGGTCGAGGGCATGCCCATCGTCACCGACGGCACCTACGTCAAGATCCGCCCCGAGGACATCCCCGTGGGCGGCCTCGTCTCGGCACTGCCCGAGGACATCGAGGAGATCCAGAAGGCGGAGCACAACCTCAACGCGCGCGGCAAGGCGGCCATCATCCTCGTGCGCATGGAGCCCGATGAGATCCGCGCCCAGCAGGGCGAGGGCTGGGACTACCAGGGGATCCTCGCCTACTCCAAGATCTGCACCCACGTGGGCTGCCCCATCGCCCTGTACGAGCACCGCACGCACCACCTGCTGTGCCCGTGCCACCAGTCGACGTTCGACCTGGCGGACGCGGGGAATGTCATCTTCGGGCCTGCGGCTCGGCGCATGCCCCAGTTGCCGATCGGCGTGAACGAGGAAGGATACCTCGTAGCCAAGGCACCCTTTGCCGAACCCGTTGGGCCGAGTTTCTGGGAGCGCGGATGAGCACCACCGAGAAAGTAGGCGAGTCGGTCGCGACGTACGTCGACCAGCGCGTCGGGTCCAATCGATTCCTGGGCCGCAACCTCAAGAAGGTCTTCCCCGACCACTGGTCCTTCATGCTGGGTGAGATCGCCCTCTACAGCTTCATCATCGTGCTGCTCACGGGCGTCTTCCTCACGCTCTTCTACAAGCCCAGCATGGTCGAGGTCGTCTACGACGGCTCCTACGTGCCGCTCAAGGGCGTCATGATGTCCGAGGCTTACGCCTCGACCCTGGACATCTCCTTCGACGTACGCGGCGGCCTGCTCATCCGGCAGATGCACCACTGGGCGGCCCTCCTCTTCATCGCGGCCATGGCCGTGCACATGTTCCGCGTCTTCTTCACCGGCGCCTTCCGCAAGCCCCGCGAGTTCAACTGGGTCATCGGCATCGCGCTCATCACCCTGGGCCTGGGCGCTGGCTTCTCCGGCTACTCCCTCCCCGACGATCTGCTCTCGGGAACGGGCCTTCAGATCGCCCGCGGCATCGTGCAGGCGATCCCGATCATCGGCACGTGGGGTGCGTTCCTGCTCTTCGACGGTGAGTTCCCAGGCACGGAGTTCATCTCCCGCCTCTACGGCGTACACATCCTGCTCATCCCGGGCCTGATCCTGGCGTTGGTGACCGTCCACCTCATGATGGTCTGGACCCAGAAGCACACGCAGTTCCCAGGACCCGGCCGCACCAACGACAACGTCGTCGGCTACCCGCTCATGCCGATCTACATGGCCAAGGCCGGCGGCTTCTTCTTCGTGGTCTTCGGTGTCACCGCTCTCATCGGCGGCCTCGTCACCATCAACCCGATCTGGATCTTCGGTCCCTACACCCCCGACCAGGTGGGTGCGGGCTCGCAGCCGGACTGGTACATCGGTTGGCTCGACGGTGCCCTGCGCATCTTCCCCAACATCGAGACAGTGCTCTTCGGCTTCACGATCTCGTGGAACATCTTCATCCCCTCGGTGATCATCCCGGGCATCGTCTTCACGGTCGCGGCGCTCTATCCCTTCCTCGAGGCCTGGGTCACCGGCGACAAGCGCGACCACAACCTCCTCGACCGTCCGCGCAACGCGCCGACGCGCACGGGCATCGGCGTGATGGCGATCACCTTCTACTTCCTGCTCTTCATCGGCGGTGGCAACGACATCATCGCGATCACCTTCGACCTGTCGATCAACGCGATCATCTGGTTCTTGCGCATCGCCGTGATCGTCCTGCCGCCGATCGCCTTCCTCATCACGCGCCGCATCTGCATCGGCCTGCAGCGCAAGGACCGCGAGAAGCTCCTCCACGGCTACGAGTCGGGCCGCATCCTGCGCCTGCCCCACGGCGAGTTCATCGAGGTGCACGAGCCGCTTCCCCTCAAGGAGCGCGTCGTGCTCGAGTCCGCCATCGAGTCCTACCGGGCTCCCCTGCCGGCTCCCGCCAAGGTCGACGCCAACGGTGTCAAGAACAAGCGCTACCGGATCGACATGATCCGTCACAAGCTGTCCAACTGGTACTACGCGGACGACATCGTGCCGCCGACCCGCGCCGAGATCGAGGCCGGCCAGGCGCACGTGAGCCACGATGCCGCCCTCGAGGCCCCGCTCCACGAGTACGACGAGACGGAGACCGTCATGGTGCCCTTCCATGGCGGAGTCCTCCACACAGCGGGCGAGCCCGCGACCAACCGCGAGCAGCTCGAAGAGCGCGGCGGCAACCTCTAGAGCACGATCTCTCGAAACGCCCCGGCCACCCCACGGTGCCGGGGCGTTTCACTGCCCGCCTTTGTTAGCCTCCCCACCATGCTGCGACGTGCCGCCGTGGTCGCGACGCTCATCACCGCGCTCGCGATGCTGACGCCGGCCCCCGCCTCCGCCGCCCCCCTGGCAGACAGGGCGCTACGAGACCCCTGCGCTGAGATGGGCAAAGGCAAAGTCGCCGGGGTGACAGTGCCCACGTGTCGGCGATTCCACCCCTCTGGCGCCGCCGTGCGGCTTCCGGCAGATACCCCCTCGGCGACATACGGGCTCTGGAACGGGCAGAGGATGCTGACCCGGTCGGGCCGCCTGCGCGGGGCCGGAGACGGGTGGGACGCCTTCTCCCAGCCCGGCCAGGTCTACCTCCGCGCCCGGGTGGTCGATGGGGTCGCCGTGGATCCCACTCCCGTCCTGCTGGTGCGGCCCAGCGCCATCCTGAGACCCCTGGTCGGCCTGCAGGCCGTGGCCCGCGTGCGATGGAGCGACCCGCCGGACGGCGTGACGGACGCACCGATGGTCCTACGGTTCCCGAGTGCACGGACGGCCGCCGTGGCGACGTACCGCCGGGCACTGGATGTCAACGGCAACTGCATCGCCGCGCTGGCGGGCACTCCCGCGAGCGCCAAGGCCTATGCGCCGTTCTTCAACGACGGCCACCTCGATCTGCTGTGGTTCAGCGACATGCATGTGCCCGTGAATTCCCAGATCGTCATCAGCGCCCCGGGCGGGCCCAGCTGGATGACCCGGGGGCCAGCATTGATCGACCTAGTGGAGGAGCCCTGGCAACTCCGGCGCGTGAGCTTCTCGATCCACGCCAGCCCGTTCGGGACTCCCGCGTCGATCGCGGGCGACCTGACCGAGGTACGCGGCCGGCCCTGCTGACACCTCAGGAAGCGGTCACGGTGATGCCGACCTGTCCGGCAGCATCCGGCTTGCGCGCGGCCCTGCGGCTGCGCCACATCAGCAGCCTGCCCAGCAGGCCGTAACGCGCCTCGACGAGTCGTGCGGTGCGCTCGGTCTCGGCCGCATCCTGAAGCACCGCCGTGCCCTCGACCTGCGCCCCCTTGAGGGTGCCCCTCGCGTCACAGGGGGCCAGCAGCACACGGGAGTCGTTGCGCAGCCGTTTGGCCTTGCCGGAGTCTGCCTGCGTGATCACGCGCAGGATGTCGCCGTCGCGCACGAGCCACACCGGCGTCGCGACGGGAGTGCCGTCCTTGCGGAAGGTCGTGAGCGAGAGGTACTTGCCCTCGCCGAGGCTGGCGATGGTCGTCATCACACCTCGGGCGAGGTCATGTGCGCGCCCGTGGCGGACTTCTTGAGCCAGTCATCCCAGGAGATGTTCCACACCGTGATGCCATTGCCCGGGTTCTGCTTCAGCGGCGTACCCGTGATCGTGATCGGGTCACCGATGTTGGTGACGTCGAAGAGCCATGCGGCATTGTCGACGCTCATCGACGTACAGCCGTGGCTGATGCGACTGTTGCCCCAGGCGCCTGCGGCCCACGGTGAGGCGTGGAGGAACTCCCCGTGCCACGTGAGGCGCATGGCGTAGTCGACCTCGACGCGGTAGTGCTCCGGATCATCCTCGGAGACGCCCGCGGTGGCGTTGTCCATGATCCGCGTGCGCTCCTTGGTCATGATGAGTTTGGTGCCGGAGAGGGTCTCGTAGCCCTCCATGCCCATCGTGACGGGGATCGTGCGCGCCTTCTTGCCATTGATGAAGACCTTGAGCATGAGCTCCTGCGCGTCCGCCTCCATGACGACGCTGTCACTCGTCCGGTAGGTCGTGCGCACGTTGTCCTTGCCCCAGAGTCCCGGGGACGCTTCGACGCCGCGCAGGTCGATGTCGAGTTCGATGTCGGTGTTGCCGGGCCAGAAGTCCTTGGGCCGGTAGATCGCCTGGGTCGGCCCCGTCCAGTACCACGCACCCTCGATAGGCGTGGCGGTGCGCACGATCATCGCCTTCTCGACCGCGGCGCGGTCCTTGACTTCCTCGTCGAAGTCGACGGTGAGAGGCATGCCCACGCCGAACTCCGTGCCGGCCTCCAGGGTCGGAGTCGCCTTGAGGTAGCCGTCGGGGTTGACCGTGCGGATCTTCTCCTGCAGGGTCGCGGTCTGCCCTCGCGGATCCACGGCAGTGGCCGTGACGTTGTAGGTGGAGTCGAAGTCGAGGTACGACCGCTGCGAGGTCCAGGTGCGTCCGTCGTCGGAGAACTCACCCTTGATGACCCGACTGGGTCCCTCGGTCACCACCACGTCCGTGAGCCGGCCGTGATCGACGTGGACGACGATGGGCCGGTCGATCGGGGCATCCTGGGTGATCGCGTCGACGAGGCCGATCTGGGCGATGGACGCATCCGGCAGCCCCGTGGACGTGAGCTCCAGGGAGGGCTGGCAGGCCGTCAGCCCGACGAGGCCGAGGGCGGCCGCGGACACCAGGAGAGGGCGACGCATCCCGTCAGGATAACCCGAGCCTGGGGGCGTAGCCGGTCAGCACAGTCGCCGCTGTCGGGCGGATTCAGCGAGCGAAGGCGCCGCGGTAGTACTCGAACAGCCACCCGATGACAGCGATCATCAGCACCGACACGCCGAGGACAGCCAGCCAGGCAGCGAAGATGAAGCCCAGCGCGATGAGCATGGCCGCGAAGCCGACGGGCAGCGGCCACCAGCTGTGCGGGCTGTAGAAGCCGTACTCCGGGTCCGCCTCGTCGACCTCGGCGTTGGCCCGGTCCTCCGGCAGGCCATCGAGGCGCTTGTCGGTGTAGAGGATGTAGAAGGCGACGAGGAAGGCCAGGCCGCCGGTCATGACCAGGGCGGTCGTGCCGATCTCGTCACCGCTGAAGAAGTAGTAGATCCCTCCGACGGCGAGGAAGAAGATCGCCCCGAGGGCGAAGGACCAGCCGCCGATCTTCACGAGGCGCTCCCCGAGGTGACCTGGCCCGCGGCCGGCGCCGGCTGGTGCTCGGCGAGTTCGGGGTGATGCAGGTCGAATGCGGGCCGCTCCGAGCGGATACGCGGCAGCGAGGTGAAGTTGTGCCGCGGCGGCGGACAGGAGGTCGCCCACTCGAGCGAGCCACCCCAGCCCCAGGGATCGTCCACGGTGACCTTGGGAGCGTTCTTCCAGGTCCACAGGACATTCCAGATGAAGACGAGTGTCGACAGGCCCACGAGGATCGAGCCGATGGAGGACACGGTGTTGAGGGTCGTGAAGCCGTCGCTGGCGAGGTAGTCGCCGTACCTGCGCGGCATGCCCTGGACGCCGAGCCAGTGCTGCACGAGGAAGGTCACCTGGAAGCCGATGAAGACCATCCAGAACTGCACGTGACCGAGCTTCTCGTTGAGCATGCGGCCGGTCATCTTGGGCCACCAGAAGTAGAAGCCCGCGAACATGAGGAACACGACCGTGCCGAAGACCACGTAGTGGAAGTGGGCCACGACGAAGTAACTGTCCGACACGTGGAAGTCCAGCGGCGGCGCCGACAGGATGATGCCCGTAAGGCCTCCGAAGAGGAAGGTCACGAGGAAGCCCATCGTGTAGAGCATCGGCGTATCGAAGCTCACCGACCCTCGCCACATGGTGCCGATCCAGTTGAAGAACTTCACGCCCGTCGGTACGGCGATGAGCATCGTCATGAGAGCGAAGAACGGGAGGTAGACCGAGCCCGTGACGTACATGTGGTGGGCCCACACCGCTACGGAGAGCGCACCGATGGCCATCGTGGCGAAGACCAGGCCCTTGTAGCCGAAGATCGGCTTGCGGGAGAAGACGGGGATGATCTCGCTCGCGATGCCGAAGAACGGCAGCGCGAGGATGTAGACCTCAGGATGGCCGAAGAACCAGAAGAGGTGCTGCCACAGGATCGCCCCGCCGTTCTCGGCCTCGAAGACAACGGCCCCGAACTTGCGATCGATGAACGCCATGACGAGCGCCGCCGCGAGGATCGGGAAGGCGACGAGCACGAGGACGCTGGTGACGAACACAGTCCAGGTGAAGATCGGCATCCGGAACATCGTCATTCCGGGGCAGCGCATGCAGAAGATCGTGGTGATGAAGTTGACGGCGCCGAGGATGGTGCCGAGACCACCCATGGCGAGGCCGAGCAGCCACAGGTCGGCCCCGACCTCCGGGGAGTTCACGGCATTGCTCAGGGGCTGGTAGGCGAACCAGCCGAAGGAGGCCGCACCACCCGGCGTGAAGAAGCTCAGGAGGATCGTGAAGCCACCGAAGAAGAAGAGCCAGTAGCCGAGCATGTTGAGGCGCGGGAAGGCGACATCGGGCGAGCCGATCTGCAGCGGCATGATCACGTTGCCGAAGCCGACGAACAGCGGCGTCGCGAAAAGGAAGAGCATGATCGTGCCGTGCATCGTGAAGAGCTGGTTGTACTGCTCGAGCGATACGAACTGCATGCCCGGGGTCGCCAGCTCGGCACGGATGACAAGGGCCATGGCGCCGGCGAGGATGAACCAGACGAACGACGTGATCAGGTAGAGGTAGCCGATCGTCTTGTGATCGGTCGAGGTGACCCACTTGACGATGGTGCGGCCAATGTGACCACGACGTACCTGCTTGGGGGTCGGCGGCGCTGTCGGCGCGGCGACGGGCTCATTCAGGATGGTCACAGGTTCCTCCCCTCGGACGTGCGCTCACCGGTGTAGTTGACGCGCTCGCTTTCCAGCTTGCCGGTCTGGCCCTTCTCGCGAAGGTCCTCCATGTGCTGGTCGAACTCTGCCCGGGAGACGACCTTGACGTTGAAGAGCATGCGGGCATGATCGGTACCGCACAACTCGGCGCAGCGTCCGATGAACGTGCCCTCCTTGTTGGGCGTGATCTGGAAGGTGTTGACCTTGCCGGGGATGACGTCCATCTTGAACAGCCAGTCGATCACCCAGAAGGAGTGGATGACGTCAGGGGACGTGAGCTCGAATTGGATCTTCTCGTCCACGGGGACCCACAGCGTGGGCGGAATGCCCGGCGTGCCCACGTCGTAGACGTCCTCATCAAGGTAGTTGAAGGTCCAACTCCACCGGAAGCCGACGACGTTGATGGTCTCGCTCTGGTCGTCTTCGACGGCGAGGATCGCGGTCTGGTCTCGTGCGGTGAAGACGAAGAGGCCGAGGATCATGATGAGCGGAACGATCGTGTAGAGGAGTTCAAGCGGCAGGTTGTACTTGGTCTGCTCCGGAACGTCGTTCTTGCCCTTGCGTCGGCGGTAGGCGATCGCCGCCCACAGCATCAGTGCCCACGTGACGATGCCGACGCCCCAGGCCGCGATCCACGTGCCCTGCCAGAGGTTCTGGACGATGAAGCCCTCGTCGGTGGCAGGGTCGGGCAGATCGAAGAAGAAGGCCTCATTGGCCGTGCATCCAGAAGCCGTCACGGCCACAAGGCCCAGTGCGGCAGATGTCAGAAGAATGCGGCGCCGTCGCTCCACCCGAGCGACACTAGCGCACGAGGGCTCCCCTCACAGTTGGGGGGCGCGACGGCGTGGCCCAGGCAGTGGCCGAGGGGTAGCGTCGCCGCTGTGTCCACCCTCTCCCCGCCCCCCGGGTTCCTCGACGCGGCCTCCGGTCAGCCGCTGAATCCCGCTGCCCGGGAGGCCTGGGCGGTGGCCGCCGACGCGGGGTGGTCGGACCCGGCCCGCCTGTACCGGGAGGGTCGGCGGGCAGCCCTCCTCGCGGATTCCGCGCGCGAGGCCGTGGCGGCCCGAATCGGGGCCCGACCCGAGGAGGTCCACCTCGTGGCCGAGGGAGTGCTCCCGACGGTCATCCGGCGCTGGATGGACCAGGCGTCCGGTCACCTGGTGTGCTCGGCCGTAGAGCACAGCAGCGCGCTCGCGGCGGCCGATGACCTCACCGCCCGGGGTGGCCGGGCCCGCATCATCGGGGTGGATCGATCGGGCCGAGTTGATGGGACGGCGTACCAAGAAGCCCTTCGGGGCGCCGCCCTCGCCGTGCTCCAGTCGGCGAATCACGAGGTGGGCACGCGCCAGCCGGTGGCCGAGGTCGCCGCCGCCTGCACCGAGGCCGGCGTCCCCCTCCTTGTCGATGCCACCGTGACGCTCGGCCGGGAGGACCCCCCCGAGGGCTGGTCGATCCTCGTGGGACGCGCATCGACCTGGGGCGGTCCGCCGGGGGTCGGCATCGTCGCGGTACGCCGCGCCCTCCACGCACCACCCCTCGACCTGCCCCGGGCCGGACTGCCCGTCGCCCTCGCCGCCGCACGCGGCCTGGAATGGGCCGACGAGCACCGACGCGACGACGCCGAGCGAGCACGACGACGGACCGATCGCATCCGACGCGACGTGGTCGAGTCGGTCCCCGACACCGCGCTACTCGGCAGCGACGACCGCGTCGGCTACCTCACCGCGCTGTCGTGCCTCTTCGTCGACGGCGAAGCTCTCGTCCTCGGCCTCGACCGAGAGGGGTACGCGATCTCGAGTGGGTCGTCGTGCGTATCGGACCTGCGCCGACCCAGTCACGTCCTCGTCGCGATGGGAGCACTGACGCAGGGCAACGTGCGCATATCGCTGCCCTTCGGGGTCAGCGACGCGACGGTCGACGGATTCATCGAAACCTTCCCTCGCGTGGTCGCGGACATCCGTGCCATGCTCGAGGTCGACGACCTGTGACGGAGGCAAGCAATGAGTGATCTGCCCCGACCCGATGTGCGACTCAACGAGCGCGGGCATCGCTGCCCCATGCCCGTCGTGTCCGTCGCGCGCGCCGCCAAGCAGGCGCAGCCGGGCACGGTCATCGCCGTCGCCTGCACCGATCCGGGTGCGGCATCGGACATCCCCGCGTGGTGCGAGATGCGCGGTGTCGACTTCCTCGGCTCCCAGCCGGAGGCTGATGGCGCCGTCACGTATCTCGTGCGGACCCGCTGATCCGGGGCGCCAAGTTCCGCGCCACCGACAGGCGACGGAGGTACTCCATGCGCGGGATCGCGACGACGCCCAGCGATTCCAGGTGAGGTGTCGCCCACTGCACGTCGAGGAGCCTCCCCTCGCGCGCACCTTGCGATCCTCCAAGTGCATCGACCAGTCCGATCAGCGCGACCTTGGACGCATCGCGCTCACGGTGGAACATCGACTCGCCGGCGAAGAGCCCTCCGACTTCGATGCCGTAGAGGCCGCCGACGAGTGCGTCGTCACGCCACACCTCGACGGAGTGGGCGTAACCGAGGTCGTGCATCACGGAGTACGCCGTGCGGAAGGCCGGGGTGATCCAACCGTGCGGCCGTGGCTGGTCGGCGCAGCCCGCGATGACGTCATCGAAGGCCCGGTCGATCGTCACGCGGTAGCGGCGTTGCGATGCGCGTAGGGACCGGCTGACCTTCAGTCCATCCAGCGGGAGTACCCCGCGGGGATCCGGGGACCACCATCCGAGCGGACCGTCACTGCCGACGTCCATGGGGAAGAGTCCGCGGGAATACGCCGCGAGAAGCGTGCGCGGCTCCAGATCCGCGCCGACGGCGAGCATCTCCTCCCCCGCCGGCGCGTCACGTGGGTCGGGGAGGTCCCAGTCGCACTCAGGCAGCGGGCCCATCGACGCGATCAGGGCAGAGGGCAGCGGATGTGCGAGCCGATATCGCTCGCCGCATCATCGCCGTACGTCGCCGCGATGCGGTCGAGGAAGCGCTGTCGGCCCAGGGAGTACTCCTGCGTGCCGATGGTTTCGATGACGTGCGTCGCGAGCATCGAGCCTACCTGCGCGCAGCGCTCGTCTGACACGCCCCAGGCGAGTCCGGCGACGAACCCTGCGCGGAAGGCATCCCCGACGCCCGTGGGGTCGAGCACCGCCTCCTCCTGGGGGCAGCCCACCTCGACGACCGGAGCGCCCTTGCGCTCGACGCGCGCACCCTTGTCGCCGAGCGTGGTGATCCGGCACTCCACGCGCTCGAGGATCTCCTCCGCGGTCCAGCCGGTCTTCTGCTCGGTGAGCGCAGCCTCGTACTCATTGGTGAAGAGGTACGTCGCACCGTCGATGAGCTGTCGGATCTCGGGGCCGTCCATGCGAGCCAACTGCTGCGAGGGATCGGCCGCAAAGGGGTAGCCACGCTGGCGGCACTCCTCGGTATGGCGCAGCATCCCGTCGGGATCCGTCGGACCGACGATGACCAGGTCGGGGTGGCCGACACGGTCGACCACCGGGGCAAGCTCGATATCCCGCGCCTCGCTCATCGCACCGGGGTAGAAAGAGGCGAGCTGATTGGCCTCCACGTCGGTCGTGCACACGAATCGCGCGGTGTGGTGCACCTCGCTCACGTGGACGGAGTCGGTGTCCACACCGTGACGCTCGAGCCAGGACCGGTAGTCGTCGAAGTCCACGCCCACCGCATCGACGAGGACGGGACGCAGGCCGAGGCAGCCGAGTCCGAACGAAATGTTGGCCGCGACACCGCCCCGGCGTACCTCGAGGGTCTCGACGAGGAAGGACAGCGACACGCGATCGAGCTTGTCGGCGACGAGGGAGTCGGCGAAGCGACCCGGGAAGGTCATGAGGTGATCGGTTGCGATCGACCCCGTCACGATGAGGGACACGCGCGAGACCCTATCGGGCCGCGATCAGGAGCAGGCGTCGATCAGTGGAACGAGTCGCCGCAGGCGCACGAGCCGGTGGCGTTGGGGTTGTCGATCGTGAAGCCCTGCTTCTCGATCGTGTCGACGAAGTCGATCGTCGCGCCACCGAGGTAGGGAGCGCTCATGCGATCCGTGACCACGCCCACGCCGCCGAAATCCTTGACGACATCGCCGTCGAGGGAGCGGTCGTCGAAGAAGAGCTGGTAGCGCAGACCCGAGCAGCCACCCGGCTGCACGGCAATGCGGAGGGTCAGATCATCGCGGCCTTCCGCCTCGAGCAGGGCCTTGACCTTGGAGGCAGCTGCCTCGGTCAGGACGATGCCGTCCGTCGTGGTGGTCTCCGCGGTCATGGTGCTCCTCCTGATTGAGCGGTGATCTGTATCGGGCTCAACGCTGCCGTGGGGCGGGTTGTTCCCAGGTGACGCTCCCGAGCGCCATTCCAGCATGGCACACCCTCATGGGCGAGACCAGATGGCGGGCCCGGCGGCTCGCCTCAGCGCGACGAGGGATTCAGCGCGACCACTGGCTCGCGACGCGGGCGGCCCGCTCGGCCAGAGCCCGGGCTGCGGCAGCGGACGAGGCCGGGACGCCCCCGTCGGGGCTCGCGGCGTGCGCCTCGGTGATCCCGAGGGCGACGTACTCGCGCTTGCCTACCTCGACCTTGCCCGCGAGAACCACGACCGGGCGACCCTGCTCGAGGGCCGCGGCCGCAACGCCCGTGACCACCTTGCCCCGCAGCGACTGCCAGTCGAAGCACCCCTCGCCCGTGATCACGAGGTCGCTCGCGCCGATGGCCTGCTCAAGCCCCACGACCCGCATCACCGTCTCGATGCCGGCCACCCGCGAGGCTCCGAGCAGCATGAGGCCGTAGCCGAGCCCGCCCCCTGCGCCGGCACCGAGCGCGACCGACGGATCCCTGCCGTCTGCCTGTCGACCGATAGCGCGCGAGTACGCCGTGAGCGCCGCCTCCAGTTCCTCGACGTCGGAATCGCCTGCCCCCTTCTGGGGCGCGAAGCCGCGCGCAGCGCCGCGCGTGCCGAGGAGCGGCGAGTCCACGTCGGTCGCCACGACGATCTCGACATCACCGACTCGAGTTCGCGCGGGGGCAAGATCGACGGCGGCGACATCGGCCAGCGACGCTCCGCCCGCATCCAGCCGGACGGGAGCGCCATCGGCGTCTGTCGCGCGTGCGCCCAGTGCCGCCAGCATGCCCGCACCACCATCGGTCGACGCCGTACCGCCGAGTCCGACGACGATTCGGCGCGCGCCCGAGTCGATCGCCGCGGCGATGAGCTGGCCCACGCCGTACGACGTCGCCGCGCGCGCATCGCGTCGATCCGGGGGGACCAGCGCGAGCCCACAGCCATGCGCAGACTCGACGTAGCCCGTATCGCCCACCATGAGCACCATGCCGATCGCGGTGTCGCCCTGCGGGCCTCGCACTCCGACGGGAGCGATGTCGCCGCCGAGCACGGTCGACACAGCGCTGACGAAGCCCGGACCGCCATCGGACATCGGGATGAGCGTGAGGTCATCGTCGGGTGCATGCGATCGCCATCCAGCCGCGATCGCCTCCGCGGCTTCGACGGCCGAGAGTGTGCCCGTGAAGTCATCGGGCGCGATGAGTACGCGCATCCGCTGACCGTATCCAGCCCGGGCAGGGTGGCGAAGCCGGTGCGACAATGGCGGCATGGCCTTCACCGAGCCGGCTCCGACTCCGCTCGCTCTGCTGCTGCTCGGCCATGGCGCGGATCCCGACAGTGAGCGCGGTGTCGAGTGCCCGGGAGACCTGCCGCCCGCCAGCGATCCCGACCTGGTGGCCCGCGCGGCGGCGGCCAAGGCTGCGCTCGGCGATCGCCTCTACATCCTCGGTCATCACTACCAGCGGGACGAGGTCATCCAGTTCGCCGACACAACGGGTGACTCGTTCAAGCTGTCGCAGCAGGCAGCTGCACACCCGGAGGCCGAGTACATCGTCTTCTGCGGCGTGCACTTCATGGCCGAGAGCGCCGACATCCTCACCGCGGATCACCAGCAGGTCGTGCTCCCTGACCTCGCAGCGGGCTGCTCGATGGCCGACATGGCGGCGATCCACCAGGTGGATGCCGCCTGGGCTGCACTGGAAGCGGCAGGGATCGCTGCATCCACGATCCCGATCACCTACATGAACTCCTCCGCCGACATCAAGGCCTTCACCGGCCGCAACAGCGGCGCCATCTGCACGTCGAGCAACGCCAAGCGCTCGCTTGAGTGGGCCTTCGAGCGCGGTGAGCGGGTGCTCTTCCTCCCCGACCAGCACCTGGGTCGCAATACCGCCGTGCGCGATCTCGGCATGTCACTCGACGATTGCGTCGTCTGGGATCCGCACCGCGACCACGGCGGCCTGACCGACGAGCAGTTGCGCGCAGCCAAGATGATCCTGTGGCGCGGGCACTGCTCCGTGCACGGGCGCTTCACGGCCGAGAGCGTGGCCGATGTCCGTGAGCGCGTCCCCGGCGTACACGTGCTCGTGCATCCCGAGTGCCGCTACGAGGTGGTGGAGAGCGCCGACCTCGTCGGATCCACGGAGTTCATCATCAAGACGCTCGAGGAGGCTCCCGCGGGCAGCGCGTGGGCGATCGGCACCGAGCTCAATCTCGTCCGTCGACTCGCCCTGCGTCATCCCGACAAGACGGTCGTCTTCCTCGACAAGGATGTGTGCTTCTGCTCGACGATGAATCGCATCGACCTTCCGCACCTGGTCTGGGCGCTCGAGAACCTCGTCGAGGGGCGCGTCGTTAATCGCATCACCGTCGACGAGGAGACCGCCCATTGGGCACGTGTCGCTCTCGACCGCATGCTCGCCCTCCCCGGCGTCGGCGCCAAGGACTAGCACCCGTCGCTTTCACCCCGGAAGTGGTCGCCCCGGCGGCGACTTCCCCGCTCAAACGGCTGCCAATTGAAGGGTGAACGCGATCAGGGGGCGGGCGGAGCCATCCAGATGCGTCACCGCCGCCGTGTGGCTGTGGATGACTCCGAACACCGACCCGGATTCCGGGGCAGGGTTCATCCATGCCCGACGCCTTGGACTCGACGCGGATCACTGCCGCTCGGGTGCACGCCATGGCAGGCAGTGGTCCCCTGCGAGTAGCCGATGCGCTCAAGGCTGGGATCACCCGTGGTGCCCTCCGCGCCGCAGTTGCCTCTGGAGATCTCGACCGACCGAGCCATGGGGTCATCGCCGTCGCGGACCCGGATGTCACTTCCCCCACGCTCCAGCAACGCTGTCGGGCCATTGCCGTGCGTCGTCCCTCAATCGTCTTCAGCCACTACACGGCAGCCGAGCTTCAGCACCTTCCGCTCCTACGCAAGGCCGACCGATTGATTCACGGGTACGCCCAGCACGCCGCTCGGGCAGGGGAAGTCTTGCTGCACGAGGGGCGCATCCCGCCGGATCACATCGTCGAGGTCGACGGCATCAGGATGACCTCGCCGCTGAGAACGGCACTGGACCTTGCCCGAGGGCTACCGTTCGCGGAAGCCCTGATCCCTCTCGACGCGGCCTTCAGGAGTGAAGTCCTCCACGCCATGCAGGGCTCCGGGCTGAGAGACGATGACGCGGTCGAATCACCCGAGGAACTGCAGCTCGTCCGCAATGACGCAGAACATCTCCTCTTCAGCCTGCGCCATCTTCACGGTGCGCGGAATGCTCGACGGGCACTGGCGGCGGCAAGCCCTCTCGCGGAATCACCGGCCGAGTCCGCCTCGCGCGGACACCTCTTGACCGCCGGCATCATTCCGCGCGCGCTCCAAGCGCGCGTCATCGATGCGGACGGTCGCGAGCGACGACTGGACTCTCATCGACACTGGAGTGGCTGGCGAGGTGGATGGCTTCGTGAAGTACGAAGGCGATGGAGGCCGCGACGCCGTGCGCCAGGAGAAGCGACGCGACCTCGCGCTGCAGCGAATCGGTCTTGCAACCGTGCACTGGTCCGCCGAGGAAGCTTTTTGGCATCCTCAGCGCGTGATCCGACTAGTCCGCCATGCTCTGATCTCCCACACAGCGAGCGGCTAGCTGGAACCTGCACAGTCCAGTCCCTTTCACCCTCTGACTGGCCGCCGATTTAGGGCGGAAGTGCTCGGGTAAGCGACCGTTTCCCGGGTGAAAGCTCTCGGAGGGCTAGAGACCGGGGGCGTCCCACACGGGGAACCACCGGCTGAGGTCCATCTCCCACGGCAGCTCGCCCTGAAGCAGGTCACGGACCTGCAATTCCATCACGGAATCCCGCCGCTCCCCCTCACCAGGGACGAAGGGATAGAAGCTGCCGCGCTTGTAGAGATAGATGAGCGCGAGCGTGACTCCACGCGGATCCCGGAAGGGCACGATCGAGCAGAGCAGCTGCGGGCCGAATCCGCTGTCGGCGAGAGTCGCGTTGACCGCGTGGAGGTCGGTGACCACCGTGCTGACATCGGGGGGATCTGTCGTGACGACGATCCAGGTGTAGCCGTAGTGGTCCTGCACGACCTCGACGGGCGGGCCTCCGTCGGCGTCGAGGAGCGCGCGCACCTCAGCCTCGATGTCGGCGAAGGCGCGGCCCTCGACGGATCGGAAGGCGACCGCACCCTGGCCGGTAGTCAGGAAGTCCATGGACACCTGCAGCGTGATCGCCGCAGCGGGGATGGCGAAGAGGGCGTCGAGGTTGGGGCGTGCCGGCTTCTTGCGACCGAGGAGCCCGTCGAGGAATCCCACTAGCGCTGACCCATTTCCGCCGCGATCCGCGCCAACTGCTCGATCCGCTTCTGCAGGGGCGGGTGGGTCGACATCAGCGACTCGAGTCCGAAGCCCCCGCTACCGCGCCCCTTGGAGAAGGCGGGCACGAAGGCGAACGACGCCACCGGCTCCATCTGCCGTAGGTCGCGCGTGGGGATGCTCGCCATGTCCCCGGACACCTTCTGCAGGGCGGTCGCGAGTGCGGTGGGCTTGCCCGTGACCAGCGCGGCTCCGCGATCGGCCCCGAGCTCCCGGTAGCGCGAGAGCGCGCGGATGAGGAGGAAGGAGATCAAGTAGACGAGGACGCTCACGATCATGACCGCGAGAAAGACCAGCGCGGTGTTCTGATCGCGGCGATCGCGCATCATCGAGCCCCACATCGCCGAGCGCACCATGAACCCCGCGAGGATCGCGCTGAACGACGCGATGGTCATCACGGTGACGTCCTTGTGCGCCACGTGCGAGAGTTCATGCGCGAGGACACCCTCCAGCTCATCGCGATCGAGGCGACGCAGCAGCCCGGTCGTCACGACGACGACGGAGCGCTTCGCTGTGCGACCCGTCGCAAACGCATTGGGCGCGTCGTTGTCGGCGATCGCGATGCGCGGCTTCTCCATGTCGGCCATCGCGCAGAGGCGATCGACCAGCCCGTGGAGCTGGGGCGCCTGCTCCGGAGTGACGACGTGAGCCTTCATGGCCCCCATGGCCAGGGAGTCGGAGAACCACCACTGGCCGAAGAGCAAGGCACCGCTGATCCCCAGGACCCAGATCGCGCTGACGCCGAGGGCGTACATGACCGCGGCGAGGATCACGTAGAGCAGGCCGAGCCCGAACATCGTGCCGAACATGCGGGCCGTGAGGCCGCGATCGGTGCCGTAGCGCGTGCGTGCCATGTCGGGTCGCGGGCCTCCTAGGCCTTGTCGCCCTCGATGGCAGCCGGGTTGCCGCCGGACCCCAGCTCCAGCCGCATCTTGGCCAGCTCGTCATCGACCTGGCTCTGGCTGGCCATGCGCTCGAGTTCGAGCGTGAGGTTGTCCTTCCCGGTGCTCGACACGTCCTCGAGCGCACCCGAGGCGACGAGCTCGTCGATGGCTCCCGCGCGTGCCTGCATCTGCGCGGTCTTGTCCTCGGCACGCTGTACGGCGAGGCCGACGTCACCGAGCTCGCTCGAAATGCCGGCGAAGGCCTCGTTGATCTTGGTCTGCGCCTCAGCGGCGGAGTAAGTGGCCTTGATGGTCTCCTTCTTGGTGCGGAAGGCGTCGACCTTGGCCTGGAGCTGCTGCGACGCGACGACGAGCTTCTCCTCCTGCTCCTGGAGTTGGGCGAGCTGCACCTGCAGATCGGCGATCTGCTGCTGCAGGCCGCTCTTGCGGGTGAGCGCCTCGCGCGCGAGATCCTCACGGCCTCCGGCGAGCGCGGCCTTGGCCTGCTCGGTGAGCTTGTCGGTCTGCTGGGCGAGGTTCTGGATCTGGAGCTCGATGCGCTTCCTGCTGGTGGCGACATCCGCCACGCCGCGGCGTACCTTCTGGAGCAGCTCCAGCTGCTTCTCGTACGAGTAGTCGAGCGTCTCGCGGGGATCCTCGGCCTTGTCGAGGGCCTTATTGGCCTTCGAGGCGAAGATGAGCTTGAAGCGCTGCCACAGACCCATGGTGTCCTCCTGCCGGCGTCCACCCGTCGGGTGGCGAACTCCCTCCAGACTAGGGGGGACCGGCGTGTGTTGCGTCCCAGGCCACCCGGGCAGGCGGTGGAGAGCGGTCATCTGGCGACGGCGATAGATTGCCCGCATGTTCGGACGCAAGCAGGCGCCGGTGGAGACAGCCCCCGGGACCCCCGAGAACCCCGAGACGCCAGGATCGGGCAAGGGCCGTCCCACTCCCTCCCGCAAGGAGGCCGAGGCCGCCCGCAAGCAGTCGCTCAAGCTCCCCAAGGACCCCAAGGCCGCTCGGAAGGCCGCCCGAGAGCGCGACCGAGAGGCCCGCGCCCAGCAGCGCGCCGCACTCATGGCCGGCGACGAGCGCGCCCTGCCCGCCCGAGATCGAGGCCCGGTCAAGCGGTACGTCCGCGACTTCGTCGACAGCCGCTTCACGATCGCGGAGTACTTCATCTTCGTCGCGCTGGCGGTGCTCGTGCTGGGCTTCATTCCCAACCCGGTGGTGCAGCTCGCGGTGTCCATCTCGTGGATGGCGCTCATCGCCCTCGTGGCCTTCGACGAGATCTTCCTGCTCGTCCGCCTCAGCTCCGCGCTGCGCAAGCGCTTCCCCGACAAGGCAGAGCGCAAGGGTGCGCTCTTCTATGCCGCCCTGCGCACACTGCAGCTGCGCCGCTTCCGCCTGCCGCCCCCGCGTGTACGTCGTGGCGACACCCCCGAAGAGCCTCGCAACTACCGGACCTGAAGCGCCTAGGCCGGCGGATGCAGGCTCATCGGCCCGTAGACCTGCCGGTCGTCCTCCCAGAGCACCACCGCATCGACCCCGCCGTCGAGCAGTTCGCGCCAACTCTCCCCGAGCCAGGTCTCGGCATCGGCCTGCGAGGGGAAGGGGGTGAGGACGGCCGCCGCCGGAAGTTCGGCCACGGGGTTGCCCTGGAGGTCGGTGAAGATCCACGTCCATGCCATGCCCAGACGGTACGCCGACTCGCCCGACTGGCGGGGGCCTTTGACTCACCCGCTCCCCCCGTGGTCGGATGACCCCACAAGTGAATACGCGCCCGATGTCCAGGGGAAGCCGGTGCAAATCCGGCGCTGACCCGCAACCGTGAGTCGCCGTAGCGCGGCAAGTCGGAGCACCTGGCGGGCGCGAGCGCCTCGTGAGTCATCGTCCGATGGCTCACCCCGTCGAGGTCTACGGGATGTGGCGGCACTCGCGGGCCCGGTCCCGCCGGTGACCGATCGCATCAAGTGGGTCGCTCACCCAGGAGTGCACATGCACGCATTCACCGGCATCGCCGGCTCGACGAGATCACCTCGTCGCATCTTCGTCGCCCTGATCGTTGCCTTCGGGCTCGCGCTCGGTCTCACCTCCGCACCCGCGCACGCAGCCGAGACGGATAACCGCGGACTCTTCGGCGTCCAGGACCCGACGTACGACGGGGTCTATCGGCAGTCGGCGGCCATCATGGGTCTCACCGCTGCGCGCGCACCGGTCCCGTCAACGGCCGTCGACTGGCTACTGCGTCAGCAGTGTGCCGACGGATCCTTCGGTGCCTACCGTGCCGATCCCTCGCAACCCTGCTCTGCTCCGGATCCGGCGAACTTCACCGGCCCCGACTCCAACTCCACCGCGGTCGCGATCATGGCCCTGCGATCGATTCAGTCCACCCAGGCGAAGCCCGCACCTGACATCCAGCGAGCGACGAAGAAGGCGGCCGCTTGGCTCGCGAGCCAGCAGCAGGATGACGGCGGATGGGAGTGGATCGCGGGCCTCGGAGCCGACTCCACATCGACCGCGATGGCCCTGGCGGCGCTGGGCCGCAAGGGCAACCCCGGGTTCAGGGCCGGCGCGACATGGCTCAAGAGCCAGATGAACACGCCAACGAACTGTGGCGTGCCCTTCACTCCCGGCGGGTCCGTGGACCCGCTGTCCACCAGTTGGACGCTCATCGCAGCGCAGGGCTCACTGCCCTATGCGCGCCACCGCGGCGCGCGCGTGACGGCGGCCTGCACCGATCTCACCCGGAGCGCGCTCTCGGCAGGCACATGGATCGCCGATGCCCTGGTGACCGGCGAGGGACGCATCGCCTCGTCATTCACCCCGGACGAGACGGACTGGAACTCGACGGCACTCGCGACGCTCGGCATATCCCAGGCGCACGGCTCCACTCGGGCGATGCGCCTGGGGGTGGCGGCACTGCAGGCGAATGTCCTGGCCTACACCCGGACCAGCACCGGTGACATGCCCGCCGCACTCGGCACTCTCCTCATGGTGGCGCAGGCAACGGGTGCGGATGCGAAGGACTTCGGCGGAGAGAACCTGCGCCGGAACCTCCTCGCGACGCTGCAGAAGTAGGCGCCATGACGATGCGACGACGGGCAATCGTGGCGGCACTCGCCGCCGCGGTTGTCGTCGTCGCGCCGTCTGCACTCCTGCCGACGGCAAGCCAGGCTGCCGCCTACCGCTACTGGTCCTACTGGCTCGGCACGGACTCAGCCTGGTCCTTCGCCAACGTCGGACCAGCCTTCCGCGTGCCCGTCGATGGCACGATCGAGGGATGGCGCTTCTCCGTGAGCGGCATCGAGGGCAATAGCGCACCTTCGTTCGCCGCCGACTTCGACGCCGTCTGCGGCGACACCGCCGCTGTCGAGGGACGCAAACGCGTCGCAGTCGTCGTCGATCCCGGTGCCGCTGCAGACGCACCCGACGGTGAGCAGCCTCCCGGGGCGTGGGCGATGTGCGTGGTCGCCGAGGAGCGCGCGACCGGGTACGACGTCCTGCGCGCGGCCGCCACGGTGCGCACCGAGCGCGGTCTCATCTGCGGGATCGGCGGCTACCCGGCACGCGGATGCGCCGAGGTCATTGCCGATGCCGATCCCGCTCCGACGAAGTCGCCGAAGCCCAAACCCACGCGTACACCTGAGCCGAGTGCGAGCAGCTCGGCACCCGCCGCGCCGACCACATCGCCAGCAACCACCTCTGCCCCGAGTGATGCATCACCCGACGCATCACGCTCGGACTCGACCACTCCTGTGCCGACGCGGTCAGCCGTCGCGACACCCACGCCCACGGCGACGTCCTCCAGCACCCCTCCACTCACACCGTCGCCGACACCGGAGCCGACCTACTCGCTGCTCACCAGTCCACTGGAGGAGCCACCCTCGGACTCGGGTGCCGGCGGGGTGATCGTTGCCGGCATCGCCGTCGTCGGGATCGCCGGACTCGGCGCAGCCGCGATCCTGCGCATGCGACGGAGCCCGTGATGACAACGCTCGCTGTGCGGACTCCCGCACCGACCCAGCGCCGACGCGCCACGCGCATGCCACGAGTGCTTCATCCCGGTGCATGGTGGCTCTGGGCCGCGGGACTCGCGGTCGCCGCATCGCGCACCACCAATCCGCTCCTGCTCCTGCTCATCGTTGCCGTCGCGGCGTACGTCGTCGCCGCGCGGCGCAGCGCGTCGCCCTGGGCCCGGTCCTTCAGTGTCTTCCTCAAGCTGGGCCTGATCGTCATCGCGATTCGCGTCGTCTTCCAGGCGATCGTCGCCGCGCCCATCGGCACGACGGTCCTCTTCACGCTCCCCGCAATCACGCTGCCGGAGATCATGGCCGGCGTGCGACTCGGCGGAGCGATCACGCTGGAATCGCTGGCGGCCGCTCTCTACGACGGTATGCGCCTCGCCACGATCCTCATCTGCGTCGGAGCAGCTAACTCCCTCGCCTCTCCCGCGCGACTGCTCAAGGCGGTGCCGGCCGCGCTGTACGAGTTCGGCCTGTCCGTCGTCATCGCCGTCACCTTCGCACCACAGCTCGTCGCGGATCTCGACCGTCTACGCACCGCGCGCCGCCTGCGCGGGCGCACGGTGGGCGGCGTACGCGGCACGGCAGCGGTGGCGCTGCCCGTGCTCGAGGGCGCGCTCGAGCGCTCGGTGACCCTCGCGGCCGCCATGGACGCGCGCGGCTACGGCCGGCAGGCGGAGCGCTCCGCGCGCGTGCGCCACCTCACCGCGACCGCTCTCCTCGGAGCCCTCGTCCTCGTCGTCATCGGCACCTACGCCCTGCTCGACGCCTCCGCCCCCGGCCTCCTCGGACTGCCCATGCTCGCGCTGGGATTCACGCTGGGCATCGCGGGATTCGCCCTCGCCGGACGTCGATCGGTGCGCACCCGCTACCGACCCGACGCATGGTCCTGGCCGGAATGGGGCGTCACCCTGTGCGGTATCGCGACGGGGGCCACACTCATCGCCATGAGCATCAGCGGAGTCCCCGGCCTCATCGCCCCGGTGGACCCGCTCGGCTGGCCCGCCGTACCCCCGCTCGCCGTGCTGGGGATCCTCGTGAGCGTGCTGCCCGCCGTCATCGCTCCGCCGGCACCGGGCCCCCGCGTCATGCCGGAGGTGAGCGCATGACGCCCGTCATCGAGTTCGCGTCCGTGACCATCACCTACTCCGGCGCCGAGCGCCCCGCACTTGCCGACGTCGACCTCGCCATCGACGAAGGTGAGTTGCTCCTCGTCATCGGCGAGACCGGCAGCGGCAAGTCCACGCTGCTGCGCGCGATCAACGGCCTGGTGCCGCACTTCACCGGAGGCACGCTCGCCGGGACCGTGCGCGTGGCCGGTCGCGACACAGCGACGCACCATCCGCGCGATCTCGCCGACGTGGTGGGCATCGTCCCCCAGGATCCGCTGTCGTCCTTCGTCACCGACACGGTGGAGGAGGAACTCGCCTACGGCATGGAGTGCCTGGGCGTGCCGGCCGCCACCATGCGCCGTCGGGTCGAGGAGACGCTCGATCTGCTCGGCCTCGCCGATGTGCGCGACCGAGCCCTTCTCAGCCTCTCCGGTGGCCAGCGCCAGCGCGTCGCGATCGGAGCGGTGCTCACCGCGCACCCGCGCGTACTCGTGCTCGATGAGCCGACGAGCGCACTCGATCCCGGCGCGGCCGAAGAAGTCCTCGCCGTCCTCCAACGACTCGTCCACGACCTCGGCATCACGGTCGTCCTCGCCGAGCACCGCCTCGAGCGCGTGCTCGAGTACGCCGACCGCGTCATCTACGTGCCGGGTGACGCCCGCCCCCTCGTCATCGGCACCCCGGCGGATGTCATGGCGACATCACCGGTCGCACCTCCCGTCGTACGACTCGGGCGCATGGCTGAGTGGCATCCCCTCCCGCTGTCCGTGCGCGACGCCCGTCGCCAGGCGCGTGACCTGCGCCATCGTCTGGAGAGTCGACCTGCTCGGCCCTCGCCCACACGCACCGAGCAGGCACCCGTCGTCACCGTCGAGCGCACACGAGCGTCGTACGGACCCGTGCCCGCGCTGCGCGGTGTGACCCTCGACATCGCCAAGGGCGAGATCGTCGCGCTGATGGGTCGCAATGGAGCGGGCAAGTCGACACTCCTGTCGACACTCGTGGGCCTGCGCCGACCCGATGCGGGCACGGTTCGCATCGACGGGGTGGACCCCGCCTCGCTCACCGGGCCGCGACTCATCGGCCGCATCGGCCTGGTGCCGCAGGACAGCACCGACCTCCTCCAGCGCGACACGGTCGCCGCGGAGTGCGCCGACGCCGACCGGGATGCCGGGGTGGAGCCCGGGACCACGGCGGCACTCCTCGCGCGCATCGCCCCGGACGTGCCGGCCGACGCACACCCGCGCGATCTGTCGGAGGGTCAACGACTCGTCCTGGCGCTCGCCGTCATCCTCGTCGCCACCCCCGCCGTACTCCTCCTCGACGAGCCGACGCGTGGCCTGGACTACCCCACCAAGGAGCGACTCTCCGCCCTCCTGCGCGACCTCGCGGCCAGCGGTCACGCGATCGTCGTCGCGACTCACGACGTCGAGCTCGCCGCGGAGACGGCCACGCGCGTCGTCGTGCTTGCCGACGGAGAGGTCGTCGCCGACGGTCCCACCGCGGAGGTCGTGATCGGATCACCCCTCTTCGCACCGCAGGTGGCCAAGGTGCTCGTGGCACCGGGTGGCGGGGATGTGCCGCTCACCGTCACCGAGGTGCGCGAGGCGCTGGCGGTGACCGGATGACCGCCGTAAACACAACCGCCGTAAACACGACCGCCGTAAACACGACCGCCGTAAACATGGGCGCCAAGTCGTGGGCGGCTGTCATCCTCACGACCGTCGTCGGCATCATCGCCTTCGGATGGCCCTTCCTCGCCGAGCCGGGGTCGACCGCGGTCGCGCACGCAGCAGACGCGCCCTGGGTCTTCGCGGCCGTCGTACCCCTGGTCCTCCTCGTGGTGCTGGCGCAGGTGTCCGACGGTGGCATGGACGCGAAAGCGATCGCCATCCTCGGTGTGCTCGCCGCGGTGGTGTGCATCCTGCGTCCGCTCGGCGCGGGGACGGCCGGGCTCGAGCCGATCTGGTTCGTCATCATCCTCGGCGGCCGCGCACTGGGCCCGGGCTTCGGCTTCTCGCTAGGTGCTCTGTCACTCGCGGCATCCGCGCTCATCACCGGCGGCGTGGGTCCGTGGCTGCCCTTCCAGATGATCGCGGCGGCCTGGGTCGGACTCGGTGCAGGACTGCTGCCCGCGATGAAGGGTCGTGCCGAGATCGGCATGCTCGCGGGCTACGGCCTGGTTGCCTCGATGGCGTACGGCCTCGTGATGAACCTCTGGTTCTGGCCCTTCCTCGGTGGACTCGAGGCGACGGCGTACTCCCCCGCGATCCTCTTCGATCCCGGTGCACCCGTGTCGGAGAACCTCGCGCGCTGGTTCGCCTTCTCCCTGGTCACCTCACTGGGCTGGGACATCCCCCGAGGCATCCTCACCGCCGTACTCATCCTCATCGCCGGTCGCCCGCTCCTCACCGCGCTCCAACGCGCGTCACGACGCGCCAACTTCTCCCCCGCGGTGGCCTTCGTCCCTGCTGACGCCGTCGAGCCCGTGCGATGAAGGTCGTCGTCCTGGGCACAGGCGCCGCCGATGGCTGGCCCAGTCCGTTCTGCGAGTGCCTCTCCTGCGCGGATATGCGCCTGCGCGGACACGTGCGCACTCCCACCGCTGCGCTTGTCGATGACGTGATCCTCATCGACGCCGGCCCCACGGTGCCGTCCGCCGCCGCACGCGCGGGCGCCTCGCTGCGCCATGTGCGTCACGTGCTCGTGACTCACGGGCACCCCGATCACCTCGATCCGGCACTCCTGCTCTGGCTCGATTGGAATCCGACGCCGCACACCGTCCACCTGTGGGGACCGCCCGCAGTGGTGCGCGCCTGCCGTGACTGGATCGGGCCGCGCACGCCCATCGAACTGCACGAGGTGTCTCCGGGAGATGCGCTCACGCTGCCGACACCGTCCGGCGATATCCGGGTCCGCGTCATCGCGGCACGCCATGAGGGGCGCACTCCCGACGAGGTCGCCGCGGAGGCGGTGATCTACGACGTGCGCAGCGCTGACGGGGGGCGCCTGCTCTACGCCACCGACACAGGTCTCATCGACGACCTCGAGCCCATCCGCGATGCGGCGTACGACGTCATCCTCATCGAGGAGACCTTCGGAGATCACCTCGATCACGGCACCGGGCATCTCGATCTCGCGACGCTCCCGATCATGCTCGAGCGACTCGAACACGTAGGCGCACGCACGGAGTCGACGCAGGTCATCGCGGTGCATCTCGGCCACCACAATCCACCCGAGGCACTCCTGCGCGATCGCCTCGCGTCCTTCGGCGTGCGACTCGTGGACGAGGGCGCCGTGCTCGGGGTCCCGAGGCGTGAACTCATCCTCGGGGGCGCGCGATCCGGCAAGTCACGCGAGGCCGAGCGGAGAGCACTGCAGTACGCCGACGTGATGTACGTCGCGACCGCGGCACCCCGTCCCGGTGATGCCGACTGGGCCGCGCGCGTGGACGCGCACCGCGCAAGGCGCCCCGCGCACTGGCGCACGGTCGAGGGACCGGGCGCACTCATCCCCGCCCTGCGCGACGCGCGCGCGGGGTCTGCCGTGCTCGTGGACTGCCTGACCCTGTGGCTCACCGGCGTCCTCGATGCGGCATCACCCGACTGGGAAGACACCGCGGCCCTCGCGGGTGGCGCGCAGGCCGCGACCAAGGAACTCATCGACGCGCTTACCGCATGCCGGGCCGACGTGATCCTCGTGAGCAACGAGGTCGGCATGGGAGTCGTGCCCGCGACCCGCGCCGGCCGGCTCTTTGCCGACCTCCTCGGGCGCGCACACCAGGACATCGCCGGGGCGTGCGACCGTGTCACTCTCATGGTCGCCGGGCGCGGCATGGAGATCGGAGACCGCCGTGGCTGACGACATCGTCGCCGAGGTGGTCGACCGCATCGACTGGCCCGACCGCACTGCTGCCCAGGCGGCCACGGTGAGGTGGCGCTCACTCACCAAGCCGGAGGGATCCCTCGGACGCCTGGAGGATCTCGGCACGTGGTGGGCCTCGGTGCGCGCCGAGTGTCCACCGACTCCACCTCAACGGCCCGTGCTCGTCATCGTCGCCGGCGACCACGGCATCGCACGCAGTGCACGCACCTCGGCCTATCCGCCTGAGGTGACCGCGCAGATGGTGCGCACCTTCCTCGCCGAGCGCGCCGCTGCGAACGCACTGGCGCGACAAGTGGGCGCTCACGTGCGCGTCGTCGACGTCGCCGTCGATGCCGACGCCGGCTACGCGGATGACCTCGATCCCCGGGCAGCGACTCATCGGATCCGCCGGGCCAGCGGCTCCATCGACCGCGAGGATGCGATGACCCGGGACGAGGCCGAGCACGCATTCCGCCTCGGAGTGGCGCTCGCAGACGAGGAGATCGATGCGGGTGCCGACCTGCTCATCGTCGGTGACATGGGGATCGGCAACACCACTGCGGCCTCAGCGATCATCGGCCTGCTCGCGCCTGCGGATCTGCTCTCCGTCGTGGGACGCGGCACCGGGATCGACGATGCGACCTGGATGCGCAAGGCCGCCGCCGTGCGCGATGCGATGCGACGCGGCAAGCCACACAAGGCTTCGCCGCTCGATCTCCTCGCGACGATCGGCGGACCCGACCTCGCCACCATGGTGGGCCTGCTCCTCGGTGCCGCGGCGCGGCGTACGCCGGTCATCCTGGACGGCACGGTCATCTCTGCGGCAGCGCTCATCGCGCA
The DNA here is from genome assembly GCA_046046455.1 of Actinomycetota bacterium. GTDB lineage: Bacteria > Actinomycetota > Actinomycetes > S36-B12 > S36-B12 > Mxb001. The sequence goes on along the minus strand of JBJOJS010000049.1, from coordinate 12,190 downwards.
CCGCGCGGCGTACAAGTCACGCGACTGGTGGCAGGCCGGGCACCGCTCGACCGAACCCGCGCACTCCGCCGCACTCGGCCGACTCGATCTCGCACCGCTACTCGACCTGCAGATGCGACTGGGCGAGGGCACGGGCGCGCTGCTCACGCTCCCTCTCGTCTCGGCAGCCGCTGCGGCACTGAGCGAGATGCTGACCTTCGAGGAGGCGGGTGTGAGCACCGCCGCGGAGTCGCCGGAGTGAGGGCACTGCGCCTGTCCGTAGGGCTGCTCACGATCATCCCGGTCGGCGCGATCGGCGATGTCGATCGTCGGCTCGCGAGATCGGCCATCCTGCTGGCGCCGCTCGTGGGGCTACTGCTGGGGGCACTGGGCGCCGTGGTGCTCGTCGGCGTTCACGCACTCGTGCCCTCGACGCTGGGATCGCTGCTCGCGGCCGTGCTCGCCATCGCATCGATCGCCTACCTCACCCGGGCCCTGCATCTCGACGGCCTCGCGGACACAGCGGATGCCCTGGGAAGCGGCAAGGAAGCGGCGGCTGCACTCGAGATCGCGCGCCGCGGCGACGTCGGCCCCTTCGGTGTCGTGACCGTCGTGCTCGTGCTCCTCGTGCAGGTCACAGCACTCGCCATGGCGGCCGATGCGGGGACGGGAGCTCTGGCTCTCGTGATCGCCCTCGTCACCGGACGTGTCGCCATCGTCATCGCCTGCGCGCGAGGAATCCGTGCGGCCCGACCGGAAGGCCTGGGTGCACTGGTCGCCGGGACAGTGCCACGCGTAGCGGCAGCCACCTGGGCTTTAGCGGCGATCATCGGCGTTGCCGTCATCGGGACCCGGCTCGCGGGCGTAGCAGGCGCCGTGACCCTCGCCACCTCGGTCACCATCGGACTCATCGTCGCCGTGGCCCTCGTGCACCGCGCCGTTCGACGACTCGGCGGCATCACGGGTGACGTGCTCGGTGCCGCCGCCGAGATGACAGCGACCGCAGCCCTCGTGCTCGTGGCGGTGGGTACTACGGTCAGCGCATGAGCCTGCGCCAGACACCCCTGCACTCCCGTCACGTCGCCCTCGGGGCCAAAATGGCCGACTTCGGCGGCTGGGACATGCCTATCGAGTACGCCGGCACGGTGGCCGAGCACACGGCGGTGCGCGAGGACGTCGGTGTCTTCGACGTCTCGCACATGGGCTACACCGAGGTCACCGGTCCGGGTGCGGTCGCGTGGCTCAACTCCGTCGTCGCCAACGACCTCGACCGAGTCGGTCCCGGTCAAGCGCAGTACAACCTTCTGTGCGATGACTCAGGTGGCGTCATCGACGATCTCATCATCTACCGCATCGATGACGACCACGCCTTCATCGTGCCCAACGCCAGCAACTCCGACGCGGTTGTCGCCGCGCTCACGGCGGCGGCCGCCGGATCGGGCGTCACCGTCGCCGACAAACGCGAGGACTACGGCATCCTCGCGGTCCAGGGTCCGCGCTGCGACGCTGTCCTCGAGGCCGTCGGCTTGCCCTCCGGGCACGACTACATGAGCTTCGTCCGCTCGAAGTGGCGGGATCAGCCCGTCGTGGTGTGCCGCACGGGCTACACCGGCGAGCGCGGCTACGAGATCCTGGCCCCCGCCTCGGTCGTCACCGACCTCTGGGACGCCGTGGTCGCCGCGGGCGCCACTCCCGCGGGGCTCGGCGCGCGCGACACGCTTCGCACGGAGATGGGCTACCCCCTGCACGGTCACGAACTCTCGCTCGACATCACCCCCGTGCAGGCAGGACTCGTGTGGGCGGTCGGCTGGGATAAGCCGGCGTTCTCCGGACGCGAGGCACTCGTTGCCGAGCGAGCATCCGGACCACGCCGTCGTCTGCGGGGACTGGTCGCCGTCGAGCGGGCCATCCCTCGGCCGGAGATGCCCGTTCTTTCCGTGGACGGCGAGGCCGTCGGCGAGACGACGAGCGGCACCTTCTCCCCCACCCTGAAGCAGGGCATCGGTCTCGCTCTCCTGGATCCCTCCATCGGCGAGGGGGACGAGGTGGTCGTGGATATCCGCGGCCGTCAGGCCCGCTTCACCGTGACGAAGCCGCCTTTCGTGCCTGCCCACGTCCGCTGACCGCGAGCCCGACCACCGTCATGACGATGACGGTGGTGACGCCGGTGACCGGCGCGACGAGCTCCCAGCCGGTGGGCAGCGGGAAGAGCGAGAAGTACATGACGATGAGCACGATGACGACGCCCGCGAGCGGGATGAGGGTTCCCAGACGTGCCCGTCCGCGCCGGCGCCAGAGCACGACGGCGGCGGCCACGCATGCCGCGCCGTACGCCGACACGATGAGGACCCCGGCGTAGTCGCTGGTGAGCTCGAAGACGGAGAAGGGCACCGCCGCGGTTGGGATCATCGACAGCACGACGATTCCGGCGCCGATCGCAGCGGTGAGGACGCTGCCGAGCACGGGGGTCGACCACCTGTGCGAGAGCACACCAAGGCGCTCGGGTAGCACTCCGTCGCGGCCGAACGCGAACATGATGCGCCCACCGGCGATCTGCGCGGCGATCATGCAGGCCAGCGAACTGACCGCCCCGCCCAGGGTGATGAGGTCGCCCAGTGTCGTGGAGACGTACGTGTCAGCCATGTCCCCGGGCAGCGATGCGCTGTTGACGAAGGCGTCCATCTCGCTGGACGACGTACCGAAGGACCAGACGCCGACCGAGGTGACGAGGACGTAGAAGACATTGACCAGGACGGCGGTGGCGAGGATCGCCAGGGGGACATTGCGCGTGGGATTGCGCGTCTCCTCACCCGCGGCGGCAGCTCCCTCGAATCCCGCGGTGGACAGGATGGCGAAGGTCAGCGCGAGGCCGAGCGCGCCGGTCGAGACGCCGGAGAGGCTGAACTCCGAGAAGTCCACCGTCTGGCCCTGAGGGCCACCCGTCGTCACGAGGGCGATGAAGGTGAGGATGACCGTCACGGTGATGAGCGTCATCGTGATTCCCTCCATCCCCAGCAGGAGATGGCCCGCTCGACGCGCGGGTCGGATCGAGAAGAAGAGCGCGATGGCCAGGCCTGCAGCCATGAGCCCGAACGTCGCAGCGTTGGACACGGTGATGCCCGTGGTCGCCCCGATGAAGCTCGCGGTGAAGATGCCGAACGACGACGCGGTGAGCGCGGTGAAGGTGCAGTACGCCGACAGCAGCCACAGGCCCGAGATCGCACCCGCACGCGGGCCGAGCTCGAGCCCGACGAGTGTGTAGAGCGAGCCCGCCACACCATGGCGCCGCGTGAGCACGATGAAGGCGATCGCAATGGTCGCCAGCGGCACGAGCGCCATCAGATAGACCAGGGGCACCGCACCGCCGACCTGCTCGGCCATGGCCTGCGGATTCAGGCTCACCGACATGCTCGGACCCACGACCGCGAGCGACACGGCGATCGCTCCGAAGAGCCCGAGGTTGCGGACCAGGCCGGTCGGCACGGAATCCGACGCCTTCGCGGGTGTGCGGGGGGCAGCCATGGGCTCGGACCCTAGCGGTCCGGCTGCGATGGCCTAGGGTCATCGCCCATGACGAGCATCGCCCTCACCGCCGCACCCGTGACGACCCTGGACGTGGACGCCCTCATCGTGGGCATCACCGATGAGGGCAAGAAGACCATCGAGGGTCCCCCGGCACTGCCGCGCGACGTACGCGTCTCGCTCGAGAAGGCTCTCCTGGCTCTGGGCGCCACCGGCAAGCTCGGCGAGATCACCCGGATCCCGGGCACCGGCCTGGTCAAGGCGCGGATGATCGTCGCCGTCGGACTCGGCGATGCGCGCATCCTCGACCTCGAGAAGGTCCGCCGCACCGCAGGCGCCGTCCTGCGCAGCCTGGCGGGCACCACGTCGGTCGGCATCATCGTGACGTCTCCCGACGGCCCCCGCATCGAGGCGGTGGCGACGGGCGCACTGCTCGGCAACTACGCCTTCCACTCCTTCCGCGGAGCGAGTGCCGCGAGCCAGCCCGCGCCCGTGCAGAAGATCGTCATCACCGGTGACCCGAAGGACAAGGAGCAATCCGCCGCGCTCGCTCGCGCCGAGGTCATCGCCGACGCCGTCAACTACGCGCGTGATCTCGTCAACACTCCCCCGTCGGCCCTTCCGCCCGAGGAGATCGCCCAGCACGCCATCGAGTCCGTGCGCAAACTGCCGGTCGGCGTCGAGGTATGGGACGAGGACGCTCTCGCACGCGACGAATTCGGCGGGATCCTCGCCGTCGGCCAGGGCTCGGCGAATCCCCCGCGCCTCATCCGGCTGGAGTACGCCCCCAAGGGCGCGAAGCGCTCGGTCGCCCTCATCGGCAAGGGCGTCACCTTCGACTCGGGAGGTCTCTCCCTCAAGCCGCCGAAGGCGATGGAGACCATGAAGTGCGACATGAGCGGCGCCGCCGCCGTGATCGCTGCCATCACCGCGATCGCGCAGCTCAAGCTCAAGGTCAAGGTCATCGGCTGGATCCCCACCGTGGAGAACATGCCCGGCGGCCACGCGCAGCGTCCCGGTGACGTCATCACCATCTACGGCGGTCGCACCGTCGAGGTCCTCAATACCGACGCGGAGGGCCGCCTCATCCTGGCGGACGCTCTCGTCGCGGCCGCCGAGGAGGGGCCGGATCTCATCGTCGACGCCGCCACTCTCACAGGCGCGCAGACGATCGCCCTCGGCGACCGCACCTCCGGGATCATGGCCAACGACGACGACCTGCGCGCCGCGGTCTACGACACCGCTACACGCGCCGGCGAGACCATGTGGCACATGCCCATCCCCGAGGAGTCACGCGGCACTCTCGACTCCTCCATTGCCGACATCAAGAACATCGGCGACGGCAAGGGCGGCATGCTCAGCGCTGCGGCATTCCTCCGCGAGTTCGTGCCCCAGGGACAGCCCTGGGCCCACCTCGACATCGCCGGGCCGGCCTTCAACGAGGGAGCGCCGTACGGCTACACCCCCAAGGGAGGCACGGGGGCTGCGGTGCGCACCTTCATCCAGGCCGCCGAGGACGTCGCCGCGGGCCGCCTGCCCTGAGCGAGTCGCCCCGAGCGGGCCGCGCTCGACTCGCGAACTTCGGGCAAAATGCGGCGTACAACGGCACTTATTGCCCGAAGTTCGCATCAGAGTGGGCACCGGGGCGGCCCTGACTGGCTCGACGACCGCACCGGCGGAGCCGTGCGCACCTTCATCCAGGCCGCCGAGGACGTCGCCGCGGGCCGCCTGCCCTGAGCGAGTCGCCCCGAGCGGGCGGTGAAAGGATGACCCCTACATCGATGTGAGGGGAGCCGCCGTGCCTGAGGCCGACGTCGTCATCCTGGGAGGCGGCAGCGGGGGCTACGCCTGCGCGCTGCGTGCGTCCCAACTCGGCCTGTCCGTCGTACTCATCGAGAAGGGCAAGCTCGGCGGCACCTGCCTGCACCGCGGCTGCATCCCGACCAAGGCGCTGCTCCATGCCGCCGAGGTGGCCGACGCGGCGCGCGACAGCGAGGACTTCGGCGTCAAGGCGACTCTCGAGGGCATCGACATGCCCAAGGTCAACTCCTACCGTGACGGCGTCGTGGGTCGCCTCTACAAGGGACTCCAGGGTCTCGTGAAGAGCCGCAACATCACCTACGTCGAGGGCGAGGGCCGACTGACCTCACCCCACACCGTCACCGTCGACGGTACGGCGTACACCGGCAAGGCCGTCGTGCTCGCCACCGGTTCGTACGCCCGCAGCCTCCCCGGCCTGGAGATCGGCGGTCGCATCATGACCTCCGACCAGGCCCTCACCCTCGACTACGTCCCCGGCAAGGTCATCGTGCTCGGCGGTGGCGTGATCGGCGTGGAGTTCGCCAGCGTCTGGAAGTCCTTCGGCTCCGACGTGCACATCATCGAGGGCCTCCCCCGGCTCGTGCCCGCAGAGGATGAGGCCATCTCCAAGGCCTTTGAGCGCGCCTACCGCAAGCGCAAGATCAACTTCACCACCGGCGTCCGCTTCCAGTCCGCGACGCAGGACGACTCCGGCGTGCACGTCACGCTCGAGAACGGCGAGACCCTCGACGGCGACATCCTCCTTGTCGCCGTGGGTCGCGGGCCGCAGACCGAGGGCCTGGGATTCGAGGAGGCCGGCATCGCGATGGAGCGCGGCTGGGTACTCGTCGACGAGCGCCTGCGCACCAACGTCCCCGGCGTGTACGCCGTCGGCGACATCACGCCCGGCCTGCAACTCGCCCACCGCGGGTTCCAGCAGGGCATCTTCGTCGCAGAGGAGCTCGGCGGTCTCTCGCCGCGCCCCATCCCCGACGTCGACATCCCCAAGGTCACCTACTCCGAACCCGAGATCGGATCCGTCGGCCTCACCGAGGCCCAGGCGCGCGAGCAGTACGGCGCCGACGGAGTGCAGGTCTACGAGTACAACCTCGGCGGCAACGGCAAGAGCCAGATCCTCGCCACGACCGGCTTCATCAAGCTGGTGCAGCGCACGGACGGCCCAGTCGTCGGCGTCCACATGATCGGCTCGCGCATCGGCGAGCAGATCGGCGAGGCCCAGCTCATCGTCAACTGGGAGGCCTACCCCGAGGACGTCGCCGCCCTCGTCCACGCACACCCCACCCAAAACGAAGCGATGGGCGAGGCCTTCCTCGCCCTCGCCGGCAAGCCCCTGCACGCCCACGCCTGACGCGAACGCTCGAAGGAGTCCCATGTCCGTCTCGGTCACCCTTCCCGCCCTCGGTGAGTCCGTCACCGAAGGCACCGTCACGCGCTGGCTGAAGCAGGTGGGCGACACCGTCGCCGCCGACGAGCCACTGGTCGAGGTCTCCACCGACAAGGTCGACACCGAGATCCCCGCACCCGCGGGCGGTGTGCTCCTCGCCATCCGCGTGCCCGAGGACACCACCGTCGCCGTCGGCGCCGAGCTCGCCGTCATCGGTGACGCCTCCGAGCTGGCCGGCTCGACTCCCGCTCCTGCTGCACCGGCTCCGGCTGCTCCCGAGCCGGTCGCGGCTCCCGAGCCCGTCGCCGCTGCGCCCGCCGCGCCCACTCCGGAGCCGGCCGCTCCCGCACCGGCTGTCTCGGGCGGCGCGGGTACGACGTCCGTCGTACTGCCGCCTCTCGGTGAGTCGGTGACGGAGGGCACGGTGACGCGCTGGCTCAAGCAGGTGGGCGATGCGGTCGCTGCCGATGAGCCGCTGGTCGAGGTCTCCACCGACAAGGTCGACACTGAGATCCCCGCACCCGCGGGAGGCATCGTGCTCGCCATCCGCGTGCCGGAGGACACCACTGTCGCTGTCGGCGCCGAACTCGCCGTCATCGGCGACGCCGGCGCGATTCCCACCTCGGCTGCGCCGACTGCGCCCGCGGCTCCCGCTCCCGCCGCTCCCGCTCCCGCTCCCGCTGCTCCGGCTCCCGCTCCCGCTGCTCCGGCTGCTCCGGCTCCTGTCGCTGCAGCTCCGGCTCCCGCTCCTGCGCCCGCTCCCGCGGCTGCTGCTCAGACGACGGAGGGCGATGACGAGACCTACGTCACTCCGCTGGTGCGCAAACTCGCCGCCGAGAAGGGCGTCGATCTCGCCACTGTCGTCGGCACCGGTGTCGGCGGACGCATCCGCAAGCAGGACGTGCTCGCCGCCGCCGATCGCGCAGCCGCTCCCCCGGCACCGGCGACCGCGACCACCGCGCCCACGTCGTCGGCACCCGCTGCCGCGCCCGCACCCGCCGCCGCCAGCGTGCGGGGCACTACCCAGCAGCTCTCCCGCCTGCGTCGCGTCATCGCGGAGCGGATGGTCGAGTCGCTGCAGGTCTCCGCACAGCTCACCACGGTCGTCGAGGTCGACGTCACGCGCATCGCCGCACTGCGCGATCGTGCGAAGCGCGACTTCGAGGCTCGCGAGGGCGTGAAGCTCACCTTCCTGCCCTTCTTCGCCAAGGCTGCCGTCGAGGCGCTCGCGGCGTACCCCTCGCTCAATGCGTCGATCGACGTGGCCGCAGGCACAGTGACCTACCACGGTGAGGTCAACCTCGGAGTCGCCGTCGACACCGAGCGCGGCCTCCTGGTGCCGGTCGTGCGCGACGCGGGCGATCTCAGTGTCGCCGGCCTCGCCCGACGCATCACCGATCTCGCCGATCGCACGAGGACCAACAAGGTCTCCCCCGATGAACTCTCCGGCGGCACCTTCACCCTCACCAACACCGGTAGCCGCGGCGCGCTCTTCGACACGCCGATCATCAACCAGCCGCAGGTCGCGATCCTCGGCACCGGCAGCGTCGTCAAGCGCCCCGTCGTCATCAGCGATAGCGGCAGCGACGTCATCGCGATCCGTTCGATGGTCTACCTCGCCCTCACCTACGACCACCGATTGGTCGATGGTGCTGACGCCGCGCGCTTCCTCAGTGCCGTGCGCGCGCGACTAGAAGACGGCACCTTCGCGGACGTGGGCGCCTGATGCGCGTCGCGGTCACCGGCGCAAGCGGCCTCATCGGCTCGGCGCTCGTCCCCGCTCTGCGCGCACGCGGACACGAGGTCGTGCGTCTCGTGCGTCGCGCGCCCTCGGCACCCGATGAGGTGCGCTGGGATCCGCGGAGCGGCGATGTCGATCTCTCGGGGCTTGCGGGAGTCGACGGCATCATCCACCTCGCAGGTGCCGGCGTCGGTGACAAGCGCTGGACCGACGCCTACAAGGCCGAGATCCTCAACTCGCGCGTGCAGGGCACCACCACCATCTCCCGTGCAGCGGCGGCGCTCGATCCGCGACCGTCGGTGCTCGTGTGCGGATCAGCCATCGGCTACTACGGCGATACGGGCGATCGCGCGGTCACCGAGGAGTCACCGCAGGGAGCGGGGTTCCTCGCCGATGTCGTAGCCCAGTGGGAGGCGTCCGCCCAGCCGGCCGTCGATGCAGGTATCCGCGTGCCCTTCGCCCGTACCGGGCTCGTCGTGAGCTCGAAGGGCGGCGCCTGGAAGCGGCTCATGCCGATCTTCAAGGCGGGGCTCGGCGGCAAGATCGGGTCGGGGTCGCAGTACTGGTCGTTCATCTCCATGCGCGACGAGGTCGCCGCGCTCATCGCGCTGCTCGAGGACGACCGCTACCGCGGACCGGTCAACCTGACCGCCCCGACACCCGTCACCAACTCTGAGGTCACCGCGGCCATGGGTCGCGTGCTCGGTCGCCCGACACTCCTGCCCGTGCCCGCCTTCGCACTCAAGATCGCGCTGGGCGAGTTCTCGGAGGACGTGCTCGGCAGCCAGCGTGTGCTGCCGACCGTGCTGGAGAGCGACGGCTTCGCGTGGAGCGATCCCACGATCGACTCCGCCATCCAGCAGGCCGTCGCCGGCAGCTAGCGCGCGGTCGACGGGGTCGTGGCCTCCGCGGTCATCGGCGCGGGGCAGACCTCCTGTGCGGATCCCGCCGTGCCCAGCGCGGAGAAGCCCAGGAACGCCGCGGCCGCCGCACCGGCGATCGCCACCCCCCACCTCCAGGGCACTCGGACACCGGAGAAGTTCATCCGCCTGGTCGGTGCGGCATGGGCAGCGTGCCGCCCCCGACGCGCAGGCGTGACACTCGCACGCGGCGCGTCGGCAGATGCAGACGTGGGTGCGAGCGGGACCTCGGGGCGCAGGGCTGCGGGGGCGTCGTCGCGACGGGCCCGGCGGTGCGCGGGCGGGGAGCTCACGAGGAGCGACATCCGCGATGCCCGCTCGAGGACAGCAGCAACGCGCGCCATCGACGGACGCGCCGCAGCGTCGGGGTCCGCTCCCGTGATGAGGATCTGCGCGACCTCAGCACCGACGGATGCCGATGGCAGGCACGCGTCGAGTAGCGCGACGAGATCGGCGACGTCACCCTCGGGACTGCCGCCGGGGCGCCAGCCGGAGAGGACAGCACCGGCTGAGTGCACGTGCACGCAGCCGCGTGAGACTCCACCGTGGGCGAGGCCGGCATCATGGAGGAGCGCGAGACCCGCGGCCACCGGTGCGAGGGCGGCCAGAGCCTGCTCCCCCACCGTAAGCGGCTCGGCGTCGATGGGGACCTCCCACGTGAGCGCGAGCCCCTCGCCCGCGAACGCCGCCTCGCGCAGGGGTGCGAGCCCGTCGTGGCGCACCGCACCGACGCGCAGTGCCTGCCGACGCACGCGATCGCGCTCCACAAGGTCGGGTGCGAGCGTGAGCAGCGTGGTGATGGTCGTGGTCGTCGTACGAGGGGGCATCGTCATGCCGGCATCGTGCCCACACGAGCCGGTCGCGTGCCGGGACTTATCCACAGGCGACTAGCGTGAGCGCCATGTCGGTGATCGTCGTGGGAGCGGGCCTCAGCGGTCTGGCCGCGGCACGTCGCCTACAGGCCTTCGGCGTCCCCGTCACTGTCGTCGAGGCCTCCGACGCCGTCGGTGGGCGCATGCGCACCGACCTCATCGACGGATTCCGACTCGACCGCGGATTCCAGCTCTACAACCCGGCGTACCCCGAAGGCCAGCGCGTGTTCGACCACGATGCGCTGGACCTGCGGCCTTTCGTCGCAGGCGCGCGCGTCGTCCTGCGCCCAAAGGGGCGCCGCCAGGTCGCGCGCGTGGCCGATCCCCGGCGCGAGCCGAGCTGGGCGGTACCCAGCCTCCTCGCGCGAATCGGCTCACCTGTCTCGACCGCGCGCTTCGTGGCCTACGCCGCGTCGCGCGCCGTGCGCTCGCCCGCGTCGCTGCGTACCGAGCCCGACATCACGACCGAGGAGGCCCTCCGCCGAGCCGGAGCCGACCGCACGCTCACGGAGCGACTGCTGCGTCCGTTCCTGGCCGGAGTCTTCCTCGAGTCGGACCTCACGACGTCGCGCCGATTCCTCGACCTCGTCCTGCGTTCCTTCGTCAAGGGCACGCCGGCGGTGCCCGCACTCGGGATGCAGCGCATTCCCGAGCAGCTCGCCACGGGCCTCGATGTGCGACTGGAGACGCCCGTGGCGTCAGCCTCCGCGCGCGGCGTCGTACTGGATGACGGCACGACCATGGCCGCAGATGCCGTCATCGTGGCCGCGGACCCGCAGACCGCGCAGCGACTCCTCCCCGGCTTGCGCGCGCCCGCACCGCGCTCGGTGACGACGTGGTACTACCGCCCCGACGGCGATACGTCGCGCCTCGCGGAGGGCGAGGCCGTGCTCACCCTCGATGGCGCCCGTCGCGGTCCCGTGATCAACACCGTCGTCCTCACCCATGCTGCTCCGGAGTACGCGCCCCCCGGCAGCGCGCTCGTCTCCGCGTCCGCGCTCGGCGTCCGCGAGAGCAGTGCGCACGAGGCTGCGGTCCGAGACCACCTGGGCTGGCTCTACGGCGTACCGACATCTCGATGGGAACTCATCGCGACGTACGCCATCCCCTACGCGCTCCCGGCGATGCCCGTCCCCCTCGACATGCGCCGACCCGTGCGCACGCCATCGGGTGCCTACGTCGCGGGAGATCACCGGGACACCTCATCCATCCAGGGAGCCCTCGTGAGCGGGCGTCGCGCCGCCGACGCCGTGCTCGAGGACCTCGGCATCCCGCGTGCGATCGAGACACCCCAGGAGGCGCGATGACGACCCGACGAATCCTTGCCACGAGCGGGGGCTTCCTCGCGACGGACCGCTGGGGTGTGCTGCGCCCCGGTGGGCTCATGCTCGAGGCCCTGCGCCTGACTGGCGTGGAGCGCCCACGAATCTGCCTCGTCATGACCGCGAGCGGCGATGATGCGTCGTACCTCGCGCGCTCCTACGCGGCGCTCGGCGCACTCGGCTGCGACGTCGATCACCTCGCGCTCTTCACGATGCCCAATCGCGACCCCGAGGAGATCCTCGGGCGCAGCGACGTGGTGTGGGTCGGCGGTGGCAGCGTCGCGAATCTCCTCGCGCTGTGGCGACTGCACGGCGTCGACACAGCGATGCGCGCCGCATGGGAGCGCGGCACGATCCTCGCCGGAGTGAGCGCCGGATCGATCTGCTGGCACGTGGGCGGCCCGACCGACTCCTTCGGCCCGGAGCTGCGCCTGGTCACGGACGCGCTCGCACTCGTGCCCTATGGCAACGGCGTGCACTACGACAGCGAGGAGCAGCGTCGCCCCCTGCTGCAGCGCGTCGTCGGCGACGGACTGCTCCCCACCTCCTACGCGACAGACGACCGGATCGGCATCCTCTACGAGGGTGACGAGGCCGTCCGGGTCATCGCGGATCTCGAGGTCGATGCG
>JBJOJS010000035.1:0-3573 GCA_046046455.1 Actinomycetota bacterium | reverse complement strand
ACTCGCGCTGGTGCGTCACGGTGATGGCCGCGATCCTGGCCGAGTCGACCGTCTGCGCGGCCCGGCGCACAGCGCCGCTCAGCGCCGTCCACCAGTCCTCCGCGTTCTGCTCCCCCCAGCCCGGTCGCGGCTGGCTCAGCTCGTATGGCACGCGGGCACTGGACAGCGGGGTGCCGTCGGCCGACCAGACGACGGCCTTCGCCGCGGTGGTCGAGCAATCGACGCCGATGACGAGATCGCCGGTCATGACGGCCCGCCAGCGGTCTTGACGGCGCGGGCCACGCGGGCCAGCAGCTCGTCGACGTCCGACGACTCCCACCAGCCGAGCAGGGTGAGCAGGTCGACGACGGTGAATCGATCGCGCATCAGGGCGCAGTTCTCGATCGCCCAGCGGGCGGTGACGCAATCGACCTCGGAACCGAGGTCCTCGAGCAGCGCCGGCGTGCCCGCCGCCTGCAGACCGCCGGCGATCGTCGCCGCGGGGCGCGTGAGAGCGGTCAGCTCCGGCTCGTGCACGGTCCACCCAGCCAGGACCTCGTCGATCCGCGGCAGGGCGGCGGCGACGCGCTGGAGCTTGCGCGAGTAGTCGCGCCAGCACTCATCGGCGATCCTGCCGCTTGGATCGAGGTCGGCGAAGGCGGTCCGCACACGCGTCTCGGCGGCGGCGGCATCCAGGGCCGAGTCCTGCACACGCGCTTCGGGCGCGGCGGCGAGCCGGTCCCGGAGCAGTTCCCACGCGCACGCGGCCACGACGGAACCGGCGCCCACCTGCTCGCCGTGCAGGCCGGTGGGCAGGCTGAGCTGCGCTGCTCGCAGGTCGAGCATGTGGCTCACGAGGTGCTCCACCCCCGACAGGCACGCAGTCGAGCCGGCCACCCCCGTCGCGATGCCGCGCAGGGCCAGCGCCCAGGTGAGCTGCTGGACCGCCTCCGGCTCTCCGGTGGCGACGCCCGGAGCGCAGGCGTCGAGATCGGCGCTGAGCGCGTCGAGAAGGCGCACCGGTCCGGGGTGGAAGGAGCCGTCGATGCCGATCAGGGCGGCGAGCCTCCAGTCCGCGGGGGCGACGTACATCGACGTCATCTCGCCGTAGCCAGCCCGGTTCATCCGGGCGGGCGCACCGGCCACCGTCTCAGCATCGGCGACCACGACATCGGGCCAGACCGAGGGGACGGTGCGCTTGACCCCGTCCTTCAGCGTCACGGAGACGTTGTCGGTGTAGCCGTCGACGGATGCGGCGGTCATCACGGTCACGACCGGCAGGCCCGGGAGGGCGGTCGCCACGAGCTTGCCGATGTCGCTGATGGTGCCGCCGCCGACCGCGACGATGACGTCGGCTCCCTCGCACTGCGCGATCGCGCCGTCGACCACCTCGGGGGTGACGTGCAGCTCGGCGTGGCCATCGCTGAGGACGACGCGGACGGTGTCCGATCCGGGCGTGAGCATGTCGACCACGGCGGTCTTCACGTCCTGGTTGCCGCGGAGGATCGGTGTCTCGTCGACGAGGACGACGACGCGACGGGGCCGACCCTCCGGCTGTGTCACGAGCGACTCGACGACGTCGACCGTCTGGTCGAGGGCACCCGGTCCGACGACGAGCGACTGCAGGTCGCACGGGACGAGCCGACCCTCGGGATCACTGGCCGCGAGCAGCGCGCGCACCGAGTCGAGGCCGGTCAGCGGCGCGGTGATCGTCATGGTCTCCCCTTGTGGTGGTCGGTCACCAGGACCGAGCGGTCGCGTGGGCCGGCCCGCGGAGCTCTGCGGCCCGCCCCGCGCAGCCGAAGCCGGTCATCTTCGCGACGGTCGCCTCGGCCATGAGCTCGCGGCCGCGGGCGAGGGCCGTCTCGAGCTGCCGGTCGCCGTGGGCCCAGGTCTCCTCGATCCCGCGCCTGAAGGCGAAGCGCAGATCGGTGTCGGCATTGAACTTGTGGACGCCTGCGGCGATCGCATCGGAGACTTCGCGGTCCGACAGCCCGGAGGCACCGTGCAGGACGAGCGGGACGTCGACGACGGAGCGGATCTTCTCGATCCGGTCGATCGCCAGCGGGGTGGCCTCGCGCAGCGGGACACCGTGCACGACGCCGGCGGAGATGGCCAGGACGTCGACGCCGGTCTCCGCCACGAACCGCTCGGCCTCGGCGGGATCGGTGTAGTAGGCGTCCCAGTCGACCGTCTCGTCGGCATCGGGGATGCGACCGAGCTCCGCCTCGACCATCGCCCCGAAGTCGTGGGCGATCGCGGTGAGCCGACGGGTCGACGCAATGTTCTCCTCGAAGGGCAGGTGCGCGCCGTCGTACATGACCGAGGTGAAGCCCAGTCGCAGCGCCTCGAGCACCTCGTCCTCGGTGCCATGGTCAAGGTGGATCACGTGCAGCGCGTCGGACTCCGCGGTCGCCCGCAGCGTCATCTCGTATGCCGCCTTCAGCCCCATGTGCGGGATCACGGCGCGGCCCACCTGGAGGAAGACGGGGGCATCGGCGCGCTCCGCGGCCATCAGGAGTGCCTGCGTCGTCTCGGGGCTGTGCATGTTGAAGGCGCCGACGGCGTAGCCGTGGTCACGGGCGTGATCCACCCACTGCAGGGCGACGGAGGCCATGTCGACTCCTTCCGGTCAGGACTTGGTGGTGAGGGTCAGGTCAAGCGCGTCGCGCCAGCCGCCGTACAGCGCATCGCGCTCTGCCAGCGGCATGGCGGGGACGAACGTGTCCGCGGCGACCCACGAGGAGGCGACCTCGTCGGGTCCGGAGACCAGTCCGAGTCCGATGCCGGCCACGAGCGCGGCGCCCAGCGACGTGCGCTCCAGCTCGCGAGGACGAAGCACCTCCACCCGGGCGAGGTCTGCGAGCGACTGGCACAGCAGCGCGCTCGTCGCGCCGCCGCCGTCGACCTTCATCCGCTCGACGGGCAGGCCGCTCGCACGCAACGCCTCCACGATGTCGACAACCTGGTAGGCCATCGAGTCGACGGCGGCACGCACGAGGTGCTCGAGCGTGGTGTCGAGGGTGATGCCGTGGACGGCAGCACGCGCATCGCGGTCCCAGAACGGAGCCGCCATGCCACCGAACGCCGGCACGAGGTACACGCCGCCGGAGTCCGCGACCGACGAGGCGAGCAGGTCGACGTCGGCTGCGCCCACGGGGAGCCGCCACTTGTCGCGCATGAGCTGCAGGGTCTGGCCGCTGTGGAAGACGACGCCCTCGGCCTCGTACACGGTCGCGTCCTGCACCTGCCAGGCCACGCTCGAGGTGAGGCCCTCGAAGGTCCGGGGCTGTCCGCCGGTCGTGACGGTCAGCACGCCAGCGGTACCCAGTGTGTGCTTGACCGCGCCGTCCTCGAAGCAGGCCTGCCCGAACATGCTCGCCTGCTGGTCCGCGATGACCCCGCGCACTGGAGGGCGCGACGGGAGCAGGTCGCCTCGCACGCGCCCGAAGTCGGCATCGGACGGACGGACCTCCGGGAGGATCCCCACCGGGATGCCGAGCAGGGCGCAGAGGTCCTCGTCCCACTCCCCCCGGGCGAGGTTGAACAGGGCCGTGCGCGACGCGCAGGAGGGGTCCGTGGCGTGCACGGCCC
>JBJOJS010000073.1:0-4378 GCA_046046455.1 Actinomycetota bacterium | reverse complement strand
GCCGCGTCGTCTTCGGCCTCGACAAGGAGGGCATCAAGGACATCGCCGTCCACGGTGCGCAGCTGTGCAAGAAGTACGCCGAGCAGATCGCCGACGAGACGGAGGTCTACTTCGAGTACTCCCCCGAGTCCTACACCGGCACGGAACTGGAGTTCGCCGTCGAGGTCTGCGACGCGGTCACCGAGGTGTGGCAGCCCACGCCCGACCGCAAGGTCATCCTCAACCTGCCCGCCACCGTCGAGATGGCCACCCCCAACGTGTACGCCGACTCGATCGAGTGGATGCACCGCAATCTGGCCCGACGGGACAGCGTCGTGCTCTCGCTGCACCCTCACAACGACCGCGGCACAGCCGTCGCCGCGGCCGAGCTGGGCTACATGGCCGGCGCCGATCGCATCGAGGGCTGCCTCTTCGGCAATGGCGAGCGCACCGGCAACGTCTGCCTCGTCACCTTGGGCATGAACCTCTTCAGCCAGGGCATCGACCCGCAGCTCGACATGCGCGACATCGACGACATCCGCCGCACGGTGGAGTACTGCAATCAGATCCCCGTGCACGAGCGCCACCCCTACGGCGGCGACCTGGTCTACACGGCGTTCTCCGGATCGCACCAAGACGCGATCAACAAGGGCCTGTCGCACATGGAGATCGATGCGGCCGCCGCAGGCGTGCCGGTCGACGACTTCCGCTGGGAGGTGCCCTACCTGCCCATCGATCCCAAGGATGTGGGGCGCACCTACGAGGCGGTCATTCGCGTCAACTCGCAGTCGGGCAAGGGCGGCGTCGCCTACATCATGCGCACCGAGCACAAGCTCGAGCTCCCCCGTCGGCTCCAGATCGAGTTCTCCCAGGTCGTCCAGCGGATGACCGACGAGGAGGGCGGCGAGGTCTCCCCCGAGACGATGTGGTCGGTCTTCTCCGCGGAGTACCTCCCCGATCCGGCTGCCCCGTGGGGTCGCTTCGCCCTGAAGTCGGTCAAGCAGGAGTCCGACATCGACGGCGACACGACGGTCGACGTTGTCCTCCTCGATTCGGGCGCTGAGGTCGCACTCACCGGTCGCGGTAACGGCCCGGTGGCTGCCTTCTGCGATGCGCTCGCCCAGCACGGGATCGACGTCCGCGTCCTCGACTACGCCGAGCACGCCATGTCGGCGGGCGGTGACGCCACGGCGGCAAGCTACGTCGAGTGCGCTGTGGATGGTCGCATCCTCTGGGGCGTCGGCATCGATCCCTCGATCACGACGTCGTCGCTCAAGGCGATCGTGAGCGCGGTCAATCGTGCGGTGCGCGACGCCAACTAGCCGACTCGGCTAGAACGCGAGATCGACCGCGCGCCCGGTGTGGGCGCCGATCTCGGCCACGATGCGATCGAGGACGTCGGCAGGCACGGCCTGATCGACCGTGAGCACGATGACCGCGTGCTCGCCCGCCGCGTCAGGACTCACCTGCATGCCGCCGATGTTGACGTTGGCCTCGCCGAGGATGCGTCCCACCGTGCCGACGACGCCCGGGCGGTCGTGGTAGCGGAAGACGGCCATGTGCTCGCTGATGGGCACATCGACATCGAAGTCGTCGACCTCCACGAGCTTGTGGATGCCCTTGGGGCCGGCAGCGGTGCCCGCCACGCTGACCCACGCCCCACTGCTGAGCGTCAGGCGCACGCGGACGAGGTTGCGATGGTCCTCGCTGTCGCGATCCGTGGTGAGGGCCACCTCGACCCCGCGCTGCTGCGCGAGGACGGGGGCGTTGACATAGGAAACGGGATCGTGCACGAGTCCCTGCATGACGCCCTTGAGAGCGGCGAGCTCGAGCACGCGTACGTCCAGCTCGGCGATCTCGCCGCGCACCTCGACATCGATGCGCTGGAGCGCACCATCGGCCAGGGCGCTTGCGATGGCACCCAGTCGCTCGGCCACCGGCACGAGCGGGCGGATGGGCTCGGCGAGCACGCCGCCCTGCACATTGACGGCATCGGGCACGAGTTCACCGCCGAGCGCGAGCCGCACGGACTTGGCGACAGCGATGCCGGCCTTCTCCTGGGCCTCGTCGGTGGACGCACCCAGGTGGGGTGTGGCGACAACCGACTCGAGTCCGAAGAGTGGCGAGTCCGTGCAGGGCTCCTTGGCGTAGACGTCGAGGCCGGCACCAGCGACCCGGCCCTCGGAGATCGCTCGGTAGAGCGCGTCCTCGTCGACGATCCCGCCGCGCGCGGCGTTGATGAGGTACATCGTCGGCTTGGCGAGCTTGAGCTGCTCCTCGCCGATGAGTCCCGCGGTCTCCGGGGTCTTGGGCAGATGCACCGTGATGAAGTCCGACTCGCGCATGAGGTCGTCGAGCGGCACGAGGCGCACCCCGATCTGGGCGGCGCGGGCCGGCTGCACGTAGGGGTCGTAGGCGATGAGCTTGACGCCGAACGCCGAGAGCCGCTGCGCGACCAGAACGCCGATACGGCCGAGGCCGACGATGCCGACAGTCTTCTCCGACAGCTCGACACCGTTGTACTTCGAGCGCTTCCACTCGCCGTTCTTGAGCGCAAGATTGGCGGGGACGATGTTGCGCGCAGCCGACAGCAGGAGAGCGACGGCGAGCTCGGCGGCGCTCACGATGTTGGACGTGGGGGCATTGACCACCATGACACCGGCCTGCGTCGCCGCCTTGACGTCGACGTTGTCCAGGCCCACACCCGCGCGGGCGATGACCTTGAGCTGCTTGCCCGCGGAGATGGCCTCGGGATCCATCTGCGTCGCCGAGCGGATGAGGATGGCGTCCGCACCCGGCAGAGCAGCGAGGAGCTCGGATCGATTGGCGCCGTCACAATGTCGAATCTCGAAGTCGGGACCGAGGGCCTCGACGGTGGCGGGTGAGAGCTCCTCGGCAATGAGGACGACAGGCTTGGTCACGGGGTACCTCGATCTGTTGACGGCTTCGCGAGTCTAGTCACGCACGCGATCAGGCGCGCGCTCGCCGCCGCCAGGCCGTGAAGGACGTCACAGGGCCGTCATGGGGTGGCACGAGCCACGGCCAGGGATAGACCCGAGCGAGGCCGAGCGACGCCGAGATCCGATGCCAGCCCGGCACAGGTGCGAAGGTCGCGGCGAGACGGGTACCACTGAGCTCATCCGTCGGCGAACCCATGCGAACGATGACATCGCGACGCTCCGCGAGATCGGCGAGGCCCTGGGCAAGGAACACCAGGCGCTTGGAGGACAGTCGCAGGCCCTGCAGTAGTGGCAGATCCCAGACGAAGATCACCGGCAATGTGGGGTGCGCCTGCAGCGCAGGATCGTCGTCGCCGAGTGACTCGGCGGTGATCCACACGGCTTCGGGCTCAGAACCCGACGGATTGCTGATCGCGCCCGTCCCGGAAGTCATCGCAAGATCGGAGTCTCGGCGGACGCGCGGGTCGGCGTACGAACGCGCTTCGGGCGGATCCTCCGGTGGCCATTCCGCGATGGGGCACGCGTCGACTAGCGCACAGCGCGCGCACAGTCCCGGAGCCCGCTTCTCGACCTGCCAGCGCGAGAAGCCGTAGGGCTTGCCGGTCAGCGTGCCGACGGTCCACTGCCAACCCACTCGGTTGGCGGCGCGTGAGCCATCGAGCAGATGGCGGAAGAAGACGTCCTCGCCGTCGCGCCAGCCCCCGCCGTCGCGGACCGTCCACTGGCTGGCGAGCCACATGCGCGTCTGGTTGGTGAGCCACCCGGTACGTCGCAGTTCATCCACCGCAAGGTCGACGCAGGCCATCCCCTCGGGCCAGTCGTAAGGCTCACCGTGTTCGGGCACCGAGTAGCGCAGGCTTCGTCGCGTGGCCTCACCCAGTCGGGCATAGAGGTGGCGCGCGTACTCCTGCCACAGCAACTCATCTCGGAACGTCGTGACGTCACGCTCCGGTCCGCCCGCGACGTAATCCCAGACGCGCGGCAGCGTGAGGAAGCCGTGTCGGATGTAGGGCGACAGGCCCGACGCACCACGTCGATCGAGAGGCCACACCTCGTTGCGCCGCGCGGCGTACCCGCGCACGTGGAAGCGCTCGAGCGCCTCGTCGGCCGCTGCCTGGCCTCCTGAGATGGGCGAGGACTCGACATCACCGCGGACAAGACCCGCGAGGTGGTGACCCACCCACTGCGCCTCGCTCCCCCGCTCCGGGGCGGAAACCTCAGCCACGGCGCACCCGGCGGATGCGGATTGGGCCCTTAGCCGTCGACGGATCAACGACATGCCCACCCTGGGTGATCTCGACGTCTCCCGCGGCCACCAGCCGTCGCGCGGCCTGTCGCGCGGGCTCCATCAGGTCTCGCCATCCCTCGGGATCGACCGCACGAGCCGCTTCGCTCGGGCAGATCGTGCCGTCCCGCGAGCCGAGGAGGTCGAGGATCGC
>JBJOJS010000022.1:0-5883 GCA_046046455.1 Actinomycetota bacterium | reverse complement strand
GACCCGGACTACATGAACCTCATCAGCCGCTACCAGCGCAACAAGGTCGCCACCGCATGAGCACCTCGGTCTCGCTGCTGCGCGACGGCCTCGCCGCCAACGCGGCCACCATCTCCGGGCTGAGGGCCGCGGACACCGTCCCCGACAACCCCAACCCGCCCATCGCCGTCGTCATCCCTGACGGCATCGAGTACCGGGCAGCGTTCAACGGCGCCATGTCCCGCTACTCGTTCATCGTCCTGGTCATCGTGGGCCGCGCCGATGATCGCACTGCGCAGGACCGCCTCGACGGCTACTGCAGCACCACAGGCTCGTCGTCAGTCCCGACGGCGCTGGAGTCGGACACCACCCTCAACGGGGCGGCGTTCGACTTGGAAGTCACAGAAATGCGGAACTACCGGCAGCTCGCACTGAGCGACGGGACCACCTATCTGGCAGCGGAGTTCGTTGTCAGCGTCATCGCACAATAAGGAGCCATCAGATGGCCGTTCAGATCATCAAGAATCCCGTCATCATTCTCAATGGTGGCACCGTGTCGTCCTCGGCCACGCAGTGCAGCATCAGCGTGGAGTGGGACGACGTCGAGACGACGAGCTTCGGCAGCAACGGCTGGCGTGAGCGCATCCAGGGTCTCGGCTCGGGCACGTTCGACGTCGAGTGGAACCAGGACTACGCCGCCGGCGGCATCGACGCCACCGTGTGGGCGCTCGCCACGGCTGCCGCGGGCACCGCGTCGGTCGAGGTCCGTCCCGCCTCCACCGCCGCCGCGGGATCGTCCAACCCCAAGTACACCTTCTCGGTCGTGCTCACGGGCTGGAGCCCCATCGACAGCGCGGTCGGCGACCTCGCCACGGTCAGCACCTCCTGGCCGATCACCGGCGCCGTCACCCGCGCCACCGCCTAGCACCACCCTCCCCCTGCGATAGGAGTCCTGCGATGCTCAATCCCGTCACGTTCACGTACGAGGCCGAGTCCGGCCCGCTCACTGTCACTGCGAGCGGGCCGGACTACGCCGCCTACGAGGACACCTTCGACCGGGCGGCGCTGTCCGACCTCGCGTCGGGGCGGTACAAGTTCTGGTGCTTCATCCTCTGGCACGCGATGAAGCGGCAGGGCATCACCGAGGAGACCTTCGACGCCTTCCTCGAGGCCGGCCCGCAGTTCACTCCGGGGAAGGCCGAGGAAGTCGTCCCTTTGGAGAGCACAGCACCCACTGGGTCGTAGCCCACCTGGCCTACGAGTTCCACATCGCCCCCAGCGCGGTGCTCGCGGAGTCCCCGCGGATGCAGGCCACGATGCTGCGCTACTTGCGCTGGCGTGCCCTGCAGGCAAGCAAGCCACAGAAGGGCGGCAAGTGATGGCGGGCTGGAAGGTCGAGGTCACCGGGCTGCGTCAGATACTCGACGCCCTCGGCGAGGTCGACAAGTCAGCAGTCCGGCGCGTCACCGACGCCATCGCACGAGCTGCCAAGGACGTCGCGGCCGAGGCGTCCTACCTGACCCCGCACGACAACCCCGTCAGCAACTGGGGCCAGTGGGACGCCCGCGGACGCGACCTGTCCTACTCCGGCCCAGCCGCGTCGTCCGGGTTCAAGATGCAGCGCAACAACTTCCGGCGCCGCGGCGTGAGCGCTGGCGCGGGCTGGACCGTCGTGCAGTCCAACGCCGGCGGCAACATCTACGAGGTCATCGGCGACGGCTCGCGGGTCACGTCCCCATCGGGCCAGAACCTCGTCGACAGCATCAACGCCCGCTACGGCACCCGCAAGCCACGGTCGCTGTTCCCCGCGTACTACGCCGGCGTCCCTGAGGACTTGGCCGAGCGGATCAGTGACCAGATTCTCGACGAGGCACGAAAGGCAGGGCTGGTCTGATGGCTGCCAAGGGCGCTCGCGTACACATCTACGGCGACTGGGACGGGTCCGGGGTCAAGAAGGCCCAGCAGGACATCAGCACGTTCGAGAAGCAGGCCGCCGGGTTCACGGGCGCGTTCAGCAAGTCCATGCTCGGCGTCGGCGCCGCCCTCGGCGGCGCGTTCGCAGTCGGCAGCATTATCAGCACCGTCACCGACTACCTGCGCGACGCAGCCACCGCGGCCATGCAGGACGAGAAGTCAATGGTGGCCCTGTCGACCGCCATGAAGAACGTCGGCCAGGGTTTCGCCAACGCCGGCGCCGAGGACTTCATCAAGCAGATGATGCTCGCCACCGGAGTGGCCGACGACCAGCTGCGCCCGGCGTTCCAGCGTCTGGTCACCGCGACCGGCAACGCCGCGAAGTCGCAGGAGCTGCTGCAGACGGCCCTCGACGTCAGTGCTGCAACGGGCAAGGACGTCGTCGCCGTTTCACAGGCGCTGGCCCGCGCATCAACGGGCCAGGTATCGGCCTTGACGCGCCTCGGCGTGCCGCTTGACGCCAACATCGTTAAGACCAAGGACTTCGGCGCTGCGGTCGACGCGCTGAACCAGAAATTCGGCGGACAGGCCGCCGCAGCTGCTGACACCTACGCCGGCCAGATGGCGCGCATCCAGACCGCCGCAGGCGAGGCGCAGGAGACCATCGGCTACGCCCTGCTCGACGCCGTGGAGAACGCCAGCCAAGCGTTCGGCGGCGCCGGCGGCATGGTCGAGGGCATCACCGCCGCGGGCGAGAAGGCCGCCGACCTGGTCGCCGGTCTTGGCCTCGCCGTGCAGGCATTGGCCGACCTCAAGGCTGGCGCGGATGACACGCAGGTCGGCATCGGCGGCGCCACCATCTCCCTCGGCGAGCTCGCCAAGCAGGCCGTCCTGTCGTTTCCCGGCGTGCGACTGCAGGCCGAGGCGTTCGAGTTCCTGACGAGCAAGGGCAACGAGTACCGTACCTCGCAGGACGCCATCAACCGCTCCATCGACGCCTCCGAGTCCCTTTACGCCGGATACATCGCCTCGCTGGACAACACCGCCGCATCGACCCGCGACGCTGAGGCTGACGCCGAGGAGCTCAAGCAGCGGCTCGACGAGGTCAAGGCGTCGTTCGTCGCCATGACTAACGCGATGAACGCCTCGCAGTCGATGGACGACTTCCGCAAGTCCCTTGTCGACCTCGACAAGACCCTCGAGGGCAACAAGCGCTCGTTCAAGGGAATGGGCGACGCTGCCAAGGAGAACCGGGACACCCTACGCGGTGCATTCGGCGACGCGGCCGCCATCGCCCAGAAGTGGGCCGAGGACAACGGTAAGAGCGCCGAGGAGGCGCAGCGCTACTACGACGGCCTCGCCCGCAAGATCGTCAACCAGTTCACCAAGGACGGCTTCAAGCGCAGCGACGTGGAGCAGTTCCTGGGCCGCGAGGGCATCTGGACCGGCCCGGCGAAGGACGCGCTGGACGCTGCCGAGCGGGCCGCGATGGCGAAGGCGTACCCCGGCTTCAAGGGCGTCGGCACCCGCGCAGGCGAAGGCATGAAGGACGGCATCGCCGCGATGGGTCCGGGCGTCATGGCCGCCGCTGCACGGCTCGCCGCCCAGGCCGCCGCTGCAGCCAAGGACGAGCTGGTAATCAAGTCCCCGTCGCAGGTCTTCATGGAGATCGGCCGCCAGACAATCGCCGGCTTCGTCGAGGGCATGGCGTCCAAGGACGCGGAGGTGCGCGAGCAGGCCCGCAAGTCCATGCGGGAGTCCGTAAGCGAGGTCATCAACGACACCCGCGACCAGCTCAAGAGCGCACTGGCTGACGCCAAGGCCGCGTTCGCCGACTTCCAGAAGGGTGTCTCGGATGCCGTCATGGGCGGCATCGACTTCGGTGCCGCGGCGCCTGAGTTCGATGAGGCTGGCAACCGCGTCGGCTCCTCGTTCCTCGAGGGTCTGCGCAAGCAGGCCGAGCAGGCCGTCAACTTCGCCACCCAGGTCAAGACCCTCATCACTCAGGGCCTCTCGCAGGAGGCGCTGCAGCAGGTGCTTGCCGCGGGCGTCACCGCGGGCTCAGCCATCGCCACCGAGCTCATCAACGGCGGCACCACGGCCATCAACGAGACCAACGCGCTGGTCGCCTCGACGCAGGCCGCAGCCGACGAGGTCGGACTGATGGCTGCCACCAACTTCTACGGCGCAGGCGTCACCAGCGCCCGCGAGACCGTCAAGGCGTTCAACGAGCAGATGAAGCCCGGCGGCGACGGCTACGACCGGCTGATGAACCGCATGGACAAGCTCGCGGCCGACATGAACCGCACGGCCCGCATCACCGTCGTGGTCGACGAGGTCGGCGGCGCCAAGGTCAAGGTCGACGGCAAGCGCGAGAAGGGCGGCCCAGTGTGGCCGGGCGGCGCGTTCATCGTCGGCGAGCGCGGCCCCGAGCTGTTCATGCCCGAGGTCAAGGGCACGATCCTGCCGAGCGCCTCCATGACAAGCAGCTCGTCGGGCGGCTCCTACGGCGGCGGCAACTCCTACTCCATCACCGTGCAGGCCGGCGTCGGCGACCCGCGCCAGATCGGGCAGCAGGTCGTGGAGTACATCAAGCGGTTTGAGTCGGCCAACGGCAACGTCTTCGCGGCGGCCTAGATGAAGGCATCCATCGCCTTCAACCTGGCCGCTAACGGCGTCGGCAACTTCTTCACGCTGGACTCCGCGACCAAGGGCGTCCTCGACGGGGCCACGTACACCCTCGCCGGTGACGTCCTCGTCGATGTCACGAACGACCTGCGGGCCGTCAAGATCCGCCGTGGCCGCAGCCGGACGCTGGACAAGTTCACGGCCGGCAACGCAAACCTGACGCTCGACAACCGAGACCGCTACTACGACCCGACCTACGCCAGCAGCCCCTACTACGGCTCGATCCTGCCCCGCAAGCAGGTCGTGATCGAGCACCTCGGCTACACGCTGTTCACCGGGCAGGTCGAGGACTGGGACTTCGGGTACACCCTCTCGGGCGATGCGGTCGCGGAGACCTCTTGCGTCGACCCCCTGTCGTACCTGGCGACGCAGATCCTCACGCCGGGCACCGCGACGTCGCAGGCCACAGGCACTCGTGTCGGGACCATCCTCGATCAGGCGGGCTGGTCGTCGTCCACGCGGAACATCTCCGCCGGCGCGGCCACGCTCAATGCGGACTACATCCCGGCGAACACCAACGCCCTCGCCTACCTGCAGAAGATCGAACTGTCGGAGCCGGGCGCGTTCTTCATGTCCAGGGAAGGCAACGCGACCTTCAGGTCCCGCACGGACCTGCAGACTTTCACCTCGGGCGTCACGTTCGGCACCGGCGGCGTCCCGTTCATCGATATCGGGATCGTCTACGGCACTGAGGAGATGACAAACTCGGTCAACGTCATCTACCCGAACGGCACCGCCGTCGGCGGGACAGCAACCGCGGACAACCTCACGTCGCAGGCCGCGTACGGCATCATCGATGAGACGTACACGACGCTGCTGAACTCAGCGGCGGATGCACAGTTTCTTGCCGACTGGCTGGTGGGCATCTACGGCGAACCCCAGTACCGCGTCGACTCGCTCTCGGTGAACCTGAATGGCCTGAGCACGTCGCAGCAGGCCCAGGTGCTCAGCCTTGAGCTGACTGACACGGTTCTGGTGACGTGGACTCCAAACTCCATCGGCTCGGCGATCTCGCAATACGTGTCCATTGATGGCATCGAGCACGACGCGAACACTGCACAGCACATCGTCACGTTCACCATGTCGGAGACGTCCGTCACATTCCTGCTGGACTCCGCCACCTTCGGCGTACTCGATTCCAACGCTCTCGGCTTCTAAGGAGATCCCATGCCGTACCCGTGGTCCGCTGGTAACACGCTCACCGCCTCCGACCTCAACGCGGCCTTCGCCGGCTACACGGTCAACACGCAGTCGGGCGCTGGCTACACGCTCGTGCTGACTGACCGCGGCAAGCTGGTCACC
>JBJOJS010000108.1:0-10138 GCA_046046455.1 Actinomycetota bacterium | reverse complement strand
CCGATGATGCCGACGAGCTCGCCCTGCTTGGCGGTGAGGGAGCACCCGTCGAGGATGTTCACTCCCGGGAAGTAGCCCGCCACCAGATCGTCCGCGTGAAGGACGTACTCATCGTCGCCGGGAACGACGGCACCCGGCTGGCTGGACTGCTCGGCATTGAGGTCGATCTCCTGCTCGAAGACAGGGAGCTCAGCGGGGTCGTTCTCCTCGCCCGGCTGGATGCCCGCTCGCGGGTCGAAACCGCTCATGATGACGTCCCCTCCGTGAGCGACTCGCCGCTCGACGTGAGCTGCTGGTCGTGATGGGCGCCGAGGTAGGCATCGATGACGCGCTGGTCGCGCATCACGGAGTCGGGGCGGCCCTCAGCGATGATCTTGCCCTGGGCCATGACGACGACCCAGTCGCTCACGTCCCGGACCATGTCCATGTCGTGCTCGACGAAGACGACCGTCGTGCCTTCCTCGCGGATGTCTCGGATGTGGTCGAGCAGGCTCTGCTTGAGTGCCGGGTTCACCCCCGCCATGGGCTCATCGAGCATCACCAGCTCCGGCTCGAGCATGAGTGCACGTGCCATCTCGAGGAGCTTGCGCTGCCCTCCGGAGAGCGAGCCGGCGAAGTCCTGTGCCTTGGCGGCGAGATTGAAGCGCTCGAGGAGCACCATCGCGCGCTCCTTGTTCTGCTTCTCCTGTGCCTTCCACGTGAAGGGGAACACGGAGGCAACCATGCTCTCGCCCTTTTGTCCGCCTGCTCCGAGGAGCATGTTGTCGAGCACGGTCAGTCGGGACAGGCTCTTGGTGAGCTGGAAGGTGCGCACCATGCCCTTGCGGGCGAGGCGATGCGGTGGCGTATTGGTGATCGTCGCCCCGGCAAAGGTCCATGATCCGGCGTCGGCCTTGTCGAATCCGCTGAGGACATTGAAGAACGTCGACTTGCCTGCGCCGTTGGGCCCGATGAGGGCGGTGATAGCGCCCTTCTGGATCTCGACGTGCGAGACGTCGACGGCAACGAGACCGCCGAAGTGACGGTTGACGCCGTCGGCGACGAGCAGGGGCTCGGGCTTCGCTGCCCCAGGCTCGGGAGCGACGTTTGCGAGGGCGGAAACGGCCTGCGCCGCGATCTCACCGGGCATCGAGGGCAATCTCCTTCTTGTCTCCGAGGATTCCCTGTGGTCGGAAGATCATCAGCAGCATAAGCCCGACGCCGACGAGGATGAAGCGGATGGGGCCGACCTGCGTGGGCTCCAAGAAGGTGATGGTGCCATTGTCGATAAGCAGCAGCAGGAACTGCTCCACGAAGACCAGCAGGAACCAGAAGATCAGGGCGCCGACGACGGGACCCATGACGCGGGCCGCGCCACCGAGGATGAGGATCGTGTAGCAGAAGAAGGTGAAGGCCGGTACGAAGGAATCCGGCTGTACCGACTGCTTCGCCACGGCCCAGAAGATGCCGCCCAGGGTGCCGAAGATGCCGCCCAGGATGAGCGCCTGCATCTTGCGGAGATAGGTGCTCTTGCCGAGCGAGCGCACCGCGTCTTCATCCTCGCGAATGCCCTTGAGCACGCGTCCCCATGGGCTGCGCATGAGCGCCCAGGTGAGGAGCAGGAGCAACGCGATGACGATCCAGCCCACTGTGACCACCCACGCGTCGTTGCGGGTGTAGCTCAGCGGGCCGAAGTCGAAGCGATCCTGCTCGGGGAACGGGTTGATGGCGTAGAACTCCTCGCCCATCTTGCCGTTGATGCCCTGTGCCCCACCCAGTGCGTCCGTGGACTTGAAGACAAGGCGGATGATCTCGCCGGCGGCGATGGTGACGATGGCCAGGTAGTCAGCCCGCAATCGGAGTGTGGGTACGCCGAGGATCAGGGCGAGGAGGACCGACAGCAGGATGGCGTAGAGGATGGCCACCCAGAGGTTGGGGACAAACGCGCTGCCCTGCCACTGGACCATGAAGACGCCGATGGCGTAGGAGCCGATCGCGACGAAGGCAATCTGTCCGAAGTTGAGCAGTCCGGTGTAGCCGAACTGGATATTGAGGCCCATCGTGGCCAGCAGGTAGATGATCGCCGTGACGCCGATCGCCTGCGAGATGGCCTGCGTGAGCACGAAACCCATGTCCATGTCAGCCCACCCTCTCCGGTCGACCGAGCAGTCCCTGCGGTCGTATCAGCAGTAGGACGATCATGAGGAGCAGTGCCGATGCGGTCTTGAGTTCGGGGGGCACGATGAGCGTGCTCAGCTGCACGGTGATGCCCACGACGAAGGAGCCCAGGATGGCGCCGCCGATGGTGCCGAGTCCTCCGAGGACCACCGCGGCGAACAGCGTGAGGAGGAGGAACTGCCCCATCGTCCACACGACGTTCTGGGTCATGCCCAGGAACACGCCTGCGTAGGCGGCGAGCACCGCTCCGAGGATCCAGACCACCGAGATGACGCGTTCGACGTTGACGCCGGAGGCCGAGGCGAGGGCGGGGTTGTCGGATACGGCACGCGTGGCCTTGCCGAGTCGCGAGCCCTTGAGCCAGGCGACCGCCGCCACGAGGAAGACGACCGCGATCAGGGACAGGATGATCGCCTTCGGAGTGACGAAGATGGGTCCTAGGTCGATTCCTGGCTGACCTGCGAACTGGGCGTAGCTCTCAGGCGAGCCGCCGAAGAAGAAGAGGATCGTGTAGCGCAGGGCGATGGCGAGGCCGATGCTCACGATCATGGCGGCGATCAGGCCGGTGCCGCGCCTGCGGAGGGGCTTCCAGAGGACCTGGTTCTGACCCCAGCCCCACAGGGCGGCGCTGATCACGATGCCGATCGGCGCTGCAATGAGGACATTGAGGCCGAAGGTCGTGTTGAGCACGAGGACGGTGAACGCGCCGAGCGTGATCAACTCACCGTGCGCGAAGTTGCTCAGGCCAGTGGTGCCGAAGATCAAGCTCAGGCCGAGCGCTCCGAGAGCGATGATGAGGGAGAGGATGACCCCATCCAGGATCAACTGGAGGACGCGTTCCCAGGTGATGCCCGCCAGGATCCCGCCGTCGCTGCCGCCGCTGTCCCCGCCTTCGCCTACCGGCACCACAGGGAAAAGGGCCTTCTTGTCGCCCTGGAGGACGTTGATGCTGCGCTCGGGTCCACCCTTGATCTCGACCCCGACAGGGAGGGTGGCCACGTCGACGGTGACGACGTACTTGCCAGGCGCCGGGACCTCGATGGTGGCGAGGCCCGAGGCGTCGGTCTCGCCCGAGCCGGTGAAGCCGTCGCCCCCGCTCACGTTGACGGTAACGCCCGATACGGGCGATTTGTCGGCTCCGTTGACCACTGCGGTGATCGAGGTGCCTTCCGCCTGGGCCGGACCAAGCCCCACAAGGGCGGCCGCGACGAAGGCGAGTAAGACCAGGACGAGACGGGCCATTCCCCGGTGCACTCGACCTCCTGACGTCAACGGGCCCCCGTCCGGGGCCCTACGGCGTTCGCGAGCATAGTCGGAGGGCGGCCAGGGGGTAGCCCAATGGTGGATTCGGGACGAAGCCGTGACCATTCGTCGCATCAGTCGACATCCCGCAGGAAGCACGACAGGCGCGCCGTGCAGATGGGGCGACCGGCATCGTCGGTCACGACGATGTGGGACGTCACCAGAGTGCGCCCCACGGACAGGGGCGTGGCAACCGCGGTCACCCACCCTTCGCGTGCGGAGCGGTGGTGCGTGCAGGACAACTCGATTCCGACGGCGAACCGACCCGGGCCGGCGTTGAGGTTGGCGAGCACCGACCCCACGCTCTCGGCGAGGACCGCACTGGCTCCTCCGTGGAGAAGGCCGAAGGGCTGGGTGTTGCCGGCGACCGGAATGCGCGCAACGACACGCCCGGGGGTGGTCTCGAGCCACTCCATGCCCATGCGCTCACCGAGACCACCTCGATCGGCGGCGGAAATGTGCTCGAGAACGTCGTGAGGGTCGTGCTGCATGTCGGTCCCGGTGTCGTCGGCCATGGCTGCAGCCTAGGAGCGGCCTAGGATCGCCGAGTGACGACGGGTCGGCTCCTGCTCCTCGATGGCCATTCGCTTGCCTACCGGGCGTTCTACGCACTGCCGGTGGAGAACTTCTCGACCGTGTCCGGGCAGCCGACCAACGCGGTCTACGGGTTCACCTCGATGCTGATCAATGCACTGCGCGACCTCGATCCATCCCATATCGCTGTCGCATTCGACGTATCACGGGCGACCTTCCGCAGTGAGGCCTACGAGGGCTATAAGGCGACGCGTGCCAAGACTCCCGAGGAGTTCCGCGGGCAGGTGGACCTCATCCGAGACGTGCTCACGGCGATGGGCATCCGCTATCTCGAGCGCGAGGGGTACGAGGCGGACGACCTGATCGCCACGCTCGCGACACAGGCGGAGGCGTCGGGGATGGAGACATCCATCATCACGGGAGATCGCGACACCTTCCAGCTCGTCTCGTCGCTGACGACCGTCCTGTACCCGCGAAAGGGCGTATCGGATCTCGCGCGGATGACCCCTGAGGCGGTGCAGGACAAGTACGGGCTGACGCCCGAGCAGTACCCCGATTTCGCCGCTCTCCGCGGAGACCCCAGTGACAACCTGCCCGGGATTCCGGGTGTGGGGGAGAAGACTGCGACGAAGTGGATCACCGAGTACGGCTCGCTGAGCGGACTGGTCGATCACGTAGGTGACATTCGGGGCAAGACCGGCGATGCCCTGAGAGCTGCCCTCCCGCAGGTGCTCGTCAACCGCCACCTCACGGAGCTCGTGCGGGATGTGCCGCTCGACGTCGATCTCGACGATCTCACGCGGCGTGCACCGTCGCCGACTGCCGTGCACGAGGTGTTCGATGCACTGCAGTTCCGCGTCCTGCGGGACCGCCTCTTCGAGTCCCTGCCCATCGAGACCGCTGTCGTCGCCGACGCCCCCGAACTCGACGTGGAGACACTCGCGACCGGGGGATGGGCAGACTGGTTGCAGGCCGCCGCCACGCCTGTGGCCGTTGCCGTCAGCGGCACCTGGGGGGCGGGGACGGGAACCCTCGATGCGGTGGCCCTTGCCGGGACGGACGGGAGCGCGGTGGCCACGGGCCCGTGGAAGAGCCTGTCCGACCCCGACCGCGCGGCAGTGGCGGCCTGGCTTGCCGATCCCCAGTGCGCGAAGGTGCTCCACGACGCCAAGGGTCCACTGCTTGCGCTGTGGGCCGAGGGGCTCGACCTCCGGGGCGTCAGCAGCGACACCGCGCTCTCGGCGTACCTCGTGCAGCCTGGTCAGCGCGCAGGTGATCTGGCCGGGCTGTGCGAGCGCTATCTCGGCCGCGCCATCGCTCCCGGTGACGCTGGACAACTCGCACTCGACGGTGGAGACCAGGATCTCGCTGCGGAGGCCGCCGCGATCGGTGAGTTGTCGGGCGTCCTCGACGCCCAGGTGGAGGCCCGGGGGGCAGGGAGTTTGCTGCGGGATGTCGAACTCCCCCTCGAGCGCGTCCTCGCACGCATGGAGCAGGTCGGGATAGCGGTCGACATGCGGCGTTTGCGTGACCTGTCCGGCGAATTCGGCGAGCAGGCGCGTGCCGCGGAGTCGGAGGCACACGCGATCGTCGGGCGCCCCTTCAATCTCGGCTCGCCGAAGCAGCTGCAGGAGATCCTCTTCGGAGAGCGCGGACTTCCCAAGACCAAGAAGATCAAGACGGGCTACACCACCGATGCCGAGGCGCTGCAAGGACTCTTCGCCAAGACCGAGGACCCGGTGCTCGAGTGCATCCTGCGCTGGCGGGACTGGAGCAGGCTGCGTCAGACCGTCGACGGTCTCATCCCGCTTGCGGAGAGAGACGGGCGGATCCACACGACCTTCCAGCAGACCGTGGCGGCCACCGGCAGGCTGTCGAGCACGGACCCCAATCTGCAGAACATCCCGATCCGCACCGAGGCGGGGCGTCGAATCCGGGAGTGCTTCGTCGTGGGCGACGGCTACGTATCGCTGCTCACGGCGGACTACAGCCAGATCGAGATGCGCATCATGGCGCATCTCTCGGAGGACCAGGGCCTCATCGATGCGTTTGCCGAGGGCGAGGATCTCCACACCACCGTGGCGGCGCGTGTGTTCTCCGTGCCTGCGGCCGACGTGGACGCGGAGATGCGTAGGCGCATCAAGGCGATGTCCTACGGTCTCGCCTACGGGCTCTCGGCATTCGGTCTCGCCCAGCAGTTGGGTATCGAGCCCGACGAAGCCCGGCTCCTTCGCGACGATTACTTCGCACGCTTCGGGGGTGTGCGCGACTACCTTCGCGGGGTTGTGGATGAAGCCCGTCAGCGAGGCTTCACCGAGACGCTTCTCGGGCGACGTCGCTACCTGCCGGACCTCTCCAGCGACAACCGTCAGCGCCGCGAGATGGCCGAGCGGATGGCCCTCAATGCGCCGATCCAGGGGTCGGCGGCCGACATCATCAAGGTGGCGATGCTGGAGGTCGACCGCGAGATGCGCGACCGCGAGTTGGGCTCCCGTCTACTCCTCCAGGTGCACGACGAGCTCGTCCTCGAGGTGGCGCCGGGGGAGTCCGATGAGGTGCGCTCGCTCGTCGTGGCTGCGATGGCACGGGCCGTGGACCTTCGTGTGCCGCTCGATGTCTCCGTCGGTGAGGGGCCGACCTGGGAGGCCGCGGGCCATTAGCCCCCGTGGGGGTGGCGGGCCGTGGCACACTGCCCGCATGCGCCGATCCGTCATCGCTCTCGCCTCCGCCTCCGCGCTTCTCCTGGCGGGCTGCGCCTCCGCCGCTGCG
The DNA here is from genome assembly GCA_046046455.1 of Actinomycetota bacterium. Classification (GTDB taxonomy): domain Bacteria; phylum Actinomycetota; class Actinomycetes; order S36-B12; family S36-B12; genus Mxb001. The sequence goes on along the minus strand of JBJOJS010000108.1, from coordinate 3,376 downwards.
ATGCCCGAGACGCGCGATCAGTCCACCGATGTGCCCTTCGTCGGATGCGACACGGTCGCGTGTGCCGGAGAGATCAATGGTGCGGCGTACGAGATCGTCATGCCGACGACGTGGAACGGCACGCTGCTCATCTACTCGCACGGCTACCGACCGGCGGAGCCCTTCCCGCCCAACTTCTCGGCGGTCGTGACCACGCCGACACCCGTACCCGGTTGGGACTCGGGCGAAAAGGCGCTCGGTGAAGCGCTGCTCGAGCGCGGCTACGCGCTCGCAGGATCCGCGTATGCGAGCAACGGCTGGGCGGTCGAGGACGGCGTACGCGCTGGCGAGGAGCTCTACACGTTCTTCAGCGAGCAGATCGGCGCACCGAAGCGCGTCTACGTGTGGGGCGACTCGCTCGGAGGCCTCATCACGCAAACCCTCGCGGAGAGCGCTGACTGGGTCGACGGTGCGGCACCCCTGTGCGGCGTGATGGCAGGACTCGAGCCCAACATCGGCCTCGCCCTCGACACCGCGTACGGCGTTCAGCAACTGCTCGATCCCGAGATGGAGATCGCGGGCTACGACAGCTACGAGGATGCCCTCGCCAGTTGGGAGGGGGCCGCATCGATCCTCATCGAGAGCGCGCGTGACCAGGACACCGACGCCATCGCCCGGATCTTCACGATCGCGGCCATGGTGGATGCGCCGAGCCAGACCTACACCTACGACGGCACCAGCATCGTGAGCACCGTCTCCGGCACGATCGAGTCGCTTCTCACCGCGCTGGCCTACGGCACGGTCGGCCGGCAGGAGATCGACACCCGGTACGGCGGCAGCGTCGTGGGCAACGTCGACTCGACCTACTCCGACCGACTCGACGACGCCGAGCGCACGGCCATCGACGCGATCGGCGGCGAGGGTGCTGCAGATCGCTTCGTCGCGATCCTCGACAACGGTCCGCGCGTAGAGGCCGATCCGGTCGCGGAAGCGGCGGCCATCGAGCGCGGTGGCAATCCGACGGGCGCGGTGAAGGTGCCGACGATCACGATGCACACCAAGGCGGATCCGCTCGTCATCGCTCAGAACCAGACGTTCTTCCGCGATCGCTACAACGCGCAGGTCGCGGAGGGCAATGTGACCGGTGGGCTGCTGCAGCTCTACACCGTGCCTCCGCCCGAGTACTCCCAGGAGTCCGGAGCGCCCTACGGTGCGGGCCACTGCAATTTCACACCGGAGTCCCGGGTCGCCGTGATCGAGCTCCTCGACGGTTGGGTGCGTGACGGCGTCTACCCCGGTCAGGGGGCGATCGAGGCGGCTATGGGGCCGGTGAGCGGCTACAACGCCAACTACGTGCCGGGCCCCTGGCCCGCGCGCGAAGCTGTCGTCACGGAGTAGCCCGGCGGAGTTCGCGTGCGGTCACCACGGTCCCGACCGCGGCAAGCAGGAGCCCGGCCGTGATCGCGCTGGTCGCGAGCCCCTCCACGCTCCGGGGCAGGACGAGGGTGGCGAGGGCCACGAGTACGACGGCGGCGCTCCACACGGCGATCACCGCCCTGCGGTCGTCGATCGCGAGTCGCGTGAGCAGGAGTGCCTGGGCGAGCGCGAAGGTCGCGCCGATGGCCGCGAAGAGCCACGCGATGGGCACTAGCGAGGAGTACGCCGCACCGCCCACGAAGCCGACGACGACGCGCGGTAGCGCCGCGGTGGCTGCGACGACAAGGAGTCCGATCCCGGTCACCGCGGCGAGGGACACGATGGTCGCCCGGCCACGACGGGCATCGGCGAAGCGCGGGAAGGCGACGACCCCGACGAACTGGGGAAGCCAGAAGGCGACTTTGGCGATCACCGCGCCGACGCCGTAGATGCCCGCCTGCTCGGCGTCGAGTAGAGCCCGGGCGAGAAGTACGTCGACGTTCGTGAGCACGAAGAGAGCCAGCAGTGCGTGGGTCGCGTGCGCGGACTCGCTGAAGAACCCGTCGAGGCGTGCGCGAGGGGCCGCTGCCAGCGGCGTGACGACGACGCGGCCGGCGATCGCGCCCAGTGCTGTGCCGAGGGCGAGCCCAGCCATGGTGCCGAGGACCGTCTGCGTCGCGAGAGCCCCGATGACGCCGCCGACGCCGCGACCCAGCCCGACGAGCGCATAGACGGCGGCCAGTCGTCGATAGGACTCGCGTCCCTGGGCAACGCCGTACTGGGCGCCGGCCCAGGTGATGGGGATGAACGTCGCCGCGGCGAGGAGGAGGGAGCCCCACCCGTCGAGCCGAAGAAGCCAGATGAGAAGCGGACTGATGGCGAGAGTGGCGAGGGCCACCGCGCCGCCGCCGATGAGGCCGTCGCGCAGCATGCTTCGGGCGGCACCGTCGCGCTCCCGGGCATCCACCTGGACCAGCCGGCGCGCGGCGACGGCCTGGATGCCCATGGCCAAGACGCTTCCGATGAGCAGGATTCCGAGGAGTGCCGCGAGGATCCCGAAGCCGTCGGGCCCCAGGGCTCGCGCTGCCACGACGCTCACGGCGTACGCGGCGACCTGGGCAATGCCCAAGGCGACCGCGACGAGGATGGTGTGAGACGCGAGCGAGCTGCCTCGAGACGACCGCTCAGCCATGCGCGCTCACGCGTGCCACGATAACCCCCCATGGCGGGTTCGCGGTTGGTGCGCGTGCTGGCCTACGCATGGGTCGTCGTCCTTGCCCTGCTCGTCACCGGGCCGGCCCTGCTGCCGGGATTCGTGCTCAGCTACGACCTGGTCTTCACGCCGCAGCAGGATCTCCTCCCCGGATCGATCGGCCTGGGCGCGGGTTTGCCTCGCGCGGTGCCGCAGGACGCCGTGGTGGCCCTCGTCGAGACCGTCGTGCCCGGCATGGTCGTGGAGAAGGTCGCCCTGCTCGCGATTCCACTTCTTGCGGGCATCGGGATGCTCCGTCTGATGCGCGGCAACGCTGCGGGCATCGTGGCGGCGACACTCGCCATCGCGAACCCCTTCGTCGCGCAGCGCCTCGTCATCGGGCATTGGGGATTCCTGCTCGCCTTCGCGCTCCTGCCGTGGGCGATCGCGGTCGCGCGTCGCCTGCGAGCGCACGGCGATCCCTGGGATGGCGTGCGACTGCTGCTCCTCGTTGCGGCCGGGTCCGTGACGCCGAGCGGGAGCCTGCTGCTCGCCACTGTCGCGGTACCCCCGGTGCTCTTGCCGCGCTCCTGCTACTCCGTCCGCCGGCGGGCGCTCCTCACCGCCGCAGTCGTGGCCACGTGGCTGCCTTGGGTGCTTCCGGCCCTGCTTCATCCTGCGGTCGCATCGACAGATCCGGAGGGGACGCGGATCTTCGCCCTGCGTTCCGATGCTCCCGGAGGCGTGCTGGTGTCCGCACTCACGGGAGGCGGCATCTGGAACGCCGAG
>JBJOJS010000091.1:0-17171 GCA_046046455.1 Actinomycetota bacterium | reverse complement strand
GGGCCGTCTGGATGCAACTCGGGGTCATCGACGAGGCCGCGGCCCAACGCGCGATCGGCGCGGGCCTGGAGGTCGTCATGGACAACTGCCCGGCGATCGTCTGGCGGGCCGGCTAGCCGAGCCACTCCCGCCGCTGGAGTCATTTGGCCGGCCTTATCGAGACTTCCGGGTGCGGAGAAGTGTCGATAAGCCGCCGGAAATGGCGATGACGACGCGGGCCCTGCCCCCTAGGAGGCGGGGCGCCCGAGCGCGCGGTAGGTCCAGCCGGCCGCACGCCAGCGGGCGACATCGAGGGCATTGCGGGCGTCGATCAGCGATGCCTGGCGCACCACGGGGGTGACGCTCGACGGGTCGAGGTCGCGATAGTCGGACCACTCGGTGAGCAGCAGGACGACGTCGGCATCGCGTGCGGCGTCGATGGGAGAGTCGGCGTACTCGAGTTGAGGGAAGAGCCTGCGCGCGTTGTCGACGGCGCGCGGATCGTGGACCGTGACGGTCGCCCCCGCGTCATGCAGTGCGGCTGCGACGTGCAGGGCGGGGGAGTCGCGTACGTCGTCGCTGTCGGGCTTGAACGCCGCGCCCCACACCGCGACCCGGCGGCCGGTCGCGTCGCCGCCCATGGCCTCGACAGCGAGGTCGACGGTGTGCTGGCGCCTGCGAATGTTGATGTCGTCGATGTCGCGCAGGAACATCAGCGCCTCGTCGACCCCGAGCTCGCCCGCGCGCGCCATGAACGCGCGAATGTCCTTGGGCAGGCAGCCGCCTCCGAAACCCAGGCCGGCCCGCAGGAACTGCGGGCCGATGCGCGGGTCCATGCCGAGGGCGGCGGAGAGGGTGACGATGTCGCCACCGGTGGCCTCGCAGACCTCGGCCATCGCATTGATGAAGGAGATCTTGGTGGCGAGGAAGGCATTGGCCGAGACCTTGACCAGCTCCGCAGTGGCGAAGTCCGTGACGAGCAGTGGGGTGCCCCCGGCGAGCAGTGCGGCGTACACCTCGCGTAGCACCGCCTCGTCAGCGGCATCCCTGACGCCGAAGACGAGCCGATCGGGGCGCAGGGTGTCCTCGACAGCGTGGCCCTCGCGCAGGAACTCCGGATTCCACGCGACATGCGCACCCGTCCCACGCACGCGCTCGGCGATCATCGCCGCTGTGCCGACCGGCACCGTCGACTTGCCCACGAGTAGTGCATCGGCGTCGAGCAGCGGCATGAGGGCATCCACCGCGCCGTACACCTGGCTGAGATCTGCCGCAGGAGAGTCGGAGCGCTGCGGCGTGCCCACGCATACGAAGTGGACCCTTGCTCCTGCGGCATCGGCGGGATCCGTGGTGAAGCGCAGCCGCCCCGACGCCAGACCGCGCTGCAGCACCTCGTCGAGTCCCGGCTCCCAGAAGGGCACCCGGCCCGAGGCGAGCGCCGCGACCTTGGCCGGGTCGCTGTCGACGCCGACCACGTCATGCCCGAGCTCGGCCATGCAGGCCGCATGGGTCGCCCCCAGGTAGCCCGTCCCCACCACGCTCATGCGCACGCCCGCGAGCCTAGTCGTCGCGGTGGTCCTTCCGGAGGGCGCCGATAGGCTCGGGGTGGCCCGTCGGAGGTGCCTCCACCTACGCGTCGGGCCTCAACAGGGAGGACCATCGTGGCGCTCACGCCCCATACCGATTTCGGTGCCTTCGACCTGCCCGAGGAGCATCGCGAGCTGCGCGAGGTGGTGCGCGGTCTCGCCGAGGACAAGATCGCACCCCGCGCCGCGGAAATCGACGAGACCGGCGAGTTCCCGTACGACGTGTACGACGCCCTCGTCTCCTCCGGCTTCCACGCGCTGCACATCCCCGAGGAGTACGGCGGGCAGGGCGGTGACGCACTCGCGGTCTGCCTGATCATCGAGGAGATCGCGCGCGTATGCGCCTCAAGCTCGCTGATTCCGGCGGGCAGCAAACTCGGCACGATGCCCCTCATGGTGGCGGGCGACGACGACCTCCTGCGTCGCTACCTGCCTCCCGTGGCGAGCGGGGAGGCGATGTTCGCCTACTGCCTCTCCGAGCGCGAGTCCGGCAGCGACTCCGCCGCGATGAAGACGCGCGCGGTCCGTGACGGCGACGACTGGATCCTCAACGGCCAGAAGAGCTGGATCACGGGCGCGGGAGTCGCGCAGTACTACACCGTGCTCGCCAAGACCGATCCCGATGCAGGTGCCAAGGGGATCTCGGCCTTCGTGGTCCATCGCGAGGACGAAGGAGTCTCCTTCGGCGCACCCGAGCGCAAACTGGGCATCCACGGCTCGCCCACGCGCGAGGTGCTCTTCGACAATGTGCGCCTGCCCGGGGATCGCATCGTGGGCGAGCCCGGCACGGGCTTCCGCACCGCGATGACGACCCTCGACCACACGCGTATCACGATCGGGGCGCAGGCTCTCGGCATCGCCCAGGGTGCGCTCGACGCCGCCGTTGCCTACGCCAAGGAGCGGGAGCAGTTCGGCAAGTCGATCGGCTCGTTCCAGGGCATCCAGTTCATGCTCGCCGACATGGCGATGAAGCTGGAGGCTGCACGTTCGCTCGTCTACCGCGCAGCGGGCAAGAGCGAACGCGGCGACGCAGACCTGTCCTTCTTCGGGGCCGCGGCCAAGGCCTACGCGTCGGACGTAGCCATGGACGTCACGATCGATGCCGTGCAGGTCTTCGGCGGAAACGGATACACCCGCGACTACCCGGTGGAGCGCTATATGCGCGATGCCAAGATCACGCAGATCTACGAGGGCACCAACGAGATCCAGCGGCTGGTCATGGCCCGATCGCTCCTGCGTGGCTGACATGCCATTGGATCCGGTGCCCACGGAGTACACGGGCGAACCCGTCCCCACGGAGCAGTCCAAGGTGACGCTCGCCCGCGTCATGGGCGTGATGGATGCCAACAACTACGGCGACGTGCATGGCGGCGTGATCATGCGTGCCGTGGACGAGGCGGCCGCGGTCGCTGCCGTGCGCCACTCCAATGGGCCCGCGGTGACGGCGTTCATGGATCAGATGGCCTTCCTCGAGCCGGTCAAGCTCGGGGACCTGCTCACCACACAGGCGCAGGTCAACTGGACGGGGCGCACGAGCATGGAGGTCGGCGTACGCGTGACCGTGCAGCGCATGGGTGCCGAGGGGGAAATCCATGTCTCAAGCGCTCACCTGGTCTTCGTCGCCATCGACGCCGAGGGTCGCCCCAGGCAGGTGCCTCCCGTGCTCCCGCAGACCGAGCGCGATCGCATGCGCCTCCAGGAGGCTGAGATCCGACGCGCGACGCGACTCGAGCGTCGCGAGGCGATCCGTCGACTGCGGGAGCAGGGGCTAGACGACTAGCAGGTCTGCGACCTAGCGGGCACCCCGGAGGAATCCCGCCCCCCAGGCGCCATGCATCGTGGCGAATACGGCGGGCAGCCAACGTGTCGAGCTCCACGGCAGGCCGCGTGATGCTCGCGCGCTCGCGACGAGGTCCGCGGCAAGGTATCCCGCGGGCAGCGCGAAACCGAGGAGAAGCCCGCGCGTCCCTGTGACCACACCGGCGATGCCGAGGACCGTGCCTCCCGTGACCGCGATGAGCGCGAGCGGTGGTGCGAGGTAGCGCAGCGACACAGTCTCGGGATGACGTCGGGCGACCTCGCGGCGCCAGCGGCCGTATTCGTGATACTGCTTGGCCAGCCGACGCAGGCTGCCGCGCGGGCGGTAGCTCACGCGCAAGTCCGGAGTGAACCAGATGAGGCCTCCCGTGGCGCGAATGCGGTGATTGAGCTCCCAGTCCTGTGCTCGGACCATGGACTCGTCGAAGCCGCCCACTCGCTCGAGAGCCGAGCGACGGAAACAGCCCAGGTAGACGGTGAGCGCCGGACCCGCACCACCGCCGATGTGGAACGCCGCTCCGCCGACGCCGAACCAGGACGTCATGGCGGCCGCGACCGCGCGCTCGAAGTCGGTGACACCCTCCGCGCCCATGATCCCGCCGACGTTGTCGGCTCCCGTCTCCTCGAGCGTGCGGACGGCGACAGCGACGTAGTCGCGGGGAATGACGGCATGCCCGTCGACGCGAATGATGATGTCGTGCTCGGCCGCCGCGATGGCCGCATTGAGCGCCGCTGCGGTGCGGCCCGTGGGATTGGGCACCATGACGACGCGTGGGTCTTCCTGCGCGATCGCGTGGGCGATGGCATCCGTGTCGTCCTGGGAGGGACCCAGCGCGAGAACCACCTGCAGCGGGCCGTCGTACGACGACGCGAGGATCGCGTCGACCGCTTCAGTGAGGTGCTCCTGCTCGTTGAGGACGGGCATCACGACGGAGACTCCCGGTCGCACGCTCGCCGTCTCGTCCACGTCGGGAAGGGTAGCCTCAGACCATGAGATCTCGGCTGCCCGTGGTGGCGCTCGGTGTCGTCCTCGCGGCGCTGGCGGGTGCCTTGGCGCTCACCTTCGCCGCACCGTGGACCGCCGTCCTCGTGTCCGCGCTCCTCGGGCTCATCATCGGACTCGTGCTCGGCCAGGCGCTCATGTGGCTGAGGTTCAGCGCAGGCCGTGTCGCACGCATCGAGCACATCACCTCGAAGCGACTCGAGGACATGCGGGCCATCGCCGAGAGACGTCACGAGATCCTCTTCAAGGCCGCCCGTGAGGCCCGGGAGCGCGCCACAGCGGCCGAGCGCGAGGCGAAGCGGGCTGCCTCAGCACTGCCATCGGTGCACAAGGCGCTCGAACAGCAGCGCGGCGACCTGCGCAACATGCGCCTCACTCTCATCGACAAGGTCGACGACCAGATCGTGCTACTCGAGGACTACATCCAGCTCATGCGACTCGTGCCGATGTCACTGCCGATGCCGCGACCCGGCACGTGGGCGGCGTCGGAGGACCTGCTCCTGTGGCTCGCCGGATACGTCCTCGAGCATCGTCCGCGCACCGTCGTCGATCTGGGCAGTGGTCAGTCGAGCGTGTGGATGGCGGCTGCCATGCGCACGGCGGGCTACGACGGGCGCGTCATCGGAGTCGATCATGACGAGGCCTTTGCCGAGGGCACGCGCGAGCTTGCCCGCCGGCAGGGTGTGGAGGAATGGCTCACGATCGTCCACGCGCCGCTACGCGAGCAGGAGATCGGTGGCCGCACCGTGCGGTGGTACGACCTCGACGCCCTTGCCGGGATCGAGGGGATCGACCTGATGAGCATCGATGGGCCGCCCGGTCAGGGGACCTCTCATGCGCGGTGGCCGGCACTGCCTGCCTTGCACGACCGGCTCTCCACGCACGCTGTCGTGGTGCTCGACGACATGATCCGGCGCGACGAGCAGGAGATCCTCGACGACTGGATGGGTCGTTTCCCAGGTTTCGAGGTCGAGCGTCTCGACTTCGAGAAGGGGGCCGCCATCATGCGGCGCCCGACACGCTCCTAGTCGCAGCGCACCTTGTCGGCGGTCGTGGGCGCGGTGATCGCGTCCTCCTCGCGTTGGCTCGAGGACGATGGCGTGGCGGCGTTCACGTCGGCGACCACGCTCTCGACGCCTGTGTACGCCGTACCGAGAATGATCGTGATCGTCGTGGACGAGTCGTCCGCGGTCGTCGTAGCCCCGGGAAGTGCCGCAAGCACCGTGCGTGCGGCTTCGGCCGACGCTGCGTCGTGGCGGATCTCCGTGGTCGCGTAGTCCGATCGATCTGCATCGCCGATCTCGGAGACCGTGAAGCCCTGTGCCTCGAGAGCGGCCGCCACCTCCGCTGCGCGACCGGCGACGCCGCTGCCGTTGAGCACGCGGACCGTGATCTCCTCCGGCTGCACGGTGATGTCGGGCGCCTTGGTCGTGGACGACGAGCCGGTAGCCGGCTTCTTGGGCTTGATCCAGGGCACGTCGTCGGCCATCGACTGCCAGAGCGGTGCCGCGGAGGCCTCGTCGACGAGGACGTTTTCGCCGTCTCCACGCTCGACCCAGGGCATGGTGAGGAAGGCGATATCGCCGGGAGCCATCCCTCGGACGCTCAGAGCCATGTCGCGCAGTACGTCGATATCGGCAAGGCCGGGATCCGTCGTCAGCCCGGATGTCGCGGCATCGAGAGTCGCGTAGAGCTTGACGGGGTTGAGGAGCAGGCCCGTCGATGAGGCCTCTCGGATCATGGAGGAGAGGAACGCCTGCTGGCGCTTGATGCGGCTGAGGTCGCTCCCATCGCTGAGCGTCTTGCGTGCGCGAACGAAGGACAGCGCCTGCTCGCCGTTCACGACACTCGTGCCCGCGGGCAACTCCAGATCGCTCGCGGGATCGCTGGCCGGCTCGGTGAGGCAGACCTCCACCCCGCCGAGGGCATTCACGACATTCTTGAAGCCTTCGAAGTCGATCACGGCGAAGTTGTCGATGGTCAGCCCCGTCATCTGCTCGACGAGCTTGACCGTGCAGCCAGGGCCCCCGATCTCGAAGGCGGTGTTGAACTTCGCCTCGAATGCGCCCACCGTCTCGCCGTCGACCTTGCACTCGGGAAGCATCACCCACGTGTCGCGAGGAATGCTCACGGCGGTCGCGAAGGAGCGGTCGGCCGACAGGTGCAGCAGGATCGTCGTGTCGGAGCGCTCTCCGGTGTAGAGATCGGGATCGCCGTACCTATTGCTCGTCTGACCCTCGCGACTGTCGCTGCCCATGAGCAGGATGTTGACCGCCTGGTAGTTGCCCTGGTCATCGACGACCTGTACCGGCACCGAATCGCGCCCGGTCATCGGACTGATGTCGACGGCCGTGATGTTGCCCTCGAGTCGACTGGATGCGACCTCGATACCGACGCCGGTCAACGTCAGCGCGAGGACCAGGGCCGCGGCGATGCTGAGGAGGATGCGGGACCAGCGCTGACGCATGCCACCCGCTCCTTCCGATTCCGTGCTCGTCGTGCGAGCCCTCGTGGCCCCGAAGGCCCAGGGTAGGGGCGAAGGGGGTGGGCTCGCCCCACAGGGACGTCCCCTCGTCGGTCAGGGTTCCCCGAATCCCGGCCAGCGCCCGGTCAAGGGCGCACGCTGAGGAATCCCCTGGGAATGTGATCAGAGTGACCTCTGCGTTGGGTGAGTCGCCTTGCCTCCCCCTTGGCGGCTCAGGCACCCTCGGTGGGTGAGACTTCTCGCGGTGGTGACGGCTGCCCTCGTCATCCCAGCGACCCTCACCCTCCCGGTTGCCGGCAGCTTCGCCGAGACCCGGGATCCGGTCCGAGCCGAGGTCAGCACCATCCCCCTCGAGGGCATCGCCTCAGGCGCCCTCGCCGCGACCCCGTCATCGAGTACCCCGGTTCCCGTGGCGGGCGAGGACCATGTCCACGAGGCTGCCGGTCCCCGATCGACCCCTGCGCTCCGCGCGGCCGCGGCCATCCCGCCGACCGCGACCGAGTCCTTCGGCCTGGTGGGCATCACCGCCGCCGAGGCATTCGATCCCGCCACGCGCATCGTCATGCGGGTGCGTCAGGCAGGTGAGTGGCTGCCGTGGATGGAGGTCCCCGTCAGCGAGCACCTACCCGATCCCGACACGGAGGAGGGCCAGCGGGCCCGTTTCGCCACCGAACCCGTCGTCACGAACGGCGCGGATGGGATCCAGGTGCGCGTCGACACGCCCTCGGGCGAGGTGCCGGCCGAGACCGAGATCACGCTCATCGACAACCCCGTGCGTCCCGAGGATGCGGCTCTGGGTTCGAGCGCGCCCGCGTCGTCCGCCCAGGCAGCGGTACGCCGACCCACCATCATCACGCGTGCCCAATGGGGTGCTGACGAGTCCTTGCGACGGGGTACGACGCAGTATTCAGACACGATCAAGGTGGCCTTCGTCCACCACGTCGTGTCGACCAATGACTACACCCCCGCCCAGGCGGCCCAGCAGATGCGCAATATCTACTCGTGGTTCACCGAGGGCATCCAGGTCAACGACTTCGGCTACAACTTCATGGTCGACCGCTTCGGGCGCCTCTATGAAGGGCGTGCGGGCGGCGTCGACCGCCCCGTGGTCGGGGCCCACACGTCGGGATTCAACGCCGAGACCTTCGCCGTGTCGTTCCTCGGCAATGCCGACACGCTCAATCCCGATGCGCCGACCAAGGAGAAGATCCTCAATTCCATCAGCGATCTCATCGCGTGGAAGTTCGAGCTCCATGACGTCAACCCTCTCGGTTCTGCGGTCCTGACCTCTGCGGGACCGGGTCCGGGTCAGGGCACCACGTCGATGTACTGGCCCGGGGAGAAGGTGACGTCCAAGACGATCGCCGGTCACGGTGACATCGGCTCGACATCGTGCCCGGGTGAGTTCCTGCGGCCGACCCTCAACCACATCCGCCTCGCTGTCTCTGCGCGCCAGGGACGCAACTTCTTCCCGCCGTCCATCTCGGGGGATCGCGTCCCGTGGGGCACGGGCGGCAGCATCACGCTCAGTCCGCGATCCAACGGACCGATGCAGGCCACCCTCACCGTCTCCAACGCCTGCGGGGATCCCGTGGCCACGATGTCCGCATCGACCGATGTGGCCGCGACCGTGCCCTTCACGTGGAATCTCCGCGACTCCAAGGGCAAGCAGGTCCCTCCGGGCCTCTATTCCTTCGAGATCAAGGCGTCGAGTGGGGGCAAGGAACTCTTCCCGTGGACGGGCGTGGCCCGAATCGCCGCCACCGCGGACTCGCCACCGGACCCGTGTACGCCGCCGGAGCAGTTCACCATCGAGGGCACCGGCTACGGCCACGGTGTGGGCCTATCGCAGTGGGGAGCCTTCGCGATGGCCACGGCCGACCCGAAGCGATGGAAGGCCAAGGACATCGTCGAGTACTACTACCGCGGGCAGACGGCCGCGGACTCCGCGAAGGTCGAGTCCGTCGAGGACTCGGGTGACGTGCGCATCGGCCTGCTCTACCAGTCCACGCAGGCGCATGCGCGCGTCGAAGACCTGGGTGGTTCGGGCGCCCAGATGCAGGTGTCCTTCGGCCAGAAGACCCTGGTGCTCGGCACTGATGCCCATCTCAGCTTCACGCCCTCGGGTCGCTTCGTCACGGTGCGCCGTACCGACGGAGGCAGGAACGAGAGCCTCGGACGTGGACGCGTGGTCACCCTCCGGTGGTCGGGGACGCGCGATCCCGGTGGTGCCGGGACCGCTCCGGCGCTGCTCAATGTGGCCGGTCCGGGCGAGTCCTTCTCCAGCACGGGACATCGCTATCGCTACGGGACCGTCGATCTCACGTCCCTGGAGACTTCGGATGGGCGTCGCCTCGCGGTGGTCAACGCTCTGCGCCTGGGCGACGAGTACCTCAAGGGCATCGCGGAGGTGAATCCCACCTGGCCGGATGCCGCGCTTCAAGCGCAGGCGATCGCCTCGCGGTCGTACGCCCTCTCGCAGGTGGCTCGCGGCCTGGATGCGGACTGCGGCTGCCACATGGACGACGGTGATGGTCCGAAGTACGACCAGACCTTCCGCGGCTGGCTCGCCGAGAGCCAGTACGGCGATCCCAACCGCTGGGCCGAGGCCGTCGATGCCACACGCCCTACCGGCGACACAGGTCTGGCCGCGACGTACCAGGGCAGGCCGATCAATGCCTTCTACACGGCGGCCACGGGTGGACACACCCTGGCGGCCTCAGCGGTCTGGGGCGGGAGCAATGTCCCCTGGGCGGCCGGTGTCAAGGACGAGTGGAGCCTCAATGCCACAGGCAACCCCTATCGGTCGTGGAGCGTGGTGCTGACCCAGCAGCGCGTCGAGGAGATCTTCGGTCTCGACAACGTGATGGAGATCATCCTCAAGGCCGACGAGTCGGGTAGCCCTGCCATGCCCGTCCGGGTGCGTGCGCGGTCCCTTGACAACCGCACGAGCACCATCTCGGCTCAGAAGTTCCGGCAGGCTGTCGGCTACACGAGCATGAAGTCGCCCTTCATCACCCGCGTCACCGATCAGGATGTCGCGGGACCGGTGCCGGTACCCAAGGGTGGGGTGACCCTGGTCGCCAATCCCGCGGGCGACGTCAAGGACGGCACCCTCGTCACGCTCTCGGGCGTCATCGCGAAGCCGCGCGCGGGTCTCACGGTCGTGCGGCAGGTCCAGGTCAACGGCGGCGCGTGGCAGGATCGCGCGACGACGACGCCCACAGCCGACGGCCGGTTCACCTTCGGAGTTCCGGTGGGTGGCAAGGGCACCACCTACGGCTGGCGTGTCGTCGTCATGGACGGCAGCACGCCGGTGGCGAGTAGTCCGACGCGCGTCGCCAAGGTCCTCTAGCGACGCCCGCGTGCGGCCGTGAGCGCACGCGCCGTGCGGTGCGACATCACCGACAGCAGCGATAGGCTCGACATGATCGACGCTGCGCTTGCGAAGGATCCGATGCTGAGGATGCTGGCGAAGGACCCGATGGATCCGATCGACAACGCGGAACCCACGGAGCCGATCGACAGCACGGAATTCTTCGAAGCGATGCTCAGGATCGAGCCGGTGGAGCCGATGCTCCAGCGTGAGGTGGGGTCGGCCATGTCCTCATCCTCCTCCCGGAGCAACGCCTTCCTCGATGAGGGTCCTGCGGACATCGCCTGCCTCGGGATGCGCTAGGAGCACCGCCGATCCTCCGCTGATCAGGGGGCCGGCGAGCCCGAGGATGTCGGCGAGCGGATCGGGAGCGATCAGCGCGAAGCGCTGCCCTGCCTCCACGCCCCGTCGTGAGAGCTCGCGAGCGGCCTGATCCATCACCTGTCCGTGGGTGATGCCTCCGTCGCCATCCCTCAGGAGCGGAGTGCCATCCGTTGGCGTCTCCCAGGGTGTGAATGCATCGGGATGCCCTCGCATGGCTACGGCTGCCTCGATCACTCCGGTAGGGATCTCACCCCCGTCGGGCAGGCCGAAGGGTGCGAGCGAGACGAGCACGGTGTCCTGCGCCCTGCCCACGAGTCCTAGATGCGCGCGGTCCACGACGAGTACGTCGCACTCCTGCGGAGGCGAACCCGCGGCGAAGATCGTGCCCGTCGCCGCGCAGGCGCCGAACCAGACGATGCGCTGCCAGTGCTGCGGGAGATGGATGCCGATGACATCGCCCGGCGAGGCGTCGATCTCGTCACGCAGGAGTCCCGCTGTCTTGGCGACTGCATTGCCCAGGCTCACCGCGGACAGTTCCATGCGCTCGCCGCTTGCGAGATCGCGGTAGGTGAGCAGGGGAGCGGCGGGATCACGGCGGATGCGGTCGAGCAGGGCGGCGTACGGCGTCATCGATCCCACGCTAGTCGTAGGCTCGCAGGGTGCTCACCATCACGGCTCCCCCACAGGTGCCGGGCCTGCCGTGGTGGCCGCTCGCTCTGCTCATCGCAGCGCTCATCGCCTTCAACATCATCAACAACCGAGTCGCCCCCCAAGGGCATTACCTCCTGTGGGCGATCGGTGGCTCCTTCGGGGTGCTCGCGATCGGGCTCCTCGACGGCAACAGCTGGACCGACATGGGGCTCGGCTGGGCCTACCTGGTCCCCGGCTTCCTCTGGGGCGCTGGGTGTGTCGTCGTCGTCACCGCCGGCTACCTGATCGCGGCGTCCTTCCAGAAGGGCCGCAACGCGATGCACGACGAGCGGGTCGCGGGGATGAGCGGGCCGCGGCTGATGTTCCAGGCTCTCGTCGAGGTGCCCTTCGGCACGGTCCTCTTCGAGGAGATCGCCTTCCGGGCCGTGCTGTTCTCCATGCTCGCGCGTCGCTTCGGCATCACCTGGGCGATCGTGATCTCGGCCATCCTCTTCGGGCTCTGGCACATCCTGCCGTCGATCGGCACCCATGAGCAGAGCGCTGCCCTGGGGTCGGTCGTCGGTGAGGGAAGGCGCGGCAACATCCTCGCGGTGGCCCTGTCGGTGCTTACGACGACGATCGCCGGAGTGATCTTCGCCGCCCTGCGCCTGGTCTCGGGCAGCGTCCTCGCACCCATGGGCCTGCACTGGGCGACCAATGGCATGGGGTACTTCTTCTCGTGGACCATCATCCGCTGGCGTCGTCGCGGGCGGGGGATCTGAGAGGCTTCCGCCATGGCTGGATCCACCGGTGCCGACGCCACGAGCGCGGCCACTCCCCCGAAGGTGAGCGCATGGCAGCGACTCATCACCCCACCGAATCCGGACGAACTGACCCCGGCCCAGCGCTGGTACAACTCCGTCTCGTCGGTGCCGATGTTCATCGCCGCGGTGGCATGGCTCGTGTCCACCTTCTTCTCATGGGCACCGTCGCTCAGCCCGCTCTACCGCAGCGAGGGCTTCACCATCAGCCTGCTCACGTGGCTGATCTTCGCCATCGATCTGTCGATCCGATTCATCCTCGACCCCAACAAGAGAGATTTCCTCAAGCGCAATTGGCCGTTCGCCGTTGCCTTGGCCTTCCCACCGCTGCGCATCATCCTGGTCATCGCGGCGGTCATGCGCGTGGCGCGCGATCGCAACGCCCTGGCCAAGATCGTCGGTCTCTACGCGCTCTACGCCGTCCTCACCGTCGTGATCTTCGGCTCGCTCTTCACCTTGATGTTCGAGATCAATGCGCCCGGGGCCAACATCACGTCGTACGGCGACGCGGTGTGGTGGGCGTTCGTGACGGTGACGACGGTCGGGTATGGCGACTTCACGCCCGTGACGGTCGGCGGCCGCGTCGTCGCCGTCCTCATCATGTTCACGGGAGCGGCCGCCGTCGGCGCGGTTACCGCCGCCGTGGCGAGTCGCTTCATCAACACGGGCAACTCGTCGAATGCGAGCAGTTCATCACAGGAGTCACAGGAGTCACAGTCGTCCGTCGATCCACATCCGTCTCCCGCCATCGGTCCGACCTCGGGTGCGGATGAACCGCGGCTCGAAGACGTGCTCGCCCACCTGAAGTCGATGGAGGAGCAGGTGCGCGCGATCGCGGATCGCCTCACGGAAGCACCCGCGACGCGCGGCAGCGACGGTGAATGACTTGACCGCGGTCAACTCCTACGATGACGGGACCACTCCGGGTGCCGTTCGGCACCCGTCTCTCCCTGAAGGAGCCGTCGGCATGGACTCGGGCGCTGCACGCCTCGATCACGATCCGGCAGCAGCTGCACTCTCCGACCGCGATCGGCGCATCCTCGAATTCGAGCGCCAGTGGTGGAAGTACGCAGGCGCGAAGGAGCAGGCGATCCGCGATCTCTTCGAGATGAGTTCGACGCGCTACTACCAGATCCTCAACGGCCTCATCGACACGCCGGAGGCGCTTGCCTTCGACCCCATGCTGGTCAAGCGCCTGCGCCGTATGCGCTCGGCTCGCCAGCGGGTCCGCTCCGCTCGCCGCCTCGGCATCGACCTCGACGCCCGCTAGCCGCGACTCCCCGGGCAGCTCGGCGGCCACCACCCGCTAGGCGGCGCGCGGCCGACCCCAGGTGAGCCATGCCCCGCCCGCCAGTGCGACCACGGTCAGCACCGGGATGCCGATGATCAGCGCCGCGAAGGCCACGCCACCGAGGGAATCCAGACCCGAGGTGACGAGGGAGATGGTGGTCGTCAGGAGCACCCCGATGGCGGGCATGCCCCCTATGGCCAAGATCCACGCGATGACCGCTCCTCTCACCGGGCCGCGCTGCCGGGCCCGGCCGGATCCCAGCATCGCGATCCCCCCGACCCACAGGGGTGTGGCCATGAGGAAGGCGAAGAGCCAGAAGGGGAAGACCATGGACATGGCCTCGGGTGAGGTGACAAGTCCTGAGAGGAACCACACCAGCAGGGCGATCGCCGCGATGAGGTAGAGCACCACGAGGATCGCTCCGGTGATGACCAGGCCGCGACCCCGTGCCGCCTCCGCAGGGGCGGGGGTGTGCGAGGAGGGGGATGGGGCGGAGGACGGTTCTGCCGTGGCCATGGCCCCAAGGATGCCCTACGGCGTACACCTCCTGAGTTTGCACTCTAGGGCCGAGAGTGCTAAAAATGACTTAGCACTCGAGCAGTCCGAGTGACAGCAATCTGGCCGATGAGGCTCCGTCGGATACGGGGCCGTCCGTCGCGGGCATCGGCAACGAAGGAGGGGATCCCCCCTCACGTCGTTCCGGGAGGAACCTCACCCCATGGCAAAGATCATCGCATTCGATGAGGAGGCCCGTCGGTCCCTCGAGCGGGGCATGAATGTCCTCGCCGACGCCGTCAAGGTCACCCTCGGCCCCAAGGGCCGCAATGTCGTCCTCGAGAAGAAGTGGGGCGCCCCCACGATCACCAACGATGGCGTGTCCATCGCCAAGGAGATCGATCTCGAGGATCCCTACGAGAAGATCGGCGCTGAGCTCGTCAAGGAGGTCGCGAAGAAGACCGACGACGTCGCCGGTGACGGCACGACGACGGCCACCGTCCTCGCCCAGGCGCTCGTGAAGGAGGGCCTGCGCAACGTTGCCGCGGGTGCCAACCCGATGTCCCTCAAGAAGGGCATCGAGAAGGCCGTCGACATCGTGAGCCAGCAGCTGCTCGACATGGCCAAGGACGTCGAGACCAAGGAGCAGATCGCTTCCACCGCAGCCATCTCGGCAGGCGGTGACATGGAGGTCGGCGAGCTCATCGCCGAGGCCATGGACAAGGTCGGCAAGGAAGGCGTCATCACCGTCGAGGAGAGCAACACCTTCGGCCTCGAGCTCGAGCTCACCGAGGGCATGCGCTTCGACAAGGGCTACATCTCGCCCTACTTCGTCACCGACCCCGAGCGCATGGAAGCGGTCCTCGAGGATCCCTACCTGCTCATCGTCAACTCCAAGATCTCGTCCGTGAAGGACCTGCTGCCGATCCTCGAGAAGGTCATGCAGTCGGGCAAGCCGCTGGCGATCATCGCCGAGGACGTCGAGGGCGAGGCACTGGCCACGCTCGTCGTCAACAAGATCCGCGGCACCTTCCGCTCGGTGGCCGTCAAGGCCCCCGGCTTCGGCGATCGCCGCAAGGCGATGCTGCAGGACATCGCGATTCTCACCGGCGGCCAGGTCATCTCCGAGGAGGTCGGCCTCAAGTTGGAGAACACCGGGCTCGAGCTCCTCGGCCGCGCTCGCAAGGTCGTCGTCACCAAGGACGAGACGACCATCGTCGAGGGTGCTGGTGATTCGGAGCAGATCGCCGGTCGGGTCAACCAGATCCGCGCCGAGATCGACAAGTCGGATTCGGACTACGACCGCGAGAAGCTCCAGGAGCGCCTCGCCAAGCTGGCCGGCGGCGTGGCCGTCATCAAGGTCGGCGCGGCCACCGAGGTCGAGCTCAAGGAGCGCAAGCACCGCATCGAGGACGCCGTGCGCAATGCGAAGGCGGCCGTCGAGGAGGGCATCGTGCCCGGCGGTGGCGTGGCCCTCATCCAGGCGATGGTGGCCGCTTCTCCGAAGATCGACGCTCTCGGTCTCACCGACGAGCAGGCGGTCGGCGCCGACATCGTTCGCCAGGCGATCAGCGCCCCGCTGCGCCAGATCGCGTTCAACGCCGGTCTCGAGGGCGGCGTGATCGTGGAGAAGGTCAAGGAGCTGCCCGCCGGGCACGGCCTCGACGCCTCCAATGGCGAGTACGTCGACATGATCAAGGCCGGCATCATCGATCCGGCCAAGGTCACGCGCTCCGCGCTTCAGAATGCCGCGTCCATCGCGGGCCTCTTCCTCACGACCGAGGCGGTCGTGGCGGACAAGCCCGAGAAGGCGGCTCCGGCGATGCCGGGCGGCGACATGGGCGGCATGGACTTCTGACGAAGTCGGAAGTCCACGACAGCGTGGACTTCTCGTCTACGCGTTCACGGAGGGGGCGGGCCCATGGGCCCGCCCCCTCCTTCGTTGACTGCTACGCATTGCGTCACTTTTCCGCCGAGATATGACGCAACGCGTAGCAGTCAACGTGGGTGGCGCCTCAGGGATCCGGAGAGTCGCGCCAGGAGTGCGCGGTCGTGCGGTGGACGCAGGTCGATCCAGCCCCATCGGATGACCTCCCGGCATCCTGCCGCACGTCGCAGCCGATCCTCGCGTCGCTTCTCGGCGTACAGCGCACCTGGCTCGCCGTACTTCGACCGGCCGTCTGCTTCTCCGATGACGCCGAATTCATCCCAGTAGAAGTCCACGCGGCCGATGAATCCCTCCTCGTCGTAGAAGTCCACCTGCGGAGTGGGGTCGGGCAGTCCCCACTCCCAAAAGCGCAGGGCCGACCACGACTCCAACGCCGTCTCCCGGCGCGGATTCCAGAGCGCCACGAGCGGCATCGCCGTTCTGCAGCCGCGGACATGCCACATGCCCGTGAGGACGCGAAGCACCTCGTCCGCTGTCGTCATGCCTGCTCGGAGCGCGGCATCGCCCGCGGCAATCGCGTCGGCCGGGGACATCGTGCGAGCCACATCGGCCAACGTCCGTGCTGCTGTCGTCACGGGGACCGTCGTGCCGTCACCATGCACATCCAGGTCAGTGAGATGGCCAGGCTCCACCTGCATGGCGCGGTAGCGGACGCCACTTCGGATCCCCGTCCAGCCGCCATCGGGGACGATGAGCTGCCCCAGCGTGGGGACGCCCGTCACCAGCGGAAGCCCTCGAGCGATGGCGCACGAGCCGAATCCGATGGCCGTTCCCGGATGACGACGTACCGCTGCGACGCATCGATCGACGTGCCCTCTTCTCGCCGCCACGAAGGGGTCGTCCGGGACGTCCGCGTGGATGAGGTACGTGCCTCGATCGAGGGGAGTCCACAGGCCACTGCGGACACGCTGGCGGATCTGATCTCCTGTCATGCCACCCGCCATCGCATCGGACCGCGTCACGATGCGTTGCGGTGGCGTGGAGTTCAGGGTCACGGCGCAAGGGTCGGATACGCAACGTCGCCACGCAAACAGTCATCCACAACCATCCGCACCGTTGACTGCTACGCGTTGCGTCACTTTTCCCGCGAAATATGACGCAACGCGTAGCAGTCAACGGATGGGGACTAGCCTCGGCCGCGTGACCTTCACCGGATTCCCGCCAGCGGCGTTCGCGTTCTACGAGGAGTTGGCCACGCACAACACCAAGGCGTGGTGGGACAAGAATCGGTCGACCTACGACGTGGCGATCAAGCAGCCCATGGTCGAGCTGCTCGCCGAGCTCGCCGATGAGTTCGGCGAGGGCAAGGTCTACCGGCCCTACCGGGATGCGCGCTTCAGCAAGGACAAGACACCGATCAAGGATCACCAGGGCGCTGTCGTGATGATCGAGGACGGTGTCGGCTACTACGTCCA
>JBJOJS010000072.1:0-5738 GCA_046046455.1 Actinomycetota bacterium | reverse complement strand
TTCAACTACTGCAATGTCTCGCCCAAGCCGAGCGGCTGCCCGGCGGGGTCGCACACGGACACCCCGACCTGGGATCCGGCGACGCAGACGCTCACGGGCAGCGGCAGCGACACCAGTGGCGCCGCGGCGTGGTTCCGCCCCACGGCCTCGATCGAGACGCTGACCTTCACCTTCACGCGCATCACGGGCCTGCCGGTCTACCAGACCTGGTTCGCCGTGGACGAGATGCCGGCGCCCTCGCCGTCGCCCACATCGTCGTCGCCGAGTCCGAGTCCTACGTCGGCGTCGCCCAGCCCGAGCCCGACCGAAACATCGGCGAGCCCCAGTCCGACGGAGTCGCCCACCCCGTCACCCGAGCCGACGCCGACACCCGAGCCGACACCGACACCCACCCCCGAGCCGACACCGACTCCTTCGCCGACTCCCTCGCCGGCACCCGAGCCGCAGAAGCCCACCGAACCCGTCGACCTGCCCGCGGAGATCGCCAATCCGGGTACGACGGTCATCGTCGAGCGCCCCATCGAGACCAACGCAGGCGAGACCGTGAAGGTCACCGTGGTCTGCAAGACGTTCTCGCTGGCACGCGCCGTCGTGTCCCCACGCGGCGACTACGAGCTGTGCACGGTCCGGAAGTACGCCAAGCGCGGCAAGGTCACGGTGACGACCTACGGCAACCCGGTCAAGGTGGTCGTCAACCTCAACGCGCCGGCCACCAAGGGCTACACGGCCTACGCGAAGAAGAAGACCTACTACTCCAGTTGAACCAGTGAGGTCCGTGGTTCGCCTGCGCCGTCGGGTAGCGGGCTCTAGGGTGCCGGGCCAGGGGATGAGGCGATCCCTCGAGACGCGAAGGGGAGTTCGGCGTGACCAGTTCCTTGCGTGCCGTCCTCAGCGAAGTGCCTCCCTGGGTCGTCATCCTCTTCTGGTTCGCGGTCTTCGCCGGCGTGAGTTTCGGTGTGCGGTGGATGGTGCGGACGTGGTCGGGTAAGGAGCGCATGGAAGAGCTCGCTGAGCACTCGCACAAGTTGGTGGGTGCTCTTGCGGCCACCTTCGCCTTCCTTGTCGGCTTCGCCATCACGATCACATGGTCCGGTGTGGGCGACGGACAGTCAGCAGTGGAAGACCAGGCCGCCCATGCGCAGCAACTGGCGTGGTCCTTGCGCAGCATGGAGGATCAGGCCGCTGCGGACCGCCTCCTCGGTGACCTCAAGACGTATCTGACGGTCGCAGCCACGCAGGACAGCGACATGCTCGCACGCGGTGCCGGCGAGTCACTGCCCTCCTCTGCCCCGCTCGATCAGCTGGCCAGTGAGGTGCATTCCTATGCCTACTCGATGGGCGAGCCCGGTCCAGAAGCGACGATGATCATCACGAACGTGCAGGAGCTCGCCATGGGACAGGCATCGATCGTTGCTCTGTCCCAGCGTCAGCTGCCCATCCTTCTCGCGGTGCTTCTCGTGATCTCCGGCATCGCCATGGCGGCCGTCGCGGGGATCGGCGCAGCCACGATTTCGCGGCCCTACCTGCTGTTGGTGTGGTGCTTCGTATCGGCCCTTGCGATCAGCGTGGCCTTCATCCTCGACCACCCCTTCGGCGGCACGCTCGCCGTGGACTTCCGCCCGGTCATCGTGGTGGCCGACTCACTCCCAGGCTGACACTCACCTAGCGAGGCAGGGCTGATGCGCGCCAGGCACCGGGTCCGGGTGTCTGCGGCGGCCGGATCTGGCGCGAGGGGCGCGCCCACAGGCTCCGCGTGCGCGGCGCCGGGTCATCGAGTTGAGCGCGCAGGCTCGCGACGGCGGCCACCACGGCGGCGACCTCCGCGGGCGTCGCGCCACCGCGGATGATCATCCGATCCTCGCTCACAGCGGGATGTTCCCGTGCTTCTTGGGCGGACGGCTCGCGCGCTTGGTGCGCAGGGCGCGCAGTGCGCGGACGATCATCGGGCGCGTCTCGTGCGGCAGGATCACTCGGTCGACGTAGCCACGCTCGGCGGCGACGTAGGGATTGGCAAGGGTGGATTCGTACTCCGCGATGAGTCGCGCGCGCTCAGCCTCGGGATCGGCTGCGTCTGCGAGCTCCTTGCGGTAGAGGATGTTGACGGCGCCCTGTGCTCCCATGACCGCGATCTGTGCCGTGGGCCACGCGAGGTTGATGTCGGCGCCGAGGTGCTTGGAGCCCATCACGTCGTAGGCACCGCCGTAGGCCTTGCGCGTGATGACCGTGACGAGCGGAACGGTCGCCTCGGAGTAGGCGTAGATGAGCTTGGCGCCGCGCCGGATGATCCCCTCCCACTCCTGGCCGGTGCCGGGGAGGAATCCGGGTACGTCGACGAAGGTGAGCACGGGGATGTTGAAGGCATCGCAGGTGCGCACGAAGCGCGCGGCCTTCTCCGAGGCGTCGATATCGAGCGTGCCGGCGAACTGCATGGGCTGATTGGCGACGACGCCGACGGGACGACCCTCAACGCGGCCGAAGCCGCAGATGATGTTGGGGGCGAAGAGCGGCTGGACCTCGAGGAACTCGTCGTCGTCGAGTACGTGCTCCACCAGGCGATGCATGTCGTAGGGCTGGTTGGGTGAGTCGGGGATGAGGGTGTCGAGTTCGCGGTCATGATCGGTGACCGCGGTGAGGTCGACCTCGACGTCATAGATCGGCGGCTCATCGAGGTTGTTACTCGGCAGGTAGGACAGCAGAGCCCGTACATAGTCGAAGGCGTCCGACTCGTCGGCCGCCATGTAGTGGGCGACGCCCGACTTGGTGTTGTGGGTGTGGGCTCCGCCGAGCTCCTCGAAGGGCACGTCCTCACCGGTCACGGTCTTGATGACGTCGGGCCCGGTGATGAACATGTGCGATGTCTTGTCGACCATGACGATGAAGTCGGTGATGGCGGGCGAGTAGACAGCGCCACCGGCGCACGGTCCCATGATGAGCGAGATCTGCGGGATCACGCCGGACGCTTGCACATTGCGGTAGAAGATCTCGCCGTACAGACCCAGGGAAACGACGCCCTCCTGGATACGCGCACCGCCGGAGTCGTTGATGCCGATGACGGGGCAGCCGGTCTTGAGGGCGAGGTCCATGACCTTGACGATCTTCTCGCCGAAGACCTCGCCGAGGGATCCGCCGAAGACCGTGAAGTCCTGGGCGAAGACACACACGGGACGCCCGTCGATCGTGCCGTAGCCGGTGACGACACCGTCGCCATAGGGACGCTCGTGCTCCAGCCCGAAGTTGTGTGACCGGTGACGGGCGAGGGCATCGAGCTGCTGGAAGGAGCCCTCGTCGAGGAGGGCCTCGATGCGCTCCATCGCGGTGAGCTTGCCCTTGGCGTGCTGCTTGTCGACGGCGGCCTGACGGCGGCTGGCAGCCTCAGTGCGACGGCGAAGGAGCTCGTCGGCCTTATCCGCGGCGGTCTGCGGGACGCCGGAGGTGGAGGAAGTCGTCACGCGCGTACCTTAGCCGGGTGAGTGCAGCCCCCGGCAGCCCCGAGCGGGCGCCCCTGGGCCCCCTCGACTCGCTGCTCTCCACGGGCTGGGCGCCGTGGCCGGTGCCCGAGGTCCTGGAGACCACGCCGTCGACCATGGTCGATGTCGAACGCCGCGCCGCCGAAGGCGCACCCGAAGGCACCGTGGTCGTCGCCGAGGAGCAGACCGCGGGGCGCGGCCGCCGCGGCCGCGAATGGCAATCATCCGCGCGCGCGGGCCTGTGGTGGAGCCTGCTCCTGCGTCCGCAGGTGTCTGCCGATCGACTGGGCTGGCTGCCGCTCGTCGTCGGAGTGGGCGTGGCACGAGGCCTGAGCAGCGCCGCGGGAGCCGAGGCCGCGCTGAAGTGGCCCAACGACGTACTCGTGTCGGGGCGCAAGCTCGCCGGCATCCTGGCGGAGCGGCTGGCCGACGGCAGCGTCATCGTCGGCGTCGGCATCAACGTCGACCACGATGCGTCGGAGCTGCCCGAGGGCGGCACCTCGCTGCGCGCAGCCGGGCACGCCGTGGATCGCACGGATGTCCTCATCCAGGTGCTCGCCTGCGTTGCCGAGGCCTATCGATCGTGGGCCTCGGGGATCGACATGCGCGAGACGTACACGGCTCTCTCGGCCACCCTCGGCCGCGAGGTGCGGGCCGATGTCGGCGATCACGTGATCGATGGCCGGGCCGATCGGCTGGGACCGTCGGGCGAACTGGTCATCACCGATCAGCAGGGAATCGAGCACGTCCTCTCAGCAGGGGACGTCACGCTCCTGCGTCCTGCGTGAAGACTGTCCCCGAGCCAGGGGGCATGACCGCATCCGCCTGCGCCCGGGCGCACCCGCGTGACACGATGCGGGCATGGCATACCCGACGAAATTGCTGGGCGAGGGCGAGACGGTCGAGTTCGAGATGCGTCCGCACTGGCGCGGACTCATCCTCCCGGTCATCTGGCTGCTGCTCACCGTCTTCATCGGTGTCTGGCTCTACAGCTCCCTGGGGTCCTGGTCGTGGACGGCCGACGGGATCCTCGAGACCATCGGGCGACCCGCCATCATCATCGTCGGGCTGTTCATCCTCATCTTCTGGGTGGTCCGACCCTTCCTCTACTGGATCACCACCCAGTACGTCTTCACCAACCGCCGCATCATCACGCGCGCTGGGGTCATCTCCAAGAAGGGCCGTGACATGCCGTTGGCCAAGGTCAATAACGTGTCCTTCGAGGTGGGGGTGCTCGGCCGGATCCTCAACTACGGTCGCCTCGAGATCACGTCGGCAAGCGACGAGAACCTCGTCATCGACGACGTGCCCAATGTCGAGGTGATCCAGCGCGACGTCTATCGGCTCCACGAGCAGGACGATGATCGGCGTCGGCGACGCAGCGTGGAGCAGGGCGGCGATCCGGTGCCGCCCGGCGATGGCACCTGATCCGACCGAGGCGCTCGAGGAGGTCGTCCTCGGCGGCCCACCCATCTATACGCGGGCGGACCTCATCCGGCTCTCCGGCGTACCCGACGATCTCGCACGTGCACTGTGGCGCGCGCTCGGCTTCCCCGACACCGGCGGCGCAGCGGCCTTCACCGATGCCGATCTCGATGCGCTGCGCACGGTGCACGACCTGATCATGCGGGGGCTCCTGGACGACGACACCGCCATCGTGCTCGCCCGCAGCCTGGGGCAGTCGACGGCGCGCTTGGCCGACTGGCAGGCAGAGGCCGTGGGTCGCTTCCTTGTGGAGCAGGAGCACCTGGAGGGACGCGACATCACCGAGGATCCCGAGGTGGTCGATCGGATCGTGGTGCGCACGTCCGAGCTCGTCGAGCCGATGGAGCGACTTCTCGATTATGCCTGGCGACGGCAACTCGCGGCCGTGCTCGATCGCCGGCTCGCGCGGACCGAGGTGATCGGCGAACCCAGTGCCGACGGCACCGTCGGCTTCGCCGACCTCGTGGGCTTCACCCGCCTGAGCAGGCAGTTGGAAGACGCCGATCTCGCCGCTCTCGTCGAGCGATTCGAAGCGGTGAGCGCCGATGTCGTCGCGGCCACCGGCGCGACATTGGTCAAGACGGTCGGCGACGAGATCCTCTTCGTCGCCGATGATGCCGTCATTGCGGCCCAGACGGCCCTGGGCCTGCATGACGCGCATGCGCGTGATCCCGACGTGCCCGAGATGCGCGTCGGATTGGCGAGCGGACCTGTCCTGCGACGTATGGGCGATGTCTTCGGGTCGACGGTCAACCTCGCCAGTCGTCTGACGGCCCTGGCTCGCCC
>JBJOJS010000115.1:0-11423 GCA_046046455.1 Actinomycetota bacterium | reverse complement strand
GGAAATCGATCTGGTCCTCGGTCGCGTCGAGGTCGAGGAAGAGCTCGTAGGCCTCGTCGACCACCTCGGCGATGCGCGCGTCGGGGCGGTCGACCTTGTTGATGACGAGCACGACCGGCAGTTTCTTGGCGAGCGCCTTGCGGAGCACGAAGCGCGTCTGCGGCAGCGGGCCCTCCGAGGCGTCGACGAGCAAGACGACACCGTCGACCATCTCCAGGCCGCGCTCCACCTCGCCGCCGAAGTCGGCGTGGCCCGGGGTGTCGATGATGTTGAAGGTGACGCCACCCTCGGGCGCCGACGGACCGGCGTACTTCACCGAGGTGTTCTTGGCGAGGATCGTGATGCCCTTCTCGCGCTCGAGATCCATCGAGTCCATGACCCGATCGTCGACATCCTGGTTGGCGCGGAAGGCCCCGGACTGCCACAGCATGGCGTCGACGAGGGTGGTCTTGCCGTGGTCGACGTGGGCGACGATGGCGATATTGCGGAGGTCCGAGCGGGTGGCAGTCACCCCGAGACCCTACGCGGTGAGTCCCCGCCTGACCGAACCGCCTCCTCATGCCGAGTGTGCACTTGTGCACGCAAAATGAGCCACTCCCGAGTCAACAACTGCACACTCGGTGACGCGGCGGTGCTCAGGAAGCCACTTCACGAGCCAAGGCGAGCACCGCATCGACGTCGGACTCCAGCCAGGCGACGTCGTCGAACTCCCCAGGCGCAACCCATCGAAGCTCGTCGTGATGATCCAGCGGCTCCGGCTCCCCATCCATGAGCGTGGCGACGTAGAGGTGCAGGACAAGCTCCTCGTGAAGCGCCCACTCGCCCAATACCCGCGCGCCCACAGCGATCTCGACGCCCAGCTCCTCGCGGATCTCGCGCACCAGGGCATCGGTCTCGCTCTCGCCGGACTCGACCTTGCCGCCGGGAAACTCCCACCTACCCGCTGCCCAGTCGGGCTGGGTGCGTCGTGCCGCGAGATAGCGCCCATTGCGCTCGATGGCCGCCGCGACAACGACGGTCACTCGATCTCGATCATCATGCGACCTCAATGCCGGCCGCGCGCCAGGCGATCTCCGCAGCCACTCCCGCATCGGCGTGCACGAGCAGGTAGTCGGTGTCGTATGTCGAGACGCCGAGGATGCCGATGCCCGCCTCGGCGAGGGGGGCGGTGAGCGCGGCCATGATGCCGGTCGCAGAGAAGTCGATGGCCCCGGGGACGCGATAGGCGAGCCAGGGTCCGACCTTGCTGTCGCTCTCAATGTGGATGCCGTTGCCCGTGATGATGCTCAACTCGTCGCGCGACCGGCCGATGCTGACGAAGGGCGCGTCCCACGCCTCCGCGGGTATATCGGCGTCGGGCGCAAGTCGGTGCACGGCGTACTCGCCGGGGACCCGCTGCAGTGAGATAGCCATGCCGGGAGCCTACGGTGGACGCAGTGCAAACGAGGGAGTTCACATGACCTGGTACTCGGAGATCCCCGCGCGGCGCACGCGCCAGATCCTCGGCGACGCGTGGCTCGTGCTGTGGAGCGCGTTGTGGATCTGGATCGCGCTGCGGCTCTACGACCTGGTCATGAACCTCGCCGCACCCGGGCTCGCGGTCGCCGACAGCGCGACCGACATGTCCGACCGCTTCGCGAGCGCGGGCGAGGCGCTGGCCGGCGTACCGCTCATCGGCGGAGCACTGCAGTCGCCCTTCGACGGGATGAGCAGCGCCTCGGTGTCGATCGCCGAGGCGGGGCAGGCATCCGCGGACGCCGTATCCGTGCTCGCGCGCTTCCTCGCGATCGCTCTCGCCGTCCTCGGGATCGCATCGTGGGCGATGCTGTGGGTGCCGATCCGCGTCGCCTTCGTCCGCCGAGCCACCGCGGCCCGACGCTTCCTCGACTCGACCGACGACCTCGACCTCTTCGCGCTGCGCGCGATGGCACGTCAGCCCCTGCACCTGCTCGCGCGCATCAGCGACGATCCAGCGGGTGCCTGGCGGCGTGGCGACAGGGACGTCATCGCCGAGCTCGCGTCGCTGGAGCTGCGTTCGGAGGGACTGCGGGCGCCCTCACCCGCGTGAACTTTGGGTGGATAGCGCCCTCCTGGGGCACTTTCCACCCCAAGTTCGCTGGTGATTAGACGCCGAGGTGCTGGCCGAGGGAGTCGAAGTAGCTCTCCATCCCGGCCTGGGCCATCGCGGCCTGCTCCGCCGGCATGTCGCCGTACTGCGCGAAGCGCACCCAGGTGCCGCCGTCACGCGACTCCATGTCGATGACGATGTCGTGCGACGGCGCATCGTCGTCATGGGCGACGAAGTCGGCCTCGTCCTGGGAGTAGCTGAGCGAGTGGATGAGACGTGAGTTGGGCGTGACGTCGTCGTAGCGACCCCAGAAGTACGCGATGTGCCCGTACGCCGTCGCGTCGACCGCCACCGCCCAGCGCCCGCCGATGACCGCATCGGACACAACCGAGCCCGGTACGACGCTGAGCTCGGTCGGGGCATACCACTGCTCGAGTTCAGCCGCGTCGGTCCACGCCCTCCACATCCGGTCGACGTCGACCGGATAGGTACGCTCGACGGAGTAGGCCAGTGGTGCGAAGTCGTCGTCGCTCATGATTCCTCCGGGTCGGCTGCGGTAGGCGCTCACCATATTCGGGATCAACCTCGCACGAGGGACTGCGGGGCTGACTCTGAGCGCCGGTGTGGCCGCCGGCCTGCGTCGCGACGTCCGGGAAGCGGGACGCCTAAGGCGTGCGGGTCGGGATCACGGCGGTCAGGGTCGCGCCGATGGGTGCCGAGTCAAGGGACCACTCCCCCTGGAGTGATTCCACCCATGCTGCAATGACCGTGCTGCCCATGCCGGCGACAACCGGCGCCGGCCCAAGGCCGACGCCGTTGTCACGCACCTCCACGAGATAGGCATCGCGCGCGTCGAGGGCGACGCGAATCGAGCACTCGTTCGCATGGCCGTGAATAGCGGAATTGAGCAGGGCCTGCTCGCAGATGCGGTAGATCCCCGTCGCCCGCGTCACCTCGCCCTTGAGCCGCTCGGCGGCCTCCGGGCTGACGGAGACCGTCACGGTCATGCCGGGCCGATAGGAATCGGCCAGCTCGCGCAAGGCGGTGTGCAGGGCGACGTTGCGCAGATTGGGGCTCAGCTGCCTACTCGCCGAGCGCACCTCATCGGAACGGACGCGTTCGAGGGCGGCCAACGCCGCATCCACTTCGCTGACCATCTCCCGCGGGCCAGGGCTGACGGCTGCGCGAATGCGCAGGCCGATGGAGACGAGGTCTGTCTGCACCCGGTCGTGGAGGTAGGCGGCCACCTGCCCGCGCACGCGCTCCTCGGACTCCAGCAGCAGTCGGCGTTGAGCCTCTACCGTCTGCAGGGCCTCCGTCGCGGCGTCGGACTGCGCCTGAATTCGCGCGAAGACGGTGCCCAGGACCGCGTTGAGGAGCCACAGTGGGACGAACATCCGAATCGCCGTGTCGATGAGCCGAGGATCATTGAGCACTTGCGTGACCGTGGGCTCGAGCCTCACCCCGCCATTGAAGATCGCTGCACCGATCATGGCCGCCACGGCGAGCGAGACGAGGTACTCGGTCGATCTCACCGGCGTGCTCGTCCAACGACGACGAAGTCGCCGGTAGATCATCAAGGGCACGAGCGTCACAGCAGGAAGCGACACAGTGATCACCAGGATCGCCACCACCCGGTAGGTCAGGGTCTCCGTCTGGGGAACCATCGGTGACGTTCCGGCCAGCCGCCACGTGACGGTAAACGTCACTCCGAGAAGGATCACCCACAGAGCCCCGAAGTGCATTGGCCACGGGCCGAGCAAGAACCTACGCACCGCCCGCCATGCGGTGCTGGCAGATGTCCTAGATGTCATCTGAATCCATGGTGCTCTTGCGCTTGCCCTCGATCCAGGCGATTACCGCCGCCGTGCGCAGGTCGGTGCCCGGCGCAGCGTCGGGCACGAGGACGCGGTAGCACTCCGACAGTTCCTTGCGCACCGACACCGCCCGCATGCCCAGCCGCTCGGCGATCACATTGGCATCGACCCCGGTGGCCGCGAGCGACATGATCTGACGCTGACGCGGTGACAGTCTGCTCATGCGCTCGACGAACTCCGGAGCACGCCCTCGATCGATGGACGGCTCGACCACCGAGAGTCCGGCGGCCGTGGCCTTGAGGACCTTCGCCAGGTAGGTGGGGTCGAGGTTGACGCGCTTCTCCACGTATGACCAGCCCATGTCGACAGCGCCATGTGCGCCGTGGAAGTCCCAGGCGTAGTGCTGGGAGAGGATGACGATGCCGATGTTCTCGTTACGCCGGCGCAGGGCGTGCCCGAGCTCGACGCCGTTGAGCGAGTCCGGGCCCAGCGCCCAGTCCAGCAGCGCGACATCGATCGGCGCCTCGAGCTCCAGGGCCTCGGATGAGTCCGCGACCGACGCGACGATCTCGAACCCGGGAAGGGCGGCGAGCATCGAGGCCATCATCGACCGCAGCACCGGATCGTTCTCTACGTAGAGGACCCGGGTGTCGCGCGACATGAGCGCATCGTCCTCCCGTGAGATCCCTCTTGGCCTAGCGGGGTACACGTGTACCCCGAAGTCGGGTACACGCGTAGCACTCGCGCACGGCGCAGCCGAGAACGACCTAACTTCCGGCAGAGCACAGGCCCGCGCCATCCCCCTAGCACGCGACCCCGTGGGAGAACGACATGACCAGTTCGCATGGACCTGCATCATCGGTTGAGGTCACCTCATGAACCGCGCCGAGCGTCGTAGGCTGGGAATCCGGAGTAGCCGTGGGACGGTTGCGGGCCTGACCTTGCTCGCCGCGTCGACGATGGTGTCGACGTACGGATCGATCCTGCGCCTTCCGAGTGCGCTGGCGAGCACGTCGTGCCAGGTCACACGCGGCGACGACACCACCGCGGCCGGGTCCTTGCGCGCCTGCATGATCGCGATCCAGGGGAACCCCGGCGGCGGCACGATCACCTTCGACGAGGTCGTCACCTCGGTGACCCTGACGTCCTCCCTACCTCTGGTCACCCAGACCACCACGATCACCGGCGGTACTGAGGAGGATGACTCGGTCACCATCACCGCGGGCGCATCCGGTTTCCGCTTTGTCGGCGTACACCCATTTGTTGACTTCACTACAAAGCAACTGTCGCTGGATCACTTGAACATCACCGGCTTCAACAGCACCAGCGCCACTCCCGCCGATCGGCAGGGAGCCGTCGTCTATGTTGCTAACTCAAGCGGCGGCACCATCACCATCAGCGATTCCGTGATCTCAAGCAACGCAGGAAATACCATCATCTTCGCGAACGGTATTGGAAATCCGACGCTGAGCATCACGCGGACACTGTTCGAGACCAACACGTCGTCTGGATCTGGATTTGGCCAGGTGAACTTCGTCAGCTCGAATGACTTGACGGTTACGGATTCGACCTTCAACGAAAACAGTTCCGTGGGTTACGGCGGAGCCATCTACGACGTTGGCGCGCACACGACGACCATCACGGGCTCGACCTTCAGCGACAATAGCTCCAGCTCGTACGGCGGAGCTGTGTATAGCTTCCAGGCAACGTTGGTGATCACGGACGACACGTTCTCGGGCAACTCGGCTGGCCTGGGTGGTGCGATCCGTGCCGACGACACTCTGACGGTCACGGACTCGACCTTCATCGACAACTCCGCTTCCAAGGGTGGTGCGATCTGGGCCGCCCGGACTGTTACGGTCACGAACTCGACGTTCATCGACGACACTGCCAGTTTAGGGGGCGGAGCGGTGTACGGAAAGGGCACCCTGACGTTCACGGACGACACGTTCTCGGGAAACTCGGCCTGGAAGGGTGGTGCGATCTATGCCGACGACACTCTGACGGTCACGGACTCGACCTTCATCGACAACAGCGCCGGAAGAAGCGGAGGAGCGATCTACGGGAAGGGCACTCTGACCGTCACGGACTCGACCTTCAGTAGCAACAGCTCTGAGGGAAACGGCGGAGCCATTGACGATTATGGCTCTCATGTGACAACGATCGAGGGCTCGATCTTCAGCGGTAACAGTGCCGACGACACGAATAACAACGGCTATGGCGGAGCGGTGTATGCCTTCGACTCGACGTTGGCGATCGAGGACAGCACGTTCTCAGGAAACTCGGCCGAAAGTGGAGGCGCGATCTTCAGCAACAGTCCGAACACAACCACCGCGACACGCTCATCCTTCTACAACAATTCCGCGGTCCTGACGGGTGCCATTGCGGCCAGTACTGTCAATCTTGTCAACTCCTTCGTCGGCCACAACCACTCGACGTCTACCTACACCAATCAGCTGACCACCGGCGGGGTGTATGCGACAGGGAATATTGCTCTCCAGTTCTCCACCGTCTACGCCAACTCCGTGACGGCACGGTACGGATTCCCCGGAGACTTCCGCACGATGTCGCAGATGAACGTGCGGGGGACTTTGACATCGACAGCGAGCATAATTGGCGCGGCCGCGGACTCTGGAGGTGATGGGACGTTCTTCTCGGCCTCCGCGGCCGATTTCTCGTCCACCGTGCTGACGGGAGCGAGTGCCTATCCGTCGCCGGTCCCGATCCCGGCGTCGTCCCCGGGCTCCGGATTCCAGGTGGGGCCGGGCCAGGTGGGCTTGGAGACGTTGCCGCCGTCGCCGTCGGCGTCTCCGGGTCAGTTGGGGCAGGCGCCGTTGCCGACGAGCGTGGCCTACACCGCCGCGCCGACGGTCGCACCGATCCCATCGATCACCGCCGATCAGGTGGGTGCTCCGCGACCGAACCCGACGACGAGCGCGTGGACGATCGGGTCGCGGCAGTTCGCGGCTAGTGCCTCGCCCTCACCCTCGCCCTCACCGACCGTGACTCCCACGCCCACTCCCGCACCGACCCAGGCGCCATCGATGGCGCCCGGAGCGCAGGTGCTGTCGGGTCACGTAGGGGTGCCGGTGACGGCGACGTCGACGTTCACGCTGGCGAACTTCACCCTCCCTCCCCGCTACAGCGTCTACCCGGCACTCCCGGCGGGCTTGACCCTGGACCCGGCCACCGGCGTGGTCTCCGGCACTCCCACCGCGGCCCATCCGAGCACCCGGCACTGGATCACCGCGACCGCCGGCGGCGGCGCGGAATCCGCGTCGTCAACCCTGCAGGTCCAGGTCGCCGCAGGCCCCCAGCCGCAGCCGGTGCCCCCGTTGCCCCCGGGAAGCGCGGGCCTGATGGTCGACGGTCAACCCGCCGCCGGCCTGACGGTGGCCCCAACCTCCGGCGAGGACGGCCTGAATCTGACCGGCCCTGGCTTCACCATGAGGCTGGCCGGTCTCGATCCCGATGGCGCACCCGTGCCCCTCGGTGGGGACGCGGTGCTGCAGGTGATCCCCGGTGCCAACACCACGACCGGCGGCGGCGGCTTCGCCCCCGGATCACAGGTCGGCATCTTCCTCGACCCGGCGACAAGCGCGAGCTCTGCCGTTGCCGACCTGATGCGCCAGGCACTCGGTGCGCCCCGGGCGGCCGAGGCGATCACCCTGGGCCGGCTCACCGTCGCCGCGGACGGCACCTTCGCCGGCTCGCTGCCGCTGCCTGATGACCTGGCTGTCGGTGCGCATGTCCTGCAAGCCGTCGGCTACTCCCCCTCCGGCCAGTCACGCACCATCTCGGTCGGGATCCGCGCCATCGAGGACACCACGCCGTCGATCCTCATCACCGGCTCCCGCACCGACAACCGCGTCACCGTCAACGGCGCCACGGAAGGCCTGACATCACCCACCGTGGTGCCGCACTACCGCTTCGCGGGGCAGGACAGGTATCGCACGGGCTTCGCCCAGCCCACGATCGACGCATCCGGGAACTTCACCTGGAGCCGCAAGGCCGGCCGGACCATCTACCTCTACTTCACCGCCGACGGCACGAACTCCAACCGCCTGATCCTGCGGCGCGACACGTAGCCACACCCACACGACCCCTGACGATGCCGTGCGCCTCACCAGAGGTCGACCGGGCCGACACCCACACCATGGAGGCAATCTATGCCCCGCTCCCTCTCCCTTCGCAGTGGACTCGTGTACGCCGCGATGGCGGCAGCACTGCTCCTGTCGCTCCTGACCGTGGGCACATTCCAGGCACCGACAGCGCGAGCGGACACGGGTTGCCCCGTGGCGGCTGGCTCCTATGCCGCCGGAGCGGGCACGTCCGCTAGTCCGTGGCAGATCGCCACCCCCGCACACTTGCAGCGGCTACGTGACGATTCCGCGACAGGCTGGGATGACTCCTTCATCCTCACCGCCGACATCGACATGGGTGGCTGCACCTGGACATCGACCATCGGCAACTCCAGCACCGCATTCACGGGGCGGCTGGACGGCGGCGGCTTCGACATCTCCGGACTGACGATTGCCATCTCGACCAGCACTTCCCACGCGTACGGCGGCCTCGTCGGTCACCTCAAGAGCCCGGGTGTCGTCACGCGCATCGGCTTCTCCGGCAACGTAAGCGCAGAGTCGGTGCGGTTGATGTACTTCGAGAAGAGGGCGTACGCAGGGGGCTTGGTGGGATACGCCAACTCCGGCACCACGATCTCCTACAGCACGGCGAGCGGCTCGGTATCGGCGGCAACACCCAACAACGGCGGCGGAATTGACCTCTATTCCTACGCGGGTGGCCTGGTGGGATATGCCAATTCCTCGACGATCTCCGACTCGTTCGCCACAGGGGCGGTGTCGGCGACCGCGGCGAACATTGGCGGCACCATAGTCATCGAGGCGGGTGGCCTCGTGGGAGACGCCACCGGTGGAGTCGTGAATCGGTCCTACGCCAATGGCAACGCCACCGTGTCCGGCGGTAGCAGGAACGGTGGCCTCGTGGGTTCTCGTACGACAGGCACCTTCAGTGACAACTTCCACGACACGACAACCGGTCTGGCCACGGCCGTGGGCAATGGCTCCTCCACCGGCATCGCGGGCAAGACCACCGCCCAGTTGCAGCAGTTCGCGACCTACGACGACTCGAACTGGGACATCGTCAACGGCTGGCAGGCCTTCGACCCGGGAAACGGCAAGGTGTGGGGGATCTGCGCAGGCAACACGCGCGCGTTCCTGCTGTGGCAGTACACGGTCGATCCGTGTGCGTCCGCTCCGGCACCGTCTCCCCCACCGCCTCCTCCGTTGGCGATCGCGCCGACATCGCAGGTGCTCACCGGTCAGGTGGGGACGCCGGTGACGGCGACTTCGACGTTCGCGTTGGAGAACTTCACCCTGATCCCCCGCTACGTCGTCTACCCGGCGCTGCCGGCCGGGCTGACCCTGGACCCGACCACCGGTGTCGTGTCTGGCACACCGACCGAGGTGTATCCCTCGACGCGGCACTGGATCACCGCCACCGCAGGCGGCAACGCCGAGTCGGCGTACTGCACCCTGCAGGTCTCCGTCGCGGCCGCCCCGACTCCGACGCCCGCGGTGGTGGCGTTGACCGGATCCGCAGGCGGCGCGCTGCCGACCTCGATCCTGACCGGCAGCACCCTGGGGGTCCGCATCGCCGTCACCGACACCACCGGCGCACCCATCCCGGGCAGCAGCGTCCAGGTCGAGCTGACCGGGCAGGCCACCCTCTCCGGGGGCGGCACCCGCGTCACCGGCACCACCGACACCCAGGGCCACCTGCAGGTCAGCGTGCTGGGGGGTGCGGTGGGCGAGTTCCAGGTCAGTGCCACCGCCGGTACCATCACCACCAGCAGCGGCCCCATCGCAGTGGTCGCCCCCACGATCACCATCACCGGCACCCGCCAAGGTGAGCGCATCACCATCACCGGCACCGCGACCCACCTGGCCGGGCAGACCCTGCGGCCGTGGACGCGATCGCCGGGACGCGCCGAGTACACCGAAGGCCCCGCCGTCATCCCTGTGAAGGCCGACGGCACCTTCACCTGGACCCGCAAAGCGAGCAAGACGATCTCGATCTACCTCGCCCACGGCGCGGTGAAGTCCAACACCGTCACCATCCGCGCCCGCTAGCCGCGCTCACGGTCGACACAAGCCCCGGCACCTCCCGGATTCACCTTCCCCGAAGGAACACACATGACGAACTCGACGCCGGGGAGCCCACTGCTGATGGCTCAACG
Source organism: Actinomycetota bacterium (assembly GCA_046046455.1). Lineage (GTDB taxonomy): Bacteria > Actinomycetota > Actinomycetes > S36-B12 > S36-B12 > Mxb001. The sequence goes on along the minus strand of JBJOJS010000115.1, from coordinate 1,282 downwards.
TGGCTTTGTCACATGCCTTGCCGGACTTGTCGCGGCCATGCCTGTCGCTCTCATCCCGGATACGCCGGCACAGGCCGTCGGAGCCGTTACCTCAGTCGCGCCCACGACTTTCACCAACAAGACCACCAGCAACGGCCTCGGGAGCAACTCCGTCCGGGGAGTGTTCGCCATCGGCTCCACCGTCTACGCCGCCACGGGCGGTGGCCTGTCCATCTCCACCGACGGCGGCACCACCTTCAGCAACAAGACCACCAGCAACGGCCTCGGGGACAACTCCGTGCGCGAGGTGTTCGCTACCGACGACACTATCTACGCGGCCACAGAGGGTGGACTGTCCATCTCCACCAATGGTGGCACCAGCTTCACCAATAGGACCACCAGCAACGGCCTCGGGAACAACGAGATGTTCGGGGTGTTCGCCATCGGCAGTACCGTCTACGCCGCCACCTACGGCGGTCTCTCCATCTCCACCGACGGCGGCACAAGCTTCACCAATAGGACCACCAGCAACGGCCTCGGGTTCAACTCCGTGCAAGGGGTGTTCGCTACCGACGACACCATCTACGCCGCCACAAACGGGGGCCTGTCCATCTCCACCAACGGCGGCGCCAGCTTCACCAATAGGACCACCAGCAACGGCCTCGGGAACAGCTACGTGCTCGGGGTGTACGCCAACGGCTCCACCGTCTACGCCGCAACGCTTGGCGGACTTTCCATCTCCACCGACGGCGGCACCAGCTTCACCAACAAGACCACCGCAGACGGCCTCGGCAGCAACACCGTGCGCGGGGTGTACGCCATCGGCTCCACCATCTACGCCGCCACGGGCGGGGGCCTGTCCATCTCCACCGACGGCGGCGCAACCTGGAGCATCAGGACCACCGCAGACGGCCTCGGGAGCAATAGCGTGCAGGGCGTGTTCGCCGTCGGCTCCACGGTCTATGCCGCGACAAGCACGGGCCTATCCATCTCCCTGCCACCACCGCCTGCTCCTTCACCATCGACTCCCCCACCGCCTCCTCCATTGGCGATGGTCCCTGGGTCGCAGGTGCTCACCGGTCAGGTGGGGACGCCGGTGACGGCGACCTCGACGTTCACGTTGGAGAACTTCACCCTCATCCCCCGCTACGTCGTCTACCCGGCACTGCCGGCCGGGCTGGTGCTGGACCCGGCCACCGGTGTCGTCACCGGCACACCCACCGCGGTGTATCCCTCGACACGGCACTGGATCACCGCCACCGCAGGCGGCAACGCCGAGTCGGCGTACTCCACCCTGCAGGTC
>JBJOJS010000052.1:0-24615 GCA_046046455.1 Actinomycetota bacterium | reverse complement strand
GGATGAACGGCGCCGCCGAATGATCCTGGTCGACACCTCGGTCTGGATCGACCACCTCAGAGAGAGGGACTCGACTCTCGTGTCCCTCCTCGAGACCTGTGATGTCTTGGCCCATCCCCTGGTCACCGGCGAGCTCGCGATGGGCACGCTCCGCAAGCGCACGGAGTTCATCGCATTGCTAGGCGAGTTGCCGACGGCGCCGGTCGCGGATCACCACGAGGTCCTCACCCTCATCGAGACACGCGGACTGCACGGCACAGGCCTCGGCATTGTCGATGCGCACCTGCTCGCATCCGCTCTACTCGCACCCGGCACGGCGCTATGGACGCGGGATCGCCGCCTCGCCGAGGCGGCCGCTCGCCTCGAGATCGCGTGGAGCAGCGCGTCCTAAATCAGACCCGCACGATCATGTCCGCGGGACGGCGGAAGGCGAAGCCGCTCGGAGGGGTGACCGACACGAGCTCGACCTGAGGCCAAGCCTCGAGCATCTCCTCCAGCGCAATCACCGTCTGCATACGCGCCAGGTGCACGCCCAGGCAATGGTGCTCGCCCGACGAGAAGGACAGGCCGTGACGGGCATTGGCGCGATGGATGTCGAATCGCAGCGGATCGGGGAAGACCGACGGATCCCGGTTGGCCGCGATCACACTCACACCGACGAACTCGCGGGCGCCGATCTCCACGCCCGCGAGCGTCACAGGCTCACGCGTCCAGCGCTCCATGAAGGCCACCGGCGGCATCCACCGAATCGCCTCATCGACCGCACCGGAGAGCAGCGAACGATCCGCGCGTACCTCGGCCATGGCCTCGGGATGCTGGATGAGCAGCATGAGTGTCGTGAGCACCGAGGCCTGGATTGTCTCGATAGCACCGAACATCACCACGCGCAGTTGCGCCGCGACTTCCTCCGGAGAGAGATCCGACGCCTCGACGACCTTGGAGCGCGACAAACCCTCGATCAGGAGCGCGGTCAGCTCACCGCGCGCCGCTTCCGCACGCTGCAGGGGCTCAGGGTCGCCGGTGTATTCCATCGCCGCCGCGAAAGCCGAATAGAAGCCATCGATCCTGCGTACGTCGTCCAGCGGGAGTCCGATGACCTGCGCCGCGACCCCGACAGCAAAGGGCGCAGCGAACGCCTCGGTGAGCTCGACACCGGAGGACATCGACGCAGGGTCGATCCGCTCGACGAGCTCGCGCGCGAACTCGCGGATCGACGTACCGAAGAGGCGCTCGGCCTCTCGAGCACGGAAGGGGATCTCGAAGGGCTGGCGATAGCGCTCGTGCTCATCGCGGTCGACGGTGAGCATCATCCGGCCGAGCGAGGCGCGCACCATGTTCTGCTCGGCCTCGACAGTCGCGCCGGACTTCGGCAGCAGGATCTGCCGCGCCGGCTCGCGCGCGGTGATGAGCCATCCGCCGAGGGCGGGCAGCCATGTGACCGGCTCGCGTTCGCGCAGCTCATCGAGGACGTGCTCGCGGCCGGCCTCCTCGAGGTCGGCCAGAGTGACGGCAGCGCCGACAGGGAATGCCTGTCGGCGCTGCGCGTCCTCCCGTTCGGAGACGACTACCTGGTCGAGCATCAGGTCACGAGGTCGGCGATGGCGTCGACGTTCTCCTTCTTGCGTCGCAGCGAGCCGACGATGATCCCGATGATGAAGACGATGAACGGCGAGAGCACGAGGAACCACCCGAGCGGATTGAGCGCCCAGGCCTGCGTCGTCGGGTCGCTGCCCTCGGCCGCCGTGCCCGCGAAGAGCGCGAAGCGGCTCATGAGCAGGTAGAGGCCCAGCGCGAGGCCGATGACGGCCAGGATCGGGGCGATCATCGTGTGCCAGACGCGGGTGTCTTCCTTCGTCCTACGGAAGTAGGCGATGACCGCGATGCTCACGAGGATCTCGACGATGACGATCGCGATGACCGCGACCGCGGAGAACCAGTAGAACATGTTCAGGACCGGATCCCAGGCCCGCGCGATGAAGATGATCGTGACGATGAGGGTGATGGCCGAGACGAGGATCGAGCCATTGCCCGGGGCGCCGAAGCGATTGGTGTGATCGAGCTTCTGGCTGAAGACGCCCGCGCGACCCATCGCGTAGAAGTAGCGCGCCGAGGAGTTCTGGAAGGCGAGCAGGCCCGCGAAGAGCGAGGTGAGCACCAGCCAGCTCATGAGCGTCGCCATCCAGTCGCCGACGTACTGCCCGGCGATGGAGAAGAGGACCGCAGCGGGATCGAGGAGCGGGACGTCGTCGATCGTCGATCGCGCAAGCGTCTCATCGATGACCGTCGTCGAGCCCAGCGCCGTCACCATGGCGAAGGTCACGAAGGCGAAGACCACGCCGATGAGGATGATCGCGGTGTAGGTCGCCCGAGGCACGGTCTTCTTGGGCTCGCGCGACTCCTCGCCGTAGATGGCGGTGGCCTCGAACCCGATGAACGACGCGAAGGCGAAGGCGAGCGCGATGCCCGCCGTGCCGCCGATGCCGCCCGCGAGCACCGCGGTCGGGGAGAAGGATGCCGCGAGGTTGATGCCCTCGGGTCCGCCCTTGACGAAGACCGCGATCGCCGTGATGACGAGCGACAGCAGCTCCAGGGTGAGCAGCACGCCGAGCACCTTGGCGCCGACATCGACGGAGAGGACCGAGAGCACGAGGACGAGCGCCCAGGCGATCAGTACCCACACCCACCAGGCCCACTCGATGCCGAACTGCGCGGACATCATGCCGCCCATGACAGCGCCGAAGAAGCCGTAGATGGCGAGTTGGATGGTGAGGTACGCCATGAGCGAGATGAATGCCGAGCCGACGCCGACGTTGATGCCGAGTCCGCGGCCGACGTAGGCGAAGAAGGCGCCGGCATTGGTGACGTGCTGGCTCATCGCCGAGTAGCCGACGCTGAAGAGCAGCAGGATGATCGCCACCAGCAGGTAGGCACCGGGCACGCCCGCGCCATTGCCGAGCACGATCGCCACGGGAACGGCACCGGTCATGCCCACGAGGGGTGCGGCCGCCGCGATGACGAAGAAGACGATGCCGATGACGCCGATACGTCCCTTGCGCAGGGACGTGCCCGGGGTCTCGGCGGGAGCCGGCTGAAGGTCGGCCATGGGTGCACCCTCCGCTTGGGGGGCCGGGTCGTACGGCCCCGAATGAACGCGAGAGTGACGCATACCCCCGGGTAGGTCAAGCACATTCGCAAGATTGGTTCGGGCCCGAACGAATGTCCGCTAGCCTCGGCCTGTGGCCGGATTCCTCCCTCCCTACACCCCCGACGGCGGCTCGGCCCTCGTACCGGAGATGCCCTGGCACTACTCGGGCACCCTGCTCACGGTCGAGTACCGCACCGACGTCGAGCGTGTGCGCGCCCTGCTCCCCGCCGACGTCGACCTCGCGCCCGAGGACCCCGGCGCCGTCGCCTTCATCTGGGCGGACTGGCAGTCCTGCAGTGCCGACGGCCGCGAGCTCCTCGACCCTTCGCGCTCGCAGTACCTCGAGGCCTTCGCGGTCGTGCGGTGTTCCTATGCGGGTACGACGTACAGCCGCTGCGTGCTCATCTGGGTGACGACCGACTTCGCGATCGGGCGCGGCTGGTTCCAGGGATATCCGAAGAAACTCGGCAGCATCTATGTCACGCGCGCGATGAACCACGGCCGGGCCGCGCCACGTGTCGCACCGGGTGGCACCTTCGGCGCCACGCTTGCGGCGTACGACCACCGGCTCGCCACCGCCAAGGTCACCCTGCGCGAGCCGAGCGACACCAATGGCTTCGTCAACGCCCTGCCGATGCTGCATCACCGGCAGATGCCGAGCATCGCCGGCGGCGCACTCAGCCTCGACCAGATCGTCACGATGGGCGGCCGCGATGCCGACCTCGGCCAGCCCTGGCGCGGCGATGCCGAGCTCACGCTCTTCGACTCCGAGTGGGATCAGCCCGCATCGCTGCTGCCCGTGCGCGAGGTGATCGGCGGCTACTACCGCGAGGTAGGAGTGACCTTCGCCGGTGGCACCCTGCTCGAGGACCGCTCCCAGCCGATCTAGAACGCTCGTCGCCTAGAACTCCTGGCGCGCAGCCAGGCGCGCGAAGTGTCCGCCGCTCGCCAGCAGTTCCGCCGGAGCCCCCTCCTCGACGATGGAGCCCCCGCTCACGACGACGATCCGGTCGGCACGCTCGACGGTAGTGAGGCGATGCGCGATCGCGATGCGGGTCACGGGCCGACCGAGGATCGACCGCATGACGATGTCCTGCGTGACGTTGTCGAGTGCACTGGTCGCCTCGTCGAGCAGGATGACTCGCGGGTCACTCGCGAGCGCGCGCGCGATCATGAGCCGCTGGCGCTGTCCACCCGAGATCGCACCGCCGCGATCACCGATGGGGGCATCGAGACCCCGCGCGCGCACCTCACGCTCCAGCCCCGACTCGGCAATCACCTGCCACAGTCGATCCTCGTCGATCTGCAGCGGGCCGCAGATGCATTCGCGGTACGTCGTACCGAAGGGCACCGAGGCCTGCAGCACCGTGCCCATCTGCCGGCGCACCGCCGTCACATCGAGATCGGCGAGGTCCTGCCCGTCGTAGGACACGACCCCACTCCACGGCGATTCGAAGCCGAGGATCAGTCGCATGACCGTGGACTTGCCCGACCCCGAGGGGCCGACCACGGCCACGAACTCCCCCGGCTCCACGGTGAGACTCAGACCGTCGAGGAGCGCCGGCTGCTCGGGGTCGTAACCGAAGACGATGTCCGTGAGTTGGATGCGCCCCTCGAGCGGCCCGGGCGCGCGGCTATGTCCAGGTCGCTCCACCGTCGCGGAGGTGACGGGGACCATGCGCTCGAGCGTGGGACCCAGCTCGCTCAGCATCCAGAGATTCTGGGTGAGGAGAGCCATCGCGATGGTGAGCTGCACGACCGCGACGTACGCGCCCATGAACGCTGCCGCCGGGAAGTCACCACTCTCCCCCATGACGGCGACGATGAGAATGGCGTTCATCACGATGGGTGCCGCGACGAGGATCGGCTGCAGAGCATGTGCCGCCGACATGCGTCGGCCCAGCGTGGTGAGCGCAGGCGCTGCCAGTCGCGTCCACCGCGCCAAAGCGCGAGACTCCGCCCCGCTCACCCGGATCGGCACGATTGCCTCGACAAGTGACATGAGGACGGAATCGGAGGCACTGCGCTCCTCGAGGAGACGCTTCAGCAGTCGGCGGGCACGGCGCTGGATGAGTGCCACCGTCACCATCATGATGGCGATCGCGATGCTCATGGTGATGCCAAGCGATACGTCGAGCACGAGAAGGAAGATGAGGTTGACCGCCCCGAATGCCGAGGTGAGCACGAGTGCGAGAGCACCGTCGTCGACAGTCTCGCGCGCGGTCTCCACCGAGAGAGTGCGATTGAGGATCTCACCGGATGGCATGCGGCGGAAGAAGGACATCGGCAGGCGCAGCAGGTGCGCCATGATCCCGGGAGACAGGCGTGCATCACTGGCGTCGCGCAGCCGGATGCCCACGATGTTGCGCGCCACGATGAGGAGCGCGCCACCGACACTGCCGAGAGCGAAGGCGACCAGGATGCCGGCGGCAAGGCTCTTGCTCCCCGAGGGCACGGCGTAGGCGAACAGCGCCGTCGTGGCCAGCGGGATGAGCAAGCCGACGAGACCGCCGAGCAGCGACAGCAACAGCAGAGCGCCTACCTGCGAGCGCCTGCGCCGCACAGACCACCAGATGAGCGATCGCCACGTGGCCTCGGGCGGCAGCGGGCCTGTGATGATGACCGTGTCGCCCGCATCGGCCGCGCCCTGGAAGCGGGTGCGCGTGCGCGTGCCGCCTTCCACCGCGATGGCACTCGCTCCACGCGGGAGGATCGCCGCCGCCGAATCACCCCGCGTGGTGACCGCGGGACCGGGCAGGGCATCCCACCAGCGCTGAGTCCGCGGCGCGGGCGATGTCATGACGCCCGAGGACGCGGCGATCGCATCGATCGGGGCGAGGTCGCGCTCCACGCGTGGATCAGGCGCCCGGGCCTCGTCGCGGATGGACGACAGGGCAACGGAGAAAGCATCGAGCAGAGGAGTGGGGAAGCGCAGCGCGCGAGCCACCCGCTCGTCCGGGGTACCGGCCGAGGCCATCATGTCGATCGCGTCGTCGAGCGAGGCGTCGCGCTGCTCAGCCATGGACCAACTCCGCGAAGAGTCCCCCGCGCACGAGGTCTGCGAACGCCCCTCGCTGCACGACCCGGCCTGAGTCGATCACGAGGATCTCGTCAGCGTCGCGGATCGTGCTCAGGCGGTGGGCAACAACGATCGCCGTGACGCCGCGCGCGCGCAGATGGGCCTCCACCTCCGCCTCGACGACAGGGTCCAGTGCGCTCGTCGCCTCGTCGAGCACGATGATCCGCGGGTCGCCGGCGAGCGCGCGGGCGATCGCGAGCCGCTGCAGCTCGCCTCCGCTGAAGCCGCCGTCGGTCGACGTGATCTCGTGGAAGTAGGCCCCCGGGCGGCCGAGAATCGTGTCCTCGATGCACGCATCGCGCGCGGCCCGTTCCACCGCCGCGTCGGTGATGCGCTCGTCCCAGAGCGTGAGGTTGTCACGGATCGTGCCCGGGAAGAGCACCGAGGTCTGGGGCACGTAGGCGATGTCGCGCGTGCGTCTCTCGCGAGGCACCTCCAGGCGAGGTACGCCATCCAGGGCGACGTAACCGGACCACGGACGCAACTCCCCGATGATGAGCTTGGCGATCGTGGTCTTGCCGCTCCCGCTGGGGCCGACCAGCGCGACGCGGGACCCCGCACCGACGTCCAGGGACATCCCCTGCAGGAGCGGTGCCTCGGACGAGTCGTATCCGAAGGCGACGTCGTGCAGCGAAACGGACCCGGTGAGGCGGCCGCTGGCGAGGTCTCCGCGGTCGCCCGTCGTCACCGTGAGCATCTCGGGATCGATCGGCTCGCGCAGGATGGGAGTGAACTGGCGTGCGGCGCTCGAGAGGTACTGCAGCAGCATTCCGAAGAAGACCAACTGCGCCGCGGTCAGGAGCAACGCAACCATGTAGGCCTGCGACGCTACGACGGTGCCCAGGGACACGGTTCCGGCAAACACCTGGGCGACGCCGATGGCGAGGAACGCGCCGAGACCGACCGTCTGGGCCATGATCGGCACGAACGTCGTGAATTGATTGGCCACACCGAGTTGGGTGAGCGACGCGGCCATTCGCTGGCGCATGGACGCCCAGCGCCCGAAGGCGAACTGCTCCCAGGCCGCAGCCTTGATCGACTCGACCGACGACACGACATCCGAGGTGTAGCCGCTGAGTGTCACGCGGTCGTCGTCGAAGCGATGCTGCACGGCATCTCGCCGCTTCAGAGCGAAACGGGAGACGATGAGAGTGACCACCACGATCAGGACGGCGGCCAGGCCCATGAAGGCGTCGAGGATGAAGATCATCGTGATGTAGACGACAGCCGTGATCGAGTTGACGAGCGCGAACGGCAGGAGCAATCCCCCCTGGTAGGCATAGCGCTGCACGGCCGCACGCCGCGCGAGCACGTCGCCGGCGCCATAGGTCTGCAGGACGGGCACGCGCATCGTCAGCGTGCTCCAAGCGAAGGCGACTCCGCCAGTCCTATTGATCCGCAGCGAGATCCGCTCGAGCACGGCGTACTGGAGGAGGATCACGGTCGCTGCGATCGCGGCTGCGACGACAAGGCCCAGCAGCACGGCAATCCCCCACGTCGCGTCCTGGGCCACGAGGTAGCGATCGACGAAGAGCCTCATGAGCAGCGGTACGACGATCGCGGGGATCAGGCCGATCGCAGCGGCGACGAGTACGTAGACCACGCTGGTCCGGGAGTCGCGCAGCAGATCGACCACAACCTGTCGCGACGAGCGATCGCGCTCGAAGCCCGGAAGCGGGCTGCCGTCCGGCGCAAGACGGTACGTGCGCAGGAGTGCATCAGCGGCAGCCTGAGCAGGCAGACCGTCGAGCCCACCCAGTTGGTGCGCGATCTCGTCCTCGGGCACCGCGCGCCCCTGAGCAGCAAGTGCTTCGGTGATCCGGGGGACCTGCTGACTCACTGCGCGAACCCGCCGATTCCGATGCGGCGGTTCACTGCGCGAACCAGCCGATGACGGGCGTGTCCCGCACCACCACCGTCACCTCGCTCAGCGTCCCGGCCTGGATGTCCACGTCGGGACCCTCCCCGAGGCTCCAGGCATAGCCCGAGGGCGTCGACGGATCAGACGTCAACTCGCCCGTCACCTCGATCACCGGCCCGGCGCTGAGGAAGTAATCGACGAGGGACTGGTTATCGCCGACGACGAAAGACAGGCGCTCCGGCGTTACGGGGATGGGCGACAGCGAGGAGACTCTGCCGAGCATGACGCCGTACTGGGCGCGACGCGGCGCATCCGCCGGCGAGATCTCGATGGGCATGCCCTCCTGAATCGTCTCCGCCAGCGTCGCCGGCACGAATCCCTTGACCACCAACGGCTCGCCGTCGGCCTGCAGGTAGACGAGGGGATCACCGACAGCGGTCGTCCGACCGGGCTGCGCGACAACAGCCACCACGAGCCCATCGACCGGGCTGCCTAGGGACTGGACCGTGCCGCTGCCATCGTCGAGGGTGACACGCACGAGCTCCTCGCCCTGACGCACCTGCTGACCCGGCGAGACGGGGATGGATTCAACGAGACCGGCGACCTCGGCGCCCACCTCGGTGTATCCGCCCTCGGGAGCGATGTAACCGAAGCCCGTCACGGTGTAGGGAGCACGGCCGAAGACCGCCCACACGAAGATGGCGAGGACGATCAGGCACAGTCCGATGAGCGCGAGCACGAGCGGGCGACCCACGCGACCGCTGCGGGCATCGACCTCGGTCGCCGGGTCGGGCGGCGCGCTGATCGTGGGCTGGCTCATGGGATCAGCCTAGACAGCGTCCCAGGCCCTCGGGGCGAATCAGTAGTGGAGCAGGTACTCCCGGACTTCCCAGTCCGTGACCTCGCGGGTTGCCGGATCGTCAGCTTCGTCGGTGTAGCGCTGCACTTCGTCGGCCTTCAGGGTGACGAAGGTGTCGACGAAGGTCTTGCCGAGCATGCCCTTGAGTACCTCGTCCGCGTCAAGTGCAGCCAATGCGTCCTGGAGTGTCATCGGCAGCACCTGCGCGGCCTCGTCCTCGTAGGTCCAGCCCTCGAGTGCGGGCGGTGGCGCGAGCTCGCGCCGGATGCCGTCGAGTGCTGCCGCGAGGATCGCCGCCGAGATGACGTAGGGGTTGGCCGCGCCATCGCCGATGCGCATCTCCAGTCGCGTGCCCCTGCCGCGCTCCGGCGGGATGCGCACCATCGTCGAGCGGTTGTCCAGTCCCCAGTTGTTGCGGTACGGCGCCAGGGTGTCGGGGCCGAGTCGCTTGAAGGCGTTGACCGTCGGATTGCTCAGTGCGGACAGCGCCGGTGCATGCTCGATGATGCCGGCGATCATCGATAGGGCGATCGGTGTGAGCTCGCCGTTCGCATCGCACATGATGTTGTCGCCGCCACGCTCCACCGAGAAGTGCATGTGGAAGCCACTGCCACCCTCGTCATTGAAGGGCTTGCCCATGAAGGAGGCGAGGAAGCCCTGGCGGGCGGTGATGTCCTTGATCGCGGTCTTGAAGATGAAGGTGCGGTCGGCCGAGAGCATGGCGTCGGCATGCCAGAGGTTGATCTCGTACTGAGACGGGCAGAACTCGTGATTTCCGGCGAAGGCGCCGATGTCGAGCTTGTCGCACATGCGCAGCGTGTGGAGGAAGTAGCCGTGCGGGTCGACCATCGCGCCCGTCGTGTAGACGAGGCCCTTGTGATCGAAGGTCCGCTCCCAGCGACCGTCACGCTCCTCCATGACGTAGTACTCCAGCTCTGGGCCGGTCACGGGAGTGAGCCCGAGCTCCGAGTAGCCGTCGATGACACCCTGCAGCACCGAGCGCGGTGCCGTCGGATGCGGCGAGCCATCGGGCTCGAAGACGTCAGCGACGACGTACGCCACGCCCGGCTCCCACGGGATGTCGCGGATCATCGACGGCACGATCTGCGTGACGAGATCGGGCAGTCCGTCCGACACCGAGCCGTGGCCGTCGAGCACACCACCCTGCGTGGTGGTCACCCATACGCCCTGGCAGAAGGTCGGTCCATGGCCGAGCGCGCGCTCCATCTGCGTGACGAGCATGTCCTTGGATCGGGTGATGCCCAGCACGTCGGAGTAGAGGACCCGCAGGACGTCGATACCGCGGGCCTGCAGGCCTGCGCGGAGATCGGCAAGGTCGAGCGGACGGTGGGAATCCATGGTTGACTCCGATCGTTCGGGTACGAACGGATCGTATGGGAGGATGCCGCCGTGCGTGTCCTGTTTCTCCAACATGACCATGTGAGCCCGCCCGGACCCGTGGCTGAGCGCTTCGCCCAGCGGGGCTTCGAGATCGTCGAGTCCGTCGTGGTGCCGCGCGATCGGTTCTTCTCCCCCGATGTCGACTTCGACTTCCCCGAGGTGCACGAGCACGACGTCGTCGTACCCATGGGCGCGCCCTGGGGTGCGTGGGACGACGACCGCATCGGCACGTGGCTCAAGCCCGAGCTCGACTGGCTGCGCGATCTGCAGGCACATGACGTGCCGATCTTCGCGATCTGCTTCGGAGCACAGGCTCTCGCACGCGCCCTCGGCGGCTCGGTCGCACCCGGTCCGCGCGCGGAGATCGGCTACACCTGGATCAACTCCGATGATGCCGAGCTCGTGCCCAATGGTCCGTGGTTCCAGTGGCACTACGACCGCTTCACCGTGCCTCCCGGCGCAGTCGAGATCGCGCGCAACCCTCGCGCCTCGCAGGCCTATCGCATCGGCCGCTCACTCGCGGTGCAGTTCCACCCCGAGGTGACTCCCGCGTGTCTGGAGGGCTGGCTCGACGAGGGCGGCGTCGCCGAGGCGGAGAAGGACGGCGTCGATCCCGCCGAGCTCATGGCGGGCACCGTGCGCGAGGAGTCGGCAGCCGTCGCACGGGCCCATGCGCTGGTCGATGCCTTCCTCGACCGCGTCGCCGGCCCCGTCTGAACGTCCCAGTCATTGACACTTAGAGCCCTTGCTGAGCATCAATAGCCGGGATGTTCACGAGGCCGCCCGACTCGGCTCGCGACCACGTGATCGCCTGGGCGACAATCGCCGCATGTCCGCCGTACGCCGCACCGCGCTCGCCCTGTCCACCGTCGCCGTCGCCGCTCTCTTCGCAGCGCCCCCCGCCACGGCGGCGCCCGGGGATCCGACGACGAATGTCTCCGCGCCCGAGGCGGGCACGTGCTGGAACTACGTCTACAAGGTGGCGTCGAAGCAGACCTACACGGGGACAGCCGTCGATTGCGCTGAGCCGCACACCGTGGAGACGGTCATCACGCTCGACGTGCCCAAGGAGATCGCGGCCAAGGGCAATCGCAGCCGCGAGCTCGTGATGTGGGTCGACGAGCGCTGTCAGGTGGAGGTCAATCGGTACGCCGGAGTCTCCAAGCCCGAGATCGCCGCACCCGGCACGCGCACCTGGTACCTCTGGTACACGCCGACGGTCAAGGAATGGAAGTCCGGGACGCACTGGGTGTCGTGCGCAGCTGCATCCGTCCCCGCAGATGAGAAGCGCCGCGGCAAGCTCATCCCGGTGACCGGGTCGATATCCGGCGCTGCCGACCTGTCCAAGCCGATCACCTTCACGACGGACTACGGGACCGGCACGTATACCTACCGCAAGCCGATGACCGCGGTCGCCGATCGTCCCTATCCGGGCAGCAACCTGCAGAACAGGGCGGCCACCTTCTGCGAGAAGGAACTGGGGCACAAGAAGTTCTTCTGGTACGGCCCCAGCGAGACGGAGTGGGTGCAGGGCTATCTCGCAGTGCGCTGCTACTCGCTCAAGAAGTCCTGACCTACCTCAGGGACACCTTCACCGGGAAGCGCTTGATCCCGTTGACGAAGTTGGACCGCAGCCGCTCGACGGGGCCCGTGCGCTCCATGAAGTCGATCCGCGACAGCAGGTCCTCGAACATGATCGTGATCTCCATGCGCGCGAGCGAGTTGCCCAGGCACATGTGCGGGCCGCCCCGACCGAAGGCCATGTGCTCATTGGGCTTGCGCGTGACATCGAAGGCATAGGGATCGGGGAACACAGCCTCGTCGCGGTTGCCGGAGGCGAACCATGTGACGACCTTGTCGCCCTCCTTGATCGTGGTGCCGTGCATCTCTACGTCGCGCGTCGCCGTACGCCGGAAGTGGTAGACCGGGCTGGCGTAGCGCAGGAACTCCTCGACGGCCCACGGGATGAGCGAGGGATCCTCCTGTAGGCGGCGCATCTGGTCGGGATGGTCGATGAGGTTGTTCATCGTGTGGCTGATCGTGTGCCGGGTCGTCTCGTTGCCGGCGACAACGAGGAGCAGGAAGTACGCGTGGAAGTCGTCCTCACTCAGGGGCTTGCCGTCCATCGGGGTGGCGTTGACGAGCGTGGACACGAGGTCCCTGCCGTCCCCGCCGACGCGCTGGCGCTTGAGTTCGTCGCCATAGGCCCACACCTCGAGCGCGGCCGGCGAGCGGAAGGGCAGCATCCGGTACTTCTCGCTCTCCGGATCGGAGGCCAGCACATCGGCGTGCTCGGGATCGGTGTTGCCGACCATGCGATTGCCCCACCAGATGAGCTTGGGGATATCAGCGTCCGGGACGTCGAGCATCCGCGCGAGCACCCGGATGGGGAAGTCCGCAGCCACCGCCTCGACGAAGTCGAACTCACCCTTGGCGAATGCTTCGTCGAGGGTGGATGCGGTGAGGCCGCGCAGGAAGGTCTCGTAGCCCGCGAGCGCGCGCGGGGTGAACTCCCCCTGCATGAGCTTGCGCAGCGCGCGATGTCGCTCACCATCGGTCTCGAGCATGGACTTGCGCACGCGCAGCTGGTCGTCGTCGAGCTCCTCGAGGTTGACCGCCCCTCTCTCCGAGGAGAAGGTCTCGGTATCGCGCAGCACGTCGACGATGTCGTGATAGCGAGTGATCGACCAGAAGCCGTGGTTGGGCTCGGGCTCGACATCCCAGTGCACTGGAGCTTCAGCACGCAGCGCGTCGAAGGTCGCCCACGGAGGCCCGGCCTCGAAGAGATCGAGGTCGGCCAGGGTGACGTCGGACTTAGCCGACATGGATTGCACGGACACGCGACCTCCCACGCTCACGGGCCTGATCGTTCGGGCCTGATCGTTCGGGCCCGAATCATTCACGATAGTGCCAGATGTTCGGGGCCGAACGGAAGGTTCTGCGAGACTTCACCCGTGGCCGGCCCTCACACCCTGGCCGAGACCGAGCGGCAGGTGGCCGACCGGCTTGGTGACCTCACCCTCGACTACGAGGCGATGGCCGTGGTGTCCAACCTCTTCCGTGCCGCCAACGCCGTCCGCAACCACCTCGAACGCAGCGTCCTGGCCCCGGCCGATCTCACATGGACGGCGTTCGTCGTCCTGTGGGTCGTGTGGATCTGGGACCGCGTCGAGACGCGCGTCATCGCCGCGGAGGGCGGCTTCTCCAAGGCCACCCTCTCCGGAGTGCTCACCACCCTCGAGGGACGCGGGCTCGTCGAACGCTCACGCAGCGAGACCGACGGTCGTCTCGTCGACGTGACCCTCACCCCCACGGGCGCCAAGCTCATGCGCTCGCTCTTCCCGAAGTTCAACGCCGAGGAGCGCGCCGTGACACGCAACGTCGAGGACCTGGGCAGTGCCGCAGCCATGCTGCGCGCGCTCACCGTCGCCACGGAGTGAATCTCGTCCGCGCTCAGGACGACTGACCGGTCACTGCCCGTCACCATCGCAGGGTGGCGCTTCCGATCTGCCTAACGTTGATGGGTGAGGCGGCGGTGCTGGGCGACGGGATGCGCCGCCGCCCTCACGTTCGTGCTCACCGGATGCGGGATCGGGATGGTGAGTTCCACTGCCGATCCGTACTCAGAAGGCGGCTCCCTCGTCGCGTGCGAGCCCGCCTCGCCGTACCCCGATCTGGAGTCGATGAATGCTGCCATCGCGACCGAGGCATCGCTCTACGGCCTTGCGGGAGGTGACATCGCCACGAGCGTGCGTCTCCCCGGTGAGGACATGCTCTTCGCCTTCGGCGACAGCATCCTCGAGGCGTCCGTGACGCAGGAGACGACCGTGCGCAACTCCCTCCTCGCCATCACAAGCGATCGCACGTGCCTCGTGCTGGGTCCCGACGGCGGCGCGTTCGTCCCGGATCGATCCGACGGGATCGGCTACTGGCCCACCTCCATCGCGGATGCCACGCGCCCGGGAGCCGCGGCCGATCCGACCGCCGCGCTCTTCCTCCAGCGCGTGCGCGAGACACCCCAGGGCGGGTTCATCAATCTCGGCCCAGCACTCGCCGAGGTCGCGACCGACGAGGACGGCGTACCCCAGCTCGTGCGCACCATCGACATCGGCGCGGATCACCCTTCGAGGCAGCGCATCGGCTGGGGCGCAGCCTCCTGGCGTGCCGACGACGGACACATCTACATCTACGGCACCGCCAATCCCGAGCGCGATCTCGTCTTCGGCTGGTCCCTGCACGCCGCCCGGGTCCCGGCGGAGGACGTCTTCGATATCTCCGCCTGGCAGTACTGGGACGGCACGACATGGGGGGAGGACCCCGCGGCCGCGGTCGCGCTCATCCCCGCGGTGGGTGGTGTCTCGCAGACGCTTTCGGTCTTCTCCGACGGCGCCACGTGGTACGCCGTGAGCAAGCAGGACGACTACCTCGGCAGCCACGTCGTCATCTGGTCCGCGCCGCAGCCCACGGGTCCCTTCACCGCCTCGGGATCGGTCGCCCACAGGCCGAGTGATGCGACGACCGTGAGGTACGCCGTCGTCGCCCATCCCACGCTCTACCCGCAGGAGGGCACGGTCGTGGTGAGCATCAGCCAGAACACCACCGACGAGTCCGCGCTCGCCGAGGATCCGACGCTCTATCGGCCGGAGTTCTTCCGCGTGCCGCTGCCGTGACCCCGACCCCGGCCGAACTCCGGTCGAAAAGTGCCACCACGCGGCAGATTCCGACCGAAGTTCGCCCGGGATCAGGCCGCGCGCTGGCGAACTGCAGCGAGGACGGCGGCGATCACCTCATGCGGTCGCTGGGTGATCTGCTCCCATGTGAAGCGAAGGACGAGCCAGCCCCCGAGGGTGAGTGCGTTCTGGCGAGCCCGATCGCGCTCGAACGATCGGCGATCACTGTGGTGAGCGCGTCCATCGACCTCGATGGCGATGCGCAGCCCGACGTGGGCGAAGTCGATCTCCGCGACCACGCGCCCCGAGCCATCTCGCACGGGGAGGTTCGGCTCCCACGGCCCCGTGCCACTGCGCCGCAAGAGGACCGCCATCCGCTGCTCGGCCTCGGACCGGGAGCCGGATGTGACGCGTTCGAGCAACTCGCGCAGGCGCTCAGCACCCCGGCGGCCGCGGCCGAGTCGCCTGGACAGAGTGGATTCGAACTCCGCGGGCACCATCAGTCTCTGCTGCAGGGCGGAGTCGATGACGTCGATCGCGGCTCCCTTGGGCAGCACGACGAGCGAGTCCACGAGAGCCTCTGCTGCCGTCACAAACTCCCGCCCATCCGGAAGGTGAATCGATCGGTCCGGCGTACGGCGTACGACGCTCACCCCCGTCACTGAGGCGGAGGCCTTGCGAGGGAGGACGGCAATGACGACCCCGTGCGGCAGCTGCCAGCCCGCCCGGGCAAGTGCCGGGCGACCGCTGATGCAGACCCCCTCGCCGTAGGTCACCTTCAGCACCCACGACCACTGGGTATCCGTCAAGCGCGGAACCGCTTCGGAGCGCCTCCCGCGCTCAGGGTCGGCTATCGGGGGTGGCACGAGGAGGACTGCCCGCCCGACCCGATGCCACGTCCCATCGTCCACGCGACGTGCAACTGCACGTGAGCTAAAGCCGAAGTCAGCCAACTCACCCAGTGAGACGACCCCACCCCGACCCGCGGCGAATCGCCTCAGGCCGTCGAGATCCTGGTGTGCATGAACCACTCGGACACCCTGCCTTCGACATCGAGGGGATGCGGTGCGCCATCCACAGCCCCGCGTCGCGAGGCGGTTCCTCACGTCGCGAGGCGGTTCCTCACCGCCCAGGGAGGTCGATCAGAACCGAATTCCGGTCAAAATGCGCCACCACGCGGCGGATTCCGACCGAAGTTCGCCGACAAGCCAGCCACCGAGGCATCCCCCTAGGCTCACGGCGTGGCCTACGACGTCGCGGTGATCGGGGGAGGCATCGTCGGCCTCGCCCTCGCCGACGCGTGGCTCACGCGGCATCCGGGGAGCAGCGTGCTCGTCCTCGACAAGGAGCCCGCCCTGGCAGCGCACGCGTCAGGGCGCAATTCCGGCGTGCTGCACGCGGGCTTCTACTACGCGCCCGACTCACTCAAGGCGCAGCTCACGCGGCGTGGCAATCAGATGCTCAAGGCCTTCTGTGCCGAGCGCGGGGTGCCCGTGCGCGAGACCGGCAAGGTCGTCGTCACGACATCGCCTGAGCAGTTGCCCGCGCTCGATGAGCTGTACGCGCGAGGTCAGGCGAACGGCGTACCGCTCGAGATGGTCTACGGGGCGGGTCTGCGCGAGCTCGAGCCGCTCGCGCGCACACATGAACGTGCGCTGTGGTCGCCGTCGACCGCCGTCGCCGATCCGGTGGCCGTCGTCGAAGCCCTGGGCGATCGCGTGCGCGAGCGCGGCGGCGAGATCCGACTCGGGACGCCGGTTACGGCTGCCGGCACCGGCTGGGTCCGCACGCCGACCGAGAGCATCGGCGTGGGCCACATCATCAACGCCGCCGGCCTCTACGCCGATCGCGTCGCGCACTGGTTCGGCGTCGGCGAGGACTACGCGATGCTGCCCTTCAAGGGCCTCTACTGGTACTCCGACTGGCCAGCCGGTCGTCTGCAGCGCCACGTCTATCCCGTGCCCGATCCACGCAATCCCTTCCTCGGCGTGCACCTGACCGTCACCGTCGACGGGCGCACCAAGGTCGGGCCGACAGCGATCCCGTCGCTGTGGCGCGAGGACTACGCCGGCATCCGCGGCTTCAACCCCGCGGAGATGTCCGGCATCGCGCGCCTGTATCCGCGCTTCCTGCGCTCACCGCACCACGACGTCCCCGGGCTCGTGCGCAGCGAGCTGCCGAAGTACTCCCGGCGCTACCTCGTCGCGCAGGCAGGCGCCCTGGTGCCGAGTGTGCGCGCTGAGGACTTCCGCGAGCGCGGGCGGGTGGGCGTGCGCGCGCAGCTCCTGCACGTGCCGACAGGGAAACTCGAGATGGACTTCGTGGTCGAGCCTGGCGAGCGATCGACGCACGTGCTCAACGCGGTGTCACCGGCCTGGACGTCGAGCCTGGCGATGGCGGAGTGGATTGTGGAACGGATCGAGCCCTGAGCCGTTGGCCTTTACGGGCGATTTGATCGGCTTGCTCGATTTGCTCTGGCACACTCGAAGGGTTCGGTTTCCCTACTCCCCCCGCCTCGAGGACCCTTCATGCATCGCTCCCTCATCCCCTTCACGCTCGCCGCCGTCGTGGTGGCCTCGCTCGCACCGGTAGGGGCGGCACAGGCTGTCAGCCCCTGCCCAGGCGGCTACACGGTGGTGTCGCAGGCGGGGAGCACGGCCGTCTGCGAACTCTCCTTCACCTCCAGCACGACGTGGACACCACCTGCCGGCGTCACCACGGTCGACGTGCTCATCGTGGGCGGCGGCGGAGGCGGAGCCAACGGCAGCCGGAACGGTGACCCGGCCACGTGGGGCGGCGGCGGAGGCGGCGGCGGCCAGATGCGGGTCGTCACCAACAAGGCGGTCGCCGGCAGCATCACCGTCACGGTCGGCGCCGGAGGAACGAACGGATTCTTCGGCACCGCAGGCGGCTTCTCGGGCTTCGCGGATGACACCGCCTCGGGAGGCGGGGGAGGCACCTCTAGCCGCTTCACGAGCACTCTCGTGGGTGGCTCGAGTTGGACCTACAACCGCACTGCCACGACGGGTGGCAGCACGGTGGCGAACAGCGGGCTATCGGCAGCCGGGGGTGGTGCCGGCACGGGAGGCAACGGCCAGAGTGCGCTGAACAACGCCCGCGGCGGCGATGGCGGAGCGGGGATGAGCCCGCAGGCGCTCGACTCGACGGTGTCAACCGGGCTCTTCGCAAGCAGCACCACCGTGTACGGCGTCGGAGGGGGCGGTGGCGCCTACACGACAGCCGGCTTCGGGCAGTTGGGCGGTGGCGGCAAGGGAGCGAGCTTCAATCCGACCCAGGTCGCGGCCCAGGCGGGCAGGACCAATGCGGGCGGCGGCGGAGGCGGCGGCTTTGACAGCAACCTGTCCGTCACGAGCAATCCCGGCGGCGCAGGGGGCTCCGGGGTCGTCATCGTCCGCTTCACCGTCGCCATCCCGCCCACGGCACCCGGGGCGCCGACGATCACAGGAGTGGTCGCAGGCTCAGCGCTGGCCGAGGTGAGTTGGAGCGTTGACGACACGGGGCGGTCGCCGCTGACGAGCATCGAGTTCGCGCTCGACGACACGACCGCGGTGGATGACTCGACGACCGACGTCGTGGGCCCCTACACGCTGACCGGCCTGACCAATGGGCAGACGTACGTCGTCTACCTGCGCGCGGTGAATGCCGTCGGCGCGGGCCCCTGGTCACTCGCGAGCTCGCCCTTCACTCCGGTCGCGCCGCCACCGCCACCGGTCTTCCCGGCGTCTGCACCGCGCGACGTGGTGGCGGCCCCGGGCAATGGGTCCGCCACGGCGTCGTGGCTGCCGCCGGAGTCCCCCGGCAGCTTCCCGGTCAGCACCTATATGGCGACCGCCTCGCCAGGCGGTGCCGTGTGCCTGTCGTCGACGACAACCTGCACCATCGAGGGCCTGTCCAACGGGACGACGTACACGATCACGGTCCGGGCACTCAATGGCGCCGGCTGGAGCGTGTCGTCCGAGCCGAGCAATGCCGTGATCCCGCGCGCGTCAGCGAAGGTGACGATCTCCATCGTCGGATCCCGCGAGGGGCGCCACATCGTGGTGAGTGGCCGGACATCCGGTCTCGCGGGTCAGGCTGTGCAGCCATGGGTCCGCCTCGCAGGACAAGGGGAGTTCACCTCATCGACGACGACAGCGCAGGTGCGATCTGACGGCACCTTCACGTGGTCGCGTCGCACCGCTCGCAGCATCGACGTCTACGTCACCGGAGAGGGCGCGCGATCCAACGTGGTGTCGATTCCCGCGCGGTAGGGACGGGCCTGCACGAGCGATAGGCGCACTAGCGCGCGGCGTCGACCAGCGCGCGCAGCACGCCCATCTGGCGCGGGTCCTCGCGCGCGGTGTCCTCGGGGTGCCACTGCACGCCGAAGGCCCAGCCCGCTGAGTCGATCGTGACTGCCTCGATGGTGCCGTCCTCCGCGCGCCCGACAACCTCGAGCCCGGAGCCGAGTCGATCGATGCACTGGTGGTGGTAGCACGACGCGGTGATCGGTCCGGCCTCGATACCCGCCGGTCCGCGCTCGATGACGAAGTCGTGCACCACGTGCCGATGGTCGTCGTGCATGTGCTGCACAAGCGATCCGCCGCGTTCGACGTTGACGACATGCAGGCCACGGCACACCGCGAGCGTGGGTACGCCGTGCGCGAAGCAGTAGGCGGCCAGTGACAGATCGGCCTCGTCCTGCAGTGCGTCTACGTCGTAGACCTCGGGATGCACCTCGGTCGCGCCGTAACGACGAGGGTCGATGTCGGCACCACCGCACAGGAGGACGCCGTCGATCCCGCGCAGGCGCTCGGTCCAGTCGAGGCCCTCGGGCCCCGGAGCAGCGAGCAGCGTCACCGGCTCAGCGCCCGCGAGCCACAGTGATTCCACCAGGGCGCGCGCAGAGACGATCGCGGCGTAACGCGTCGCAGACGTGTGCTCGGCGAAGCGGCCGATGAGTGCGATGCGGGGACGAGCCACGGGTCCAGGCTAGTCGCGCGCGATGCCTGACCGATGGACGACTGGTCGCCTCGGTCCGACCCTGCCATGCTGGCGTGATGGATAGGGATGAGCTCGAGGGCTACGAGCGCGAGATCAGCGCGCTGCTCACCATCTGGGGCGTCGGCAGCGTGATCAAGGGTGGCGCCATCGCCATCATCGGCAGGCGCGCGGGGCGCAGGCAGTGGATGCACTTCGGGCGGCAGACCGCGATGTGGGGCGCGGTCGATGCCCTCATCGCCGCCGCCGGCACCCTCAGTCGCTCACGCCGCGGCGAGCTCACCCAGGAGCAGGTCGACGCGGAGGCCCGCAAGCTCCGCACCCTCCTGCTCATCAACGCCGCGGCCGATGTCGTCTACATCGCGGGCGGCGCGCACATCGCGGTCCACGCGGGCCACTACGGCACGTCGTTCCGCATGAGCCGCGGGGACGGCATCGCCATCGCCATCCAGGGCGCCTTCCTGCTCGCCCTCGACGCCACCTACGCCCGCAAGCTCTCGGCCTAGCCCCGCGCTCTACGGACGGCCCTTACCTGCCCTTGGCCTCGCCCTCACCCACGGCGGCGATCGCCCCTGGCACCATAGAGGGGTAATCCGTTAGGGTCCGAACAATCTCCCGAGGAAGGCCCTCACCATGCTCGAGGTCGCCGACGTCCGCGTCGACCCCCGCCACTGGATCGGTGGCGAGCGGGTCTCCTCCTCCGGCACCTTCGATGACCTCTCCCCTATCGACGGCACGGTCCTCGGGCAGGTCGCTCGCGGCCAGGCCGCCGAGGTCGATGCCGCCGTCAGCGCCGCACGCGACGCCTTCCCCGGCTGGGCCAGGCTCGGCCCCCGCGGGCGAGGCGCGATCCTCGGTCGCGTCGCCGACCTCGTCGAGGCGCGCCTGGAGGAGTTCGCTCAACTCGAGACCCGCGACAATGGCTCGCTCCTACGCTCGCACCGCCGCGGCGTCATGCCGCGCGTGGCGATGAACATCCGCTTCTTCGCCGAGTACGCCGTCAACGACCTCAAGCACCCGGAGTTCGAGACGCGCGGCCACACGAACGTCGTGTCGTGGGATCCCGCCGGAGTCGCCGCGATCATCACGCCGTGGAACGCCCCGCTCATGCTCGCCACCTGGCGCATCGGTCCCGCGCTGGCCTCGGGCGACACCGTCGTACTCAAGCCACCGGAGTGGGCGCCGCTCACCGCGAGCCTCTTCGCCGACATCACCGCTGAGGCCGGCATGCCGCCCGGTGTGTTCAATGTCGTCCAGGGCATCGGCACCGAGGCTGGCGCCGCACTCGCGGGCCACCCGGGTGTCTCGCGCATCTGCTTCACCGGCTCGGTGCCGACGGCTAAGGCGGTCGCACGGGCTGCTGCTGACAATCTCACCCCGCTGTCCTTCGAACTCGGTGGCAAGTCGCCGACGATCGTCATGGACGACGCCGACCTCGGCCTCGCCGCCGAGATCGCGGCGGAGCAGTACGACAACGCCGGCCAGGTGTGCCTCGCCGGCACGCGCCTGCTCGTGCACTCCTCGATCGCGCAGGAATTCGCCGAGCGGCTGCAGGAGAAGGTGCGCGGGATCCGCCAGGGCGATCCGCGCGATGAGTCCACCGACCTCGGCCCGCAGATCCACCCCGTGCATCTGGAGCGCGTCGAGGGGTACGTCGAGCGCGCGAAGGCCGACGGCGCACAGGTCGCCTTCGGCGGGGAGCGCGTCGAGCCGGTCGCGGGTGGCTTCTACTACGCCCCGACCCTCATCACCGGTGCCGCACTCGGCTCGGAGATCCTCACCAGCGAGGTCTTCGGTCCCGTCCTCACGATGCAGACGTTCAGCACTGAGGACGAGGCGATCGCGCTGGCCAACAACACCGACTACGGCCTGGCGGCCACGCTCGTCTGCGGCGACCGCCCCCGCGCGGAGCGCATCGCCGGACAGCTCGTCGCCGGCACCGTGTGGGTCAACTGCTTCTTCGTCCGCGATCTGCGCGCCCCCTTCGGCGGCTCGCGAAAGTCGGGTATCGGTCGCGAGGGCGGCGTGTGGTCCTTCGACTTCTACGCTGACGTCAAGAACACCTGCTATTCACCGAACGGCTGGAGGTAGTCATGGGAGAGGTCGTCGCCGCGGGCCTGCTCTCGCACGTGCCCACGATCATGCTTCCCCAGGAGGTCCGCTACGAGCTCAACGACGGTCGCGAGATCTCGATCGTCACCGGGCTGGAGCGGCTGCGGAGAGAGAAGTTCGAGACTCTCGACTACGACACGGTGATCGTGCTCGACTCGCACTGGTTCACCACGGTCGAGTTCGTTGTGACGTCGCACGCGCGACGCGCCGGCCTCTTCACCGCCGAGGAGCTGCCGCGCGGCATGTGCCGCATCCCCTACGAGTGGCGCGGCGACCCCGAGCTCGCCGAGGCCATCGCCGCCCGCGGCGAGCCCAACGGCACGTGGATCACGGCCATCGACGACGAGTACCTCCCGCTCTACTACCCCTCGCTCAACCTCTGGAGCTACCTCGGCAAGGGGATGGACAAGCGCTGGATCTCCGTGAGCGTCTGCCAGACCGGTGAGACCGACGACTTCCTGCGCGTGGGACGCGCCATCGGCGAGGCGGTCGCTGCCAGCGATCGGAAGGTGATCCTCATCGCCACCGGATCGCTGTCGCACACGTTCTACAAGCTCAAGGAGCTGCGCAAGCACGAGTCGAGCGACCCGTCGCACATCATCAGCCAGAAGGCTCGCGACATGGACATGGAGCGCCTCGCCTGGTTCGCCGAGGGGCGCCACGATCGCGTGCTCGAGACGATGCCGGAGTTCATGACGGTGCGTCCCGAGGCGATGTTCGCCCACTACCTGATGATGGCCGCCGCACTGGGCGAGGCCGACTTCGCCGCACCCGGCGTGCAGTACAGCGACTACGAGAACGCCATCGGCACCAGCCAGGTCCACGTCTGGTTCGACCGTCCCGCCACCGGCTGGACCAAGCAGAAGGCGAGCGCCTGATGCCCGAGTACCGCCGCATCCTCCTCGACGGCTATCCCTGCGAGGTACGCCGCGAGGGCGACACCCTGGTCGCCGGCGATGGCCGCGAGGTCGGCATCGACGAGGCGATCCACCTTCCGCCCACCGAGCCGACCAAGATCATCGCGGTGCACCTCAACTACGCGAGCCGCACCGAGGAGTTCATGACCAAGCTCCCTCCGGCGCCGACGTACTTCCACAAGCCGATCACCGCGCTCAACTCGCACAAGGCCGGTGTCGTGCGCCCGGCCGGATGCAGGTGGCTCAACTACGAGGGCGAGATCGTGATCGTCATCGGCCGCACCTGCCGCAACATCTCCCCAGCACAGGCAGGCGACTACATCGCGGGCTACACGATCGGCAACGACTACGGCCTGCACGACTTCCGCGACACCGACGCCGGGTCGATGCTGCGTGTGAAGGGCTCCGACACCCTCGCTCCCGTAGGCCCCGGTGTCGTGACCGACTGGGACTTCCGCAGCAAGGGAATCCGCACGCTCGTCAACGGCGTCGCCAAGCAGGATTCGACGACCGCCGAGATGGAGTGGGACATGCACTACCTCGTCGCCGACATCGCGCGCACGATCACGCTGGTGCCCGGCGACCTGCTTTTCTCCGGCACCCCGGCGTTCTCCCGGCCCGTGCAGCCCGGGGATGTCGTCGAGGTCGAGGTCGAGGGACTCGGCACCCTCACCAACCACATCGTCGAGGGCCCCACGCCGATCCGCACCGATGTGGGCGCACAGCCGACAGAGTCGGAGGAGGTCGTCTCCACGGCTCTCGGTGGCGATTGGGAGTTCCGCGGCATCCGCACCCCGAGCAAGGACCTGTATCCATCAACCGTCGAGGAGAAGTGATGAAGATCTACGTCGATATGGACAAGTGCCAGCACTACGGCCAGTGCACCTTCGAGGCGCCGACCGTCTTCGCGCTCAATGACGACGGCAAGCTCGAGTACACCGGCGAGGTCGACGACGCACTGGCCGACCAGGTCGAGGCTGCGGCCGACGTCTGCCCGATGCAGGCGATCGAGATCGAGGCCTGATGGCGCAGGTCGTCGTCGTTGGCGCCGGACTCGGTGGCCTGCGTGCAGCGGAGTCGCTGCGCGGCCAGGAACATGACGTCATGGTCATCGGCGACGAGGCGCATCTGCCCTACAACCGCCCTCCGCTGTCGAAGGAGTCGCTCAAGGGCGGCGTCGAGGTCGAGGGTCTGCACTTCCGGCGCAAGCACGACGACATCGACTGGCGCCTGGGAGCGGCGGCGACCGGATGCTCGCTCGTCTCCCGCGTCGTCATGGTCGACGACGCGGCGTACCCCTTCGACGGCCTGGTGATCGCCAGCGGCATCCGTCCGCGTCACCTGCCGGTCTCCGGCCCGCAGCCCCCAGTGATGCGCACGGCCGAAGACGCTCTGCATCTACGCGAGCGGCTCACCCCCGGAGCGTCACTGCTCGTCGTGGGAGCCGGATTCATCGGCTGCGAGGTGGCGGCGACCGCGCGCCAGCTGGGCTGCGAGGTGACGGTCACGGCGTACGACGCGGAGCCCATGATGCGTCCACTCGGTGCGCAGCTCGGCGCCGCGATGAAGG
>JBJOJS010000041.1:0-15988 GCA_046046455.1 Actinomycetota bacterium | reverse complement strand
CGGAGACCCAATTCGAGCCGCTCCTGGTGGACCGTGACGCCGATCGACTCCGGGTGCATCAGGCAACCGGCATGATCGCGGGCATGCTGGACTGCTCGATCGAGGACGCCCTGGCGCGCCTGCGCGGGCGAGCGTTCGTCGAGGGCATCACGCTCTATGAGCTCGCATCACGGGTCATTGCCGGCGATGTCAGATTGGAGAAGCCATGATCTGCCTGATGGTCGGGTCGGGCCTCGGGGAGGGGCGAGATTCATGGCTGACGTGAGGGAATTCGACAGCTATGACGCGGAGTTCGCGCATGTCATGGCCGAAGCCGTACGCACACTCGCGTCCGATTTCGACTACCTCGACCTGGCCCACCAACTGACGGTGTCGACGACGCGCCTGTTGCAGGCGGGCGCGGCCGGCGTGATGCTCGAAGATGGTGCGGGACACCTGCAGGTGCTCTCCGCGTCTGACGAAGACACTCGCCTTCTCGAGGTCTTCGAGCTCCAGCGCGCGGAGGGACCGTGCTACGAGTGCTGGCGAACCGGCGAGGTGGTGACCGCCCCCGACATGCTCGCCGATGCCCGATGGCCAGGTTTCGTCGAAGAGGCGCGCGCCCTTGGTTTCGTATCCGCGGCGGCCGTTCCCCTGCGGCTACGCGCGCGAATCGTGGGAGCGCTCAACGTCTTCTGGCTCACGCCCAGGACGGTGACGTCCGAGGACTTGGATGCCGCCCAAGCCTTGGCCGACGTCGCCGCCGTGGGCCTTGTCCAGCAGCGCCTTGCACGCGAGTCCAGCGTGGTTGCAGAGCAGCTCGAGAGTGCCCTGCAGTCTCGAGCGATGATCGAGCAGGCGAAGGGCATCGTGGCGGCTAAGGCTCGGGTGCCCATCGACGAGGCCTTCGAGATCCTCGACGCATACGCCGTCCTCAGTGGCACGTCTCTCGTCACCGTGGCTAGGGGTGTGGTGGATCGCATCATCACCTGGCAGGACGGTGTCCTCACCCGAGTGTGAGTTCGTCACATCGTGCATCCTTCGACTATCGATTGCTGACCGACGTAGCCCTGTCGCATGACCTGATTCGCCGCCTAGCGTCGTCGACGGTGATGGGTGTGACGGCGTTCTCGGCGTTCGCTCATCGCCGACATGGGAACGACGAGTGACGACGCAGGGAGGATGTCGTGACCTCATCACGAGCGACAGATGCAGAACTCCTCGGCACATGGGGTGGCGCTGCGACCCTGGCACCGCCCGACTCGCCCTTCGATGACGACCCCTTCGGCCCAGACCCCTTCGAGGCAGACCCCTTCGAGGCAGATCCCGACGCGGACGACCTCGAAGTGGGCGTACCCGACGAGGGGTACGACTATCTCGTCGCCAGGCACAGGGGTGGTCGCTAGGCATCCTTCGCTCCAGGCGTTGGCGACCCGTGGGTTGCGCCTCTACGACCGCACCGGCAGCGAGGGGTGTCGCTTTAGGTCGCCTTTCGATTGGCTGACGAGCGTCTTGAGCGTGCGTGTCGTGGGCGGCGCCCCCTGGGTTGGGTACGACGATGAGCCCTGTCGCGCCCGCGGATGACGCGGATGAGGACGCCACTTATGGGCATCGGCTTCGGGGGAGGGATCTTCGATGACGTACTGCACTGTGCCGTTGATGTGGAGCGAGGAAGTGCTGCCGGGCGGTGCCTTACGGCGTCCTCACTCCGACTGGGACGTCGAGGTGATGCTCGACCTTCTCGCATCATTATCGGCAGGCCCAGGAGGGGAGCGCTGTCGCGTGCTCGCGGTTGTACTTGTGGGCCTCCATCGGCCTGCAGACTGCGACATCGACACGGACGCACTCGCCTGGGTGACGACATGCGTCTGGGTGCCGTCGTCCGGCATGGACCTGCTCCGCGAGGGGTCGCGGAGTCTGGTCGCGCGCCGGACCCTACTTGCCTCGATTCACTCCGCAGCGGGGGATGACAGATCCCATGAGTCGCGCGTTGTCGCTGTGCAAACGCCTAGAGCTGACGGCCTGACACCCCGTCAGCACGACATCCTCGCGGGCATGGCCGAGGGATTGACCAACCGTCAGATCGCGGCCCGCATCTGCTTCAGTGAGTCCACGGTGCGCCTGGAGTCGATGACGATCTACCGGTTCTTCGGAGTGCACTCGAGGGCAGAGGCCGTAGCGGCCGCGAGGCGAGAAGGAATGCTCCTCGATGGTCACCTGTCCCTGGGCGCGTAGGTCAGGCGCCCTGGGGTAGGCCGCTCAGCTTCACGACTTTGGCGGCGTACGCGCGGCAGCCCTCCGTCGACATGCTGATGCCATCCACAGTCCAATCAGGATGCTTCACCGATGCGGCATTCCAATCCAGGACGCGTCCCTCGGGATGGCGGCTCACGACGTTGCGGATGGATGCGTTCAGCCGATCTTCAATCGAGAACTCACCCCCGTAGGGATCGGGGATTTGCACTGTCGCCCACACGATGCGTTGATCGGAGCCGAGCATGTCGATGGCGCGGGTGATCTGCCCATCGACCAGGTCCGTGCCTGCACCCATGTGGATGAAGACCGCGGCGTAGTCCTCCACCGACGAACTCACCACGGACAAGAGATCTTCCGGCGTCTTCACTGCACGCGGATGCACGCTGATGCCGCGGTCCTCCAGGCACCGTCGGGCATCGAGCAGCGCGGTGTCGCCGATGGCGATCACTCCGCGGGACCGTCGGACAGGCTCGCGCGGCCCGGCGGCGGCCACGGGTGGGCCGGCCTGTAGCTCCTGCACGCGCGAGACCCCTACCGGCGTGTCGCCAGGGACGGATTCGTAAGGGAGGACCCAGGGTGTCAGGGCACCGAGTGCCAGTGATGCGCAACCGAGGATGACGAACTCCCCCCACCGCGGCACGGCGAACTCACGCTGCGCGAGGTGTCGCTGTCCGGGCGAACCAGTGGCGTGCGGCGCGTGCAGCGCACTGCAGGGTGCCTGGTTCTTCGAAGAGATGAGTTGCCCCGGGGATCACGTCCAGTGTCGCGGGGCATCGCAGGCGAGTGAGCGCCACGCGATTGAGTCGCAGGACGTCGTGATCCTCGCCGCCGACAATGAGAAGTGTCGGTGCGGTGACCCGCGGCAACCAGGGATCCGCCAGGTCAGGTCGGCCACCCCGTGAGACGACGCTGCGCACCACGTCAGGGCATCGTGCCGCGACGGCCAGGGCCGCGGCCGCCCCGGTGCTGGCGCCGAAGAGGGCGACCGCGAGGTGCTGCGTGCGTGGATGGTGCCTCGTCCAGGCAAGTGCGGCCTCGAGGCGGTCGGCGAGGTGCTCGATGTCGAAGACCTGAGTCCGGCTTGTTGCCTCCTCCTCCGTCAGCAGGTCCGTCAGGAGAGTCGCAATGTCCTCCTCCTGCAGGATGCGCGCCACTTCCTGATTGCGAGGGCTCAATCGGCTGCTACCGGTGCCGTGGGCGAAAATGACGAGGAGACGTGCTCCGGAGGGCACATTCAAGATGCCGGCGAGACTCACCCCGTCCACCGGAATGCGCACCTCGGTGCTGATCGGTGCATCGAGACTGGCGAGCACTTCGGCATCGGACACCTGCGTGAAGTCGTCGTAGTACGAACCCACGGAGACGAAGTCCTCGGGGGTTGCCAGGCACACGACCTCGTCCGCGACTTCTCTCAGGCGACGTACGGCCTCATGGGATCCGACGGGGACAGCGACCACCACGTGGCGGGCGCCCGCTCGGCGTGCGGAGCGGATAGCCGCGTGAGCGGTGGAGCCGGTGGCGAGGCCGTCATCGACCACGATCGCCAGCCGGCCGGTGAGATCCCGTCGTGGGTGATCGTGCCTGATCGTCGAGATGCGGTCGTGGAGCTCGATTGCCGTGGCGCGGATCATGCGCCGAATCTCCGGATCCGGGATACCCAGTCGTTCGCAGAGAACGGTGTCGACGACCTGGACCTCACCCTCAGCGAGGGCTCCCACGCCCAGCTCCGGCTGGAAGGGCGCACCCACCTTGCGCACGACGAGTGCATCCAGAGGAGCGCTTAGTGCACGGGCTACCTCGTGTGCCACAGGTATGCCACCGCGAGGCAATCCGACAACCACGGTATCCCCGCCAGCGAAGCGCCGCAGTTGTGCGGCCAACTCCCGGCCAGCGGTCGCGCGATCGCTGAAGTGTGGGTCGTGCAGCATGCGGAGACTCCTTGGTGTGAGTGCGGTGGCGACGATCAAGTGATGCATCCATGCTCTTGCCGCGCTGCGACGCAGACAATGGATGTGACTGTCGCGTGACTGTGTGATGACCGGTCAGGCAGCGTGGGGTCACTGAAGTTCAGCTCTCGAGCGTCGGGGTGACATCCGTCCTAGTAGGGCGTCGACATCGATCCGCGCGATCCGCGTGGCGCAATCGCTGATCCCGTACGGCAGCACAAGCGTGCCGCGATAGATGAGACCCCCGCACGAGTACACGACGTTAGGGACATAGCCGCTGCGCTCGTCCTCCTGCGGTTCGATCAGGGGGCCCGGATATGCGGCGAGGACACGCGTGGGGTCATCGAGGTCGAGCAGGACGGCGCTGATCACGTATCTGCGCATCGGACCAGCCCCATGGGTCAGGACAAGCCACCCGTCTGCGGTCTCGAGAGGAGGTCCGCAGTTGCCCACGTGGATGAGCTCCCACGGCTCGGTGGACACGTGGTACGTGACGTAGTCGTCCCAGTGATAGCCATCGGAGGAGTAGGCGATCGAGTTCGACTCCCTGTCCCAGCGCGATAGAGCCAGGTAGTCTCCCTTGACCAGGCGAGGGAAGAAGGCGACGCCCTTGTTGCGGACCGCGAGCCCGGACAGTGGCATCGACGTGAAGGCGCGGAAGTCCTCTGTTTCGAGTATGCGTGAGACGACTTTGGAGCCGTCGAAGCCGGTGTACGACGCTCGGTAGAGCACGCGGCCGCGGTCATCGGTGAAACGTGTGATGCGGGCGTCCTCGATCCCGCGTCGCTCATCGGTAGATGTCGGCCAGAGGACACGTTCGCTCAGATCCGTGGAGTGATCGAAGTCCACCTCGTAGCTGCTCGTGCTCAGCGACTGAAGCATGTCGGTGAGCACACGGTGGTCCTCGACGGGTGTGGGGTGGGGTAGGGCATTGAGCCGGGAGATGAGTTCCTCGGGCGTGAATGTGTCAGGAAGCATCCCTAGGATGAACTGCAGGTCGGCGGTATCGATGCCGGCTTCGATGGCCGCCTGATAAAGAATGCGACTGCGCAGAGCGGTAAATCGTGTGGCGCGCGTCGAGGCAAAGTGCGACGGCGGATCGATGGTCACCTCACCATCGGGTCGCAGGGTCCCGGTGCGGAAGACCAGTGAGGAGATGTGTCCCTCGCCGACAGCCCGCACGCTCATGATCACGCGGAGCTCGCCGGACCGGGTACCGGATTGATCCGGATGGATCGTCAGCGAGGGATTGAAGTACGCCGTGGACTCGAAGGCGTACTCCTGGGTGAGATACGCACCGATGAGGGTCTTTCGTGCAGGGGACAGATCCCAGGCGCTGTCGATCAGCGCCGCTACGGCCGCGAAGTGCTCCATCAGGTGACTCTCGAGATATCGATGTCGCGAACTGAAGCGTGCGAGCGTCTGCTGCAGGGTCGCGACGACCTGCTCCTCGGTCAAGGCCATGCAGCGATTCACGAGCTCCCGGGCGCGAGAGGTGCCCCGGATGAGCTCCTCTTCGCCGGGGATGAAGAGTCGACAGAGCACGCGGTGCGGGTCACCATGCAGCACGATGTCCGTGCGCTCGACGATGTCCGTGCGATCCACGGGAGCCACTAGTGCACTCGAAGCGCATCAAGCGACGTGGTGAGCTGGCCCACCGTGGAGAGATAGGCGAGTGTTGATTCAGCTCCGCAGTTGGGATTGATGCCTCCCGGAGTGAGGCCGTCGAAGCCAGCTCCGGTCTTGGGATCGTGCATCCACGCGCCGACGTCGTTGATGCCGTAGAACCACATGGCCCCGCGCCGAGCCAGATCCAGCCAGCGTGAGTCGGATGTGGCCTCGAACGCCATGAGACACGCATCGACGAGGTGGGCGACCTCGAGTGGTTGCTGGTCGAATGCCGGAAGCGGATCGCCCGGGGACCATCCGCCGTTGCCGATCGGTGACAAGTGCCCATCGGGCGTCTGCAGGCGTGTGAGCCACTCGAGCATGTCGAGGCCGTATTCGAGGGTGTCCATCTCCTCCAGGTAGAGACCGGCCGCGATGACCGCCTGGGGGATCACCGCGTTGGCGTAGGTGAGTCGCGACTCGGGCCATGGGATCCGCGGGTCCCGCCGTTGGAGCACCAGGTTGCGGGTGTCGGCCAGGAGATCCAGAGCTGACGTGCTCGTGGGGAAGCGCCGAAGGTACTCGGCTGAACCCAGGGCAGCGTGCGCCATGGATCGCAGATGCGGGCTGCGTTGACTGCTTGAGAGGCGAAACGCGCCGACAGCTCGCTCGATCCGATCGAGGTCACTGCTCCGTCCCACCACGGTGCCCCAGGCCCAGAGGGCCCGTCCCCAGTGGTCGCCGAGAGCGGGTTCGCCTGACCAGGCGCCGTCGACGCCGCGCCGATTGTCGATCGACCCATCGACGTATTGCGAGGCAGCAAGGAAGTCCATGCACGTATCTGCGATGCGATCCACCTCGGCCGGAGGCGAAGGATCCCGGGCGATGACGATCAGCGCTCGGGCGACGTCATCGACGCAGAAGCCGTGTTCAGGTAGGGGCGTCTGCCCGCTGCAATGCTCGAAGATCCCAGACGGCGTGGCCAGTGCGAGCAGATGGTCGTAGTTCACGCTGAGACCGCCTGGGGAGTGGCCTGGGCGTCCAAGATGTCGCGGCCGCGCCAGAGCCGATCGGCAAGCGTGAGGTAGTTGCTACCGACGGTGTCCCAATCGAGGTCGGCCGCAAGTGCCCGGCTGCGTGCACGCATGCGCTCGCTCGCGGCTCCATCGCGGACGATGTGCTCGACAGCATCGGCGATCGCCATGGGATCACGGTGGTCGACAAGCACTCCTGCGCCCGTGCCGAGGAGTTCCGCTGCATGGGGGAAGCGAGTGGCGATGACGGGCCCGCCGGCAGCGACAGCCTCGGTGAGCACTCCGGAAGTGATCTGCTCCCGCGAGTCGTACGGAAGGAGGAAGATCGAGGACTCGCCGATGAGTCGGTTGAGTTCGCTGTCGCCGAGGTACTCATCCGCCAGTGTCACGGAGTCCGCCACTCCCAACTTGCGCGCAAGATCGATCAGCGACTGCCGATAGGCCTCACCCTCGTTGCGTCGCACATTCGGATGCGTGGCTCCGGCGATGACGTATTCCCCGGCCACTCCGCGGTCGCGCAGCAGGGCCATCGCACGGATGCCCCACTCGAGTCCCTTTCCGCGCCCCAGGAGTCCCCAGGTGAGGATCCGGTGGGGTGCACCATCCTGGTGCTCGCGCCGAAGGTGCCACAGCGCCGTGGCGCCGTGAGGGATCATCGCCACCGTGCCTGGGCGCACACTGAAGTCGCGGAGGAGACGCCGGTACGCCGAGTGCGAGAGCACCACCACGGCGTCCGAAAGGTCGAGGATGCCTTGCAGCACTCGTCGCTGGCCCCCCGTGGCGGCCGCCGGGACGGTGTGCAGGACGGTGATGACCGGTGATGCGATCGCGCCGATGAGATCCACGATGCCGCGGCCGTCGGGACCGTCCCAGATGCCGTACTCATGCTGGAGGATCACCGCATCGAAACTGTCCAGCAGGTAGGACGTCACCGGTAGATCCTGGAATCCGCGGTGCCGGTGGAGGATTGCGTCATGAGGCGGTGTCTCCGGACCTCCCGGTAGGTCCACCATGTCCACGAGTGCTCCGGCTTTCGTGAGCGCTCGTGTGAGCGACTCCGCGAACGTGGCGATGCCGCACTGGGTCGGTGGGAAGGTGCTGACCATGGCGATCCTGGGAAGCACGTGCTCTCCTCTCGGGTTCATTCGCTGCTGGCGGATGCGGGCAGCGCGGTGATGACGACGTTGGACAGGTAACTGCGAGCGGTCTCGTCGAATGCGCCACCGCAGGTGATGAGGACGAGCCGGTAGGGGCCCCGATGCGTGAAGATGCGGGGTGCTTCTGCGGGTAGCACGGCCTTGTCGATGAGCTCGACGGACTCGATGACGAAGGCATGCTCGACGCCTGAGCGGTCCGTCACGGTGAGGGATGTGCCGGGTGGCAACTCCTCGATGGCGTAGAGAGCGCCCGTCCCTTGCGTGGCCGAGTCGCGGTGACCCACGATGACGGTCGAGCCGTAGGGCGCGGCGAGTCGACGGCTTGCGTCGAACCAGCCCGTGACGAGCACGTCCTCTGGGACGAGGATGCTGCCACTGGCGTCCATCCCCGTGCGGATTACGTCGGCTTCGATGCCGAGATCGGGAATGGTGACAAGTGCCGGCTCGCGGTCGCGTGCCGGTGCGCCCAGGCGTGGTGCCTCAGATGACGTCGGTGCCTGAGGTCCGATGGTCGACCCTGAAGTGGGGGGCTGGGGCCTCGGGGCCATGTCGTCGTAGTGCGCGGCGGCGGAGGGAGGTAAAGGCCCTCCCGGCGGGACCGGTCCCCAGGACAAGACGGTGGCGATACCCCCCGCTATCGCGACCGCGACGAGTGCCGAGAGGTATCGGGACCGGGTGTCATGCGTCACGACTTCCCTCGTCCGGGTGTCAACTGGCGCAGCGAGGCCAGGAGGAGGGCCAGGAATGCCGCAGCCACGAGCCACAGCCACGCGGGCTTGCTGGCGGGCAAGTCACCGGGACCACCGCCCGCGGGCACGGCGTTCGGCAACCCACCCGTGGGATTGGGGTTGTCCGTGGTGATGGGTGCCGGTGGCGTCGGAGTGCCGTCGATCGATGGCGTCGTGATCGGCGTCGGGCTGATGGACGGCGCCGGTGAGGTGGTGATGGGTGCGGGTGAGGTGGTGATCGGAGCCGGTGAGGTGGTGATGGGTGCGGGTGAGGTGGTGATGGGTGCGGGCGAGGTGGTGATCGGAGCCGGTGACGTCGTGATGGGTGTCGGGCTGGGAGACGTCTGCGTGGGAGTCGGGGTGGCGGACGTCTCCGTGGGGGTCGGACTGGCCGATGTCTCCGTGGGTGTGGGCGAGGGTGTGGTGTACGCGCAGTTGTTGTTCCAGATCGCCTGCCCGGAGGCACCCCAGTTGTACCCGGGGAACGAACTGCCCGATGGCTCGTCGGTGAACGGCGGGATGATGTCGCCCCAGCCGGTGGTCAGACCGGGCGCGAAGACCGGTCCTGTGTGATCGCCGTGACCGTTGAGGTACTGATTCCCTTCCGCATCGACACTGGACGTGTCGATGGAGTTAGTGGTGTACGGGTTGCTCGTCGATGACGTTGCGTGGCAGATCGTCACCTTCATGGACGTCGGTGTGGGGCTCGCGGATGTCGGTGTCGGTGTCGGTGTGGGGCTCGAGGACGTCTGGGTCGGAGTAGGCGTCGGCGAGGCAGGCGTGACCGTGCATCCGGCATTTGCGATGGCCTGACCGGCGGCGTCCCAATTGAGTCCCGGGAAGGACACCCCCGATATGGCATCGGTGAAGGGCGGGATGATGTCGCCCCAGCCCGAAGTCATTCCGGATGTGAAAGCCGGACCCGTGTGGTCCCCATGGCCGTTGAGGTACTTGTTTCCTGCCTCGTCCACGCTGGATGTGCTGATGGTGTTGACCGTGTAGGGGTTGCTCGTCGACGACGTCGCGTGGCAGATGGTCACCTTGTCGGAAGGAGCTGCGCTGACGCTCGGAAGCACCATGAAGGCACTCACGCCCAGTGACCCGGCGAGGCCGATCACCGCCGCCACTCCCCATCGCGTCCGCTGGTTGGATCGATGATCGGACGGCATCGCGCTGTCGTTACCCGTGTGCGACATGAGGCTCCCTCGTCGTAGTTGCGGGCTTCACGCTTGCCGGGCATCTGGTCAATTGGGGTCATGACCGTGGTCAGGAGGTGGTCACCCCGACTCGTCTCGGAGTTACGCCGGTCAGGTTGAGTGGAGTGACCGTCATGGATCGTCATGGCGTGCGTGTGCCGACGTAGGCTCCAGAAGTGATGAGTCATGCGTAGGGCGGTCCTTGCCGCTGCGATCGCGCTGATCGCGACTCTCGGCAGCGGGTCCCCGGCGCACGCGGAGGCGGACTACTCCAGCTTCTTCTGGCAGCGTGAATTGGAGGGTGCCGGATGGGCGGCCTGCGATGAGCCGATGACCTGGAGCGTGGATGTGCGCGGGTTCACTGAGCGACAGGCTCAGCGTGAGATCAATCGGTTGCAGCAAGCATGGGCGGAGTGGTCCCGGGCTTCAGGTGTCACGGTCCGCTTCTCGGGCAGGCAGTCCCTCACCTTTGATCCGAAGGCAAATGGTCTGCGCGCGTCCGACGGTTCGCCGCAGCCCTTTCGACACGTCTACCTCGCGTTTAAGACCCGGTCGCAGGTGCCCATCATGACGTCAGCCGTGATCGGCCTTGCCATGCCTTCCTCCGTGCAACTCCCCGAGCGGGAGATCGTGGCGGGGATGGCGATCTTCCGCAAGGGCTACATCCTCGAGCACCGCAAGACAGACTCCGAGCGCGTCATGCACATCTACCTGCATGAGCTTGGGCACATCATCGGACTGGGACACTCCGGGCTCCGGGAGAATGTCATGTACCCGACGCTCGATCACGAAACGACGCTGAGCAGCGGAGACATTGCCGGCGCCAAGGCGATGACTCAGCCGTGCACCCATGAGGCGGCCGGTGAAGCCATCACCCTCACGGACTGGTCGGAATCAGTCCGTGGGTACGACCGAAGTCGATCGCCTCGGCGCGGCCCTTGACCTGCAGTGTGCGGTAGATCGCCATGGTCTCCTGACGGACCGTGGACTCGCTGAAGGCAAGCACTCGGGCGATCTGGCCGTTGGTCATGCCCTTGGCCATGAGGGACAGCACCCGTGTCTGGCGTGGGGTCAGTGCACCGATGGGAGGGGCCTCGGGCGCATCGATGGACGCAGTGCCGGACTCGCCCCATCGCACGACCGAGAGTGCGGGAGTGGGAGTGGTGGAAGCACCCACCGGGCCCAGGCGGGACGGATGGACGAGAGGTGCTTCCACCGTCATGACCGGACCCCCGTGGCCGTGGCCATTGGAGCTAGGTGAGATCGCGATGGGCTCACGGGCATGAGCTAGGTCGAGTGCGAGTGCGATGGGGCCCGCGACTGAGGCAAGGTCGCGCGACACGGAATGGGCATCGGGGGCACTGGAGAAGCGGAGGTGCATGACACCGACGAGGCCATGTGCAGTGGAGAGCGGCCAGAGCACCTGGGGGCCATCTTGAAGGTCGGAGATGTTGAGGTGCTGCTCGGGGCGCATACCAACCAGCGGGAAGGTGGCGAGCGGTCGTCCGCTGCGGAGTTCAGCGCCCACATGGGGGTCGTCGAGGATCGAGTAGTGGTCGAGAGCGTCCAGGCCCGCGCCCTTGCCGAATGACCCCACGAGCCGGAACAGACTGTCGCTGCCCACCACGTAGATGGACATCTGCCACGGGTGCAGGGGAGCGAGTGCGGTCAGGACACCGAACTGGCACACCTCGTCCATGTTGACCCGGCCCAGAAGGAAACGGGTCAGGTCAAGGGTCAGGCAGGTGTCGTGGCGGTGCGTCTCGGCCGATGCGTCGATCGAGGGCACGGTCGGCTGGTCTGTTGCGATCTGGTCCACGGAAGTCCTCCATTGCGAATCACGTCAACATGCACGCGAAGGCGTCGCTGTGCTGGATCACTCATGCTGTCCTGTCTCCAACAGGGTGTGAAGACCGCCGATGGGCATTGACCGTCCATGACCGTCTATCCCCGTTCATGACCGTCCAATGCCGGAGCATGTCCGGCTATCCACTTCCGAACCGCCCTGGCGTGAGCCACATTTCGGTACACCGCGACGTGCGCGGACAACGAGTGCCAGGAGGAGAGCGATGAGCGTCATGGAGGCGTCGCGGGATACGCGGGATGGGGAGCACGTAGTCCATGAGGTCATCGTCGACCTGCGCTTGCTGAGGGATTGGTCATCACCACATGGCCTTTCCGCCGCATCGCTCGAGACAGATCGGGTGCGGCTGGGACTCGTCGGCGTAGGGGTTGCACCACGATCGGCCGCACGCATTGTTTCGGCCATAGCGAGGTATGCATTCCTCACCGGTGATGCCTGTAACCCGGCGCATCGCATCCTGTGGCGTCTATACGCGGTCGATGGGGTGCCACCTCAGGTGTTAGCCCAGCTCACGTGGCAGCAGGTCCGCCTGAGACTACGTGAGATCGTGGTCACGGATGACTCTGGCACGAGGTACTTCGCTCTCAGTGCGGAGACCTGTCGCCTCCTGATGCAGCTCCGCGACTCGACTCGGCATTCATGCGGCCCATCGAGTGTCTTCACGGCACACGGCGGTGAAGTCTGGCAGCCGGAGAGTCTCGTCAGTGCCCTGACGGTCATGTCGGTGCGTTGACACGTACGGTCGTCACGTCACCCACAGGTCGCAGCCACCACCCTAAGTGTGACCCGTCCTTGCGTGGCACGCATCGTGACCTTGAGATCTACCGTCGCGTGTACGTGATCTCGAAGTACTTGTATCCGCCCCCGCCAGGAATGATGAGGCGGTACTTGTAGGTGCCCCGGGCCCACGATCCTGACTGAGTGTAGGGATAGAAGGCGAGCTTGTAGCGGCCGTTGCAGTTGCTCACGTAGGCGGTGTCCTCGGTGCGGTAGCGCCCTGTCGAATCCCGCCACTGAGTTTGATTCGGTCCCCGACTCGGGCTCCCGCTCCGCAGTTTCCCTCGACGACGAGCTTGGGAAGTCGTGAAGCTGCGCCGTACTGACTCTGGGAGAAGGTGCGGCGTGTGCTTCCCGCACCATCGCTCCAAGACCAGACGTAGCCCGAGACGCGAGGTTGAGTGGAGGTTGACTGTGGGGATGCCTGAGCGGTGTGCGTAGGTAGCACCAGGGCCAAGGCAATGCCCATCGCCGCAGGCGCAGCGGCGACCTTCCGCGAAGTGATCCTCATGTCGACTCCTTCGGCTCGTCGTAGGCGTGCCTTCATTGTCAGCTCGTCGGGCGCGGCCGTGTGTCTTGCAACGGGCACGGTTCGGTCATTCACGCGCGGCCTTCCGGCGCGCGATTGTTTTGGTGCCCTAGGAGGTTGCCGTGCCGCGCGTGATGACGCCTGACGTCGACACCTCGACACTGATGGTGTCGGTCGTGTCCTGGCCGTTACCGCGTACCCGCGTCGTGGCCTGGAAGGCCCGCGTGGTCCCTGCGGGGATAGTGACCGACAGGGCGGCGGCCCCCTTTCCCTGCACGGCGGTCGTGAGGGTTGCACCCCCGGCGCAGGCTCCGATCGACAGGAAAGCTCCCTGCGCCGAGCCACCCGCACAGTAGGCGAGGTCGACGCGATTGGCTCCGTTCCCATAGGGACCGGTGTGGCTAAGGACGAACGTCGCGACGTCAAGGTCGCCGATGTTTTGCACATAGAAGAGCTGACCCCAGGAGTTACCCGCATTGAGTGTCAGGGTGAGGGGTCCGGTCATGTTGGTCGCCACCTGGGCGGGGAGCACGGCGGAAAGACGGTATGTCGCCGTCAGGACCGTTAATTGCAGGAAGTTGGACGAGCTGGCCTCGAGCCCGGCACCCTGGGCGCTGCCGTGAGCGGTGACGACGATCATCGTCGCCACCGCCCCGGCAGCCATGCGTCGTGAGATGGGGTGTGGGCGGACCTTCATGGCTAGGCTGGATCGTCCTCAGGAGGTCGTCGTGCGAGCGTCACGCATCGACTCGGTCAGGGTCCACGTGAGAGCTGCGCTCTTGCCCTGAACTGTGTTTGCCGGCAATACGCCGTTGACGGTTGTCTCCGAGAAGTCCGGTAGCGCGATAGCGAACCGCAGGTGGATGTCCTGGCCCGCGAGGATGTTCGCCCCGGCGGGGAGCGTGGGCACCACCGCGAGAGACATCGGGGCGGCTTTGAGCGATGAAGCCGACGCCGTGCCGAGGGCGGTAGTCGTGCCACCGCAGACGCCCGTGGTAGGAGTCCATGCGATGCTGCACTGCGTCACGGTGACGCTTAGGCCACGCGTTGCATCGGTGGTAAGGACGCTACCGACGGAGTCCGCGAGGGATAGGCGCAGGTCCTGGGCGTCGAGGTTGCCGTTGTTGGTGTACTTCACGTAGCGGTAGGACACATCCCCCGGTGCCATCTTGTCGATGAGGGTAGTGAAGCCATTGCCGTTGTCAGCCTGGATGAGACTCAGGGTGCCAGCGGTCACTGAGGTGGGGCTTGTGTTGTATGCCTGGGCCGAAAGCGTCGCGAACACGCTTGACGTGACGAAGGCGAGTCCGCCAATCCCGGCGAGGGCCAGGACGCTGATCTTACCGATCGTGGGGCCAAGGGATCGTCCAACTGCGAGTGCTGACACGGGTTCTCCAATGTTGTGACGGACGGATCGTCCGTAGGGGGTAGGGGTGTGTGACGTCTCAGATGACGCCCCCACGGGCCGGCTGCGCATCGCCGGGTTCCGGAGCAGCGCGTCGGCGGGTGGCAAAGAGGGTCAGCGCAATGAGGTTCGCGGCGACGAGAAGCGACAGGCCGAGTCGCTGTGCT
Organism: Actinomycetota bacterium; assembly: GCA_046046455.1. Lineage (GTDB taxonomy): Bacteria > Actinomycetota > Actinomycetes > S36-B12 > S36-B12 > Mxb001. Next base: position 1,342 of record JBJOJS010000041.1, on the reverse strand, counting down.
TCAGGAGAGGCCAGGAAGGCCAGCGGTGCTCCGATACCGGGCACTCGCCAGATGATCCTCTCCACGCCCTGCTGGGGCGACACCATGACGGGGTCAATGTCGGTGGTGGGGTTAGCGTCTCCCCGGGTGGTCAATCTCGTGAGGCCACTGATCGGCCGGACGTCCACGACGCGGTGGGCGAAGGCCATGGTGCCTGCCTGCGCGACGATGACATCGCCGATGCCTACCGTGGACGCCGCGGAACGCTTCGTGACGACCAGATCGCCAGGATTCATGGCGGGACGCATGCTCCCCGTGATCACCGTCATGATGCCGATGCCGAACGTGTTGCGCGCCACCGTCGGCAGTGCGAGCAAGGCAATCGCTGCCGCGCACAGCAGGATCACGCCCCATCTAGGTCGAAGGGGAGCGCGGACGGCGTTGAGCATGGGGTCACGCTAAGTGCGAGACCGTGATGCGTCGATACCTCAAGCAGTCAGCAGATGGACATGTCCGGTCTTGAGTCGTCGCTGCTGCATCACCGGATGGGTGCGAGCAGGGTTGACCAGCGCGAGCGAAGGGCAAGGAAGACGGCACCGAGAACCACGACGAACACACCGGCGGTGAGGAAGTAACCGCCGAAGCCGAGCGACTCCACGAGCCGGGCGAGCTGCCCGCCGATGGCCCCGCCGGCCGCTGCAGCGAGGTACCACAGACCCAGGAGTTGGCCTGTGAGTCCTTCGGGTGCGAGCTCGGTCGTCGTCGACAGCGCGATGGGGACGATGAGCAGCTCGGCCCATGTGAGCACAAGGAATGTGGCGAGAACCCAGGCGGCGCTCGAGGTGTTGCCCTGCTGAGCGGCGAAGCCTGGGATCGCGATGATGAGGAAGCTCAGCCCGATGCCGATGATCGCGAGCGCCACCTTGGTGGGCGTCGTCGGTGCGCGCAGGGCGAGGCGCGTCCAGAGAGCCGCGAAGATCGGGGCGAAGACCACGACGAGCACCGGGTTGAGGGAGAGCAGCCAGCTGGTAGGCACCGTGAAACTGCCGATGTCGCGCTGAACCCAGTCCTGGGTGAACTCGGTGATCGTGGAGCCCGCCTGAGACGATAGTGCGAAATAGATGACGCTCGCGATGAAGAGCAGGAGGAACGCCAACATGTGGCGATGCTCCAAGCTGCCGCGCGGAGTGCGGCGCAACAGCGACAAGAACGCAAGGATCGCCACGATCACGATGACGAGAGTGACCGAGGCGGAGATGGTGCCCGCGGTGAAGCCGGCCAGGGTGATGGTGACGAGGAAGAAGGCGACGATCGCGGCGAGGGCCGCAACGGCGAGGACGAGCGCACGGGTTCGCTGCCTTGG
>JBJOJS010000030.1:0-38446 GCA_046046455.1 Actinomycetota bacterium | reverse complement strand
CGGTCGACTCGCCGATCACGTGCACTCCCTCGGCCTGCGACTCCACCTCGACGGCGCCCGCATCGCCAACGCCGCGGCAAGCCTCGGAGTATCCCTGCGCGAGATCACGACCGATGTCGGCGTCGATGCCGTCTCCTTTGGGGGTACCAAGAACGGCGCCATGGGCGCTGAAGCAGTCATCGTGCTGGACCCCTCCCTCGCCAGCGCTGTGCCCTTCCTGCGCAAGTCCGCGATGCAACTGGCGAGCAAGATGCGCTTCGTGAGCGCTCAGTTATCGGCCCTGCTGACCGATGACCTCTGGTTGCGTAATGCGCGCCACGCCAATGAGATGGCTCGTCGACTCGAGGCCGGTGTGCGCGCGATCGCCGGAGTCGAGGTCCAGCGGCGGGTGGATGCCAACGCCGTGTTCGCGATCCTGCCGCCGGCTGTCACCGAACGTCTTCAGCGGGACTACCGCTTCTACACCTGGGATGACCACACGGGTGAGGTGCGATGGATGTGCTCCTGGGACACCACGCCGGAGGACGTCGATGCCTTCGTGGGTGCCATCGCACGCGAGATGAGTGCCTGAATCAGGCCACGGGCGGGCGGCCCTCGAAGGGCGTGGATAGCACGATCGTCGTACGTGTCGACACTCCCGCGGCTGCGCGTATGCGGGCCAGCAGGTCCTCCAGGTCAGCGGGCTCGCTGACGCGGACCTTGACGACGTACGACGCTGATCCAGCAACGGACCAGCACGATTCGATCTCGTCGAATCCTTCGACGCGCTGCGGGATGTCGTCCGGCGCGGAGGGGTCCAGCGGCGTGAGATCGATGAGTGCGGTCAAGGGCAATCCGATGGCACGCGGATCGATAACCGCGCGATAGCCCGTGATGACCCCGCGCTCCTCGAGGCGGCGCACCCGCTGGTGCACGGCCGAGGTCGACAGGCCCGTCTCGCGGGCCAGGTCGGCATAGGACATCCGGCCCTGGGCCCCGAGCAGCGCCAGGATGCTGCGATCGACCTCGTCCTCCATGCCGGGAGTCTCGCAGGCCACCCCTGGGCCCCGCTCCCCACGGGGGACGGCCCCTTAGGTCACGGGGTGATAACGGCTCGGGCGCCACACCCGCCTCATCCGCCCCACCCCAGGGGTGCTTTGGCACCATGAGTGCATGGCAGGCAGGCATGCCCGCCCGGATTCGGGGCGGAGCGGAGCGGCAGTGCGCCTTGTCGGCGTGATCGCCGGCATCGCGGCGCTTGCCGCCGTCGCCGTCTTCGGCGGCATGGCCCTCGGCCTCTCCTCCTCGTGGACTGGTTCGACCGCGGTCGCGTCCATCGTGACGCCGTCGCCCGTCGAGGACGGCGTTCTCGACGACAACGCCGCTGAGCCTGTCGCATATACGGCCGAGCAACTCGGCGCTGAGGCGCAGCGCACCTACTCGCCCGACGTCAACGTGCTCGAGTGGGACAAGGATCCCGCCGTCATCTCTACGGTGTACCCCACGCGTGTGCAGGATCTCTACGGCGTCGGCACCGTCATTCGCATCGAGTTCGCCTACCCCGTGTCCGACAAGCAGAAGGCGCTGCTGGAGCAGGCCGCGACGGTGACGGCGAGCAAGCCCATCGGCATCGCCGCGTGGAGCTGGCCCGATGATGCGACGATGGCCTTCCGTCCTCAGGAATTCTGGCCTGCTCGCACTGACGTCAAGGTCGACTTCGACTGGAAGAAGAACGGTCTCGCGACCTACGACCCCAAGGTGAAGTTCCGGGTGGGCCGCGAACTCATCTTCACCATCCCGGCAGACAAGCTCGTGGGCAAGGTCAAGCGCGACGGACTCACCATCCGCAAGGTCCCCGTGTCTCTGGGCAAGCCGACGTGGGAGACCGCCTCCGGCATCAAGACCATCCTCGAGCGCTACGCAATGAAGCGCATGGTCAATCCCGGTCCGCGTGAGCCCTATGACGTGGACGTGCCTTACGCGTTGCGGCTCACCCCCAGCGGTGAGTACCTGCACGCTGCCCCGTGGAATCTCTACAACCTCGGCGTCGCCTCCACCTCGCATGGCTGTACCAACATGTCGATGGAGGATGCGATCTGGTTCTACGAGAATGCCTTCGAGGGGGATCCCGTGATCACGACCGGAACGGGTGTCGACCTGGACTGGTACGAGGGGCCGGGTGCGATGTGGAACATCGACTGGGCCGACTGGACCAAACGCAGCTTCGCCCTCGCCTAGGCATCACGGCCTCGTGGGAGATGCCCCCGACGGGCTCTTCTGCCGCGGGTGCGGCATGATCGATCCTCCCCTTGACCGGGAGGCATGCCATGGGGGTCAGCCGGGAGCGTGAGCTCACCGCCGAACGTGCGGTGGTGGGTTCCCTCTACGACCGACTCGACGAGTTGCGTCGCCGGACTCGTGAGGATCTGCGACGGGCCCAGCACGAGCAGACGGCCGGGACACCCGCTGCCATGACCGAGCAGGATGCCTTCGTCAAGCTCTACACCGAGCGACTGCAGGCCCTCGAGGCCGCGGAGACCCGACTGTGCTTCGGCCGGCTCGACCTGGCTGATGGACAGTCCCGCTACATCGGTCGCCTCGGGCTGGCCGACGATGACCAGCGCCCGCTTCTCACCGACTGGCGCGCACCTGCGGCGGAGCCGTTCTATCAGGCGACGTCAGCCGATCCCCGCGGAGTCGTACGTCGACGGCACATCGTGACCTCCGGCAGGGAGGTCACGTCACTCGAGGACGACGTGCTCGATCTCTCCGCGCTCGCCGAGGGTGACTCCGGAGTGCATGCCGAGGACGTTCAGGGTGGTGGAGTGCTCATGGCGGCGCTCGCCGCGCGGCGCACAGGACGCATGCACGACATCGTCGCGACGATGCAGGCCGAGCAGGACGCGATCGTGCGTTCGCCCCTCCAGGGAATCCTCGTGGTCGAGGGTGCCCCCGGCTGCGGCAAGACCGTCGTGGCCCTGCATCGCGCCGCCTATCTGCTCTATACCCATCGCGACCGTCTCGCTCGCAGCGGCGTGCTCATCGTCGGTCCGAATCGGATCTTCCTTCACTACATCGGCCAGGTGCTTCCCGCGCTGGGTGAGACCGCAGCTGTCCTCGCGACACCGGGTCAGCTCTATCCAGGGGTGGACGCCATTGCCTGGGAGCCGGCGGAGGTGGCCGCAGTGAAGGGCCGCAGTGCGATGGCCGAGGTCATCCATCGTGCCGTGAAGGCGCGCCAACGCGTGCCGGATGGACCACGGAAGCTCGACGTTGCGGGGACCACCATCGTGCTGACGCCGGAGATGGTCATGGCCGCGAGGGATCGCGCGCGTGCGTCGCGCCGACCGCACAACGTCGCACGCCGCACCTTCGCTCTCACCTTGCTGGACACGCTCGCACGTGAACTCGCCGAAGCGCGTCATCAGGATGTCGATGGTCACCGCGATGTGCTTGTCGGAGATCTGCGCGAATCCCGGGATGTCCGACGCGAGGTCAATCTCGCGTGGATGCCCGTGACACCCGAGCAGCTCGTGTCCGATCTCTACGCCGATCCGGATCGCCTTGCTGCCGCCGCACCGAGTATGCGGGCCGACGATCGTGCCCTGTTGCAGCGCCCGCGCGGCGCTGCGTGGACCCCGGCCGACGTCCCCCTGCTCGACGAGGCGGCCGAGCTGCTCGGCGTGGAAGACGAGGCCGAGCGCCAGGCCCAGGCTCGCGCTGAGGCGGAACGACGGGCCGAGCAGGACTACGCCCAATCCGTGCTCGAGATGACGGGCACGCGGGGTGTCTCCGCTGAGCAACTCCTCGACAGGTACTCCGGTCCCCGCGAGATCCTCTCCGTCGCCGAGCGCGCATCCGAGGATCGCGAATGGGTCTACAGCCACGTGGTCGTGGACGAGGCGCAAGAACTCTCGCCCATGGCCTGGCGTGTCCTCGCACGGCGATGCCCGTCGCTGTCCATGACGGTCGTCGGTGATCTCGATCAGACTGCGTCGGCAGCCGGTGCGAGCGACTGGGCGATCGCCCTGCGTGACATCACCAAGTCACGCCATCGCACCGATCAGCGATGGCGAGTCGAGCGCCTCACGGTCAACTACCGCACACCGCGCCCCTTCATGGACCTGGCGCGCGCCGTGCTCCTCGCGAGCGGACGCGAGCCGGCGCCTGTCGAGTCGATCCGCGATGGAGCAGACCCCGTCATCGTCTCGGTGCCCTCGCCCACGGACATCTCGGACCTCGTCGCGAGCGCCGCAATGGCTGAGGATGCGGGTCGAGTCGCCGTCATCACAGCACCCTCGCTCGTCGACCAGATCGAGAAGCGCTTGTACGACGCGCTGCCCGAGGGCATGGTCGGTCACGGGGACGACCGGCTCGACGCCGTCGTCTCGGTGCTCACGGTCGGCCAGGCCAAGGGCCTCGAGTTCGACGATGTCTTCGTGGTCGAGCCCGACCTCATCGATGCCGAGGGCGCGCGTCGCGGCACCGATCTCTACGTCGCCCTCACGCGGCCCACGCGATCGCTCACGGTCGCCTACACCGGCGACTATCCGCGATGCCTACCGGTCAGGACTTGAGTGCGTCGATGACGCACTGGCCGGTGCTCACGAGGGCGGAGAATCCGTCCTCCTCGGGGAGGAATGTCGTGACAACTCCATCCTCGATGACCATGGCATAGCGCTTCGAGCGCACTCCCATGCCGCCGCGCGATGCATCGACGTCCATGCCGACCGCTCGGGTGAACTCCGCATTGCCGTCCGAGACCATCGTGATCTCTGGACCGACACCCTGCGAGGCTCCCCATGCGGCCAGGACGAAGGGGTCGTTGACCGACAGGCAGACGATCCGATCGACACCGGACGAGGCGAGATCAGCCGCGCTCTCGACGAAGGACGGCAGGTGCACGCTGGAGCAGGTCGGAGTGAAGGCACCGGGCACCGCGAAGAGCACGACCCGGCCGGAGCCGAGCAGGTCGGTGCTCGCGACGGGATCGGCCCCGGTCTCGGTGACGACCCTGAGGGTCGCGTCGGGAATGCGGTCGCCCACGCTGATGCTCACGATGTACTTCCTCTACGGGTCTAGTGGCCCATGCCACCCGCGGGAGCCTTCCCGCGGAGCAGCACGATAGCCACGATGACGCCGATGAGCGACACGGCGATCGTCGGCCACATCGCCATGCCGACCGCGGCATCGAAGACGTCCGTGATCACCTGCCGAGCGTCACCGGGGATGAGCGACGCGACATCGTCGAGGGTGAGGCCGCCGGTGAGGACATCGAGCACCTTGGAGAGCGTCTCGGCCGGTGGGTTGCTCAGGATGGACTCGAGTTGAGTGCGGGCGCTGCTCTGGAAGACCGCCGTGCCGACCGCGACACCGAGGGATCCACCGATCATGGACGATGCCTTGAAGACTCCCGAGACGACTCCTTCGCCCGCATCACCCGGATCCTCCACTGCGGTCGCGGCACACGGAGTGATCTGCAGTCCGATGCCGATGCCGATGAGGATGAAGGGAGCGATCAGCTTCGTGTAGTCGCCGGTGAGGTCGAGGAGCAGGAACGCCGCGACGGCAAGGCAGGCCATGCCGACAGCCGTCGGCCATGCAGGACCGAAGCGGCGCCCGAGCCAGTTGCCCAGAGGATTGACGATGAGGATCGGGATCGTCGCGGGCAAGAGCAGGAGCCCGGCGGTGAGCGGGTCGTAGCCCTCCACCACCTGCAGGTACAGCGCCATGAAGAAGATCACGCCACCGAAGACGAAGTTGGCGATGAGGTTGGCGAGCACTGCACCGTCGAAGCGGCGCATGCGGAAGACGGACAGCTTGATGACGGGGCTTGCGACGCGTCGCTCGATGAGCACGAAGATGACCAGGAGCAGGATCGACGCGGCGATCATCCCGGCGAAGGCGGCGGTGGGGAGGGTGTCGAACTGCACCAGGGCCCACGAGAGCAGGAAGATGCTGCCGACGAGGGTGATCACGCCCGGTACGTCGATGCGCCGCGCTGCATGCATGTCGCGCGTCTCGGGTGTGGCCCACCAGGTGATCAGCAGGGCCACGATGCCGATGGGCAGGTTGATCCAGAAGATCCATCGCCAGTTGAGGCCCTCGACGATGACCCCGCCGACCAGAGGTCCCAGCGCCTGCGCACCCCAGCACACGGCGATCCAGGCGGCGATGGCGGTATCACGCTGCTTGCCCGTGAAGGTCACCGCGATGATCGCGAGCGCAGTGGGCAGGACCGCGGCGGCACCGATGCCCTCGAGCACGCGACCGATGATGAGGACGATGGGTGACGGCGCCAGAGCGGCAACCACGGAGCCGACGAGGATGAGCACCGTGCCGATCGCGAAGAGCAGCCGCCGGCCGTAGATGTCTCCGACACGGCCGCCCACGATGATGAGAGCCCCTGCGAGGAAGTAGCCATTGACGGCCCACTGGAGCGTGTCCATCGTCCCGCCGAGGTCGCGGGCGATGGTGGGGAGTGCGATGGAGATGTCGCTCGCCGTCACCCACACGAGTGCAGTCACCAGGCACAGTCCGAGGAGTGACCACCAGCGGCGCTCGGTGCCGTCGGTGGATTGCGTCGATGACGTGGGGGTCGGGGAAGCCATACGGGCACTTTAGGCGCTCAGCGCAGGAGCGGCGTGGATCCGCTGGCACGACGTACCCTCGTGGCGTGGCCCGTCTCGTCGTCTTCGTGATCGCGGTGATCACGCTCGGGCTTGTCGGCGTCCTCGTATGGGGGGCATGGAGCACCGATGACGGCACGGCCATCGATGATCTGCCCTCCGTATCCGAGGTGGTGGCCGCTCAGGCGCATCGCCACGGGGTCGATCTGCCCGAACTCACTGATGCGGATCGTGCACGGCTGTCTGCTCCTCCGACCGCGGCATCCTCCCTGTCGCCCTACGACCAGGTCCTGGGTCAGTTGCTCGCCGTGCGCGATGCGGCCGGGGTCGACGAGGCCATTGCGATCCTGGGCGAGGTGTCGCTGCAGAGCGAGACGCTCGCAGCGGACTGCGATCGGCTGTATGCCGAGCTCACGGCGGGTGCGCCCGCGTCCGTGTCGGTGACTGAGGCCTGCCCCGCTGGATGATCCAAGCCCCTGCCCTGGCACCATCCGACCATGAAGCGCATGAAGGTGGTCATCATCGGGGCCGGGTTCGCGGGTCTCGATGCTGCCAAGCTCCTGCGCAAGTCGCCCCGCATCGATGTCGTCATCGTCGATCGGCATCCGTACCAGCTCTTCTCCCCCCTCCTCTATCAGGTGGCGACCGGCGCGCTGCCCGAAGACGACATCGCGTATCCCGTGCGCGCGGCGATCCCCGGGGTGAGCTTCATTCGCGGTGAAGTCGTGCGCATTGATCCGCAGGGACATCGCATCCGGCTCTACGACGGCCAGGAGATCGGGTACGACCAACTCGTCATCGCGACCGGAAGCGTCGGGACGACGTTCGGCATCCCCGGGGTCGAGGAGCATGCACTTCAGATGAAGTCCATCGCCGATGCTCGACGCATCAAGACCCGACTTCTCAACACCTACGAGGACGTGCAGGAGGGGCGTCTCCCGCGTGAGGCTCTTCGCGTCGTCGTCGTCGGAGGCGGCCCCACCGGTGTGGAGGTGAGCGGTGCTGTGGCCGAGCTCCAGTCGAGCCTGGTGCGCGAGTACCCCGACATCGCGGATCGCGCGACTGTCACCCTCGTCGAGGCGGGTCCTCGCCTGCTGCCCTCCTTCACCGAGGAGTCGAGTGCCCATGCGAAGGAGGAGTTGGAGGACCTCGGCGTCATCGTCAAGGTCGATACCGCGGTCGACCGCATGTACGAGCGCGATGTGCACCTGAAGTCGGGGGAGATCCTGCCCGCGGGCACGGTCGTCTGGGCCGCGGGAGTGGCCGCGCCGGAGCGTTGGGCCGACCTGGGGGAGACGGGTCCCGCACGCCGGCTCGTCGTCGACGAGTTCCTGCGCCTGCCCGGCGCGCCCGACGTCTGGGTCGCGGGCGACACCGCGGCCTTCAGCGCAGATGGGGGTGCGCCGCTGCCGATGGTTGCTCCTGTCGCCATGCAAATGGGTCGGCACGTGGCGCGCAACATCACTGCACTTGCCACGGGCAAGCTCATGGAGCCCTTCCGCTACTTCGACAAGGGGCAGATGGCCACCATCGGCCGTCGCCGCGCCGTCGCCGAGACTCCCCAGGGATTGCGGCTCCACGGCACGCCCGCATGGCTCGCGTGGTTGGGGCTGCATGTGGCGTATCTCGCCGGTGGCCGCAATCGCGTGAGCGTCCTCGCCGACTGGGCCTGGAACTACCTCGCTTGGAGCATCGGTCCGCGACGGGCCATCATCGAGTAGCACGCACTCCTAGCGGTAGTGTCCGCGCACGTGGGAATCCGCGACATCTGGCATCGCATCGTTCCCTCGCGCACCATCCCCCGCACGCGCTGGCGCAGTGAGGGATCACGATGGCGCAGCGGCCCCGTCACCTTCGTCGTCCTCATCATCGGCCTCTGGCTCTTTGGCACGGGCGAGGCGATGCTCGTCGACGCCGCCCTGGGCAATGCCCCCTGGACCGTGTTCGCCCAGGGTGTCTCGGTCCGCACCGGCATCGCGATCGGGCTGGCCACGTTCTTCACCAGTGTCGTCGTACTCCTGATGTGGATCCCCCTGCGCGAGCGCCCAGGACTCGGGACGATCGCCAATGCGGTCGTCATCGCTACAGCACTGCAGGTGATGATCGGCGTGCTGCCGACCCCGGAGTCCCTCGGCTGGCGTCTCGCGCAGGTCCTCGGCGGGATCGCGCTGGTCGGCCTCGGCAGCGGCCTCTACCTCACCACCAACCTCGGGCCTGGTCCGCGGGATGGGCTCATGACCGGCATCCATGAGCGGACCGGGATCGCTGTCACGCCCGTGCGCCTGTCGATCGAGGTCGTTGTCCTCGCGGTCGGCTGGCTGCTCGGCGGCACCGTCGGGGTCGGGACGGTGCTCTTCGCACTCCTCATCGGACCATCGGTGGGCTACGGCCTTCGGCTCGTGGGCTGGATCGCGGGGGCTCAGGAGGACGTGCCCCCGGGGGACGTCCATCCCGAGCTCGAAGCCTGACCATTAGCCTGCCGGCGTGACGATCAACGCGGACGAGCTCACCATCCCGCAGCACTTGGCGAACCGCCTCCGCGAACGCGGGGTTGCTGAGGGGTTCGGCATCGTCGGCGATTACGCGCTGCGTCTCTTCGCCGATCTCGAGGAGTTCGGCTTCCCCATCCTCGTCACCGCCGACGAGCAGGGTGCGGCGTTCGCCGCCGATGCCTACGCCCGACTCAAGGGTCTCGGTGTCGTCGCGGTCACCTACGGCGTGGGCGGTCTCAAGATCGCCAATGCCGTCGCGGGGGCATGGGCCGAGCAGGTGCCTCTCCTCGTCGTCTCCGGTGCTCCCGGCTTGCGGGAGCGCGCCGGTGACGTGCTCCTGCACCACAAGATCCGCAACTTTGACTCGCAGCTCGTCGTCTTCGAAGAGCTCACCTGCGCCCAGGCGGTCATCGACAACCCCGCGATCGCCGCAGACGAGATCGACCGCGTGATCGCCGAGGTGCTGTCCGAGCAACGTCCCGGCTATCTCGAGATCCCCCGCGACATGGTCGAGGTGGCGATTGCTCCTCCGCGTCATGAGCACCTGCGCGCCCACCTGCCCACCGTCGACGACGACCGCCTGCGCGCCGCGGTGGCCGATGCCATGGAGTGCCTCGCTGACTCGCACACACCCGTGGTCCACGCCGGCGCCATGGTGTGGCGACGCGGTCTCGGTCCGGCGCTCACAGCCGCCGCCGAGCGCCTCCAGGTGCCGGTGGCGACGAGCTCGCTCGCCAAGGGTCTCTTCCCCGAGCGGCATCCACTCTCGCTGGGCGTCTACATGGGTGCGGTGTCCTCCCCCGAGGTCGTCGAGCGCGTCGAGGGTGCCAGCACGGTCGTGAGCTTCGGGGTGCTCAACACCGACCTGACCATGGGAGCCTTCACGGCACATCTCGACCCCCACCGCCACATCGACGCGCAGGACACCGAGGTGACGATCGGGCTGCGCACCTACAAGGATGTGCCGCTCTGGGCATTCCTTCCCGCTCTTGCTGAGGCGGCGCGTGGCCAGGGTGATCCGCTGACATCGCCGGTGCATCCCCACACTCGCTTCATCGCGCAATCAGGCACACCGCTGAGCGTCGCGCGTGTGATCGCGGCGGTGGATGCGCATCTCGATGATCGCCACGGACTCCTCGTCGACCCCGGGGAGTGCCTCTTCGCCTCCGTCGATCTCTCCGCCCCGCACTGGTGTCTGGCCAGCGCCTACTACGCGACGATGGGGTACGCCGTTCCTGCCGCTCTCGGCGCTGGCATCGCTGAGCCGCATCTGCGTCCGGTCGTGCTCGTCGGTGACGGTGCCTTCGCGATGACGGGACTCGAGGCCGCGTCTGCTGCCTTCCACGGCGTGAAGCCGGTGATCCTCGTCCTGGATAACAACGGCTACGGCACCCAGAGGCCCATGAAGGACGGTGCCTTCAACGACATCCCCGCCCTGCAGGCCGAGCACTTGACGACGGTGTTCGGCACCGGGCGCGGGTGGCTCGCATCCACGGAGGACCAACTCGATATGGCTCTTGCCGAGGCGATGTCCGTGAATGAGTTGTGCATCATCCGAGCGGTGGTGCCACAGGGTGATCGCAGTCCGGCTCTCTTGCGCCTCACCGACGCACTCGGCAAGCGTGTCTAGCGCTGCTGCTGTGTGATCTCGACAACAACGCCCAGCGCCTCGCTGGCCCCGCCGGCGTAGATCCCCTTCAGTGGTGGGACGTCCGCGTAGTCGCGGCCGCGCGCGACGACGACATGAGCGGGACCGACCTCTCGATCGTTGGTCGGATCGATGGAGTGCCAGTCGCCGTCCCAGTACTCCACCCAGGCGTGGCTCTCACCGGCGATCGTCTCCCCTATCCGTTCCTCGAGCGAGTGCAAATAGCCACTGACGTAGCGAGCGGGAATGCGAGCCGCGCGCAGCAGCGCGAGGGTGGAGTGCGCGAAGTCCTGGCAGACTCCATGCCCCTCAGCCCATGCCTCCCGAGCGGTCGTGTAGGCCGTGGTCACGCCCGGTGTGTAGGCGATGCGGTCGCGCACGACTCCGACCGCTACCTCCACCGCATCGCGAGGGGTGCGGGCCTGGCGCACCATCTCCACGACGACGGAGCGCTCGGGATCGCGCGACGCATCATCGACGTACCCTGTCGCAGTCAGGTATTCGGCCCATCGGTCCGCGACTTTGTCGGAGGTCACCGTGTCCCAGGTCGCGCGCGCGTCGACACGGCGATGAGGGGGAGTGTCCACCGCGCTCACCGATACGACCTCGAGCCGGTCGTGGGGTTGGTGGACATCGAAGGACTCGACGTGGGCGCCCCAGTAGTCAACGTAGGACTGCACGGCGGCAGTCGGAGTCACGTGCAGTGCGTGCGCGAGGAGTGCCTGACCGTCTCGGTGCAGGGGCGTCATGCGGACTTCGTTGAAGCTGGCATCGACTACTCCCGCGTAGCGATAGCCGGTGCGGTGCGAGATGTGGAGCCGACGTCCACCCCCGGGCTCCGGCACGCCGCCCATCAGTGGCTCCACACGATCGTGCCGGACTGGCGGAAGAAAGCCACGTCGGCAATGTCGGAGGCGGTCATGGCGGCGATGCGTGCCTGCTCGGCGAGTCGATCGACGTCGTCGGGGGTCGGCCGGACGGCGAATTCGAGCGCGGAGCGCAGCATGCCGACCTCGCGCAGCAGCTCGGTGCCTCCACCCGCTCCGAGGGCCATGATCGAACGCACGGCCTCCTCGGCTTCCACGGCGCTACGCCGCATCGACCGCGGGAAGTCGGGGTCGAGCACGAGGAACTCGCGGACCCCGTCACCGTCTACGGCGGCCCGTCGTAGATATGCCGAGTGAGCCGCCGCTGACCGCAGTGCTGCTACGGGACCCGACTCGGGCCACAGCGCGTCATGCTGCACGGCCAGGAGACGCGCCGTCATGTCGATCCGCTCGAGCGATCGACCGAGAACGAGGAAGTGATACGCCTCATCGCGCGGCATGGCCCAGGCGATGACACCGTGCACGACCAGGAGGCGTTCGACCACGCGATGCAACGAGACACCGGGGCTGTCGACGCGGGTGAGACCCAGCCCGCGTACGACCGACAGATGGGCAGCGTTGAGAGCTTCGAAGACCTCAACCGACAGCACGTCCCGGACGGCGAGCGCATTGGCCCGCGCCGCCGCCATGGCGCCGGCAACGGTCGAGGGGCGCTCCGCTGAGCCGAGTACGGCGCTGACGAGATCGACACTTCCTCCCGGGTTGTGCTCGGAGAGGGACAGGGCATCGAGCAGCATCGCGCAGGCGGCGCCCTCGTCGGCGGGAGCCTCCTCGACCATGAGCTGGTGGTGCTCGGCGACCATGCGAGCGCTGGCGTGCGCGCGCTCGAGGTAGCGCCCAATCCAGAAGAAGGACTCCGCAAGACGACTCAGCATGTCGGTCCCTGCTGCTGCTGGCGCTCCTGCTGCTGGAGTCGCTCGTCGTGGGTGCGAGGAGCCTCGTGCCGAGCCGCGAGGTCGGGTTCGACCTCGGCCCTGCGCCGCCGCCGCGGCTGGGGGCGGGACTCCGGACCCGCAGAGTCGAGTACCCAGGTGTCCTTGGACCCGCCACCTTGGCTGGAGTTGACGACGAGGCTCCCTTCGGGGAGCGCCACGCGGGTGAGCCCACCGGGAAGCACGTAGATCTCGTCGCCGTCATTGACGGCGAAGGGGCGCAGGTCCACGTGCCGTGCGTCCACACGGCCCCCCTCGACAACCGTGGGGCATGTGGAGAAGGTGACCACCGGCTGGGCGATCCAACCCCGCGGGTGGGACTCCACGGCCGCCCGGGTGTGCGCGATCTCCTCATCGGACGCGCTCGGGCCCATGAGCAGGCCATAGCCACCGGAAGCGTCACTCGGCTTGATGACCATGCGGTCCACATTCGCGAACACGTGCGCCCGCTGCTCATCATCGGCCAGGTCGTACGTGTCGACATTCGGGAGGATCGGCTCGGTGCCGAGGTAGTAGCGGATCAGTGCCGGCACGTAGGGGTAAATGGCCTTGTCATCGGCGACGCCGTTGCCGACGGCATTGGCGATCGTGACATTGCCAGCCCGAGCCGCGTTGAGCACGCCGGGGACGCCGAGGATGCTGTCCGGACGCAACTGGAGCGGGTCGAGGTAGTCGTCGTCGATGCGGCGATAGATGACGTCCACCTGACGGGGTCCTAGCGTCGTGCGCATCCACACCCGATCATCGCGGCAGTAGAGGTCGCGACCCTCGACGAGTTCAACACCCATGTTGCGAGCGAGGAAGGCGTGCTCGTAGTGCGCGGAGTTGTGCACGCCGGGGGTGAGGACCACGATCACGGGGTTGCTCACGGGCGCCGCCTGGCGCAGTGCCTTCTCCAGTCGCTCCGGGTACTCGGCGACGGGCCGTACGACATGGCCGGCGAACACCTCGGGCAGCACGTGCGCGAGCGTGCGGCGGTTCTGGAGCACGTAGGAGACCCCGGAGGGATTGCGCAGGTTGTCCTCCAGTACCCGGAACCGCCCCTCCTCGTCGCGGATCAGGTCGATGCCGGAGATGTGTATCCGCACGCCGTTGGGGGGCTGCATTCCCCACGCCTGCCGGTGGAAGTGAGTCGACGTGGTCACGAGTCGCCGCGGCACAACCCCATCGGCGAGCACCTCGCCCGGGCCGTAGACGTCGGAGAGGAACATCTCGAGCGCCTCGATGCGCTGCACGACGCCCGCTTCGATCACGCACCATTCCTCGGCCGTGATGATGCGCGGGATGAGATCCATGGGGAGCGGTCGCTCGCGCTCGCCGAGCGTGAACGTGATCCCGTTGCGGTCGAGGTACGCGTCGCGGAGACGCGCCCGGTCGTGCAGCTCCTCCGGGCTGAGTCGATCGAGGACGCGGTGGAGCTCCTCTTGCGGTCCGCGCGGTGCGTCGTCGACGTACATCTCGTCGTACGCCGGAACTCCCGTCACGGTCTTCACGGGAGCAGTCCTAGCAGTCCCGTGTTTCGGGCGTATGTCATCCCAGGGAGACCACGGCGACCCCGGGTTCGACGAGGCTCCCGAGGTAGAGCTGCCCCGCGTGCTCGCGCACACCGGTGACGTAGTGGAACCGCTCCCCGGATGCCTGGAGGTTGTGCATGACGTCTCCCTCACCGTCGATGCCCACCACCCAGGTGATCCGCGTGACATCGGGCTGCAGGCGATCGGGAAGCGCCCACACGGCGGAGCGCAGCAATCCCGGCCGGGGCAGCAGGAGATCGAGGAGGCGATTTCGCGCGGACGGCAGGGCGATCCAGAAGATGCCATTGCTCCCGGTGGACATGTTGTCGGGCATGCCCGGGAGGTTGTCGACGATGACGGAGCGGCGCCCCGCCTCCGGCCCGGTGAGATCAAGCCGCGTGATGCGATAGCCCCCGGTCTCCGCGACGAGGACGAAGGACTCATCCTGCGCGAGGGCGACGCCATTGGCGAAGTCGAGGTCGTCGAGGAGCACCGTGACCGTGCCGTCAGGATCCCGACGGATCAACCTGCCGCTGCCCGTGTGGGAGAGGATGTCGCCCTTGAACTCCTCGAGCCCGAAGTGCTGTGAGGAATCGGAGAAGTAGATGGTGCCGTCCTGTGCCACCGAGCAGTTGTTGGTGAAGCGCATCGGCCGACCACCGACCGCAGTCACGAGTTCGGTGATGTCGCCGGTAGTGGGATCGATCCGCAGCAGGCCGCGGTGCGCATCGCATACGACGAGCCAGCCCTCGGGATGGATCTCGATGCCTAGGGGACGGCCACCGGTTTGCGCGAGGCGTTCGACGCTGCGACCGTCAGGGGAGATGCGCAGCAGGTAGCCCTCGCGGGTGCCGGTGTAGATCGCTCCGGTGGAGTCGACGGCGACGTCCTCCGCGCCCGAGCCGGGCAGCGGGATCACCTCTACGTCGGCGAGGGCCTGATTGGGCGCGAAGGGCCCACGAAGCCCGACGTCCTGGGGTGGGCGCCAGCGTCGGGGGATCAGGCGGGTCTTGGCCATGCCCCCATCCTGGCCCCCTTCCCGCCCGTCAGGGGCGGTTTAGGCCGCGAGATCGAGGCGGGGCAGGGTGCGGATCGGCGCGCGGGTCCCGCCGGTGTGCTCGGAGATGCCGAGCAACTCGTAGGGCCGCAGGCCCACGCGGGCAAACCACGTGCCGGTGAGCGGGATCGAGATGGCAGCGGGGGTGGTGCTGATCACGGAGTCCTCCTTGTGGGAGCGGGTGGTGCAGTTGCCACCGCCTTTATAGGGCGCTGACGTGACGTGCCGGTGACATCAAGCATCACCTGCGGTGACATCGGGTCGAGCACTGGCTCGCGCGAAGGTGAGCCCTGTCACAGGACTCCGCCCCCGCATGAGTGGGGCCGTGGGAACATGTGGGCGTGATTCAGAGCGAGGGCTCCATCTGGGACCTCATCCTCGTCTTGGCCCTCGTCTTCGTCGCCTCGCTCTTCATGGGGTGGCTCTCCGCGCGGATCCTCGACGTCCGTCGTGGTCGCCTTCGCTCCCTGGCCGCAGGCGTGATCGGCTTCCTTGGCGGCCTCGTCCTGCTCGGCGTTCAGGTGCAGGGCAATGTCGAGATCGATTTCGAGACCGATTCGACTGCCACATTCCTCCTCGTTCTGGCCTGGCTGGGATATGCACTCATCGTCGCCCTGGTTGCGAGCCTGGTCATCGACGCCATGCTCCGGCCCCGTCGGGGGCGCCGTCGCTTCCCGCGCCCCATCAGGGCGATCAAGGCGCGGATCGCGGTCACCCGTCGCCTGACCCAGATCGCACGCATCGCGCGGGGCAACGGTCTGATCGGACGTCGACTGGCATCGCGATCGGAGCTGCTCTCCCCCGAGACGGCGCGCGCGCTGCGGCTCACGCTCGAAGAGTCCGGCGGCATGCTCGTGAAATTCGGCCAGATCGCCTCCACCCGAGACGACCTCCTTCCTCCCGTCATCACCGACGAGCTCGCGCAGCTGCGGTCCTCCGTACCCGGCCTGCCCTTCGCGGTCGTGCGATCGGTGGTCGAGACCGAGCTCGGCGCACCCCTCGACGTGATCTTCACGAGTTTCGACGAGCAGCCTCTCGCCGCGGCATCCATCGGGGTGACCCATCGTGCGGTCCTGCGCGATGGCAGGCGGGTCATCGTCAAGGTGCAGCGGCCCGATGTCGAGGAAAGCGTGGCCATCGACGGCCGGGTCCTCATCGGCGGAGCACGCAATCTCGAGCGTCGGTCGGCCGCCGCACGCCGAGTCGGAGTCGTGGGCCTGGCACGTGAGCTGGTCTCGGGGATCACGGAGGAACTCGACTTCACTCGAGAGGCCTCCAACAACGCGGCCATGCGCCGAGCCAGGGTCGGCGATGAGGGTGTCGCCCTGCCGGAGATCTACGCCGACATGACGACTCGGCGTGTGCTCGTGATGGACGAGGTGGTGGGCAGGTCGGTCTCCGATCAGACCGCGGTCGATTCCTGCGGAGTAGCCCGGTCTCAGCTCGCGAAGAACCTGCTCGACTCATTCCTCGCGCAAATACTCACGGACGGCGTGTACCACGCGGATCCGCATCCGGGGAATGTGCTCGTGGATGCCCAGGGCACGCTGTGGTTCATCGACTTCGGTGCCGTCGGCTGGATCGATCCGGTGACACTCGAGGGCCTGCAGCAGATGGCGCTGGGATTCACCCTGCGCGATCCGTCCGTGCTCGCACGTGCCGTGCGCCGAGTCGCGGGTCAGGCGGGGGAGACCATCGACATCACGTCGCTGGAATTCGATCTGGGTGTCGTGCTCACGACGCTGCAGGGCGGCGGCTTCGACCCGGCGGCGATCTCGGAGATCATCCGCGTGCTCGACCGTCACGGCGTAGGTGCACCGCCCTCCCTGACGATCCTTGCCCGCGCAATCCTCACCCTCGACGGCACGCTGCGTGCCCTTGATCCGGACTTCCGCATGGGCCCCTCAGCCCAGGAGCGCATGGGCGAGATCGTCGCCCACCAGGAGCTCGATCCGCGCGATCAGCTCACCCGCGAGCTCGTGCGCGCGCTGCCCATTCTGCGATCGATGCCCCAGGTGACGGAGGATCTCGCGCTCCAGGCGCGTAGCGGCCGGCTCACCGTGCGCATCGATCGCTACTCCGGCGCCGACGGCCACCGTGTGGAGCACTGGATCAATCGCATCCTCTTCACCGTGGTCGGGGTTGTCGGGCTCGTGGGGTCAGGCCTGGTGCTCATCGCGGGAGGACTCGAGGCCAATGACACGGTGGCTAATCCTCTGCGGCTCATCGGTTTCGTCGGCCTCTTCCTCTCCGCCGCGATGATGATGCGCGTCGTCGCGCAGATCCTCGCGCGCCGCGACGACGACGACCCCTTCTGAAGGGGACGGCTCTCTTCTGTGCGCTCATCGGGTCACCCGGTGACGCTTTCGGGGCAAAGAACGCGTGCGATGCGTGTCAGCGCGTCCCGACGGCGAGGAGCCGCGTGAGGTCACCGTGGACCTCGAGCCCTGCGCTCGTCGCGATCGTGTCGAGCACGACCTGACCCGAGGGATCGGTGAGACGTACGCCGAGGGTGGCGTCGAGGGTCTCCTCCACCCGCTCGTGCATGCGGGTGCGGATAGGCGCATGCAGGAGGCCACCGCGCACGCGCTCGGCACTCAGCTCGAGCAGTCCGGAGGGTCCGTCGAGGCTCCAGCGCACATGGCTGTCGTCGATGTGCAGCGACCTCTCCTTCGACCCGTTGTACGTCGCCCATGAGTGCAGGCGGCGGCCGAGGCGAAGCCCCACGATGAAGCCGCGGAAGGAGGACCGCAGCCAGGGGATGATCGCGACCGACGCGACGAGCGACGCCTCTGGCGCATCGACGAAGTGGTTGGAGTGCATCCAGACGTAGCCGGCAGGGAAGGCGCGGCCCCAGTCCTTCTCGATGTAGCCGCGTCCACCGGTGAGGTCCTGGATCCGGCCGTCGGCGTCGAGCGTGCCGCTCAGGCCGTGGCCGAAGGACACGACGCCGTGGTAGCACTCCATGAGCGGCACCCAGGCGTAGGGACCCATGATCCCTGGTCGTCGCCAGGTCACGGGCCACGGATCGAAGTCGGTAGTGAAGGCGACGTCACCCTTGAGGCCCGGCAGATCCAGGTGCACACCCCGGGAGTTGAATTGGTTCGGCCCTACCCTCACATCGAACTCCGCACCGCTCGCAACGAACTCATCAGCGTCGTAGCGGTGGTACCACGATCTCCCCGACGCGCCGTCGAGCACCTGCACGAATGCCTCGTCGGTAATGACGTCTCCATCGCGTCCACGGAAGACCCCGGGGATGATCGCCCAGCGCGCCTCCTGGCGAGGATCCACGAGCTTCACGTACCAGCCTTCGAAGAAGCCCCGACGTACCCCGTGGCCGTGGAAGGCCTCGGGCCGGCGTATCCCGCGGACGAATGCTCGGGGTCCCCGCATGCGGCCACGCTACTTGCCTTTGCCGCGCCGCAACCGCACTACTGGCCTAGGCTGCGCCCCGGAGGTATGGGATGAGACTGCTCGTGCCCCGGGAGACGCGCCCGGGTGAGCGGCGGGTGGCCGTGGTGCCCTCCGTCGTGGGTAGGTTCACGCAATTGGGATTCGAGGTCGTCGTCGAGTCGGGTGCTGGCGATCTCGCCTTTGCCCCGGACGCCGACTACGCGGCCGCTGGGGCACTCGTCGTGCCGACCTCGGGCATGGATGATGCTTTCGCTGCGGCAGACGTCGTGGCTACCGTCCGACCCCTCGACTACGGCCGGGCGAAGCGTCTGGGCAAGGGCGCGGTCGCGGTGTCCTTCCTCTCGCCCGCCATCGATCTCGACACCGTGCGTGGACTGCACGACTCGGGCGCGACGGGGCTCTCGTTCGATCTCGTGCCTCGCATCTCTCGCGCGCAGTCGATGGATGCCCTCACCTCTCAGGCACTCGTCTCGGGCTACCGAGCGGCGCTCGTGGCAGCCGACCGACTTCCGAGGTTCTTCCCGCTCTTCATGACCGCAGCAGGCACGATCCAGCCAGCACGTGTGCTCGTGCTCGGTGCCGGCGTCGCCGGGCTGCAGGCCATCGCCACAGCGAAGCGCCTCGGTGCTCGAGTCTCGGCGTACGACGTCCGCGCTGCGAGCGCCGACGAGGTGCGATCGATGGGGGCGACCTTCATCCAGCTCGACCTCGACGTCATCGAGGGAGCCGGCGGATATGCGCGCGAGATGAGCGAGGATCGGGCGCTGCGCCAGCGCGACCTGCTCGCCCCCTACGTCGCCGAGTCCGATGTCCTCATCACGACCGCCGCAGTGCCGGGACGTCAGGCTCCCCTGCTCGTCACCCGATCGATGGTCGAGGGCATGAAGCCGGGATCCGTCGTCGCCGACCTCGCCGCGGAGACCGGAGGCAATGTCGAGGGCTCGCGTCCCGGCGAAGACGTCATGATCGGCGAGGTGACGGTCTGGGGTGGTCGCGATGTGCCGAGCGAGATGCCGGTGCACGCCTCGCAGCTCTACGCCATGAACGTCTACTCGCTGCTCACGCTCGTCGCCAAGGACGGGCAGGTCGTCGTCGACGCCTCCGACGAGATCATCGACGGTTGCGCCGTGGTCCTGGACGGCGTCGTACGCAACGAGGCCGCGCAGGCCGCGCTCCAGGGAGGTTCCTGACATGGACGGGGTAGCGCTCCTCACGATCTTCGTGCTGAGCATCTTCGTGGGCTTCGAGGTCGTCTCGAAGGTCTCGACGATCCTCCACACGCCGCTCATGTCCGGTGCCAACGCCATCCATGGCATCGTCCTCGTCGGAGGCATCACGGTGACGGGGGCGGCCGACTCGCCAGCCGAGGTCATCATCGGTGTGATCGCCATCCTGCTCGGTGCGATCAACCTCGTGGGTGGCTTCGCGGTCACCGATCGGATGCTCGAGATGTTCAAGTCCAAGGCCAAGGTCAAGGACGAGGGAGCACTGTGATGACTCCCACCTGGGTCCAACTGGCCTACCTCGTCGCAGCAGTCCTCTTCATCCTGTCCCTCAAGGGTCTCTCCTCGCCTAAGTCGGCGCGGATGGGCACCCTCCTCGGTGCACTCGGTGCGCTGCTGGCGACCGTGATCCTCTTTTTCAGCGGCATCGAGCTCAACAACCTCATCATCATCGTTGTCGCCGTCGTGGCGGGCGCTGTGATCGGCCTCGTGGCCGCACGCAAGGTCAAGATGACGGCGATGCCGCAGCTCGTGGCGCTCTTCAACGGTGCCGGCGGCGGAGCCGCAGCCCTCGTCGCGCTCGTGGAGTTCCTCGAGTTCGGCTCGAGCAAGGGACTTCTCTTCCTCATCGCGACCGTGCTCACCGTCCTTATCGGCGGTGTCTCGGCCAGCGGATCGGTCGTGACCTACCTCAAGTTGCAGGAGATCATGACGACAAGGCCCGTCGTCATACCGGCGGGCCGCTTCATCACGATCGGCATCGCGGTGCTCACCGTCGCCACCGCGGTCTGGGTCATCGTGTCGCCGTCGACCCTGGGCGTCATCGGCCTCCTCGTGCTCTCCCTGATCTTCGGGATCCTCTTCGTGCTGCCCGTGGGTGGCGCCGACGTCCCGATCGTCATCTCGCTGCTCAATGCCTTCACCGGCCTGTCGGTAGCCGCATCCGGCTACGTCCTCGGCAATGTGCTCCTCATCATCGCCGGCACCCTCGTGGGTGCTTCGGGCACGCTGCTGACGAGGGAGATGGCCAAGGCCATGGGTCGACCCCTCACCTCGACACTGTTCGGTGCGTTCTCGGGCACGACACAGGGTGGCGGTGGCACGGGCGAAGACCGCCCCGTGCGCTCGGCAGGTCCCAACGACGTGGCGATCATGCTCGGCTACGCCAACAAGGTGATCCTCGTGCCGGGCTACGGCCTCGCGGTCGCCCAGGCTCAATCGACACTGCGCGAGCTCGCCGACCTGCTCACCGCGCGCGGTATCGAGGTCGATTACGCCATCCATCCCGTCGCGGGCCGCATGCCCGGGCACATGAACGTCCTCCTCGCCGAGGCTTCGGTGCCCTACGAGCAGCTCAAGGAGATGGAGGAGATCAACCCCGACTTCACCTCGACCGATGTCGTGCTCGTCGTGGGCGCCAACGACGTGGTGAATCCTGCCGCGCGCACAGATCAGTCGGCGCCGATCTACGGCATGCCGATCCTCGACGTCGACAACGCCCAGCAGGTGGTCTTCCTCAAGCGATCGATGCGCCCGGGCTTTGCCGGCATCGAGAACGAGCTGCTCTATGACCCCAAGACGACACTGCTCTTCGGTGATGCGAAGGACTCGCTCACCAAGGTCGTGACCTCGCTCAAGGCCCTCTGACGTTTCTCCCGCTTAGCGGGAGAAACGGTCGATACGGATCGCAATCGGGCCTGCGTTAACTACTTCTCCCGCTTAGCGGGAGAAACGGGAGGGGTGGCTAGACCACGCCGTACAGGCGGTCTCCCGCGTCACCGAGGCCGGGCACGATGTAGCCCTTCTCGTTGAGGCGCAGATCGAGTCCGGCGGTGACGACGGTGACATCGACGGGCTTGCCCGCGTAGGACTCCTCCACGTGGCGCAGGCCCTCGGGCGCGGCGAGTAGCGCGATCGCCGTCACGTCGCTCGCACCGCGCTCGAGCAGGAGGTCGATGGCGGTGACGAGAGTGCCACCGGTGGCGAGCATGGGATCGAGCACGAAGACCTGTCGTCCGTCGAGATCGTGCGGGATGCGATCCGCGTAGGTCGATGCGATGAGTGAGTCGTCATCGCGCACCATGCCGAGGAAGCCGACCTCAGCGGTAGGCATAAGGCGCATCATCCCCTCGAGCATGCCGAGTCCTGCTCGCAGGATCGGCACGACGAGTGGGCGCGGACGCGCGAGGTGCACCCCGGTTGTCTGGGTGACCGGTGTCTGGATCGTCACGGGCGTCGTCCGCAGTTGGTGGGTCGCCTCATAGGCAAGCAGCGTGACGAGCTCTTCGACGAGCAGCCGGAAAGTCGCGGAATCGGTGGTCTCGTCACGAAGCGTGGTCAGCTTGTGGGCAACGAGCGGATGTTGGACGACGACGGTACGCACGCGGGCAGCGTATCGGGGCGAAGGTGCGACGCGGGGGCGGTCCCGCGTGACACCATGGGCATGCGTCCACTAGGGCGCAGGGAGAGGGGCGCGGGCCATGGACGACGACGCAGGCTATGCCGTCGCAGCCTGGCGCGAGGACGGGCGCTGGTCGGTCGCGGCCCTTCCTCCGCGTGCGACCGAATCCCTCGACTCCTTCCTCGCGGCGTTGCGTCAACTCATTGCCGAGGGTGGTGCTCTGGGCTTTCTCGTCGTGGACGAGGACTTCTTCCTCGGCGTGCGGATGATGCCGGATGGGGCGGCGCGCCTTCTCCTCTCGGATATCGGCGCGGCCCTGGAGTTTCCGCTGGCCGAGGAGGTCGCGGACATGCTCGAAGCGGAGTTGCCCGAGGACGACGAGGAGCTCGACGAGGTCGAGCCCGTCGGTGACTTCACCTTCGCCGCAGACATGGGCATGCCGGTCAGCGAACTCGAGCTCATCCTGGATGACCCCGACCTCTACCCCGACGAGCAGGTCGTGGCCATCGCGACACGCCTCGGCTTCGACGATCAGCTCGCGGCGGCACTCGAGCGCGACTGACGCATGAGGCATGCAGACTCCGACGTCGCCGCCATGCGGCGTGCTCTGGAGCTGGCGCGGCAGACGATGCTTGCTGGGGGCGAAGACGTGCCGGTGGGTGCGCTCGTCCTCGGTCCCGATGGCACAGTGCTCGCCGCGTCGGCGAATCGTCGCGAAGCTCTCACCGATCCCACTGCCCACGCGGAGATCGTCGTCCTGCGCGAGGCCGCGCTCGCCCTCGATGACACCCACCTGGTCGGTTGCACCCTCGTCGTGACCCTCGAGCCGTGCCCGATGTGCGCGGGAGCTGCACAGCTCTCCCGAGTCGATCGCGTGGTGTTCGGCGCCTGGAACGAGGACTACGGCGCTGCGGGCTCAGCCTGGGACCTGCTCCGCGACCGCCGCCTGTCCCATCGACCCGAGGTCGTGGGCGGGGTCCTTGCGGAGGAGTGCGGGGCGGTGGTCCGGGAGTTCTTCGCCCACCTTCGCTAATCCGGGGGTGCGACCAATTCGACACGCCGCCCGCGCAGGCGCGCACTCTCGGATGATGGCGCTCCCTGCACCCGCACGGTGATGCGCATCCGATCCGAACGGAAGAGATCGCGCGAATACTCGAAGGTGCGACCCTGCTGGTCCTGCGTACGCCGCGTGACGGACAGCAGCGGCGCTCCCAGGGGGACGGCCAGGATCGACGCCTCGAGTGGCGACGCGGCGATGACCTCGATGTGCTCGAGCGCCTCTGCGGGCCGCAGCCCGTATGCCGAGTCGATCAGCTCGTAGATCGAGCCGCTGAGATCCTGCTCGGGAAGTCCGGGCACGAGCTCGGCGGGGAAGCGCGCATGCTCCAGCGAGATCGGGGAGCCGTCGGCGAGCCGGATGCGGACGAGATCGACGACGAAATCCTCGGGATCCAGCCCCAGGGCTTCCGCGGCGTCAGGCCCCGCCACGGTCACGCCGACGCTGACCACACGTGACCCCGCGGTGAAGCCTTGATCGCGCAGAAGAGTGGGTACGCCGACGATGCGCGAGAGGTCACGGTCGACCTTGGTGGGAGCGATGAAGGTTCCACCGCCGCGCCCCGGGACGCGTCGGATAACCCCCTCGGCCTCGAGGGACCCCAACGCCTGGCGCAATGTCGAGCGGCTCACCCCGAGAGAGGTGGCGAGATCGCGCTCGGCGCCGAGGCGCTCGCCCGGCTTGAGCGCTCCGCGCTCCACCATGGCCACGATGTGGAGCTTCGTGGCTTCGGCGGTGGCCCCCATCGCCGCTGGGATATCAGCCTGTGTCACGCGACCTACATCGCCTCGAGAGCGGCGAGGGACTCGGGGAGAATCTGGCCGCCGTCGACAGCGAGGGCCTGGCCGGTGATGTAGGCCGCCTCATCGGAGGCGAAGAAGAGGGCGGCGTTGCCGATGTCCTGGACGCTGCCGAGGCGTCGCTGCGGGATCGACATCTCCATGGATCGGATGTACTCCTCGCCGAGGTCGGCGAGACCCTCGGTCATGACGTTGCCCGGCAGGACGGCATTGACGGTGATGCCCATGGGCGCCAGCTCGATCGCTGCCGTGCGCATGAATCCCAACTGGGCGGCCTTGCTTGCGCCGTAGTGCGACCAACCCGGGTATCCGGTGATGGGACCGGTGATCGACGAGGTGAGGATGACGCGACCACGTCCGCTCCGGGCAAGCTCGGGGATGCATGCCTGCACGCTGAGCAGCGTGCCCTTGATGTTGGTGTCGAGGACGAGCTCCATGTCGGCGACTGACATAGAGGCCAGCTTGGAGTCGGGGAAGATCCCGGCGTTGGCGCACAGGATGTCGATGCTGCCGTGCGCAGCGACGGCAGCTGCGGCCATCTCCGCGCAGGAAGCGGCGTCGGCGACATTGCCCAGGACGTAGGCGACTGAGCCGCCACCGAGGGCAGAGAGCTCGTCGACCGTGCGCTTCGCGTCTTCCTCGTTGCGGCCGGTGATGAGCACATTGACGCCCGCGCCCGCGAGGACGCCGGCGATTCCCTTGCCGATGCCCTTGGTGGCACCGGTCACGATGGCCGAGCGGCCAGCGATCGATCCGAACACGATTCCTCCTAGGTCATTCGTGAGAGGTACTCATCGGCAAGACGGCAACTGGTCACGGCGTACTCGGTCCCCATGTCCTGGGCGGTCTCGGTCTCCGCGTGGGAGCCGATCCAGGCGACGAGGAGCAGGCGTCGGAACATGATGAAGGTGGGGAGCTCGGCCTCCTCTGCGGGTGTCAGCGCGGCGACCGTGCGGTAGCCGCGGACCCAGGAGTCGACGAGTTCGGGCACGTAGGGCTCGTGCTCGATGAAGGAGAGTGAAGAGCCCAGGTCGTACATGAACCAGCTCAGGCCGCAGTCGTCGAAGTCGATGACATTGACCGATGGCCCATGGACGAGGAGGTTGGCCAGTCGCATGTCGGCGTGGACGAGGCCGAATCGGTCCGGCCCCTTGCCGTAGGCATCGAGGCGCTGCCTGATGAGCTCCGAGCACCGACCGAGGATCTGGGTCTCCTCGACGCCGACACCGAGACCGTCCTGCCACCGGCCCCAGTGTCCTTGCGGCCCGAGCGCGGTGTCGTAGTCCCACACGAATCGGGTGAAGGTATTGGGTCGCTGCCACGATTTCGCGTGCTGGTGCAGGCGTGCGGTGATCGCACCGAGCTCCTCGAAGTCCTGCACGAGGCGATCCTCCGTGGGCTCCTGGCCCTCGACCCACGTGAAACGCACGACGTACCGCTCGCGCCCATCCTCGGTGCGGGCGGTGACCACGGACTCGCCATCGAGAGCAGGGATGAAGGCAGGGGTCGAGACCACCTGCTGGTCGCGCAGTGCGGAGATCCAGGCCAATTCGCTGAGGATGGCGTCGCGCGAGTGGTAGCCCGTGCGGTGGATGCGCAGGACCGACACGTGACCGTCAGGGGTATCCACCCGGAAGGTGCCGTTCTCGGACACATTGAGCAGGGTGAGCCGAGTGCCCTCATCCAGGCCGTAGGCAGGGAGCGCCGCGTAAGCGAACTCCTCGAACGATGCCACGGGATCGGTCATGCAGCCTCCTCTACGCCGCCCGACGCTACTGATCCCTGCCGGTTACCGCAGCAAGAGCCGCGGCAATGGCCTCCCGCGCACGCTCGACAGCGTCGGGCTCTCCGGCCATGTAGACGCGCCCGGCGGCCCCGATCATCTGTACGTCGACCAGCGTGACCTCCGGTGCGGCCTTCTCCGCCTCGTTGGCCGCCACGGCGGCGAAGAGCGCGGGGGTCATCTCGAAGACCAGCAGGCTCTGGCCGGGCAGGATCATCGAGGCCTGGCGCACGCGGTTGAGGATCACGGCGTGCTGGTCGGTGATGTCGTGGATGACATCGTGGAAGAGGACCTGGGGCCGCAGCTGATCTTCCGCTCGCGCGTCGAGACCCCCGAGGATCGCCTCACCCGCGCGTTCGACCTCCTCGAGCGAGTCCGCATGGACCTCGAGCACGCCGAACTGACGCTCGACGAAGAGAATGCCCGGCTCCGCTGCAGGTGCCGACCTCAGCGCGAGGTCGGTGACGCGCTCGATCGCGAGCCCGGGAGCCACCTCGACGATGAGCGCATGCTGACCCGCATACGGCGGGTAGCCGCGCGCTCGCGTCGGGGTGCCGAGGTACGCCGCGAACTGAGGCTGCAGGTCGAGGAGCTTCAGGTAGACCCGGAGCTCCGGTGCTGCAGAGGCGGGCACACCGCCCCCGGTCACTTGGCCGAGACCCCGAAGGTCTTCGACAGCTCGGAGTGGGGACGGGGGATGACGTGCACGCTCACGAGCTCGCCGACCTGGCTAGCCGCCTCGGATCCCGCGTCCGTCGCCGCCTTGACCGCACCGACATCGCCCTGGATGGTCACGGCGACAAGGCCATCGCCGACCTGCTCACGGCTCACGATGGTGACGTTGGCAGCCTTGACCATGGCATCGGCAGCGGCGAGAGCAGCCACGTAGCCCTTGGTCTCGATCATGCCGATCGCGAAGTTGGACATTGCTGTTCCTTTCGTGGTGGGTTGAGCGGGGCGTGGGCCTCGCTCAGTTCCGCTCCTCATCGATCGAGCCGATGATGAGAGCGTCGATAGGGGGCGTGTCGCCCGGGAGCCATGCGGCTGCGACAGAACCGGTGGTGACGAGAACCGCCTCGCCGACCCCGGACCCGAGGACGTCGAAGGCCACGAGACGCGCGCCGCCGGGCTCCACCTCGACCTCGAGGAAGGCCCCGCTGGGGATCGAGTCGATCTTCTTGGTCGACCAGACGCTCTTGACCACTCGTGCACGAAGCATGGCTTGTCCTTTCCTCGGTCCTAGCCGTCGATCCGGATGATGTCGATGCCCCGCGAGCGAGCCCAGTCGCGCGCGAGAGGAGTGATGACGACCTTCCTGCCGATGCGGATCACGCGTGCCTCGCCGAGGGCCCTCAGGTGACGCTCGGTCAGTGCTCCACTCGCGAAGTGCACTGACTCCGATGAGGTGCTCACGGGCCGGGCCTCCGGACGGCGGGAGGTCGTAGGAGTGCGTTCGACCGCGGTGCTTGGGACGGGAGTGCCCAGCGCCATCTCCTCGACCACGACCTCGCGGATGACCTCGCGCACGATCTCGCGGATGACGGCGCGCAGTGCCTCGGGGGTCTGGCTCATGACGCCACTCCCCGCAGGGCTGCCTCGGCCGCCTCGGCAGCAGCGCGGACCTCGGACTCGGTGCCGGTGAGGTAGACGCGGCCCGTGGCGCCGACCATGCGGTAGTCGACCACGGTGATGCGCGCCGCCTTCTCCGCCTCGTTGGTGGCGAGGATGGCGTAGCTCGCCGGCTGCATCTCCAGGACGAACAGGGACTGCCCCGGGAGCGCCATCGAGCCGACCTTGTTGCGGTTGATGAGGAAGGCATGCTGCCGGTCGATCTTGGGCACGACGCGCGAGGCGAGGATCTGCGGCGCTGTGGCGTCCGCGGCGCTCGTGCCGAGCTGGTCGAGCACGGCTCCAGCCGCGCTGCGGACGGCACTGGTCGGGCCGTGGATCTCGAGGTAGCCGAATTGGCGCTCGACGAAGAGGATCCCCGCGCCCACGTCCGCGTGCTTCAGTGCGACGTCGGTGAGCGGCTCGATGTCCAGGCCCGGCGCCACCTCGATGATCTGGGCGGCGTACCCGGCTCGTGGGAGCGCACCGCGCACCCACGACCCGAGGTAGCACATCGTCTGCGGCTGCAGCCGGTCGAGGAAGATGAAGGATCGCAACTCAGCCATGGTCAGCCCTTGATGATCTCTCGTAGTTCCTCGATGACGAGGCGTCGGATCTCGTCGCGGAGTTCCTGCTCCGCCTCGGGCGGTGCGGGACGCGCGAGCACGGGTGCGCCCTCCATGTTGGATGCCAGGGGGTACGGCGGGACGGCGCCCGCGGGGGCGTGCCATGGGACCAGCGCGGCGAAGTCGGGCATGGTGGCATCGGATGCGTAGGCGATGCGCGTCATGTTGACCAGGTGCTTGGGCTCGAGGTTCTCCCCGACCGAGGAGCGGCCGAAGAAGCCGGTGCCGATGGTCATCGTGGGTGCGAGGTTGGTCTCGATGCCCGCGCTGCCGAGGCTGTTGCCGACGTTGACGGACACGCGCAGCACGGGCACGGCGGCCGCGAAGGACATGATCGTCGGCGGATCCTCGCTGTGGATGGCCGCGCTGTGTCCAGCGCCGGTGATCCGCAGTACGGCGCGCGCGGCGTCGATGGCACGTGAGGCGCTGGGGGCGGTCACCATGCCGAGGACGGGGCAGAGCTTTTCGTGTGCGAAGGGCTCCTCGGGCACGACGAGAGGGAACGGCGCCACCAGGATCCGAGTGGAGGCGGGCACCTTGACCCCGGCTGCCTCGGCGATCTCGCGGGCGGACTTGCCGACCCAGGAGGTGTTGAACGACGTTCCGCTGAAGATCAGGTCGCGGACCTGCGCGATCTCATCGCCCTCGAGGATGTGCGCCCCTTCGCGCTTGAGTGCCGCGGCGAGTGCATCAGCCGCTCGCTCCTCGACGATGAGGACAGACTCGTTGGTGCAGAGGATCGAGTTGTCGAAGGACTTGCTCGCGACGATCCTCCGCGCTGCGGCGGTGAGATCCGCAGTGGCGTCGACGACCACGGGGACATTGCCCGGACCGACACCGATCGCGGGATTGCCGCTGCGATACGCCGCGCGCACCATCGGGGTGCCCCCGGTCGCCACGATCACATCGACGCGCTCATCGGTCATCAAGGCGTTGATGAGCGGGATCGACGGCTCCTCGACCACCTGGATGCAGCCGTCAGGAGCTCCCGCGGCGACGGCTGCCTCGGCCATGGCGCGCGCGGCCTCGGTGCAGACCTTCTTGGCGAAGGGGTGCGGGCTGATGATGATCGCGTTGCGCGTGAGCAGGGCGAGCATGATCTTGAAGTACACGGTCGCGACGGGGTTCGTGGAGGGCGTCAGCGCGAGGACCACTCCCGCGGGGCGCGGCACTTCGACGATGCCGCGTTCGGCGTGCACCGTCGGGGTCACGTAGTCGTGGTCGCCGTAGGTGTTCCAGATGCCGATCGAGCAGGCGACATTCTTGAGCTTCTTGTGCTCGGCAACCCCGAATCCCGTCTCCGCCACGGCAGCCTCACCGAGTTGCCCGGCGATCTGCTCACCCGCCTCGGCGGCGGCCTTGGCGATGCGGCGTACGGACTCGATGTCGTAGCTCGCGAAGCTGAGCGCGGCCCACTCAGCCCGCTCGACCATCGCCCGACCGCGCGGGACCCCGGCCGGCTCGAGAGGGATGTCGGCGAGGACGGCGCTCATCGCCGAGCCCCCTTGATGCCGCGGACCTCGCGGTAGGCGCGCCCGATGGCGACCTCCGCACGGTCGAGGACCTCGTCGACGACCTCCGGCTTGAGCAGGATGCCGGGCTTGAACTGCAGGACTCGCGGATCGAGCGTGGAGAAGATCGCCCAGACGCCGTTGTCGTAGAGGTGTCGCATGACGTACTTCGCGCCTTGCGGATCATCGAACTCCAGGCCGAGGATCACGCCGTCCTGGCGAATGCCCACGAACCAGTCGGGATACTCCGCCTGGATCGCGCGCAGTCCCTGGCCGATGCGATCGGCGATGTAGTGCACCATCGAGCGGGTCTCGGGACGGGAGCAGATCTCCAGGGCCTTGATGGCGGCGATGCAGCCGAGTTCGGCGCCGCCGAAGGTGGAGATGTGCCCGAAGCCGTCTTCGGTAAGCCAGCCGGCGCATTCCTCACGTGCGAGGACGCAGGCGATCGGATACATGCCGCCGGAGATGCCCTTGCCCGTCACCATGATGTCCGGCTGGATCCCCGCCTTGGCGATGCCCCACAACTCTCCCGTGCGCATGAGGCCGGTCTGGACCTCGTCGGCGATGTAGAGGGCGTCGTACTCCTCGCACAGCTTCTTGACCGCGTGGAGGTATCCGGGGTCGGGAAGCGGGAAGCCGTACGTCGCGGGGATCGTCTCCATGATGACCGCGGCGACATCACGACCCCGCAGGGCGTCCTCCATCGCATCGAGGTCGTTGAAGGGGACGTGCGGGAAGTCCTCGGGCTGGTCGGCCAGGAAGAGCTTGGAGAAGCGATCGTCACCGGTGCCGACCGCCAGGCCCGTGTGTCCGTGGTACGCCTTGATGATCGACACGATCTTGCGCTTCTGGGTGGCATGGCGCGCGGTCTTGAGTGCGATGTCGATGGCCTCGCCACCACCGGAGCCGTACATCACCTTGGTGAGCCCGGCCGGTGCCGAGGTCACCAGTGCCTCGGCGAGGGCGGTGCGCGCGAGCGCAGGGAAGTGGTGGTTGCCGATATCGAAGTGCTGCATGGCGACCGTGAGGGCCTGCACCACCTCCGGATTGCGGTGGCCGAGGTTGTAGGTGCCCCCGTTGAGGTGCAGGTCGATGAGGCGCTTGCCCGACATGTCCCAGAGGAAGTACTCCTCGCGCCGGTCGATGACGAGGGGTACTCCGGAGTCGATCCAGAACTGGGTCTTGCCCGGGTTCCAGTACTCCTTGGCCTTGTCGAGCACCTCGGCCTTGGAGGAGAAGGAGAAGACCCCGTAGTCGTACTCGGGGGCGGCGGCCGGCTCGGTCACGGGAGCAGCATACCGAATAGCCATACCAAATCAAGACCGAATAGGGGACCAAAGTTTTTCCCCCATGAGGAGAGCGAATACACCGAATGTCCTTGTACCCGGGCGGGGGTATCGGGATACTGCGCTGCGTGTGACGTGGGTCACGCAGCCTCTTAAGCCCCCCGGAGGAGACATGTCGAGTAACCCCGCCGGCCCGACGGCCATGCCGGGAGACCACCAGATCAGCCCCGCAGACTCCGCCCGCCTCAAGGCCGGAGCCGTAGGCCTGGTCGGTGTCCTCCTCATGGCGGTCGCCAATGCCGCGCCGATCACGGCCATGAGCTTCAACGTGCCCATCGCGATCGGCTACGGCAATGGCATCAGCGCCTCTGCCGGATTCCTCTTTGCCACGATCGTCCTGACGATCTTCGCTGTCGGATTCGTGTCGATGGCGCGCTACATCACGACGGCCGGCGCGTTCTACGGATTCATCTCCCATGGCCTCGGCCAGCTCTGGGGCATGGCATCAGGCCTCATTGCCGCTGTGGCGTACATCATCTTCGAGGCGTCCCTCATCGGAGGCTTCTCCTACTTCGCCTCCGAGTACGTCCTGAAGCCCGCGGGCATCAACGTCAACTGGATGATCATCGCGGCCATCGGCATCATCGTCATCGCCGTCCTTACGTACTACTCGGTGACCCTTGCCGCGGGTGTCCTCGGCGTGACCCTCGTGCTCGAGGTGCTCCTCCTGGCGGCACTCGGTCTCAGCGTGCTCTTCAAGGGCGGCCCGGACGGCTACATGTTCGGTGAGATCGTGCCGCCGCAGAATGCCTTCACGAGCCTGCCGGAGAACGCCTTCGGCACCGGTGTCGCCGCAGGCGTCGCCGCCATCGGCATCTTCTTCGCCTTCTGGTCGTGGGTCGGCTTCGAGACGACGGCCGTCTACGGCGAGGAGTCCAAGAATCCCAAGCGCAATGTGCCGATCGCCACGATGATCGCGGTCATCGGCCTGGGCCTGTTCTACACGTTCATGTCGTGGATGGTGGTCGTCGGCAATGGCGCCGCCAAGTCGATCGAGGTCTCCGCCGGCACCGCCCCCGTGGATCTCTGGCTAGGTCTCGTCGACGCCAATCTCGGCGGCTTCATGGTCCTGGCCTACAAGATCCTGCTCGTCGTCGGATCCTTCGCGTGCGCGATGGCCTTCCACAACGCGGCCTCCCGCTACATCTTCGCGATGGGGCGCGAGACCGCGTCGGGCTTCCTGCGCCGCACGATCGGGTCGGTCAACCCCAAGCATGGATCACCGGCCACGGCATCCTTCGTGCAGAGCGCCATCACCCTGGTGCTGTGCCTCCTCTTCCTACTCTTCACCAACGTGTACGTCGAGGGCGAGGCCGTGCCCGAGCTGATTCCGTACGTCAATGTCTACGGACTCCTGGCACTCATCGGCACCGCGATGATCCTCATCGTGCAGACGATCACATCATTCGCGGTGATCTCCTACTTCTGGGTCAAGAAGGTGCACAAGGGCAACGTCATCACCACGCTGCTCTGTCCGATCCTGGGTGCCCTCGGCATGCTCTACGCCCTCTGGCTGCTGTGGTCCAACCGCAACTTCGCAGCGGGTCTTGCCGCGGACAGCCTGGTCTTCACGCTGATGCCGGTCTACATCATCGGCCTGCTGGTCATCGGCTTCGGCTACGCCGCCTGGGTGCGGGCCAAGCGTCCCGATCTCTACGCCGAGATCGGTCGCACCACGATCGAAGAGGCGCACGAGCGCGTCTGATCTCGTTGCGAGGGGTGCGCCAGTCAGGGGGCGCACCCCTCGCCATGTCCGGGAGGGGAGGGATCGCGTGGCCGAGGAATTCCGCTGGGAGCCGGACCCCGATGCGGATCCGACGACGTACACCTACACCTTCGGTGGCGTCGGCCCGGTCGCCTCGGTGAGACCGGGCACGCTTGTCAGCACCTGGACGATGGACTGCTTCGGCGGACGCGTCCGATCGACCGCCGATCTTGCCAGCGAAGTATGCGACCCACGGCTGCTCAACCCGCAGTCCGGACCGTTCTACGTCGAGGGCGCACGCCCGGGGGACACGCTGGCCGTCCACTTCGTCTCCATTACCCCGCGCGAGGCCTGGGGTGTGAGCAGCACGGTGCCGTTCTTCGGCGCTCTGACGGCGACTCCCGTCACCGCGATGCTTCATGAGGCGCTGCTGGAGCGGACCTGGATCTACGAGATCGACAGGCGAGACGGCGTCGTGCGCTACATGGCTGCGGACACCCCCTTCACCGCAGCTCTCCCCCTCGACCCGATGCACGGCACCGTCGGCGTCGCGCCTGCGCTCGGTGAGGCCCGGTCGTCACTGACCCCGGGATCCTGGGGCGGCAACATGGATACGCCGGAGATGCGCGCGGGCGTGACCTGCTATCTCGGTGTCAATGTCGAGGGCGCCCTGATGAGCCTGGGCGACGGGCACGCCCGCCAGGGAGAGGGCGAGACATGCGGGGTCGCCGTGGAGTGCGCCATGGACACGACCTTCATCCTCGACGTCCTCGAGGGTGTGGCCACCGAGTGGCCCAAGCTGGAGAGCGATGACCACCTGATGACGACCGGCTCCGCGCGTCCCCTGGAAGACGCCTTCCGCATCGCCCACCAGCAGATGGTGCTCTGGGTGAGCGAGCTCACCGGGATGAGTCATCTGGACTCCTACCAGTTCGTGTCCCAGGCCTCGCTCACCCCGATCGCCAACGTCGTCGACACCAACTACACGGTCGTGTGCAAGATCCCCAAGTCGCTTCTCCCGGGAGTGACCGCGATGGACGGACTCCACGGACGATTGCGGAAGGCGGCGGCTGCATGGCGCGCGTGAGCAGATTCGAGGTCGACCTCGCCCTCGCGCGACGCATGTGCGCGGCTGCGCTCCGGGCCGCGGCGGATCAAGATGTCCTGGTGTCGGTCGCCATCGTCGACGCGGGCGGGCACCTCATCGCCTTCGAGCGGATGGACGGTGCGGAGATCGCGGGCCCGGTGCTCGCCCCGGACAAGGCCTACACCGCGGTCGCCCATCGGGTCGCGACCCATGATCTCGCCGACGCCGTGGCGCCGGGGGGTGATCTGGTGGGCATGCACTCGGCCGACCACGGTCGCTACATCGCCTTCGCCGGGGGACTGCCGCTCTGGGATGGTGATCGCGTGGTGGGCGGAGTCGGTGTGAGCGGAGGCACGGGCGCCCAGGATCGCGCGTGCGCCGAGGCGGCCCTTGCGGTGTACGCCGAGGCCCGCGCATGACCGATCGGATCGGCCGCTTCCGCTTCATGGATGCGCAGCGGGTCAATCTCGACGGCTTCGCCGTCCCCGACGCCGCGCTCGGCTTGCTGGCCTACGACTCGCCGGGCGATCCCGAGCCATCCCTGGTCGTGTCCGACGGCGTGGTCGTCGAGATGGACTCTCGTATTCGCGCGGACTTCGACCTGCTCGACCGCTTCATCGCCGACCACGGGCTCGACCTCCAGGTCGCGCCGGAGGCCATGACCATGGATGACCGGGCCTTCGCCTCGATGTGCGTCGATCCCTCGGTGCCGCGAGATGAGGTCGTGCGCCTCGCCTCGGGCATGACGCCGGCCAAACTCGCGCGAGCCCTGGCGATCCTGCGACCCGCCGAGCTCGTCATGGCGATGACCAAGTGCCGGGCCCGGCGCACTCCGAGCAATCAAGCGCACGTCACCAATCGCTCCGACGACCCGCTCCTGCTCGCCGCGGATGCGGCGACCGCAGCGGCGTTCGGATTCCGTGAGATCGAGACCACGGTGCCCGTGCTCGGCGACGCGCCATCCAATGCCGTCGCCGTGAGCATCGGTGCCGCGGTGGGCTCGCCCGGACTGCTCGTGCAGTGCTCGGTCGAGGAGGCGCTCGAACTCGAGA
The DNA here is from genome assembly GCA_046046455.1 of Actinomycetota bacterium. Taxonomy (GTDB): domain Bacteria; phylum Actinomycetota; class Actinomycetes; order S36-B12; family S36-B12; genus Mxb001. The sequence goes on along the minus strand of JBJOJS010000030.1, from coordinate 3,689 downwards.
TGGGTATGCGCGGCCTGGTCTCCTACGCCGAGACGGTGTCGCTCTACGGCACCGAGCAGATCTTCATTGACGGCGATGACACGCCGTGGTCCAAGGCGTTCCTCACCTCTGCGTACGCGAGCCGCGGCATCAAGATGCGCGTCACCTCGGGGGGCGGTGCGGAGGCACTCATGGGCGGGGCCGAGGGCCGCTCGATGTTCTACCTCGAAGCCCGCTGCGTGGCGCTGGCACGGGCGATGGGCGCGCAGGGAGTGCAGAACGGCGGTATCGATTCCGCGTCGGTCGCTGGCTCCGTGCCGGGCGGTGTGCGCAGCATGATGGCGGAAAACCTCATGGTGATGCTGCGCAACCTGGAGTCATGCACCGGTAATGACGCGCTGATGAGCGAGTCGGAGGTACGCCGCACGTCGCGCACGCATCCGATCTTCATCGCCGGCACCGACTTCATCTGCAGCGGGTTCGGCTCGATCCAGCGCTATGACAACATGTTCGGACCGAGCCAGTGGAACGCTGAGGACATCGACGACTACCTCGCGATGCAGCGCGACTGGGGGATCGACGGAGGACTGCGCACCGCCGATGAGGCGGAGGTCGCCCGGCTTCGCGAGCGGGCCGTCGCTGCGACGCGCGACGTCTATGCAGTGCTGGGCCTCGCTGATTTCCCGACCGAGTGGCAGGCAGAGGCGATCGACGCGGCTGGATCCAAGGATGTGCCCTCAGCCGATCTGATGACGCCGCTGAGCGCCGCTCGGCTCATCCGCGATTCGGGCATCACGATGCTCGACGTCATCTCCGCGCTCGATGAGTGCGGCTACGAGCAGGAGGCTGAGCGTCTGCTCGCCATGCTGCGCGCCCGAGTGGAGGGCGACTACCTCCAGACCTCGGCGATCTTCACCGAGGACATGCGGGTCCTCTCGCTCGTCACCGACCCCAATGACTACGCCGGTCCCGGCACGGGCTACTCCCCGACTCCGCAGCGGCAGGCCGAGATCGATCGCATTCGCCAGGAGCGCTCGGTCGATGACCGACGCCGGCTGCAGGGGGAGCACCGCAGCGATCGACTGATCGTGGCGGGCCCTGCGCAGGCGAGCCATGATCCGCGCGATGTGGTGATCGGCGTTTCGCCAGCCACCGGGCGAGCCATCTGGCAGACGCTGTGCGGTCTTACCGTCGATGAAGCGCTCGACGAGCTGCTCGCGGGACTCGAAGAGGAGGGATGCGTCGGTCGCATCGTGCGGATCAATGACACGATCGATCTGGGCCTTATCGGCCTGACGGCTGCGCGCATGTCGGGCTCCGGCATCGGCATCGGCCTTCAGGCTAAGGGCACGGCCCTCATCCACCGGCGCGACCTCACGCCCCTGGCCAACCTCGAGCTCTACAGCGTGGCGCCGACCCTCGACCGGGCTGCGTATCGACTCATGGGCATCAACGCCGGACGCCACGCCAAGGGCTCGACCCCGGAGCCGCAGCGCAACCCGTATTCGGACGAAGCAATCGAGGCGCGCTACCACACGGCCGTGGTCGCTCTCGTCGCTATCGAGCGCGGATTCTGCGTGGCTGGCTCGGAGCCCGAGGCGCTCGTGCTCGCGGAGTCGCCATGACGCCGACCGCGAAGTCCGGACGCCCGGTCGGTGAGATCACCCTCGACGCATTGCGCGCCGGGGAGCTCACGCCGGAGGACGTGCGCATCCATCCGGCGACACTCGAGCATCAGGCGCAGATTGCGGAGAGCCACGGCAACCCCCAGCTCGCCGCCAACTTCCGCCGTGCCGCCGAGCTCACCGAGTTGCCCGATGAGCGCGTGATGGCGATCTACGAGTCACTGCGGCCCGGCCGATCGAGCGTTGCCGAGCTCAACGCCCTAGCCGACGAGTTGGAGTCGCTGGGTGCCCCGGCCAACGCCGCGCTCGTACGCGAGGCGGCCGCGGCGTACGCCGAGCGCGGATTGGCGCGTTGACGTTCGTCGCGGGAGTGGATGTCGGCAATTCGACGACGGAGATCGTCATTGCCGAGGACGGGCGTCCGCTGCTGTGGGACCGCATGCCGACGCGCGGAGTCAAGGGTTCGGTGGCGTCGGGTGCGGGGGCGGCGCGGCTCCTTGCGCGCATGGAGCACAGGCTCGGACGCCCTGTCGATGTTGCCGTACTCACGCCGCAGCGGCCCGTGGAGTCGATGAGCATGCGCGTGGCGGCGACGGAGGCGGACTTGGGCAGGCTCGTCCTGCTGTCCACCGGCGTGTCATCGCCCGGCGGAGCCGGCGTCGGCACGGGTCGTCCGGTGCGGGCTGATTCCGCGCCGGATCAGGGTGATGACCCGGTGGTTGTCGTCGCTGCTGATCCCCTGGGCTTCCGCCGCACGGTCGAGCAGGTGCGCGCGTGGCAGTCATCCGTGCATGACGTCGTCGGCGTGCTCCTCGCGGGTGACGAGGCACGACTTGTCTCGCGGCGTCTGGGGTCGCAGGTGCCGGTCGTCGATTGCGTCGACGCGGAGAGTGCGCTGGCATGCGAGCGCATCTGCATCGAGGTGGCGTCGGAGGATTCCACACTCACCGTGGTCACGGACCCGCTGCGCCTCGCGGCTCAACTCGACCTCGCGGTCGACGAGCACGGCTACGCGAGATCCGCTGCGGACGCACTGCGCGCAGCGCGCAGTGCGGCGATCGGGGTCAGCGACCTGAGGTCACGGGCTGACTCGGACGTCGAGCACTTCGCCGTTCCCAGCACCGTAGGCGAGATCCGCTCGTGGCTGCGACCGGACGGCTCGACAGCCGCCGTCGATGACCTGTGGCTCGTAGATCTCGGCACGCTGCCCTTGCCGGGACTGCGGGCGGACGCCCTGGCCGACCGCGGTCAGGTGATCGCGGCGCTGAGCGCGGAGGGGGAGAGCTCCGACCACATCTCCGGCTTCCGCGAGCGCTGGGGCGGTGACGTGCGGGTGCTGTCCTCGGAGATCGAGGCGGGTCGGCTTGGCGCGCTCTCGACTCCGATGGCATCACCGGATGCGCTCGTCATCGATCTGGGCGGAGGCACGATCGACATCTCCGATCGTGCGCGGCGAATCACCGCAGCCGGCAGCGGCGACATGCTCACGGTCGCGATCGCCGACGCGCTCGGCATCTCCCGCGGAGCGGCGGAGTGGGTGAAGCGAGGTCCGTCACGACGTATCGACAGTCCCTCGTCAGCTCTCCTGGAGGACGGCACCCGCGTCTTCCTGGATCGCGCGGCGGCGACGGGGACGGTGGGCTGGCTGGTGTGCGCGGGTCCCGGTGGCTCCCTGCCGTTCTCACCTCGCCTGGCCCCCGCGGAGTGGCGGAGCATCCGGCTGGCGCTCAAGACCGCGGTCATCGGCGACAACGTGCGGCGCGCGATGGCGGGCCTGGGGTCGCCTGCGGGAGAGGTGGTGCTCGTGGGCGGTCCGGCGGGTGACGACGAGCTGCTCGATGCCCTCGCGAGTGCTCTGCCCCAGACCGTCGCCGGTCGTGCGGACGCCGCGGGAGTCCTCGGTCACCGCTGGGCCGTCGCGTGGGGGCTGGTCCTCGCTGCGGCGTAGCGGGGCGTGTGTACCCTCTTCGACGGTGGCGTGTCCGAGCGGCCAAAGGAGCACGCCTCGAAAGCGTGTGTGGGGGCAACTCCACCGTGGGTTCAAATCCCACCGCCACCGCGTAGGGGTAGCGACGAAACTCGCTA
>JBJOJS010000003.1:0-45213 GCA_046046455.1 Actinomycetota bacterium | reverse complement strand
CACGGCTGATGCTGCTGAGCAGCGGATCGCGCAGATTCGCGCGGAGCGTGTGGTGGCGGTGCAGCAGGCGCGACGTGACTTTGCGTCTGGTGAGCGCAAGCGCGTGGAGTACCAGGTGCGTGCGAGGACAGTGACGGGCGTCGAGGTCCATGATCGAATCAATCTGAAGTCCGGTAGGACGGAGCGGACGTCGTTGGTGTGTCCGGTGGGGATGGTTCCCTCGGGTGATCTTCAGACGTCGTACGGGTTCGACGCGCTGAAGGATGTGTCTGCCTATGAGCCGAGGATTTCGGTGAAGCGTTCCTGGTCGAAGCGGGGTGTGACGGTGGCGTACTCCTCGGGCAAGTTGAAGTATCCGTCGGTGGCCTACACCGTGCTGCCCTGCGGAAGGTCTGCCCGCTAACGGGCTGGGGTTCCGAACGGCCAGGCACGGGTGCCGCAAGACGCGAGCAACCTCTTGTCGGATGGGCTACCTTCGCGTCGTGAAGCGATTCCCGATCGTCCTCGTCTCCGTCCTGGCCGCAGCCCTGGCCATCTCGCTCCCTGTCGCCCAGGCATCTCCCTCGCCGGTCGGGCCTTCCGCGAAGCCGAAGCCACCCCTCGCGGACGTCTTCCCGTACTGCTCGTGGTGGCTCGAGACGACCCCGCAGACGATGAACGTCGCCTTCCCCGACACGAGCGCGACGTACTGGACGACGCCTTATCTGGCGCTGCCGGGCATGTCGATCGAGGTTGCCGGGACCTTCCCGGAGACGCGCTTCCTGGCATTCACGGCATATAACAACGCCGGTGGTGTCTACGAGAGCGCCACCGGTGCGCCATCGCAGATCACCGACTTCGAGATCGTGCCGGCTCCGGGCACACCGGAACCCAATCCCTGGGCGGAGACCTCGGCACCGGATACGCCCCCGGGTGGGACCTTCACCGTGACCCTGCGCGAGGGCGTAGATCCCGGTGACGCCAATGCGATCCCGATCCTGCCGCCGAATCCCCAGCCTCAGGGCAAGGCGCCGGCGAACCTCGGCTTCCTGGTGATGAGGGTCTACCTCCCCGAGGGAGGGGCGCCGGACGTGAGCCTGCCCAAGCTGACCGTCGTCGACGCCCAGGGCAATCGCACGACGTTGCCCGCGTGCAGCGGCAAGGGCATGGCTGCGATGGGCAAGATCAGCAAGGCGGCGAAGTTCCTCAGCATCATGAAGCAGATCAAGGCCGGCACATGGCCGTCGCCTCAGCCGGCTCCCTGCACCACCGAACCCGGCGGATGCCCGCCGCCTTATGGCTTCTTCCGTGCCTCGGCGGCGACGACCAACAGCTTCTTCCCCAACGACGCCAATGCGTACGCCTCGATGCTCTTCACGCCGACTCCCGGCGAGGTTGTCGTCATCAAGATGCTTGCGCCGACGACGCCGTGGAATGTCGAAGGAGGCACCACACCGGTGCCGTGGCCCAACGACGACTACCAGCTGCGGTATTGGTCGGTGTGCAACAACGTCTACGCCGCGCCCTACCCGGTGGTCGCCAACCCGAAGCCCAAGAAGGGCACCACCTATGGCTGTGTCGCCGACAATGCCGCGGTGCGTGACTCCGACGGCTACGTCACGATTGCCATCTCCACCCCCAAGAGCCGGCCCAGGAATGCGACGACGACTCAAGGGGTCAACTGGCTTCCCACGTCGGTGAGCAAGCCCAAGGACATGGAGATGGTGGCGTTGCGCAACATGCTCGCGAGTGAGGGATTCGCGAACGCCGTGCAGAACGTCCCCTCCGGCAGCGACGCTGCGGCGACCGCAGCCGTCATGGGCGACTACTACCCCGACGTTGCCGTGTGCTCGACCGCGGACTTCGAGCGGGGTGGAGCGGCCGCGTGCTTCGCTGCCACCGAGTAGTCACCTGGACGGATGAGGCAATCGCTCGGCGGCACGGGTGAGCGTCGTCCTGGTCACAGGAGCGGCCGGTGGCCTCGGCTCGGTCATCTGCGAGCGCTTCGAGGCGGGCGGCTGGGACGTGATCGCCACCGATCGACCTGAGTCGCGTGCACCGATTGGTGCATGGATTCCCGCGGATCTCCTCGACGTCGAGCAGATCCGCGAGATGGTCGCGCAATCGGCTGCCATGCACGGCCGCCTCGATTGCGTCGTCAACTCCGCCGGCCTGTGGACCGAAGGACCGAGTGCTGAGACGACAGAGGCCGAATGGGACCGCGTCGTCGGCGTCAATCTCAAGGCTGCGTACTTCGTGAGTTCCGCCGCGATCCCGCATCTCATGACGACGTCGGGCAACATCGTGATGATCTCCAGTGACGCCGGCATCCAGGGCAACGCGGGTGCCGCGGTCTACAGCGCGAGCAAGGGTGGGGTCAGCAACCTCACGCGTGCGCTCGCACTCGAGCTCGCTCCGCACGGGGTGAGGGTCAATGCCGTGTGTCCCGCGGATGTCGAGACCCCGATGCTCGAGGGCCAGGCGCGGGACTTCGGTGGCGGGGATCGCGAGGCGTACTACGCGAAGCTCCGGGCGGCGTACCCCCAGGGCGACCGCGCGCGTTTCCTCAGGCCAGCTGAGGTGGCCGAGGTGGTGTGGTTCCTCGCCCAGCCGTCATCGGCGGGCATCACCGGTGCCAACTGGGCGATCGACTTCGGCCTCTCCGCAGGGATCTGACACGACGAAGCCCCGCCAGGTCGATCGACCTGACGGGGCTTCGAAGTAGTGACTAGTCGGCGTCGCGACGGAAGATCATCTTGATGAGGGTGTCCTCGCCTCCGGGCCTGCCAACAGTGGTGAAGACCACCATCTTCTTGGGGGTGCCCGCAGATGTCGTGCCCTGGAACTTCACCTGGTACGAGCGGGGATCATCCTGCACGTCGTACGAGTCGAAGATGATCGTGTGGTACTTGTTCGTCGAGAACTTGATGACCTCGAACTCGCCCTTGCCGGATTTCCCACGGAAGACGTCAAGAGTGGTCTTGTACGTGTAGTCCGAGTTGAGGTCGAGCGTCTCGCCACCCTTGCACGAGATCGAGGGCGCGGGCGGGGGGAGCGGAAGCTTGCCGGGGCACTCGATTGTCTTGTTACCGAGCTTCCAGGCAGTCAGGGTCCAGGCCCCGTAGTAACCGCCATCGGCCTGGGCGGCTGTGGCGGGGACGATCACTGCCGAGGCGGCCAGCGCGAGTGCGCCACCAACTCCCAGGGCGCGCTTCACTGCTGTCTTCATGGGTCTCCTCATTGGGGGGACGGGACGTGCATGACGCTGTGAGCGTGACAGCACGAGGCGTTGATGTCCGGCGAACGCGGATGTTCATCGACCATCACGGGTGTTCGGCTAGGTGACTTCGGTCTCAGGGACGGGATCCCTGGATCGCTTCCTCAAGGACTCACCGCTCACGACGAGGATGACTCCTCCGAGGACGACGGTGAGCCCGATGACCACATCGCTCGTGAGCACCTCGCTGTAGAGCAGCAGGCCGAGGACGACGGCAACGGCAGGGTTGACGTAGGCGTACGTCGACGCGAGCGAGATCGGCGCATTGTTGATGAGCCAGGTGAAGGAACTGAAGGCCAGCACAGAGCCGGCAGTGACAAGGAAGATCCACCCGGCCCAGGATCGTCCGCTGATCGCGGCAAGGTCGATGCGCTCGCCGATGAGGAGGCCCACCACGGTGAGTGCGATCCCTCCGCTGAGCAATTCGTAGGTCGTGAGCGCGAAGGAGTCGGCGGGCTTGGGCAGCCGCGCTGAGAAGAAGCTTGTCGTCGCCCAGATGGTGCTGGAGATAAGGATCATCACGCTCCAGAAGACGACATCGCCGTCGGTGCCCGACACGGGGCGCGTGCCTCCGGGCAGCAGCATCCACCCGATTCCCGCGAGACCGACGACGACACCGATGAGCGTGAGGCGCGCGGGGCGGTCACCGGTGATGACGCGCCAGATCACGATCGTGAGTGGTGTGGACGCGATGATGAGGGCCATGACCCCCGTGGGGACGTAGTCCTGGGCGAGGCCGACCGTGCCGAGGCCGACGCCCAGCAGGGCGACACCCATGAAGCTCGCACTGGCCCACTGGCGTCGCGTCACGCGCAGTGCGGACCAGCCACGGAAGAGCCCGGTGATGATCGCCATGATGGCGAAGGCGACGAGGAAGCGGGTCCCCATGGCGAGGAAGGGCGGAATCGTCTCGGTGGCGTAGAGGATTCCGATGTACGTCGATCCCCACACGATCCAGACGATGATGAGATTGACCCAGAGCAGAGGTCCTGAGCGCACCTTCGACGTTGCAGAACCCATGACCCACCGGACTCTACAAGTCGGGACCAAAGTCCTGGCCAATCCGGACTGAAGCCGGAAACGTGGCGACCGATCGGGGGACACGATGGCGTCATGGAAGCCCTCGACCTCGCCCGGTGGCAGTTCGGCATCACGACCGTCTACCACTTCCTCTTCGTTCCCTTGACCATCGGCGGAGCATTCTTCGTCGCCGGATTCCAGACCGCCTGGGTCCGCACGGGCAATCCGCGCTACCTGCAGCTCACGAAGTTCTTCGGCAAGCTCTTCCTCATCAACTTCGCCATGGGCGTAGTCACGGGCATCGTGCAGGAGTTCCAGTTCGGTATGAACTGGAGCGTCTACAGCCGCTTCGTCGGAGATGTCTTCGGCGCACCCCTCGCGATGGAAGGCCTCCTTGCCTTCTTCCTCGAGTCGACGTTCCTCGGCCTGTGGATCTTCGGCTGGGATCGGCTCCCCAAGAAGGTTCACCTGGCCACCATCTGGGCTGCTGCCTTCGGCACGCTGATCTCGGCGTACTTCATCCTCGCGGCCAACGCCTGGATGCAGCACCCGGTCGGCTATGTGGTCGATCCCGAGACCGGTCGCGCTGTGCTCACCAGTATCACCGACGTGCTCTTCCAGAACACCGCGGTCATCGCCTTCTTCCACACCATCTTCGCGGCGTTCCTCACCGCCGGCACAGCCGTGGCCGCTATCGCGGGCTACAAGTTGATGAAGGGTCGGCAAATCGAGGTCTTCCGTCCCGCGGTCAAGGCGAGTGCGGTCGTGATCCTGCTCGCAGCCGTCGGCGTCGCCGTCACGGGAGACATGGACGCCAAGATCATGGTCCAGCAGCAGCCCATGAAGATGGCCGCTGCAGAGGCCGTCTACGAGACCGGCACCAATGTGCCCTTCTCCATCCTCAGCATCGGGGACCTGTCCGGTAGCGAGGCGACCCACCTGATCGAGGTGCCCGGTCTCACCTCCTACCTCGCGACGGGCAGTTTCGGTGGAGAGGTGCAGGGCATCAATGACCTCCAGGCTGAGTACGTCGCGACGTACGGTCCGGGCAATTACGTGCCCTACGTGCCGGTGACCTACTGGGGTTTCCGCCTCATGATCGGCACGGGCATGCTGGCCGCTCTCTTCGCCCTGTTGTCCCTGTGGATCTTCCGTCGCCAGCGTCGACCGGAGGTGGGTTCGGCACTCTCCAAGGCGTACGCCGGGATCGCCACGGTCATGGTGCTCTTCCCGCTCGCGGCCAACTCCTTCGGCTGGATCTTCACCGAGATGGGCCGTCAGCCCTGGATTGTCTTCGGCCAGCAGCAGACTGCCGACGCCGTCTCGCCGCTGGTGAGTTCGACTGAGGTGTGGATCTCGATGATCGGCTTCACGCTGATCTACCTCATCCTCGCCATCATCGAGGTGAAGTTGCTCCTCACGTACATCCGTCGCGGTGCTCCTGAGGACGTGACGACGGATCCCTATGCCGATGCTCTCGCGGCGGAGAAGTCCGACGCCGACCAAGAGCTCTACTTCGCCTACTAGACCGGATGGATGCAGACATGACTATCGACACTCTCGTACTCATCTGGTTCGGACTCATCGCGGTCCTGTGGGTCGGCTACTTCATCCTCGACGGCTTCGACCAGGGCGTGGGTGTGCTCCTGCCTTTCCTTGGTAGGGACGAACTCCGACGCCGCGTCATGATCAACACCATCGGCCCCGTGTGGGACGGCAACGAGGTATGGCTCCTTGTCGCAGGCGGCGCGACCTTCGCCGCATTCCCCCTCTGGTACGCGACGATGTTCAGCGGCTTCTATCTCGCTCTCTTCGCCATCCTGCTCGCGCTCATCCTCCGCGGTGTTGCGTTCGAGTACCGCGGCAAGCGTGATGATGTGACCTGGCGCAAGCGATGGGATGCGGCGATCTTCGTGGGTTCGGTCATCCCGGCGACGCTCTTCGGTGTCGCCTTCGGCAATGTCGTCGGGGGATCCCCGATCGAGCCGATCCCCACGACCCTCCCGGGCGAGGCCAACTCGCTCAACTACACGGGGACCTTCTTCGACCTGCTCAACCCCTTCTCTCTCACGCTCGGCGTGATGACCCTCCTGGTCTTCACCACCCACGGTGCGATCTTCCTGGCGCTCAAGACCAAGGGGGAGATGCGTGAGGCAGCCCGCAAGGCAGCCCTCCGCGTCGGTGTAGTGGCCGCAGTCGTGGCTGTCGTGGCGCTCCTGTGGGCCCAGCTCTACTCGGGTCGCGTCGCCGTGACACTGCCGATGGTGCTGCTGGCCGCGGTCGCCTTCCTCGGTGCGCTGGCAGCCACCTGGCGGGGGAGGGACGGCTGGGCCTTCATCCTCACGTCCACGACCATCGCCCTGGCGGTCTTCTCGCTCTTCGTCGGCCTGTGGCCCAATGTCATGGTGAGTTCGATCGACCCGGCGTTCAATCTCACTGTCGATAACGCGTCTTCCCAGGAGTACACGCTCACCGTGATGACATGGGTCGCGGTGATCATGACGCCGATCGTGCTCATCTACCAGGGCTGGACCTACTGGGTCTTCCGCAAGCGGATCAGCACGTCGATGATCCCGCCAGAACCTCAGCCGGGGCGGGCAGACGATCGCTTCGCCGGAGTTGCCCAGGGATAACCCACGTCACCCGATGGTGAGCCTTCTCGGGCGCCCATCGTCGGGCACAGCGGCGGGACGGCGCGTCCGGGGGGACCTGCGCCGTCCCGCCCCTTTATGAGCATGCCGACGACGGGCAGGATGACGACATGAGACCGGTGGATCCACGTCTGCTGCGCTACGCGCGCAGTACGCGCGGGTTCCTCATCCTCGCGGTCGCCCTGGGTGCCGTGGTCGCTGCACTGGTCATCGCGCAGGCCCGACTGCTGTCTACGGCGATCGTCGAGGTCGCGCAGGGACGAGCGACCCTCGAAACCGTCGGTGGTGTGCTCGTGGCGCTCGCGGCGGTCTTCCTTGCTCGTGCACTCATGTCGTGGATCGCGGAGGCGGCGGCGTACCGCACCTCAGCGCAGGCGAAGGCCGAGCTACGGGCCGAGGCCATCGACCATGTCCTGCGCCTCGGACCCCTCGGCCCCGCAGGCCGCGACCCCGGTGCTGTCGCGGCACTCGTCACCCGAGGCGTCGACGCTCTCGATGCGTACTTCGCTCGCTATCTGCCGCAGCTGGTGCTCGCCGTCATCGTGCCCCTCGCGGTGCTCGCGACCGTGCTGGGCCAGGATCCGCTGAGCGCCGTCATCATCGCGGTGACCCTGCCCCTCATCCCGATCTTCATGATCCTCATCGGCCTCTACACGCGAGCACGCGTCGATCGTCAGTGGGAGACGCTCAGCCGACTCTCGGGGCACTTCCTCGACCTTGTCGCCGGGCTGCCCACCCTCAAGATCTTCGGGCGCGCCAAGCGTCAGGCCGAGGCGATCCGCACCATGGGCGAGCGCTACCGCACCACGACCATGGGTGTCCTGCGCATCACCTTCCTGTCGTCGTTCGCTCTCGAGCTCCTCGCGAGCCTGTCCGTCGCACTCGTCGCGGTCACGGTCGGTGTTCGCCTGGCGGAGGGGCAGGTGAGCTTCTCTGTCGCCCTCTTCGTCCTCGTTCTCGCGCCGGAGGCGTACCTGCCCATCCGCCTCGTCGGACAGCACTTCCATGCGGCAGCGGAAGGTCTCGGCGCAGCCGAGGAGGTTTTCGCGCTGCTCGAGCAGGAGGTGCCGGCGGGCGGCGAGCAAGTCCCGCCGGCTCGGCCCACCATCCATCTCGATGTGGTCGGAGTGACCTACGCCGGACGCGAGCACCCGGCACTCGGGTCGATTACGGCGGACCTGCCACCCGGCGTGCTCGTCGCGCTGGTCGGGGCCAGTGGAGGTGGCAAGTCGACACTGCTGTCGGTGCTTCTCGGCTTCGTGGCGCCGACGACGGGGCGTGTGCGACTCGACGACGAGGACCTTGCGGATATCGATCTCGCCCGCTGGCGTGCGCAGGTGGGGTGGGTGCCTCAGCACCCGCACCTCATCGCTCCGCGTGGAGGGGGACGGCCCTCCATCCGCGATGCCGTGCGACTCGGTGCACCGGATGCGGACGACACCCGCGTCGAGCGGGCGCTGGCCGATGCCGGGGTGCTCCACGAGGTGCAGCTCCTGCCCCAGGGACTCGACACTGCGGCCGCTGACCTGAGTGCCGGACAGGTGCGTCGGGTCGCGCTCGCTCGGGCTGTGCTCACCGGGCCGCAGGTGCTGCTGCTCGATGAACCGACGGCCTCGCTCGATGGCGCAAGCGAGGAGGCCGTCGTCGCCGCGCTCCTGGCAGCACGCGACGCCGGACGCACCGTCATCGTCGTCGCACACCGACCCGCGCTGGTCGACGCTGCCGACATCGTCGTGCACGTCGGAAGCGCACCCGACGAAACAGCGTCCCCCGATGTGCGGCCCATCTCGCTCAGTCGCACGGCCGTCACGGCAAGGGACTTCTGATGCGCGCGATGTGGCGGGCCATGGGCACGCAGCGCTGGCGTCTTGCCGTTGCGGCGCTCTTCGGTGTCATCGCCTCCGCGAGCACCGTTGCGCTCCTCGGCACGTCCGGGTGGCTCATCTCCTACGCCGCGGAGCTCCCTCCCGTGCTGTCGCTCTCCGTGGCCGCGGTGATGGTGCGGTCCTTCGCGCTGAGCCGGTCGGTCTTCCGCTACCTCGAGCGGCTCATGGGACACGACGCAGCCTTCCGTAGTCTGACGGATCTGCGCGTCACGATCTACGAGCGCCTGGAGCGACTGTCGCCGGTCGGACTTCTCCGGTTTGGCCGCGGGGACCTCCTCGCACGGCTCGTCGCCGATGTCGATGCAGCTCTCGATCTGCCGCTGCGTGTCGTGCTCCCCTGGGTGCAGGCAGCGCTCGTGTCTGCAGCGACCGTGGCCTTCCTCGTCTGGCTCGTCCCCGGGGCCGGACTGGCCCTCGGTGTCGTGCTCTTCCTCGGTCTCGTCATCGTGCCGTGGATCGTCGCGCGCATCGCGTCTCGGGCGGAGCGTCGACTCGCGCCCACGCGCGGGGCGCTGACGGCGAGCGTGGTGAGCAGTCTCGATGGCGCGGCAGACCTGCTGGCCTTCGGAGCCGTTGACGCGGCCCTGGCCGACATCGACCGCCGTGATGCCGAGCTCACCTCGGTTGCACGTCGGGAGTCCGCGGGCCTCGGTCTGGGAGTCGGTCTGAGTACGGCCCTCCAGGGCGCTGCCGTCGTGGCCTGCCTGGTCGCCGCCATACCCGCGGTCGTCGACGGTCGGATTGGCCCCGCGTGGCTCGCCGTGGCGGCGCTTCTGCCCCTCGCGGCGTACGACGTCGTCGCCACGCTGCCCTCGTCGGCCTTGGCCTACCAGCGCGTGCGCGGCTCGGCCCAGCGGATCAATGAGGTCCTCGACGCTCCCGATCCCGTGCACGATCCGCGTGACCCGCAGCCTCTGCCACGCCCGCCGCTGCCGCTGCAGTGCCGCAGACTCATCGCGGCATGGACCGATGAGCCGATCCTGCGCGGCATCGACCTGGATGTCGCGTCCGGTGAGCGCGTGGCCGTCGTCGGGCCGAGTGGTGCCGGCAAGTCGACTCTCGCGATGGTGCTGCTGCGCTTCCTGGACTACTCCGGCTCGGTAGCACTCGACGGGACACAACTGCGTGACCTCAGCAGCGATGAGGTGCGCGAAGACATTGGCCTCCTCACGCAGGACGCCCACATCTTCGATACGACCGTCCGCGAGAACCTCCACCTCGGCGCACCACGCGCCACGGACGATGATGTGCGCGCCGTGCTCGCCCGTGTCGGCCTGGCCGGTTGGCTTCTGCATCTGCCGCGCGGCCTCGACACCGATCTCGGTCCACATGGTGTGGCGATCTCCGGTGGCGAGCGCCAGCGCCTCGCACTGGCGCGGCTGCTCCTCGCGGAGCGCCGACTGCTCGTCCTCGACGAGCCGACCGAGCACCTCGATCCGCAGACCGCTGATGCTCTCACCGACGACCTGCTCGCGGTGACCGCCGGACGATCAACCCTGCTGATCACCCACCGGTTGCGCGGACTCGACCGTGTCGACCGGATCGTCGTTCTGATCGCGGGTCAGGTGCGCGCTGTGGGCACCCATGCCGAGCTTCTCGCCCAGGGTGGGTGGTACGCCGATCGATGGCGCGCGGAGCAGGAGCGCGGTGACCTCGCAGCCCTCATCGAGGGCATCCCGGCGGGCACCGCCCTCGTACGCTGACCGAACGATGCCCGTATCCCTGACGGATAGGGCCCATACGGGGGTCAGGACTTGACGGCGACGCGTAGTCTGGAAGACAACGCGTATCCATGAACGACCCACCTACCTGAGGAGACCCCATGCCGCGCATTGGCCGCGCCGTCGCCCGTACCGCCGTTGTCGCCGGGACCGCCACCGCCGTGAGCGGTCGCGTCGCCCAGAAGCAGGCCGACAAGCAGGCGGATAAGGAAGCCGCTCAGCAGGCTGCCGCCGCCCCCGCGGCCGAGCCCGAGGTGGACGCCGTCGCCGAGATCGAGCGTCTCGGTGCCCTGAAGGAGAAGGGCCTGCTGTCCGAGGAGGAGTTCGCGGCCGCCAAGGCCAAGATCCTCGGCATCTGACGCACGTCGCACCATCACTCGCGGACGCTGCCGGGCACCTCGCGGTAGCCCACGCCGATGACGACGGGCACCTTGGCGGCGTGACGTCCCGTCACGACGACCTGGTAGGTCCCTGCCTGCGCGGCCTGTGAGTAACGCGCGAGATAGAGGTACGACGTGCCCGAGTAGGGCTCGTAGAACGCTGTGCGCTCATCGATCACGAGTGTCGTACGCCGTCCTCCAGGATCGATCACCGTGACGAGGGGCAGTTCACCATTCGGCAGTCGGTTGGTCGGTGCGCGGTCGGGTATGAGCAACTGGATCTCCAGGCGCTGCCCCCGGCTCATCCCCACGCGGAATCCCCGTGACGCGCCGTCGCGGACGCTGGCATAAACCGCAAAGGACACCGTGCCATCGACGAGCAGCGGACCCTGAGCGGGTGTGCGGTCACCCGAGGTGAGGCGCACGGGCTGATGCGCCATCGCAGGCGTGGCCGAGAGAAGCGCGGCAGCCAGGACCGCCACGGCCGCCGAGGTGACCGCCTGCCGACCGATGCGCGCAGCTTTCACGCTGTCAGTATGTGACGTATGGCGACGGACCGCGACCAGGGACTATTCGAGGCCGTCGTCTCCGTCGCAGCAGGTCTTGAGTTGACATCCACACTGCGGCGGATCGTGCAGGCCGCTGTGACACTCTCCGACGCGACCTACGGCGCCCTCGGTGTGCTGGGCACGGAAGGCCGAGTGCGCAACTTCATCCATGTCGGCATGGATGACGCCACCGTGACCCGGATCGGCACGCTCCCCACGGGCCAGGGCCTCCTTGGCCTGCTCATCGACCACCCGGTGCCGATCCGCATCGACGACATCTCGGGTCATCCCGCCGCCGCGGGCTTCCCCGCGGGCCATCCCCCCATGGCATCCTTCCTCGGGGTACCCGTGCGGGTGCGGGGTCGCGTCTTCGGCAACCTCTACCTCACCGATAAGCGCACCGGCGACCACTTCACTTCCGCTGATGAGCACACCGTGTCGGCCCTCGCCGCCGCCGCTGCTGTCGCGATCGAAAATGCCCGTCTCTTCGAGTTCACACGCTTGCGCGGCCTTTGGCTCGACGGCATCACCCGCATTGACAACGCCGTACTCACCGGAGCCACCACCGACGAACTCCTCCGCCTCATCGCCACAACGGCACGGTCGCTGACATCGGCCCAGGCAGCGGCCATCGCCGTGCCCGACGCCGAGGACAACCTCGTCGTCAGCATGGTCGACATGGAGGCAGGAGCGTCCTACCCCACGATGCTGGGGACCTTGGTGCGCGATGGTGAACTACCCGACTGGGAGGGGGCGATGATCGCGCTCCCGCTGCGTACTCCCGATCGGACGCTCGGGATCCTGCACCTGCTGTGGAGCAACCCCGCTGACGTGCTCGATGACGACATGCGTGCGGTGGCCGAGTCCTTCGTAGCTCAGGCAGCGGTCAACATCGTGCTGGCCGAGGCACGCCTCGAGCGGGAACGGCTCTCCATCTTCGAGGATCGCGATCGCATCGCCCGCGATCTGCATGACCTCGTACTCCAACGTCTCTTTGCCACGGGTATGCAGCTCGAGGGTGTGACTCGACACGCCGATCTGCCGGAGGATGTGCGCGATCGGATCAGCCGCGCCGTCGATGATCTCGACGAGACGATCCGTGAAATTCGGCAGACGATCTTCGCGCTTCACGAGCCCGTGGACACCACGACCGACTCACTGCGTGCACGAGTGTTGCGGGAGATGTCTCAGTCGGGCGCATTGCTCGGCTTCGATCCAGCCGTGCGATTCGTCGGAGCAGTGGACACGCTGACGGGGCCGCACCTGACCGATCATGTCATCGCGGTCCTCCGCGAGGCCCTCGCCAATGCTGCGAAGCACGCGCGAGCAAGCCGGGTCGATGTCGTCATCGAGGCGGATGCGCGGTCACTCCTTCTCATCGTTTCGGACAACGGAGTCGGGGTCAGCGACTCCGGTCGGCGTTCCGGTCTTGCCAACATGTCCGCACGCGCGGCAGACCTCGGCGGGGAATGCACCATCGAGACGATCCCGGGAGAGGGTGGCACGCGCCTGACCTGGCGCGTGCCGATCGCGGGCTAATCCGAGCGGTGCTGCTCGGCGTCGCGCCGGGCGACGTACGCCGCCGCCTGGGTCCGGCGCTCCATGCCCATCTTGGCGAGTAGGGACGACACGTAGTTCTTCACGGTCTTCTCCGCGAGGTGCATCCGCTCGCCGATCTGGCGGTTGGTCAGGCCCTCGCCGATGAGCTCGAGGATGCGGCGCTCCTGATCGGTGAGAGCGGCGAGGCGCTCGTCGTGCTCCTCGCCCTTGCGCAGTCGCTCCATCACGCGCTGCGTGGCGACGGGATCGAGTAGCGACCGTCCCGCAGCAACCTGCCGGATGGCATCGACCAGATCGTTGCCCCGGATCTCCTTGAGCGCGTACCCCGATGCGCCAGCCAAGATCGCATTGAAGAGCGCCTCGTCATCGGCGTAGGACGTGAGCATGAGGCAGCGAGTGTCCGGCATGGTGTCGCGCACCTCGCGGCACACCTCGACACCGCTGCCGTCCGGCAGTCGCACATCGAGGACGGCGACATCGGGACGCGTCGCAGGGATGCGAGCGAACGCCTCGGCGGCACTTCCCGCCTCACCGACCACCTCAAGGTCATCCTCGAGCCCGATAAGGTCGGCGAGTCCCCGACGCACGATCTCGTGGTCATCCAGCAGGAACACGCGGATCGTCATGGGCTCAGTGTGACATCCGCACAGACGGCCTCGACAAAGTTGGGCGAGGAGTCCTTCCCGTCTAGTGCCACCGGTGCTTGGATGTGATGGGGCTCACGAGGCCCACGACGAAGGGGTCCACACCATGACCGATGACGTCATCCGATTGCTGACGCCGGAAGGCCTGCTCCAGGAGCATCCTGACTACCCGCTCGACGTCACCGATGATCTGCTGCGCCGCCTTTATCGCGACATCGTCCTTACGCGGCGCACCGACGTGGAGTCCACCGCACTCCAGCGCACGGGCGAGCTCGGCCTGTGGTGCCCGGTCCTCGGCCAGGAGGGTGTGCAGATCGGCGCCGCCCATGCCATGCGTCCCACGGACTACGGATTCACGACGTATCGAGAGGTCGGGATCTTCCACGTGCGCGGAGTGGATCCTGTTGAGTTGCTCCACCTCTATCGCGGCACGACTCATGCCAGCTGGGACCCCCGACGTGTCGGACTCGGGATCTTCACCATCGTCATCGGGTCCCACGCACTTCACTCCGTCGGCTACGCCATGGGCATCCAGCGCGATGGTGCCGATGAGGCGGTGCTGTCCTGCTTCGGCGATGGTGCGACGAGCACGGGCGACGTCCACGAGGCGATGGTGTTCGCCGCAGCCTTCCACGCCCCCGTCGTCTTCCTCGTGCAGAACAACCAGTGGGCCATTTCCGTGCCCGTCACCCGCCAGACCCGTGCGCCGCTCGCGATGCGCGCTGCGGGATACGGCATTCCCTCGGTCCGCGTCGATGGCAATGACGTGCTTGCAAGCCTTGCCGTCACGCGAGCCGTGCTCGATCGCGCGCGCGAGGGTGGTGGCCCGGCGTTCATCGAGGCAGTGACCTATCGCCGCGGACCGCACACCACCTCGGACGATCCGACGCGCTACCGCGACGAGGCGGAGCTCGATCACTGGGCTTCCCTGGACCCGCTGGACCGGCTACGTCGACATATGGAGCAGGTCGGTGCGCTCGACGCGGACTTCGTCGCGGCGGTCGACGCCGAGGCCGATGCTCTGGGCGAGCGACTGCGCGAGGCGATCCGCGGCATGGCCGACCCGGACCCGCTCGGAATGTTCGACCACGTGTACGCCGAGCCGCACCCGCGCGTGACGGCTGACCGCGCGGCCATGGCGGACTACCTCGCCACGGTGGAGGGGTCATGACCTCCATGACGATGGTGCAGGCGCTCAACGCGGGTCTGCGACGCGCGCTCGAGAACGATCCCAAGGTCCTGCTCATGGGCGAGGACATCGGACCGCTCGGCGGTGTCTTCCGAGTGACCGACGGACTACAGAAGGATTTCGGCGAGGACCGCGTCATCGATTCACCCCTCGCGGAGAGCGGAATCGTCGGCACCGCCGTAGGCCTGGCGATGCGCGGATATCGCCCGGTGCTGGAGATCCAGTTCGACGGATTCGTCTTCCCGGCCTTCGATCAGATCGTGACGATGGTGGCAAAGCACCACTACCGCTCCGGCGGCATCACGGCCATGCCCCTTGTCATCCGCATCCCCTACGGCGGTGGAATCGGCGCAGTAGAGCACCACAGCGAGTCACCCGAGGCGTACTTCGCGCACACGCCCGGACTGCGCGTGCTCACGCCCGCCGATGCGGCAGACGCCTACGTCACGATCCAGCAGGCCATTGCAAGCGACGACCCGGTGATCTACTTCGAGCCCAAACGTCGCTACTGGGATCGCGCCGAGGTCGATGAGGTCTCACCCATCAGTGGCAATCCATGGTCCTCGCGCGTGCTGCGACGCGGCTCGGACGTCACGCTCGTGGCCTACGGCCCCATGGTGCGCACCTGCCTGGAGGCCGCGGAGGCCGCAGCCGAAGACGGCGTGGAGTGCTCCGTGATCGACCTGCGCTCCCTGTCGCCCCTCGACCTGGACCCCGTCTTCGCCGATGTGCAGGGGACGGGTTGCTGCATCGTCGTACATGAAGCACCCGTCGTCCTCGGTATAGGCGCCGAGGTGGCAGCGGAGGTCACGCGGCGATGCTTCTTCCACCTCGAGGCACCCGTGGAGCGCGTCGGCGGTGCCTACATCCCCTATCCACCCAACCGGTACGAGCGGCACTACCTGCCCGACATCGACCGCGTCCTCGATGCCATCGATCGGGTGACGGCCACATGAGCGTGCGCGAGTTCACCCTCCCCGACGTCGGCGAGGGGCTCACCGAGGCGGAGATCGTCGGCTGGCGCATCGGCGTCGGCGATGACATCGCCGTCAACCAGCCGATCGTCGACATCGAGACGGCCAAGGCCGTCGTCGAGTTGCCGTCGCCCTTCACCGGTCGCGTCACTGCGCTGCTCGTGGAGCCCGGTGCGGTGGTGCCTGTCGGCACACCGATCCTCGCGGTGGAGGTGAGCGACCGCGAGCCCGTCCTCGTCGGCTACGGAGTCGGTCATGAGCAGGGTCGACGCCGCAGGCTGCGCGGCGCGAAGGCACCCGTCCCTGATGCCGTGCCGGAGAACGGGCCCGTGCAGTCCGTGGGCCGACCGATGGCCAAGCCACCCGTGCGCGCTCTCGCCCGCTCACTCGGCGTTGATCTCGCGTGCGTCACGCCGACCGGCCCGCACGGTGACATCACGCGCGACGACGTACGCCGCGCCACCTCGGGTGCTTTCACCCCGCAATCGGCGGCCATATCGACAAGAAACCCGCAATCTGGCGACCGATTCGGGGGTGAAAGCGTCGTGGTGCGACCGGTGCGCGGGGAGCGAGTCCCTGTGCGCAGCGTGCAGCGCCAGATGGCCCAGGCGATGGTGCGATCCATGGCTACCGCACCGCATGTGACCGAGTGGGTGGACGTCGACGTGAGCGCGACGATGGCCCTCGTGCGGCGACTGCGGCAGGACCCGGAGTTCGCCGATGTCCGCGTCACCATGCTCACGGTTGCGGCGGCCGCCGTCATCCATGCGGTGCGCCGCACCCCGATCGTCAACTCATCCTGGATCGACCTCCCTGATGGATCGGCGGAGATCGAGATCTACCCCTTCGTCAATCTCGGCCTGGCGGTGGCGAGTCCGCGAGGCCTTGTCGTCCCCAACGTCCGTGACGCAGGCTCGCTGTCGCTCTCCGGTCTGGCGCGGGCCCTTACCGATGTGACCGGGCGCGCGCGTTCCGGACAACTGACCCCGGCTGACTCGGTCGAGGGCACCATCACCATCACCAACATCGGCGTGTTCGGGGTCGACGGGGGGACACCCATTCTCAATCCTGGCGAGGCGGCGATCCTGGCGACGGGGCGCATCGTGGACCGGCCCTGGGCCATCGACGGAGCCCTCGCCGTGCGACCGGTGATGCAGCTCTCGCTCGCCTTCGATCACCGTGTGGTCGACGGCGCGTCGGGGTCGGCATTCCTCGCCGATGTCGCGGCGTACCTGCATCAGCCGCCGCTGTAGCCGCTGGACTAACCTCACGTCATGGCCGCACCCCTGCCTGACGACGCTGGATTCGACGATCTCTTCGCCGCGTGGCGATCGGCCTCGGCAGACTTCCTCGACCTCGTCACACCGCTGTCGCAGGCAGAGTGGGATGCGTCCACGGAGCTGCCCGGCTGGAGCGTGGGAGACATCGTCGCCCATGTTGGATGGATCGAGGGCCTGCTCATCGGCGAGTTCGATTCGCCGCACGAGCCCGATTGGTCCGCGCTCCCGCATGTGGTCAGTGACTTCGGCAGGATCACCGAGATCCCGGTTGACCTCCGACGGTCCTGGACTCGCGAGGCCGTGCTCATCGAGCTGGCTGATCGCATCGCACGACGTACGGCGGAGCTCGAGGGCGGTTCACGTGACGCGACCCTGGAGGTGGTGGGTCCGCTCGGCCCTGCGCCCCTCGGGCGCGTGCTGCGCATGCGCACCCTCGACACGTGGGTGCACGAACAGGACATCCGCGACGCCCTCGGCCGCCCCGGACATCTCGACTCCCTGGGCGCTCAAGCCACGGCGGCGCAGCTGCTTCCCGGTCTGGGCAAGGTGTGGGCGAAGCTCGCTGGCGCGCAGCCGGGGCAGGTGCTCGACGTGCACGTCACCGGACCTGGCATCGAGGGCGGTGCGATCGTCGCCGTCGGCGATGACGGGCGTGCGCGCATCGTCGGGGACGATCTGCTGGACCAGGCGGATGCGGCCACGGTCACCCTGGCGATGTCGTGGCCAGCGTTTCTCGCCCTCTCGTGCGGACGCGGGGAGCCACTACCCTGGCGCGAACAGGTGAGCATGTCCGGTGACCCGGAGCTCGCGGCACGCACGCTCGATCACTTCCGCATCATGATCTGAGCGCGTCGCACGCACGACGCGCACGCTTTGCTGCCTAGGGTCATAGGCAGACGCGGCATCGGGTCGCGTCAAGGAAGGGATATTCATGCGCACGATCGCCCTGGCATCCGCCGCCGTCCTCGCCACCGCAGGATTCATCGCCGCACCGCTCGCTCACGCGGCAGATGTGACGCCGCGGATGAGCCCGTCGTCGCTGTCGAAGTGCGGCTTCACAGTGAAGCCCAACCTCAGCTACTGGTCCGGTGGCAGTGCATCGATGGCGCCGACGGGCAAGATTCCCGCGGGCAAGAACATCGTCGTCCAGGGGAATGCAGCCGATGGTGTGGCCAACGGCACGCGCTTGGAGCTTCTGCGCTTCAACCCCGCGGGCAAGGGCTGCCATGGTTCGTTCCAGCGCATCGGCAGCGGCATCTTCACCTCGGTGAAGAGCGGCCAGTACTACCTCAACTTCCAGCTCGACCGCCAGGGATCCTTCGGCTATGCGATCCAGGGCGTGAGTGGCGGAGCGACGTACGAGATCGAGTTCCAGATCACGACACAGTGACATCACGCCGGTCGCCGAGCACAGGGAAGGCAGTGCGCCACTCCTGTGCTCGGCCCGGCTCGATGTCGGCGAAGAGCACGGTCTCCTCATCGCCTGCCTCCGCGATCACCGTGCCCTGCGGGTCCACGACGATCGAGTGACCGCCCAGTGTGATGTCTGCGTGACTCCCCACGCCATTGCAGGCGACCATCCACGCGAGGTCTTCGATCGCGCGAGCGCGAGCGAGCACCCGCCAGTGCTCGATACGCGGCGTAGGCCATCCTGATGAGAGGAGGAACGTCATCGCACCCGCATCGATGAGGCCGCGAAACATCTCCGGGAATCGCAGGTCGTAGCACGTGGCGATGCCGGTCGATCCGAGTGGCGTCTCGGCCACGACCAGCGCATCACCCGCCGTGATGAGGGTGCGCTCCCCCGTCTCGAAGCCGAAGAGGTGTCGCTTGCGGTACGTCGCGACGATCGCACCGTCCGGGCCGATGAGGACGGCGGTGTTGAACGTGCGACCGTCCGGCAGTCGCTCGGCGTAGGAGCCAGCGTGCACCCACGTGTGCGCGTGCGCAGCCATGGCCTGGATGCGCTGGAGGACAGGTGAGTCCAACGGGGCCGCTACCTCGCGGGCAAGGGGGAGGTCGAAGGCACCTGAGATCCAGAGTTCGGGGAGTACGGCGATATCCGTCTGAGGAAGCGTCTCGCTGAGCATGCCGAGCACGCGCTCGATGCGATCGGGTGCGGACTCGCTGGCGTCGGAGGAAACCTGCAGCAGGGCGACTCGGCTCACACCGTCAGGCTACGCGGTGGGCATCCCGGCAGCCTCGAGGTCGGCGAATCCACCCTCGAGGTCATAGAGATGCAGGAAACCCATCGAGCCCATCTCCGCGGTGGCAACGGCTGAGCGCCTGCCGCTGCGGCAGTAGATGGCGTACGTCGCTGTCGGGTCGAGTGCGCTTACCTGGTTTGCGAAGTCGGGCGACTCGACGGGGATATTGAGCGCACCCTGCAGGTGTCCGGAGTTGAACTCCTCCGGCGTCCGCACGTCGATGATGACGGTGCCGGGGCTCTGCGCTGCCTGCATCCACTCGGGGACGCCCACGCGGACCGGTGCAGCCGGCTGCGAGGCAGCCGTCGTCGGTGCGGGGCCTGTCTCAGTGCTGCCGCTGCACCCGGCGAGCGCAGACGTGAGGAGGAGGGCGCCTACCAGGGCGAGGGGGGCGAAGCGTCGCATTTGCATACCCCCCAGGGTATCAAGAGCCTCGCTTGGCTCGCTCGTCCAGGGCGGCCAGACGCTCGTTGTACGCCGTCAACTCGGCATCGCCGTCTCGGTCGGCCTGGCGGTCTCGGCGTCGAGCCTCGCGGTCATCGGACCGACTCCACTGCCACGCGACCATGAGGATCATGAAGAGCATCGGAATCTCGCTGATCCCCCAAGCGATCTGTCCGCCAAACTTCGTATCCGCGAGCGGATCGGTGACCCACTCGGGTCGCACGATGCCGTACCAGTCCTGGGCGAGTGGTTGGGATCCCATCATGACGATGACGGCAAAGAATCCATGTACGCCGACCATGAGCAGGATGAGCCCGAAGCGGGCCCAGTAGGGCAGCGGCTTGGGCACGGGATCGACGCCCATGACGATCCATGCGAAGAGGTAGCCGGAGGCGATGAAGTGGATCTGCATGGCGAGGTGGCCGATGTGGCTTCCCATGAGCCATGCCATGAGCGGCGTGAAGTAGAGCGCGAACATGCTCAGGCTGAAGATGCTGAAGACGAAGATCGGATTCGTGACGACCTTGGCCGCGGGCGAGTGCAGCCCCCATACGATCCATTCGCGCAAGCCCCATCGCCCCGTCGTCGACGGTCTGAGAGCGCGTAGCGCCAGCGTGAAGGGTCCGCCAAGCACGAGGAACATCGGCGCCAGCATCGACATCGTCATGTGCTGGACCATGTGGAGTCCGACCGATACCTGGGCGTAGACCGAGATCCCGGCATTCGTCGTCCAGATGACGAGCGAGATGCCCAGCAGCCAGAAGATCGTGCGGTTGATCGGCCAGCGGTCTCCGCGCGCGTGCAGGGTGATCACACCCGCGACGTAGAGCGCTGCTGCCACCAGGCAGGCCACCAGGAAGAGCGGCTCAAGCTGGAATCCCAGGATCACAGCGGCCGCCGTGGGTGCGTCCGGATAGGGGTATCCGAGCAGGGATTCGCCGTAGGTCGGGAGCAGTGACTCCACGCGCGGGTAAGGGCTCACCGCGAGCGCGACCCCGAGGCCGAAGGCCACGACGACAAGCGCAATCTCGAGCGCGAGGATCCGTAGGAACGTCGTGCGCCGCTGATCGGTGTCGAGTGCAGGCAGAAGGCGCCGTCGGATCGCGGCGGCGATGAGCACCAGGACGACCAGCACGACGATCTTGGCCGAAGTGACGCGTCCGTAATCGGTGGTGATGAGCTGATCGACCGTGTCGAGCCGTGTGTAGGCGTTGGCCGCACCGGTCATCGCGAGCAGGATGACGCTCACGAGCGCAGCCAGCCCGAAACGCTGGGCCGTGGTGCGCAAGGCACCTGGTGTGGCGAACCCCTCGTCGCGGCGTAGGCCGTGGAAGGCCAGAACGATGAGGCCCCCGATCCAGACCGTGGCCGCAGCGGCGTGTGCGATCGCTGAACTCAGAGCGAGGGCGTGGTCACCCAGTCCGGAGCCGTGACCTGCGAGGGCCGGCAGCGACACCGCGACAACGGCAAGCACCGCCCACACGGCGGAGACACCGAGGGTTGAGGTGAAGAGTGCACCCAGGCTGATGATCGCGGCGAGCATCGCCATGACGGCAAGTGCACGCGTCTGCGGCACATCCCACGCGTATGTCGCCGCGATGTCGGGACTCATCGCCCGATCGAGCCCGACTCCGAGGATCTCGGCCAGCAGGAAGAACATCTGCAGCAGGGCGAGCACGGCCCACACGCCCGAGGTGATGACCGCACGAGTGAGATCGCGTCGCCCGGTCGGTGATACGACACCGCCCTTGCCCTGCGGGTCGAGGAAGGCTGCGCCGACGAGCCAGCCCACGGTGAGCGCCCCGGCCAGCAGCGTGAGGAGGCGCAGCATCGGCAGGCCCCATCCGACGACGGGACCGGGATCCGGGAGTCCCGGGGCTGACGGCTCGTAGGAGCCACCGGCTACGACGAGGCCGATCGCCAAGGCGACAAGACCGAGTGCAGCCGCGCCGATCCCCAGCAGGGGAAGGCTCGGGCTGCGTGTGCGCTCAGGCGCTCGGGTCGATGTCGTCACCACGACAAGCCTCGCACTACGTGCGCCGGCGCGCGACCAGGGCGACGACGACCCCGACGATGACGATGGCACCGACCGCGAGCGCTGCGATGAGCACGCCCGATGAGCCACCGGTCGTGTTGGCGGCGGGGCTCGTCGACGGTGATGGTGCGGCGCTCGTCGGAGCCGCTGTCGTAGGAGCCGGGGTCGTCGGAGCGGCTGTTGTGGGAACGGCTGATGTGGGAGCGGGGCCGGAACTCGTCGGTGCCGGACCCTCGAACGAGAAGGTAATCCCCCCCTCGATGGGGTGGCCGTCCTGCGAGACGACGCGGTAGCTGACCGTCCACTCACCACCCTCGGCATTGGCCGGCCACTCGGCGGTGGCGGTGGGTCCCTCGACAGAAGCCACAGGGAGGTCACCGGTGACGCCTGCGGGATTCGTCGCCACGAGGCTGACGAAATCGGGGAGGAGGTCCTCATTGAAGGTGAAACTCACCGTCGTGGGGGGTGCATCCAGGCTGGCGCCGTCGGCGGGGTCACTCGAGACGAGCTCGGAGTGCGCCGTTGCCGACGGTGCGAGTGCTGCGGCACTGCCGAGTAGGGCAACAGCGAGGACTCCAGAGGCGAGGATGCGCTTCACGATTCGAGGGTACGCCGCTGCACATGCGAAGGCCCGCGGCTCCCCCCGAGCCACGGGCCTTCGCGTCTGTGTGGACTCGGCCACGAACTCCTAGAAGGCCTCCTCCGCGAGGCTCATGATCGAGTCGTCGGTGCCTTCGGCAACAGCGCGCTCCGCTGCGAGGAGCGGGAGGCGGTTCTGAGCGAACCACTTCGCGGTGACGACCTTGCCCTCGTAGAAGTCCTTGTCCTTGCCGGTGGCGCCAGCCTCGAGCGCGGCGAGTGCGACCTCGGCCTGGCGTAGGAGCAGCCAGCCGATGACGAGGTCACCGGAGGCCATGAGGAGGCGCGTCGTGTTGAGACCCACCTTGTAGATCTGGTCGGGGTTCTCCTGCGAGGCCATGGCCCAGCCGCCGAGGGCGGCGATGATCCCCTGCACGTCTTCGAGCGCCTTGCCGAGGAGCTCGCGTTCCGCGGCGAGTACGCCATTGCCGGCGTCGCCCTTCACCGTTTCGGTGATCTGCGAGGCGAGGTAGAAGATCGCCTTGAACTGGTCGCGGACCATCTTGCGGAAGAAGAAGTCCAGGCCCTGGATCGCGGTGGTGCCCTCGTAGAGCGTGTCGATCTTGGCGTCGCGGATGTACTGCTCGACGGGGTAGTCCTGCAGGTAGCCCGAGCCGCCGAAGGTCTGCAGCGAGGTCGCGAGCAGCTCGTAGGAGCGCTCGGAGCCGACGCCCTTGACGATGGGGAGGAGTAGATCGTTCATGCGCTCGGCCATGTCGAGGTCGATGCCCTCGACTCCGGCGTTGGCCATCATGATGAGGTCCTGCCACATGGCCGTGTAGTGGATGAGCGCGCGCATGCCCTCGACGTAGGACTTCTGCAGCATGAGACCGCGCCGTACGTCGGGGTGGTTGATGATCGTCACGCGCGGGGCGGTCTTGTCCATCATCTGCGGGAGGTTGGCGCCCTGCACCCGCGTCTTCGCGTAGTCGAGTGCCGCGAGGTAGCCGGCGGACAGCTGGGCGATGGCCTTGGTGCCGACCATCATGCGTGCGTACTCGATGACCATGAACATCTGCGCGATGCCGTCGTGCACATCGCCGACGAGCCAGCCGATCGCCGGTTCCTTCTCGCCGAAGGTGAGTTCGCAGGTCGTGGAGACCTTCAGGCCCATCTTCTTCTCGACGTTGGTGACGTTGGCGCCGTTGCGGGCTCCGATCTCGCCGGTCTCGAGGTCCACGAGGTACTTGGGCACGAGGAAGAGGGAGAGTCCCTTAGTGCCCGGCCCGCCGGCGCCTTCGACGCCCACGGGGCGGGCGAGGACGAGGTGGACGATGTTGTCGGTCATGTCGTGCTCGGCCGAGGTGATGAAGCGCTTCACGCCCTCGATGCGCCAGGTGCCGTCGCCGTTGTCGTACGCCTTGGTGCGTCCGGCACCGACATCGGAGCCGGCGTCGGGCTCCGTGAGCACCATGGTGGCGCCCCACTCCTTCTCGAGGATCAACTCAGCCCAGCGCTTCTGGTCGGCGTTGCCGATGCGGTCGAGGATGGCGGCGAAGCCCGGGCCCGACATGTACATGAACGCGGCGGGGTTGGAGCCGAGGAACATCTCGGCCGCTGCCCAGCGCAGTGACGGCGAGGAGCCGGCGCCACCGAGGTGCTCGGGCAGATCAAGGCGCCACCACTCGGAGTCCATGAGCGCGCGGTAGGACTTCTTGAAGTCCTCGGGCATCTCGACGGAGTACGTCGCGGGGTCGTACTTCGGCGGAGTGCGATCCGACGAGAGATACGACTCGGCGAGTGGGCCGGTCGCCAGGCGCTCGATCTCGCCCAGTGCTTCCTTGGCGGTCTCAGGATCCATCTCGGCGTACGGGCCGGTGCCCAGCCGATCGGCGGCACCGAAGACCTCGAAGAGGTTGAACTCGATGTCCCGGAGGTTGGCTCGGTAGTGCGACATGGCGACTCCTGTGCGCTCGCAGATGGTTACTCACGGGTGTTACCCACCAGTAACCACATGATGCTACTGATCGGTAGGCAACGCAAGGGGACGCGAGGGCGCCCTTCGGGCATACGGTGGCCCCCGTGAGCGCTCCCTGGGCCGACTCGGTCACCCCCGTGCCGCCGCCGGCGAGCGCCGTCCCCCACACCTCCAACCTCGTCTACGCCGGGGTGGTCACCGGGGCTTGGTCGGGGCTGCTCAGCCTGGCCCTCTATGGCGTGGGCCGACTGCTCGGCGTTCCCTTCGAGGTCATGCGCCCGGGGTCGGACTCCCTGCAGGTCGTGCCGTGGTTCCTCATGCTGCTCGCGCCGCTGCTTGCCGCGGTCGTGGGCGCTCTCCTCGCCGCGATCATGCTCGGCCGGCGCCACGCGCGTCGCATCGTCTTCTGGGGCGGCACGGCTATCGCGCTCCTCTCATGCGCGAGTCCGCTGCTGCAGCCCGGTGACGTCCTCTGGTCGACGCGGATCTGGCTGCTCATCCCGCACGTGATTACGTGGTTCCTCGTCGTGCCGCAGATCGCGCGAATCGTCGGCGACTCCGAGCCCGGGATGTACGCCGACGACGACTGACGCCGCTACCGTGGGCATATGTCTTCAGTTCAGGAGCGCCCCAGCCAGGTCACCATCGTCGTCGTACTCATCTGGATCGCCTTCGCCCTGACCGTCGTCGGTGCGATCGCCACGATCCTGGTCGGCACCGGCATCGCCGCCAGCGATCCCGCGCGCGTGGCCGAGGAACTCAAGGCCCTCGACCTGCCTCAGTCGTGGGCGAGCGGCGTTGGGCCGATCGTGATCGTCGCGGGCGCGCTCATGTTCGTCATCGCCATCATCCAGGCGATCTTCGCCGTCGCGATCGGCCGCGGCAGCAACGTCGCCCGTATCCTGCTCACGATCCTGCTCGCGATCCGTATCGTCTCGGGCGTCGTCTTCATCGTGACGAGCTGGGGCACGGAGACCTGGATGTTCGGCGTCTTCCTGTCGATCGCGCTCGACATCATCGTGCTGCTACTGCTCTTCAACGCGAAGTCGAACGAGTTCTTCACGGACCGGGTGCGGCAGGCCTAACTCCCCGCTCCGCTGGAAGTAGGCCGTCAGTCGACCCAGCCCAGGCGCTTGGCCATGGCCTCGCGGCGGTTCTCGAAACGGTCGGCCTGCACGCGCAGTCCCTCGATGAAATCGGCGAGTTCCTGACGTGCGATCTCGCCGTCCGGGCCGAGGTCCTCGCGCTCGAAGACGCGCCAGTGGCGCAGCACCGGCATGAGCACCTCGTCGATGTGCTGGGTGAGATCGTAGATGCCGGCGACGGCGATCTCCATCGCCTTGCGCGTGAAGCCGTCGATCCCGTGCCCGGGCATGGAGAAGTCGCGGACCGTATCGGTGACGGCGCGCATCGCTGCGTCAGGTGAGTGGTCGAAGGCCGCCGCGAAGACGTTGCGGTAGAAGAGCATGTGGAGGTTCTCGTCCAATGCGATGCGCTGGAAGAGCTGCTCAGCGAGAGGATCGCCTGTCGCTGCACCGGTGTTGCGGTGGGAGACGCGGGTGGCCAACTCTTGGAAGGACACGTAGGCAACGCCGTGCAGCAGACCGGGATGGATGGCCTCGAAGCCCGTCGTCATGTGCACCATGCGCGCATCCTCGAGCGCGACCGGGTCGACCGCGCGCGTCACGACGAGGTAGTCGCGGATCGCGACGCTGTGTCGGTTCTCCTCCGCCGTCCAGCGGCCGACCCAGGTGCCCCACGCGCCGTCGCGGCCGAAGATGCTCGCGATCTCGTGGTGGTAACTCGGCAGGTTGTCCTCGGTAAGGAGATTCACGATGAGACTCGACCGGGCGGCGTCGCTGTAGCGCTGCTGATCGGGGGACCAGTCCTCTCCGCCGAGGAAGGCGAAGTTGCGGCCCTCATCCCACGGCACGTAGTCGTGGGGGTTCCACGGCTTGTGCATGGTCAGGTGCCGATTGAGCTCACCCTCGACGACCGGCTCGAGGTCGATCATCAGCCGGATATCGCGGGAGTCGTCCACAGCGGTCATAACCCAAGGGTCCCACGTCCCGGGGACTTCTGGTCCATATGGGGCATCCCACTAGCCTGGCCGCATGGCGGAGATCACCGTGTACGGCGCGGACTGGTGCCCGGACTGCACCCGGACCAAGCGGGCACTCGATGCCGCGGGGGCCGACTACGTCTACCGGGACCTCGTGGCAGAGCCCGAGGCGGCAGCAGAGGCCGAGTCGATCAGCGGCCGCAAGAACATCCCCGTCGTTGTACTCCCCGACGGTGTTGTCCTCGTCGAGCCGAGCGACCCCGAACTGCTTGAGGCGCTGGAGCGCGCGTCGTCTGCGTGAGCGGGTGACGGGATCCGTCGCTTCGCTCCTCCCGATTCCGGGAGCCGCTCACTGCGCGAGCGGGTGACGGGAATCGAACCCGCGCTGTCAGCTTGGGAAGCTGATGTTCTGCCATTGAACTACACCCGCGTGAGGGCTGGTCTCCTTGAGACGCGCAACTGCGGTCCCAGATCGGCCGGACCCTTCCGTCGCAGAAGTATGCCACCTCGCTCATGCGGCATTCCGTGGGCAGCGTGGATTCCGTCTCCACAGAGCTATGGGATCCCGGCGATCGTGCGCTACCGTGACCACGCTTGTTGCCCTGACGGATGGAGTGCCGATGAACCCCCGCTACCTCGCGACCGCGACCGCTGCTGCACTTGCCTTGAGCATGGGCCTGCCCGTCGCTCAGGCGGGGCCGGGACATGCGGAGGCGTCCTCCCAGGCGGTCGTGCGAGTGGAGAAGGTGTCCGTGGGCGCCGCGAATGTGCGCGGAATGATGGCTCACTCGCTCAAGGACGCGCGCAGCCTGAACCTCCAACGAGCGTTTGGCGTACCAGCGACGTGGAAGGTCTCGCGCATCGCGATCGCTGAAGCGGACAGCACACCGACGTCGGTGGCAGGTGCCACCTCGCCCACCGACTACGGGAAGTGGACAGTCGGCATTGCCGTGGTCTTCGACGATGGCGGCAGCCAGCCCGTCATGGTGAGCATCTCCTACTTCTGGCAGTCCGGTGTCCTTGTGAAGCGCACCTTCGTGGATCAGCCCATCCTCGAGGATCACTGGCGGGGCAACACCACCAAGCACAACCTCGGCTGGGCGATGAAGAAGGCCATCGACTACATGGCTGACAACCCGGACACGTTCTCCGAGGTGTCCCCGATGTACGCGGCGAGTGTCCGCGATCCTCTGACACCGCGGCTGGATCGTGAATGGAAGTGGATCTTCGCGGTGTCGGCCGATGCCTCGGTCGGCTACATCATCGTCAATGACGTCACCAGCGAAGTGAGCTACCTGCCGCTCTAGTCTCACCTGCGATTCACGGGCACCTGAGCACTGATCGCCGCGTTGTAGGCCATATGGATCCAGCCGTGGGTCCACACTGCACCTACGATGCGGTCGGCTACGGGCGCCTGTGACAGGTCCACCTGCGCGGCCACGGCCCGTGCCGTGTCGATGAACGCCGTCGGTGCGGGAGCAGGTCCCGGCTCAATGTCATCGATCATGTCAGCGGTGCGCGCCCATGCGAGCGTTGTGGCATGCGCGTCCTCCAGGAGGGGTGGTCCGAGCGCGGGCACGAGTGCACTTACGGGTGGCCGATCGTTCGACCAGCCAGCGATCAGATGACCGCCGACCGTGAGGGTGCGCAGATTGTCGATGACGAGCTGCCAGGCGTTGGCTCGGGAGACGGCATCGGCCTGCTTGGACGCGAGCGACACCTCGACGACCTCCTCGGACCTGCTGAACGAAGCGGAGGACTCAAGGAGCTCGCGTGATGTGACCCGCTGCCCGCCGTTCACCAGATCGGTGACAGCGCCGACCAGCACATCGTTGGCACGCCGGATCGCATCGGCGACATTGCCGCGCAGTCCGGCGACGACACCGCGAGGCCACATGAGCAGGGCGACGGCGACGCTGATCCCCGCGCCGTAGGCAATGTCCTCGATCCTCTGTACGGCGACGTCAAGGTCGGGTGGCCAATTGGCGATGCTGAAGGCGACGATGACGAAGAGCGAGAACGCCGCCTGGCCGATGATGTAGGCCGTGGTCGCCTGGGTGTAGACCGCGAGGAAGGTGACGAGCACCAGGCCCGCCCACATGGCGGCAGGGTGAGTGCCCTCGGCCACCAAGAGGCCGTAGCCGATGAGGGCACCGGCGAAGGTCCCCGCAAGCGCGAGCAGCGATGTCTTGAGCGTGGCGACGCCGTCCATGCGGAGGGTCGCGACGACACCGAGCAGTACCCAGAAGCCGTGATCGATGCCGATGATCTCTACGACGAGTGCGGCCAGGGCAAGGCCGACGCCGGTGCGCAACGCCAGTCGCATCCAGGGTGATCGCAGGGATACCTGATCGGCGAGCTCACGCCACGGATGCGCGAGCGGGGGCTCCGGGATGGTGTGCTCGGACCGATTGAAGTGCTCGGAAGGTTGGCCGAGCACGCGTCGGACGAGGATGTTGAGCCGGACCACCGAGATCGCCATTGCGCGGTCGGGGAAGGCCCTGTCGACGAGGTCAACGCGCTCGGACGGTGTGCCCAGCGATGAATCAGCCAGGGCAGTGACCGCGCCATCCCACTGCTCCTGCCAGAGATCGACGAGCGGCTCTGCGGAGGGAGCGGGCGTGCGCATGGCGAGGGCCTCAGCCGTGGAGTGCAGGCACTCGGCGCTCTGTCGCACGAGTTCCCCCGTCCGCGCGAGGCTGCTCACCGGCTTCAGGTATCCGCCGCCGCGGCCGATGGCGGTGAGGAGCGCTTCAACCTGCCCGACGAGCACGAGGAGCGCACGATCGGGGGCGCGAAGACCTGCCGCCCGGAAGGGATTGCCGAGATAGGCGGCCTGCAGGTCCTCGATGGCGCGAGTGACAGCAGCGTAATCGAGTGGCTTGCCCTGCGATCGGTCGGAGATCAGAGTGGCGACCGCTCGGAGTGCAGCGACGCACGCGGTCCGCACCGGTGCGAGGTCACGGCGCGGCAGGACCAGGAGCGTCACCGGGATCGCCACCGCGATCGCGATCCCCCAGCCGATGAGGAGCGGGCCGATCGAATCGACCGAGGTCGCCACCATCGCGCTCGCGACGTACACGATCGTGAGCGCCGGCGAGGCATTGGCGAAAGAGCCCCGCAGCGCGACGAGGAATGCCAGTCCGCCTGTGACGAGGAAAGTCACGATGACGATGGAGGGCACGCTGAGCGCGGCAAGGCCGCCGATGACAACCAGGACTGCGCCCGCGATGCCCGTCGCGAGCAGGGACACGGTGCGACGGCGCATGCCGCCGCCGAAGTCCGCCGTCCCCAGGAGCGCCATGGATCCGAAGGCGGCGAGCACCGTGGCCGGAGTACCGGGAAGAAGCGTGATGGTCAGCGCCATGGCCACGGTGGTCCCGACGGCCGTGCGTACGCCGCGCCGCAGGCCGACGTGGCCCGGATCGTCGATGAGCAGCGCCACGCAGGCACCCTAGCGACGCGCCGGCCCCTAGGGTGGCGCTGTGGCGGGGAGGCAGGAGCGACCGGACGATGGGCGGGACGCACTGCCCGACCTCTCCGTCGCCGACGTGCTCCGTGAGCGCCCCGCGTCGTTCCGATCGCCCACGCAGATCGCCCGCATCGCCATCGCCGTCACGGTGTCATGGGCTGTCGGCTACTGGGTCTCGCCCAGCAACTTCGGCATCTTCGCTCCGCTCACCACGCTGCTCGTCATCTCCACATCGCCATGGAGCACCATCGGCCTTTCGCTGCAGCGGGTCCTCAGCACAGGACTGGGCGTCCTCGCCGCGACCCTGTGGGTGAGCTGGGCCGGGGTCACCTGGTGGTCGGTGCTCATCGCTGTGCTCGTCTCCCTCATCGTCGCGAGCAGGCTGCCTCTATCGCTCGGCGGACAGTTCCAGATCCCGACGGCCGTGCTCTTCGTCTTCGCCCTGGGCCAAGCGACCTGGGAGCAGGCGGGATGGCGTGTCCTCGATGTCGCGATCGGCGGCGCGATCGGCGTCCTCGCGATGTACCTCCCGCCGCCGCGGCCGAAGCCTGAGCGGTTCGAGGCCCGCCTGCAGGACTACCGGGACCGGATCATCGACCTCCTCGATGACATGGCCACCGAGCTCCGCGCGACGCAGCAGCATCTGGGGATCGACGTACTCCATGGCTTCGTGCCGCGCAGCCGGGAACTGCGCAGTTACGGTGAGAAGGCAGCGGACGAACTGGTCTCGCTCGCGCAGACAGCAGCTCTCAATCCACGCGGCAGGCGGGTGCGGTCTGAGCTCGATGATGATGCTCTGCGCCTGCGTCGGCTGCGCAGCATCGCGATCCACGTGCGCGGGATCGCCGGTGCCGTCAACAAGGACTACGACCGTGCTGACAACACACCAGCCCTCGATAAGTCGACCCTGGTCGACCTCCTGCAGGAGCTCGCGACGCTGGGGCGCACCGCCCTGGGAGCCGCCGGCATGCCCGTCGGGTGCACTGATCCCGCGGCGATGGTCGGCCTCGGCCGGATCCTGGACGCGCGCCTGCGCGACCTCGCCGATCGCCTCGCCCGGCAGGGGACCGGCGACGTGCTGGAGTCGGTCTCGCTCCTTGGCCGGCTGGAGTACGTCGCGGGGCAGATGGAGGGCTTCGAGCGGATCCCAGGAGAGGTGGACGACCGCTTCGAGGACGATTAGCGGGGCGGTAGCCTCGCCCCGTGCTTCTCTCCGATCGCGATCTGCGGGCCGAACTCGATGCCGGGCGTGTGGGCCTGGACCCCTACGACCCGGGCATGATCCAGCCCTCCAGCGTCGATGTGCGTCTCGACCGCTACTTCCGCGTCTTCGAGAACCACCGCTACCCGCATATCGACCCGGCGGAGGAGCAGCCCGACCTGACCGAGTTGGTCGAGGTCGCCTCCGACGAGGCCTTCATCCTGCATCCCGGCGAGTTCGTGCTCGCGTCGACGTACGAGGTCGTGACGCTTCCCGACGACATCGCTGGACGACTCGAGGGCAAGTCGTCCCTCGGTCGCCTCGGACTGCTCACGCATTCGACCGCGGGCTTCATCGATCCGGGCTTCTCCGGGCATGTGACCCTCGAGTTGTCCAACGTCGCGACGCTGCCGATCAAGCTCTGGCCGGGGATGAAGATCGGCCAGTTGTGCCTCTTCCGCCTGTCGTCTCCGGCGGAGCACCCCTACGGATCAAGTGTCTACGGCTCGCGCTACCAGGGTCAGCGCGGACCTACGCCCAGTCGTTCCTTCGCCAACTTCCACGTCACGCCGCTCGGCGACTGACGCCCGCCCTTCCCTGCGGCACACTGGCGGTGTGACTCCCGGGGGCAGGGATCCGGACGAGACCACCGAACGGATCCGCGACGCCGCGGTCGATGAGCTCCTCGCCGTCGGCCAGGCGGACTTCGCCATGGAGTCCGTGGCGCGCCGCGCGTACTTCTCCATCGGAACCGTCTACAACCGATGGCCCGATCGCGAGAGCCTCCTCGCCGACGTCGGGCAGGAGCGCATCGCTCCCCACATCGTCGAGCAACTCGCGGCTGCAGCGTCACCCGCGGATGCCATCGACTGGGCGCTCGACGCGGGCCGCCAGACCGGCCTGCTCGCCGGCGAGATCATGCTCGCGGGTCACACGACCTCCGCGCTGAGCCCCGTCGCCGCGGAAATGTGGAGATCGCTCCACGACGGTCTTGCGGAGCACCTCCCTGGCGGTATGGCCTGGTACGTCGCGACCTATGCGATCGGTGACGCACTGCTTGGCGCCGTCGGCGTCAGCGGACCGCAACCCGCGACGGGTCGCGTGCAGTGGTTCGTCGATGCCTGTGACTGCTCATCGTCCGCCCCAGCACCTCCTCGCGAGGCGGCTCCCGTCCGAGACATCGACGTCCCCGCGGTGCCGTCGCCCCAGCGCAGCGACGAGGTCGCGCGCTCGCTCATCGAAGCAGCTCGGCTGCTCCTCGCCGAGCGGGGTGCCGCAGGCACCTCGACGCGCGATATCGCCGCCGGTGCGGGGGTGACGACGGGTGCGCTCTACCGCCGTTACGACGGCAAGTCCGGGCTCCTCGCGGACGTTCTCCTGGCGCAACTCCAGCCGGATCGCTACACGTGGACGTGGGATCTGGTGCAGGCCCTGGCGAGCGCCGACCCCCTGTCGGATGCCGCCACCGTCCTCGCACGCCGCATGATCGACACGGCGGGGGACACATCAGCCCAGCGAGTGCTCCTGCAGGTAGGAATCGCGGCGCGCAATGATCCGGCTCTTCGCGCGCAGGTGGGTGAGCGCATCCGCGCGGCTCACGACGCTCGCGCGGATATGGCACGTGGCTTCGCCGAGGCTGGCGTGCTCCGGCGCGATGTGTCACCCGAGGTGCTGGCGTGGGGTTTCCAGGCGATACCGGTGGGCGTCCGAGCAACGCTCCCCCTCGGCATTGCGCTGGCTGCCGACGACGTGAGCGCGTCCATGGGCGCGCTTCTCAGCGCCGCTGCCGAGCCGTCAGCATGACGAGCGCGGCGGCGTGAGGTCGGTCAGTCGGCCTCTTCCTCGGCCTGATGGCCGTGAGGATGATGCTTGATGTCTTCTTCGTGACGACGCGCGTCCTGCGACTCGTCATCGGGTCCCATCTGCACAGCCACTCCTCCTAAGCCTTGGTCTTCACGCTGTCGAGCATGAGGGTCGCGAGATCGACGACCCCGAAGCCCTCCGCCTGTCCCTCCTGCTGACGTGCAGTGACGGCGTCATTGAGCATGACACTGCAGAAGGGGCATGCCACGGCAACCTTTGCGGCACCGGTCGCGATCGCCTCGTCGGCACGAGTGACGTTGACCTTGGTGCCGAGCTTCTCCTCCATCCACATCCGCGCGCCGCCGGCGCCGCAGCAGAAGGACGTCGGACCGTGACGCTCCATCTCGACGAGCTCGACGCCGGGCACGCGCTGGATGAGATCGCGCGGCGGGACGTAGACGTTGTTGTGGCGACCGAGATAGCAGGGGTCGTGGTACGTGACCTTCTCCTTCACGCCGGACTCCGGGGGAGTCACGGGCGTGAGACGGCCCTCCTGCACCAATGTCGCGAGCAACTGCGAGTGGTGCACCACCTCGTAGTTGCCGCCCACCTGCGGGTACTCGCGGCCGAGGGTGTTGAGGCAGTGCGGGCAGGTGACGACGATCTTCTTCGCGTTGATCTCGTTGAGCACCTCGACGTTCTGCATCGCCTGCATTTGGAAGAGGAACTCATTGCCCGCGCGGCGTGCGGGGTCGCCGTTGCAGGTCTCGCCCTCGCCCAGGACCATGAAGTTGACCCCGGCGATGGTGAGGAGTTCGGCGACCGCCTTGGTCGTGGCCTTGGCGCGATCCTCGAAGGCGCCCGCGCAGCCGACCCAGAAGAGGTACTCGACGTCGTCGGGGATCTGCTCCTCGCCGTCCATGCCGAAGACACGGACGTCGAAGTCGACCTCCTCGATCCACGCATTGCGCTGGGTGGCATTCATGCCCCACGGATTGCCCTTGGTCTCGACGTTCTTGAACATGCCGTTGAGCTCAGCGGGGAACGACGTATCGATCATCACCTGGTAGCGGCGCATGTCGATGAAGTGGTCGATGTGCTCGATGTCGACTGGGCACTGGTAGACGCACGCGCCGCAGGTCGTGCACGACCACAGCGCATCCTCGTCGATGACCGGGCCGGACTGGTCGCGATGGCCGGCGGCGTCGTACCCGTCGGTGTCCTTGTGCTCGATGCCGTCGCGCGAACCCACGAGGGGACGCTCGACCGCGTCCTTGACCGACTGCGGCATGGTCGCGAGCACGGCTTCATCGACCTCGCCCAAAGGCGGATTGGCACCTTCGTTGGCCTTCTGCGCGGCCATGACGTACGGCGCCTTCGCGAAGGAGGCCTCGCGAAGGTTCATGATCATGAGCTTGGGGCTGAGCGGCTTGCCCGTCGCCCAGGCCGGGCACTGCGACTGGCAGCGGCCGCACTCGGTGCACGTGGCGAAGTCGAGGGTGTCCTTCCACGTGAAATCCTCGATGCGCCCGACGCCGAAGGTGGCGTCGTCGGCCGGGTCCTCGAAGTCGATCGGCTTACCGCCGGAGTACATCGGCAGGAGCGGTCCGAGGCCGTTGGGCAGCCGCGAGAAGGCGACGTTGATCGGAGCGAGGCCGATGTGCAGATGCTTGGAGTAGAGCACGATCAGGAGGAAGCCCAGGATCACCGCGATGTGCAGGATGACGCCGAGGAATTCGAGCACCTCGAGGGTGGAGACGCCCAGGGGCTCCATGAGCGACGCGATCCAGTTGGAGAAGAAGGCTCCGGGTAGTTGGCCGTAGAGCGCGAGCTTGGCGCCCCGGTAGAGCTCGAGTGTCCAGAGAACGTTGAAGATCATCAGCAGGACGATCCACGCCGCTCCGGTGTGTGAGCCGAAGAAGCGCGACGCGCGCCCCTCCTTGGCGGGGTTGTTGAGCAGTCGGATGATCGCGAACATCACGATGCCGACGAAGACGAGGATGACGAAGAGATCCTCGAGGAAGAGAACGATCGGCCAGGTGCCGATGATGGGGAACCAGAAGTTCTCGATGTAGACCTCGCCGAGCGCCTCGACGACGGTGATGCCGAGGACGAGGAAGCCCCAGAAGGCGAAGACGTGGGCCACACCGGGAATGGCCCACTGCAGGAGCTTCTTCTGGCCCAGCACCTGGGTGCCCTCGAGCTCGGCCCGCTTGCCCACGTGGCTGGTCCGGCCCACGGCCGGCTGGCCGGATCGGATCATGCCCTGCAGGAAGAGGATGCGCCGGGCGGCGAAGAACGCCGCCACCACGATGATGGCCGTCCCGAGCACGATCCGGACGACGTCGAGGGTCTCCATGGCGGCAGGCTACTACCGGTCAGTAGCCCTCGCCGGGAACGGCGTCAGCCCGATGACGTGCTGGGGGCCGGGTGCGTCACCGACTCCGGGGTTCCCTTGTCGGCATTGGCGCCCGCCCGCTTGAGCAGGACGTAGCCGACGATGCCCGCGGCGAGGACCAGCGCCGCGGTGATGTACATCATCGTGGCGAAGGCGACGCCGTACGACGCGGTGGCATCTGCCAGGGCTTCCTTGCCGAGGGAGGTCGTCGGCGCGGTGCTCTGTGCGGCGTAGGTCGTGACAGCGTCGAGACCCGTGCCGATCTGGGTCGCGGGCACGCCGGCAGCCTCGAGCTTGGCAGTCGTGCCACCGAAGGTGAGCTTGTCGATGACGATGGTGGACGCAGCGAAGCCCAGGGCATAGAAGAACTGCCCGATCGTGAGGCGGGAGCTCGATACGGGTCCGAAGTACTTGGCCGGCGCCTCCTGGAGGATGAGGGAGCCGTACGGCACGGCGGCGATGACGACGCCAGCTCCGACGAGGAACTCACCGGGGAAGAAGAGCCAGAAGGATGTGCTCGTGTGCGTGAGCGCCAGGAGCACGAGGCCGACTGCAGTGACGGTGCCGCCCAAGAGGAGGACGGCGCGCGCCCTCAACTTGCCCGATGACATGAGGCGCCCGGTGATGAGTCCGGCGATGATCCCGGCGAGGAGCAGGGGTAGTTGCCATAGGGAAACTTCGAGCGTCTTCAGGCCGTTGACGTACTGCCATAGGTTGGTGAGCTGCAGGAAGACGATGGAGTTGCCGAAGTTGTAGATGAATCCCGCGACCATGGCGGCCAGGAAGACTGGATTCTTGAGCAGACTCACGGGGAAGAATCGATTCTCGTTGCGCGCCTCCCAGACGACCCACGCGATCAGCAGGATGAGGCCGACGGCGATGGCTCCCAGCGCAAGTGGGCTCGTGAGGCTCTTGCCGAGTTCGCCGATGCCCCCGAGAAGCGCGATGATGCCCACTCCCAGGAGCACCTGGCCGAGCAGGTCCTTGCTGGGGAGCTTGAGGCGTGGCTCCTTCGGCAGCAGGATCGGCACGATGAAGAAGCAGATGGCGCAAGCGGCCGGGATGACCAGGAACGCCGTGCGCCACTCGAGTGATGAGAGCGCGCCGCCGATGAAGGTGAAGACCATCGTGGCCACCATGAGTATGGCGGTGAAGGTGCCCATCGCTGCAGCGAGTTTGCCCGGCTTGGCCGCTGCTCGGATGTAGGCGAATGCCGCACCGTAGACGGCACCCAGCCCGATACCGGCGATGACGCGGCCGAGCAGGTAGATCGCGGTGTCGGGTGCGAGGAAGACGACCACGTCCCCGATGATCGTGACGAGCAGTGCGACCTGCAGCACCTTGCGGCGCCCGAGGGAGTCGGCCAGCAGACCCGTGGAGATCGCGGTCGCGGCGAGCGCCAGCGTGGAGACGCTCGCGGCCAGGGAGGTGCTGCCCATGTCCAGCCCCCGCGCTGCACCGACCAGTGCCGTGGATGCGATGTTGGGATCGGATCCCTGCAGGGCCCCGACGACGCCGAGGAACGCCAGTGCCAGCGCGGGCTTCTTGACGGGATTCTCCTGCGGCGCGGAGGCGCTTGCCGGACGTGGTGCAGCAGACATGGGAGACCTCTCATCCGATGTGGCCCGACGGGTCGGCGAAGCCGCCCCAGACGGGCTGAGGCGACCCTAGGGGACGGCGCGGGTACGGCGGGTGTCCGACGATGAAAATGTTCGACTTCCCGTGAGCACCGAGGGGTCTCCCGCCTATCCTCGGCGCATCACCACGACTAAGGAGCCGTCGCCATGTGCACCAACTTCACCTACCCCACCGCCAAGGACGGCACCGTCTGCATCGGGCGGACCATGGAGTTCCCCAACGAGATCCCCTGGCAGCTCGGGGTCGCCGCGAGCGACCTCAAGGGCGAGTGCACCCTCGTGCCCAACGGCAAGACCTGGCAGGCGAAGTACGGCGTCGTGGGCATGTCGGCGTTCGACAACCCCCAGTGGTACGCCGACGGCATGAACAACGCGGGTCTCTCGGCCCACCTGCTCTACATGCCCGCGCACGCGACGTACTACGCGCCCAAGGGTGACGGCTCCGACATCGGGATCCTCGACATGATCGCCTTCGTCCTCGGCACGTGCGCGACGGTCGCCGAAGCCAAGGCTGCAGCGGCCACCTGCAATGTGGTCAATGTGCAGCCGAAGCAGATCCCGATCCCCCTGCCCCTGCACCTGATCCTGCACGACAAGGACTCCTGCGCTGTTGTGGAGTTCCACCCGGATGGCATGCGCATCGTGGACAACCCCGTGCGCGTGGCGACGAATTCGCCGTACCTCGACTGGCACCTCACCAACGTGACCAACTACCTCAGCCTCAGCCCGGACAATCCCGCCCCCATCGAGATCAACGGCACGAAGTTCGCTCCCTTTGCGCAGGGTCAGGGCTTCCGCGGTATCCCAGGAGATGGGACATCCCCCTCGCGCTTCATCCGAGCCCTCACCTACGTGCGCTTCGCACCGCAGCCGGCGTCGGCGGAGGACGCCGAGCTCCAGAGCATCCGCGTCCTGCACAACTTCGACATCGTGCCGGGCACGGTGATGGAGCCGGCGTACCCGAGCGGCGTGACTCCCGAGCTCACCATCTGGTCGACGGTCAGCAACCTCACGGGCAACCGCTACCTCTACAACACGATGTCCGACCCGCAGTGGTTCGCCATCGATCTCGCGACGACCGACTTCACCACGTCCCGGTCGGTCGCCTTCGCGACGAGCGGCGGAGTCTCGGCCATCACCGTCTAGGACCGCCATACAGCGTTGGGAGAGCGGATGACCGCCACGATCCTCAAGGCCGACTCGATCATCACCATGGACGAGGCCAACCCGCGCGCCGAGGCCATCGCCTTCGACGACGCGACCGGCAAGATCCTCGCCGTAGGCACGGTGGCCCAGTGTCAGGCGGCGGCCCCGGGGGTTACGGTCACCGACCTTGGCACCACCGTGCTCATGCCGGGCTTCATCGAGGCGCATAGCCACCCGATGCTCGGCGGGATGATCACGCAGTCGCCGTCCTACTGGATCGCGCCCTACATGGGGTACCCGAATATCGGCGATGTCCAAGCGCTGTGGACCAAGGTCAACGCCGAGCTACCGCCGGACCAGCCGGTGATCTTCCAGGGGCTGGACCGCCTGCTCCAGCAGGCCGAGATGCCCACCAACGTCGACCTCGACACGTTCTTCCCCACGCGTCGGGCGGTCGTGCTCGACAACTCCGGTCACGTGGCGTACTTCAACTCCGCGGTCATCGCCTTCAACAAGTGGCCGGGCGGCAAGCCACCCGCGAATCCGTCGGGTGCGCACTTCGGCCGCAATGCCGATGGCACGTCCAATGGTGTCGCCTACGAGACCGCGGCGATGCTCGAGGCGGTCATGCCCACCGTGAAGGATGCCGTGCCGCATCCGCTGGAGTCGGCAGCGCGCTGGATGCAGTACATGGCTGGCTTCGGCATCACCGCGACGTCGGAGATGACCTACGCGACCAACATGCTCAAGGGCTATGAGGCGCTGACGACGCGGCCGGACTCGCCGGTGCGCATGTCGCTCTATCACATGGCGATCGACTCGGATGCCGGCGTACAGGTGGATTCGCCCGACCCGGCGATGCTGCGCAAGCAGGGCGTCAAGCTGTGGGCGGATGGCTCGCCGTGGGTAGGGAGCATCGCAGCCTCCTTCCCGTATCTGGACACCCCGGCGGTGCAGAAGGCGGAGATCCCACTCGGGCCCGGTGGCATGGCGATGATGAATTACACGCGCGTGGAGCTCGATGCGCTGTTGGCGAAGTACGCCCCGATGGGGTGGCAGATGGCCTTCCACGTCAATGGCGATGTCGGCCTCGATGTGGTGCTGGACGCTTACGAGCAGGCGCTCACGGAGAACAACCTCATGGGTACCGACCATCGTTGGCGCGTTGAGCACTGCGGTGCGGGCCGCGGT
Source organism: Actinomycetota bacterium (assembly GCA_046046455.1). GTDB lineage: Bacteria > Actinomycetota > Actinomycetes > S36-B12 > S36-B12 > Mxb001. The sequence continues at coordinate 5,951 of JBJOJS010000003.1, read as the reverse complement.
GATCAGTTCGAGCGCGCGGTCGCTATGGGCGTGACCATCTCGCTCGGCCCCTTCCAGTACATCTACTGGGGCGACCTCCTCGACGGCACGATGTTTGCTCCTGAGATCGGATCGCAGTGGATGCGCTGGGGTGACGCTGTGCGCGCGGGTGCCCACCTGTCCTTTCACAACGACGGCCCGGTCACTCCCCCCATTCCGCTGCTCAACATCCAGACGGCCATCACTCGAACGACCGACACAGGGCAGGTGCACGGCGCCAACCAGATCATCAGCATCGAGGACGCCCTCAAGGCCGAGACCATTGGCGCGGCGTACATGCTCCACCGTGACGACGAGATCGGGTCACTGGCGGTCGGCAAGTACGCCGACCTCGTCGAGCTCTCCATGGACCCCTACCTGGCCGACCCCGTGAAGCTGGCCACCCAGGTCAAGGTCCAGGGCACGTGGAGAGGCGGGCGCAGGGTGGACCTGGACGCATTCATGCAGCAGATCCAGGAGGTCGAGGCCGCCGGAAGCCACCCGGTCGACCACACCGGGGTCGTCGCCGCCCATAAGTGCTGAGTTCCGGCCGGCCCTTTCCCGTTTCTCCCGCTTAGGGGGACAGGCGGTGGATATTGCCCACGGGAGGGGCCCCATCGACCGTTTCTCCCGCTTAGAGGGACAAACGGGGGCGGAGACGATATGAGTCGATTTGACTCATATCTAGTGAGCCGGCATACTAGAGGTCCGCACGAATCTGGATCACGCCCGGCCAATGAGGGCTCAGAGGCCCCGGATTCGTCGGCACAGACCTAGCAGCCATGAACCAACGAGAAAGCCAACGAGAAAGAAGGAACACCTGATGGCCCGAGCAGTCGGCATCGACCTGGGCACGACCAACTCCGTCGTGTCCGTCCTTGAAGGCGGAGACCCCGTCGTCATCACCAACGCCGAGGGCGCCCGCACGACCCCGTCGGTTGTGGCCTTCGCCAAGAACGGCGAAGTCCTTGTCGGCGAGGTAGCCAAGCGCCAGGCGGTGACCAACGTCGATCGCACGATCCGGTCGGTCAAGCGCCACATGGGCACCAACTGGACCACCGACATCGACGGCAAGGCGTACACCCCGCAGGAGATCAGCGCGCGCGTGCTCATGAAGCTCAAGCGCGATGCTGAGGCCTACCTCGGCGACACCGTCACCGACGCCGTCATCACCGTGCCGGCGTACTTCAATGACTCCCAGCGCCAAGCGACGAAGGAAGCCGGCGAGATCGCGGGCCTCAACGTCCTGCGCATCATCAACGAGCCCACCTCTGCCGCCCTGGCCTACGGCCTGGACAAGGGCGACAAGGAGCAGACGATCCTCGTCTTCGACCTCGGCGGGGGCACCTTCGACGTGTCCCTGCTGGAGATCGGCGACGGCGTGGTCGAGGTCAAGGCCACCAGCGGTGACAACAACCTCGGTGGCGATGACTGGGACGACAAGATCGTCGACTGGCTCGTGACGGGCTTCAAGAACGGCCACGGCGTCGACCTGTCCAAGGACAAGATGGCGATGCAGCGTCTGCGCGAGGCTGCAGAGAAGGCGAAGATCGAGCTGTCGAGCTCCATGCAGACCTCGATCAACCTGCCCTACATCACGGCCAGCGCCGAGGGCCCCCTCCACCTGGAGGAGACGCTCACGCGCGCCCAGTTCGAGCAGATGACGTCGGACCTGCTGGACCGCACCAAGTCCCCGGTCGAGGCTGTCATCAAGGACGCGGGCATCAAGGTCGGCGACATCGACCAGGTCGTCCTCGTCGGCGGCTCGACCCGTATGCCGGCCGTGGCTGAGGTCGTCAAGAAGATCACCGGCAAGGACCCCAACAAGGGCGTCAACCCCGATGAGGTCGTGGCGATCGGCGCTGCCCTGCAGGCTGGCGTGCTCAAGGGCGAGGTCAAGGACGTGCTGCTCCTCGACGTCACCCCGCTCTCCCTCGGCATCGAGACCAAGGGTGGTGTCATGACGAAGCTCATCGAGCGCAACACGACCATCCCGACCAAGCGCAGCGAAGTCTTCACGACGGCCGACGACAATCAGCCCAGCGTGCTCATCCAGGTCTACCAGGGCGAGCGCGAGATGGCGGCGTACAACAAGCGCCTCGGCACCTTCGAGCTCACGGGGCTGCCCCCGGCGCCGCGCGGCGTGCCGCAGATCGAGGTCACCTTCGACATCGACGCCAACGGCATCGTCCACGTGTCCGCCAAGGACATGGCCACGGGCAAGGAGCAGTCGATGACCATCTCCGGTGGCAGCGCGCTGCCCAAGGAGGAGATCGACCGCATGATGCGCGAGGCCGAGGCCAACGCCGAGGCTGACAAGAAGCTCCGCGAGGACATCGAGGTCAAGAACACCGCTGAGGCGCTGGTCTACCAGACCGAGAAGTTCCTCGCCGACAACGCCGACAAGATCCCCGCGGATGCCAAGAGCAATGTCGACGGACCGCTCGACGAGCTCAAGAAGGCCATCGAGGCGGGCGACATCCCCGGCATGAAGGCGGCCACGGACAAGGTCGCACAGGCGAGCCAGACGCTCGGCGCTGCCATGTACGCCACGGCTCAGCAGGCCGCGGGCGGCGACTCCACGGCCGATGCGGCCGCAGACATGTCCGAGGACGACGTGGTCGACGCCGAGATCGTCGACGACGAGGCCAACGAGGCGAAGTGATGTCGGAGCACGAGCAGCCCGTCAGGGGCGGCTCTGCCGACCCGCAGGGCCACGACGAGGGCGTGCGCGTCACCGACCGTCGTCGCATCGACCCGGAGACCTACGAGGTGCGGGAGCAGGCGACTGCTCCCGCACCCGGGGTCAGCTCGGAAGAGGCCGTCATCGAGGCGGACCTCACCGCAGCCGACGCCAAGGTCGCCGAGCTCACCGACGACCTTCGTCGCGTGCACGCCGAATACGCCAACTACCGCAAGCGCGTCGAGCGCGATCGCAAGGCCGCACGTGATGTCACCATCGGGGGCGTGCTCACGGAGCTGCTGCCGATCCTCGACGACATCGAGCGTGCCCGCGAGCACGGCGAGCTGGAGGGCGCATTCAAGTCGGTAGGCGAGGCTCTCGAGGCCACGTGCACACGGCTTGGCCTAGAGACCTACGGAGAGGCGGACGAACCCTTCGATCCCGCCATCCACGAGGCGCTCACGAGCGAGACACGCGAGGGGCTCGACGGACCGGTTGTCGCATCGGTCTACCAGCGCGGCTACCGCCACGCGGGACGCGTGCTGCGCCCGGCTCGTGTGGCCGTCGCAGACGCGTAAGCGCGTCGAAGACACATAAGCAAAGGACAGCATGAACAAGGACTGGCTGGAGAAGGACTTCTACAAGGTCCTCGGCGTCGACAAGGGCGCCGCAGCCGACGAGATCAAGAAGAAGTACCGCAAGCTCGCGCGTGAACTCCACCCGGACAAGAACCCGGGTGATGCGAAGGCTGAGGAGCGCTTCAAGGAGGTCTCCGAGGCCTACGACGTCCTCTCCGATGACAAGAAGCGCGCCGAGTACGACGAGGCCCGCACGCTCTTCGCGAGCGGTGGTGGCGGATTCGGCGGCGGCTACGGAGGCGGCTTCGGTGGCCCCGGGGGCTTTGGTGGCGGAACGACGTACGACTTCGGCGACGTCTTCGGCGCTGACGAAGGCGGCCTCGGTGACATCCTCGGCAATATCTTCAGCCGTGGTCGCGGTGGCGGACGTCGAGCCCAGGCACCGCGCCGCGGACAGGATGTCGAGAGCGAGATCACGCTCGGCTTCAATGAGGCGCTCGACGGGGTTACGGTCCCGTTGCGTCTCGCAAGCGATGCGGCGTGCGACAGCTGCAAGGGCACAGGAGCACGCGCCGGCACCGTGCCGCGCGTGTGTCCCAGCTGCCAGGGCAGTGGCCAGACCACCCGCAATGCGGGCGGCTTCGCCTTCGCCGAGCCGTGCACCTCGTGCGCGGGTCGTGGCCTCATCGTCGATGATCCGTGCCCGAGCTGCCGGGGCTCCGGCCGCGGCGTGAGCACGCGCACCGTGCAGGCCCGCATCCCCGCGGGTGTCAAGGACGGTGCACGCATCCGACTCAAGGGCAAGGGAGCTCCGGGTGAGCGCGGCGGCGCGAACGGCGACCTCTACGTCGTCGTGCACGTCACGCCGCACCCGGTCTTCGCGCGCAAAGGCGACAACCTCACCGTCACAGTGCCGGTGACCTTCGCCGAGGCTGCGCTGGGCGGACAGGTCGTCGTACCCACCCCCGGTGGCGGCACGGTCACGCTCAAGATCCCGGCGGGCACGGCCAATGGCCGCACGTTCCGGGTGCGAGGCAAGGGCGTGCCTCGTAAGGACGGCACCAAGGGCGACCTCCTCGCGCAGGTCGAGGTGCAGGTGCCCTCAGGTCTCAACGACGAGGCACGCGAGGCGCTCGAGCGCTTCGTCGAGGCCGCCGGCGGTGAGGACCCCCGCAAGGAGCTGCTCGACGCGGCGAAGGGCGCGTGATGGAGAGCACCCGTCCCGTCTACGCCATCTCCGTCGCCGCGGAACTCGCGGGGATGCATCCGCAGACCCTGCGGCAGTACGACCGGCTCGGGCTCGTGTGCCCGCAGCGCGTCAACGGACGCAATCGGCTCTACTCCGCGCGTGACATCGAACGGCTGCGTGAAGTCGCCGATCTCTCGGCCGCGGGCATCAGCCTCGAGGGAATCCGTCGACTACTCGAGCTGCAGGCCGAGGTCGAGCGTCTGCGCGACCAGGTCGAGGCCTACGCGGCTGAGAAGCGTTCGACCGCGCTCGTCCTCTACCGACCCCAGCGCCGCCGCGGCGCCTAGGACTCAACTCAGAAGGAAAGAAAGAGAACGATGGACATCAAGTTCACCACCAAGGCCCAGGACGCCCTGGGTGCTGCGGTGCGCATCGCTGCGGCTAAGGGCAATGCCCAGGTGGAGCCGTTGCATATCCTCGACTCCCTGCTCCAGCAGGGCGAGGGCATCGCCGCGGCGCTGCTGGATGCGGTCGGGGTGGACCGTCGTGCGCTCACCGCGGAGATCCGCGCCGCCGTGGACGCACTGCCGAGCGCCAGCGGATCGTCCGTAGCCGCGCCGCAGCTCAGCCAGCAGTCCTACGCCGTGGTGAATGCGGCCCAGGAGCTGGCGAAGGAGCGTGGCGATGAGTACGTCAGCACCGAACACATGCTCGTCGCGCTCGCTCAGGAACCAGGCGTGCGCGAGCGACTCAATCAAGCGGGCGCGACACCCGATGCGCTCATGGCTGCACTGCAGGAGATGCGAGGAGGAGCGCGCGTGACCAGTCCCGACCCGGAGGGCACATTCCAGGCGCTGGAGAAGTACGGCGTCGACCTCACCGCGCGTGCGCGCGAGGGCAAGATCGATCCCGTCATCGGCCGCGATGAGGAGATCCGCCGCACCATCCAGGTGCTGTCGCGGCGTACCAAGAACAACCCCGTGCTCATCGGCGAGCCCGGCGTCGGCAAGACCGCCGTTGTCGAGGGCCTCGCCCGCCGCATCGTCGAGGGTGACGTGCCCACCTCCCTGGAGGGCAAGACGCTCATCGCTCTTGATCTCGGCGCGATGGTCGCCGGTGCGAAGTACCGCGGCGAGTTCGAGGAGCGACTCAAGGCGGTGCTCGACGAGATCAAGGAGAGCGACGGCCAGATCATCACCTTCATCGACGAGCTCCACACCGTCGTCGGTGCGGGCGCTGGTGGTGACTCCGCGATGGACGCCGGCAACATGCTCAAGCCGATGCTGGCTCGCGGTGAGCTGCGCATGATCGGTGCGACCACCCTCGATGAGTACCGCGAATACATCGAGAAGGACCCGGCCCTCGAGCGCCGCTTCCAGCAGGTCTTCGTCGGCCAGCCGAGCGTCGAGGACACGATCTCGATCCTGCGCGGCATCAAGGAGAAGTACGAGGCGCACCACAAGGTTGCCATCAACGACTCCGC
>JBJOJS010000121.1:0-20576 GCA_046046455.1 Actinomycetota bacterium | reverse complement strand
CACCCCTCCTGCAACTCAGGGCTGCGCCGTCCACCTCAGGTAGGGCTTGACGACCTCCACCTGCCCGAATCGCTCGATCGCGTCATCGGTGCTGAGCAGCGGCGACACGATGACGCGGTCGCCGGGAGTCCAGTCCACCGGCGTCGACACGGGTGCCGCGTCCGTCACCTGAAGGGCATCGACCACGCGAAGGACCTCGGCGAAGTTGCGCCCGACGCTCTTGGGGTAGGTGAGGGTCAGGCGAACCTTGTGCGCGGGATCGATGATGAACACCGACCGCACGGTCGAGGTGTCACCTTCGCCCGGATGGATCATGTCGTACAGCTCCGAGACCACGCGGCTCTCGTCCGCGATGATCGGGAAGTTTAGATCCGTGCCGCCCACGTCGGCAATGTCGCCCGCCCAACCCCGATGCGAATCCAGGGGGTCGACAGAGACGGCAATCGTCTTGACGCCGCGTGCGGCGAACTCACCCTGAAGTGCGGCCGTGCGCCCCAACTCCGTCGTGCACACTGGCGTGAAATCCGCCGGGTGAGAGAAGAGAACCGCCCACGATCCGTCCTTCCACTCGTGGAAGTTGATGGGACCCTCGGTGGTGTCGGCCGAGAAGTCGGGGGCCAGGTCACCCAAACGGATCGTCATCAGCCCGTCACCTCGCGAAGCTGGCCGGTCGCGACATCGAAGACGAAGCCGCGCACCTGATCGGTGTGGGGGATGAAGGGGCTGCCCTGAATTCGGCGGATCGACTGCCGGACGTCCGCATCCAGGTCATCGAACGCCTCAGCTGCCCATTCCGGCTTGATGCCGACCTCGCCGAGGATGCCCGCCTTGAAGTCGTCGTCGGTGAACGTCAGCATGCCGCAGTCGGTGTGATGGATCAGGATGATCTCCCGGGTGCCCAGAAGTCGCTGGCTGATGGCCAGTGATCGGATCTCGTCATCGGTGACGACGCCACCGGCATTGCGGATGACATGTGCTTCGCCGTCCTTGAGTCCCAGGATCCGGTAGACGTCGAGTCGTGCATCCATGCACGCGACGACCGCCACCTGACGGGAAGGCGGCAGGGGAAGCGGCCCGCTGAATGAGGCTGCATATGCGGCGTTGTTGGCAAGGTACTCATCGGTGACAGACATGGGAATTCCTTTGTTCGACTGGGTTCTTGACTTACTCGGTTCGGTTGCGAGTGCTGGAGGAGCCGCTGTCGATTCGGCCAGGCGCAGGCCTGGCCAACGGCGGGGCGTAGCGAAAAAATCTGACGTGAGAGAAGGCGTGGACCAGCGTCGACTAGCGACAGCAGGTGGCGGTGCAACCGACGCACAAATCGACGTGCAGACGGCGCGTGAGTGCGCAGCGTCGCAGCGATCGCGCGGTAGCCATGCATGAGAGTTAAGCAGACGCCGGACAGGTCCTCAATTCGACGTGGAGTCTCCAGCGCCCCTGATTTTGCGGACGTCCCTGATGCCTGGTACGGTCTCACCCAACATCAAGAGCGACCGAGAGACCTGGCTCGTCGACGTCGCAGCAACCCCTCGGGGTGCTAATGCCGGGAACGATGTGGAGGTTCACATGAAGCGCTGTGCGCTCGACCACGTTCCTGCTCCGTCCGTGGGCACATCCGCCATGCTGATTCGCCGCAGGGCGATCGACCACATGCGCACCGATGGCGCGCTGTGTTGGGCGAGCCGAATGTGTAGCCGCTAGCGAATTCCCGCTCGCCGCTGCCACCGCCCCCGAACGTCCATCCACCTCACCCTGCGAAGGGCACTTCTCTCATGTCTGCTTTCACGCTTACGGCGCCTGCGCGCGCCGCGGCACCCGCTTCGGTCTCGATCGACCACGTCTCGAAGCAGTTCGAGACGAACGGCGAGGTGCTGCGCATCCTCAACGACGTGTCGCTCGACGTCCGTCCGGGCGAGATCGTTGCGCTCCTCGGTCCGAGCGGGTGTGGCAAGTCCACCCTCCTGCGGCTCGTGGGTGGGCTCGATAAGCCCACGTCGGGCTCCGTCCGTATCGATGGCGAGATCGTCACCGGAATCGATCCGCGCAGCTCGATCGTCTTCCAGGAACCCCGACTCCTGCCATGGAAGTCGTTGGCATCGAACGTGCGCCTGGGTACCCGCGGTCGCGATGATGTCGCCAGCATCGACGAACTCCTCGAGCTCGTCGGCCTCGCAGGTTTCGCCGACTACCTCCCGAAGCAGGTCTCGGGGGGCATGGCGCAGCGCACGGCGCTCGCACGTGCTCTCGTCGGTCGCCCGGGAGTGCTGCTGCTCGACGAGCCCTTCGCCGCGCTCGACGCCCTGACGCGCATGCGGATGCAGGATCTGCTCGTCGAAGTCACGTCGGAGTTCGGCACCACGGTGCTGCTCGTCACGCACGATGTCGACGAGGCGCTCTACCTCGCCGATCGCATCGTGGTCCTCGGCCAGCGGGGCGAGGGCGTTGCGGAGACCGTCGACGTGGACTTCGGTCACCCGAGGGATCGCGGGGACGCGCGCCTCGCGCCCCTGCGCTCTCAGCTCCTCCGCCGCTTCGGCATCCATGTCTGACCCACATCACCCCTTCCCTTCAATCCCATCTGGAGTTCCGATGTCTCGCCCCACCGCACGTCGCACCACTGCACGCCGTCTCCCCGTCGTTGCCCTCGGGCTCGCCATCAGCTCGGCTCTCGTGCTGAGCGCCTGCGCCTCGGGTGAGGGTGAGGCGACGAGCACCCGCGACTCGCTGGCCCTCGACTACGCCTACTGGAACCCCCTGAGCCTGGTGGTCCGCGATCAGGGCTGCGTCGAGAAGGCCGTCGCCGATCAGGGCAAGGCCGTCGAGTGGGTCCTGTCGACCGGGTCCAACAAGTCCAACGAGAATCTCAACGCCGAGGTCATCGATATCGGCTCGAGCGCGGGTGCCGCCGCACTCGTCGCGAAGGCCAATGGCGCGGCAATCAACACCATCGCGACCTTCTCGCAGCCGGACTGGGCGGCGATCGTCGTCCCGGCTGATTCACCCATCACCGATGTCAAGGGCCTCGCCGGAGCGAAGATCGCTGCCACCAAGGGCACGGATCCCTACTTCTTCCTCCTGCGTGCACTCAACGAGGCGGGCCTGAGCCAGAGCGACGTCGAGATCATCAACCTGCAGCACGCCGACGGGCAGGCTGCTCTAGCGCGCGGTGACGTGCAGGCGTGGGCAGGGCTCGACCCGATCATGGCCCAGGCGGAAGCCAACGACGGCGTGAAGCTGATCTACCGCAACATCGACTTCGCCTCCTACGGCGTGCTCAATGCGCGCACGGCCTTCCTCGAGGAGAATCCCGAGCTCGTCGAGAAGGTGCTCACCTGCTACGAGGCGGCCCGCGAGTGGATCGCGCAGAACCCCGATGAGGCAGTGGCACTCCTGGCCAAGGAAGCATCGCTCGATCCCGAGGTGGCCCGGGTCGTGCTCACCGAGCGCACCGTCACCGATGTGCCCCTGACGCCGAGTGAAGCCCAGCGCCAGGTCCTCGAGGCGATCCTGCCGATCCTGGTCGCCGAGGGTCAGGTGCGCTCCGAGGAGGAAGTGCGCGCCGCGCTCGACTCCCTCTATGCGCCTGAGATCGCCACCAAGGTCTCCGGCTGATGAGCGTCGACACCCAAGCGGCGACCGTCGCCGAGGCTGGCGTGCAAGCGCCAGCCTCGGGCGATGGGCCTAAGGCCTCCAAGCGCCTCGGGCGTATTGGGCGTGCCGCGACGGGCCTCATCGTCCCCATCCTTCTGGTGCTGCTCTGGCTGTACGTCGCGTCCAACGGTTCGCTCTCGAGCAGCCAGTTGCCCCCTCCCGGCCAGGTGATCGAGGGGGCGATCGAACTCATCGAGCGCGGCACCTTCTGGACGCATGTCGCCATCACCGTGCAGCGCGTGCTTCTGGGGTTCCTCGCCGGAGCGTCGCTCGGGATCGCGATCGGCGCACTCGTCGGGTTGTCGCCGTGGGCCAGCCGACTGTTCTCACCCACGATCCAGGCGATCCGTGCCGTGCCGTCACTGGCGTGGGTGCCTCTGCTCGTGCTGTGGCTGGGCATCTACGAGGGGCCCAAGGTCACGCTCGTCGCGATCGGCGCGTTCTTCCCCGTGTTCACCACCGTGGCCGCGGGATTCCAGCACGCGGACCGCGGCCTCGTCGAGGCGGGTCGCGCCTACGGTCTGCGCGGCGTGTCCCTCGCGGTGCACGTGCTCCTGCCCTCCGCTGCGCCGACGATCTTCTCCGGGCTGCGCCTCGGGCTGGCCCAGAGCTGGCTCTTCGTGGTCGCCGCAGAGCTCATCGCGAGCTCGAAGGGCCTGGGCTTCCTGCTCATCGACTCGCAGAACACCCTGCGCACCGACATCCTCCTGCTCTCGATCATCCTGCTCGCGATCCTGGGCAAGGGAAGCGACTACCTGCTTTCGCTCGTAGAGCGACGCGCGCTGAGATGGAAGTGATGACGTCATGACGGATCGTTCCTGGGGCTTCCGCACGCGTGCGCTGCACGCTGGCGGCTCTCCCGACCCGACGACCGGCGCGCGCGCGGTGCCGATCTTCCAGACGACGAGCTTCGTCTTCGAGGACGCCGCCGATGCCGGTGCGCTCTTCGCGCTGCAGAAGTACGGCAACATCTACTCGCGCATCGGCAACCCGACCGTGGCGGCATTCGAGGAACGCATCGCCTCGCTCGAGGGAGGCCTCGGGGCCGTGGCCACGGGGAGTGGCCAGGCAGCGGAGTTCTGCGTCTTCGCGGCACTCGCCGGAGCAGGTGACCACATCGTCTCCTCGAGTTCCCTGTACGGCGGGACCGTGACGCAGCTGTCGGGCACCCTGCGCCGACTCGGTGTGGAGACAACGTTCGTCTCGGGTGGGGATCCGGCCCACTATGCGGCTGCCATCCGCGACAACACCAAGTTGATCTTCGCGGAGGTCGTTTCCAACCCTTCGAACGACGTCGCCGACATCCGCGGCCTTGCTGAGGTCGCCCACGCGCACGGCATTCCCCTCGTCGTCGACGCGACGACCGTCACGCCCTACCTCTGTCGTCCGATCGAGCACGGCGCCGACATCGTCATCCACTCCGCCACGAAATTCCTCGGCGGCCACGGCACCACACTCGGCGGCGTCATCGTCGATGCCGGCACCTTCGACTGGGGGAGTGGCCGCTTCCCCCACTTCACTGAGCCCGTGCCGTCGTACGGCGACATCCGCTGGTGGGACAACTTCGGCGAGTACGCCTTCTTGACGAAGGTCCGCGTCGAGGAGCTGCGCGACATCGGCCCCGCTCTGTCGCCCTTCAACGCCTTCCTGCTCCTGCAGGGCGTCGAGACCCTGCCTCAGCGCATGCGCGAGCACGTGGCCAATGCGCGCCGGGTCGCCGAGTGGCTGGAGGCCGATCCCCGGGTCACCTGGGTCTCCTACGCCGGTCTTCCAGGGCATCCGTCGCATGAGCGTGCCCGCGTCTACACCCCCGAGGGTCCCGGCGCGGTCTTCAGCTTCGGCATCGACGGCGGAGCGGCGGCAGCCGAGACCTTCATCGCGCACGTGCAGTTGCTCAGTCACCTCGCCAACATCGGAGACGCCCGATCCCTGGTGATCCATCCCGCAAGCACCACCCACCGCCAGCTCACCCCTGCTCAGCTCGCCGAGGCGGGGGTGCCGGACGACCTGATCCGCCTCAGTGTGGGTCTCGAGGATGTCGACGACATCCTCTGGGACATCGATCAGGCACTCACTGCCGCGACGGGGAGCACCCGATGAGCACGCCGACCTGGAGCCCTCCGTCTGCCCAGGAGCGCCTCGCGCTGCTGCGCCGATCGAAGTCCATAGCCATCGTCGGCGCCTCGGACAATCCCGCGCGGGCGAGCTTCTTCGTCGCGACCTACCTGCTGTCGAGCACCGACTACGACGTGTGGTTCGTCAACCCGCGCGTCGAGTCGATCCTGGGGCATCCGGTCTATTCGTCACTGAGCGAACTGCCCGGCGCACCCGACATCGTCGATGTCTTCCGCCGGCCCGACGACGTCCCCGACGTGCTCGATGAGGCTCTCGCCGTGGATGCCAAGGCACTGTGGCTGCAGCTCGGCATCACCCACGAGGAGTCGGCGCAGCGGGCACATGCCGCGGGCCTCGATGCCGTCATGGATCGGTGCGTGAAGATCGAGCACGCGCGCTTCCATCGCGGCCTGCACTACGCGGGATTCAACACCGGAGTGATCACCTCACGCCGTAGGGTGACCTGAATCCAGCGAGCCTGTCAGTGCTGTCACACTCGACATGTGGCCAATCGCCTTCAGGACTCCACGTCGCCGTACCTCCAGCAGCACGCCGACAACCCGGTCGACTGGTGGGAGTGGGGCGAGGAGGCCTTCGAGGAGGCGCGTCGGCGCGGCGTACCGATCTTCGTCTCGATCGGCTACTCCGCCTGCCACTGGTGCCACGTCATGGCGCACGAGTCCTTCGAAGATGACGCGATCGCCGCGCTGCTCAATGACAACTTCGTGAGCGTCAAGGTCGATCGCGAGGAGCGTCCCGACGTCGACTCCGTGTACATGGACGCCACGGTCGCGCTCACCGGCCACGGCGGATGGCCGATGAGCGTCTTCGTCGACCATGAGGGCCGGCCCTTTTACGCCGGCACCTATTTCCCGCCTGAGCCGCGTCACGGAATGCCGTCGTTCCCGCAACTCCTCGTCGCGATTACCGAGTCATGGACCGGGCGACGGGACGAAGTCGAGTCGGCAGCGGATCGCATCACCCGGGCGCTCTCCCAGCGCGAGCGGGCGGTGTCCGCGGAGGGTGCCCCGCCCACGGCAGACGATCTGGACGCCGCTGTCGCTGCGCTGCGCCAGTCCTACGACGTGGCACGCGGGGGATTCGGTCGCGCACCGAAGTTCCCGCCGTCGATGGTGCTCGAGTTCCTGCTGCGCCAGGCGGCGCGCACCGGCAGCGCGGAGGCGCTCGCGATGGTCGAGGGCACCTGCGAAGCCATGGCCCGCGGTGGGATGTACGACCAGCTCGGCGGAGGATTCGCGCGCTACTCCGTCGACGACGCATGGGTCGTGCCGCACTTCGAGAAGATGCTCTACGACAACGCCCTGCTCCTGCGCGTCTACCTGCACTGGTGGCGACTCACGGGCAGTCCCTTCGCCGAGCGCATCGTGCGCGAGACCGCCGAGTGGATGCTGCGCGATATGCGCACGCCCGAGGGTGGCTTCGCTGCCGCATGGGATGCGGATAGTGAGGGAGTGGAGGGCAAGTTCTACGCGTGGACTCCCGACCAGCTCGGCGAGGTGCTCGGCGAGGACGACGGCCGCTGGGCCGCTGCACTCCTCGAGGTCACGCCCGCCGGCACCTTCGAGCACGGTACGTCGACGCTGCAGCTGCTCCGCGATCCCCATGATCCCGAACGCTGGGCCCGCATCCGCCAGGAGCTCTTCGACGCACGCGCAGGGCGCGTGCCACCCGGTCGCGACGACAAGGTCGTCGCCGCGTGGAACGGTCTCGCCATCGCTGCGCTTGCAGAGGCGGGTGCACTCCTGGACGAGCCCGGGTGGATCGATGCCGCTCGCGGCGCGGCTGACCTGCTCCTCGCCGTACACCTGGGTGCAGGGGAGGAGGGTGACCGGCTCGTGCGCACCTCCCGCGACGGGCGCGCAGGGACGACCGATGCCGTCCTCGAGGACTACGCCGATGTCGCCGAGGGATTCCTCGCGCTCTACGCCGTCACGGGCGAAGAGGAGTGGCTCGCCTTCGCGGGGATCCTGCTCGATGTCGTGCTCGCTCACTTCTCCGACGGCGAGGGTGGCTTCTACGACACCGCCGACGATGCGGAGCAGCTCGTGCTGCGGCCGCGCGATCCCTCCGACAACGCCACGCCGTCGGGGTGGCTCGCTGCGGCGCAGTCGCTGCTCACCTACGCGGCGTACACCGGAGTCGTGGAGCATCGTCTCGCCGCGGAGCGTGCCCTGGGTATCGCCGCATCGCTCGCCGCTCGGGCACCGCGGGGAGTGGGCTGGGGATTGGCCGCAGCCGAGGCACTGCTCGACGGCCCGCGGGAAGTGGCGATCGTCGGATCCTCAGACGACCCCGCTACCTCGGCCCTGCATCGCACCGCGCTGCTGGGCACGGCACCCGGCCTGGTCGTCGCCGTCGGTCCCGAGGGATCCGACGTACCGCTGCTCCGCGACCGACTGCTCGTGGGCGGGGCGCCCGCCGCCTACGTGTGCCGCCAGTTCACCTGCGATGCGCCCGTGACCACCGAGGAGGGACTCGCCTCACGCGTCGGGGCCCGATCCGGCCTTCCGTCGGACTAGCCTGCAGGGGTGGGTCTGACCGACGTGCTCTACGGCGCATACGAGCGCCGTCTGCTGCGGCAGATCCCCCCGGACCGCCGGCCCCGCCATGTGGGGGTCATCCTCGACGGCAACCGCCGCTGGGCCACGAGCCAGGGCTCGGCCAGCGATGTGGGGCATCGCGCGGGTGCGGCCAAGATCGTGGAGTTCCTCGGATGGTGCGAGGAGGCCGACGTCGAGGTCGTCACCCTGTGGCTGCTCTCGACCGACAACCTCACGCGTCCCGAGGCCGAACTGGCGGCGCTGCAGGCGATCATCGAGGAGACCGTGACCGGGCTCGCCGAGACGGGGCGCTGGCGCATCCACCCAGTCGGCGCTCTTGACCTGCTGCCCGACCGCACGGCACGACTGCTCAAGCAGGCGGCCGAGTCGACCTCGGATATCGACGGCATCCTCGTCAACGTCGCGGTGGGCTACGGCGGCCGTCGCGAGGTGGTGGACGCGGTGCGCTCGCTGCTCACCGAGCATGCCAAGGAGGGCACCTCGGTCGAGGACATCGCGGCGATGCTCGACGTCGAGCACATCGCCGAGCACCTCTACACCCGCGGCCAGCCCGACCCCGACCTCGTCATCCGCACCTCCGGCGAGCAGCGGCTGTCCGGATTCCTGCTGTGGCAGAGCGCCCACTCGGAGTTCTATTTCTGCGAGGCCTACTGGCCCGACTTCCGTCACGTCGACTTCTTGCGGGCCATGCGCGCCTACGCCGCCCGCCAGCGCCGTTACGGCGCCTGACCACGCGCACCCCAGATTTCACCTGAGCATCCGGCGTGTTGCGCCGGACCCTGCGACCCGCGGTCCTAATGTCCGGCGTACGGGCCGGCAACGGGCCGGTCCCTGGATCGCGGGATGCCGCGCGACGGGTCCCGCCGAGGAGACTTCGTGGCCGCTACGCGTAGCCGCTCCCGCAAGCCCGCTCCCAGCACGGACCAACGGCGTACCTTCGTCCTCGATACCTCCGTCCTGCTCTCGGATCCGCACGCCCTGCTGCGCTTCGACGAGCACGAGGTGGTCATCCCTGTCGTGGTGGTGACCGAGCTCGAAGCCAAGCGGACCCATTCGGAACTCGGCTACTTCGCGCGCGCCGCACTGCGGCTGCTCGACGACCTGCGCGTCAAGCACGGCCGCCTGGACGAGCCCATGCCCCTCGGCGACACCGGCGGCACCCTCCGCGTGGAGCTCAATCACACCGACCTCTCCGTGCTTCCCAGCGGCTT
Organism: Actinomycetota bacterium; assembly: GCA_046046455.1. GTDB lineage: Bacteria > Actinomycetota > Actinomycetes > S36-B12 > S36-B12 > Mxb001. The sequence goes on along the minus strand of JBJOJS010000121.1, from coordinate 11,017 downwards.
CCCACTCGGCGACAACGACACCCGCATCCTCGCTGTCGCCCGCAATCTCGCGGCCGAAGGCAACGACGTCGTCCTCGTGAGCAAGGACCTCCCCATGCGGGTGAAGGCTTCCTCCGTGGGCCTCACCGCCGAGGAGTACCGCGCCGAGCTCGTCGTGGAGTCGGGCTGGACCGGCATGGCCGAGGTCGATGTGGCCGCCGACCTTCTCGATGCGCTGTACGACGAGGCCGTCATCGACCTCGATGCCGCTCGAGAACTGCCCTGTCACACCGGTCTCGTGCTCGTGTCCGACCGTGGCAGCGCCCTCGGCCGCGTCACTCCGGAGAAGCGCGTGCGGCTGGTGCGCGGGGATCGCGAGGCCTTCGGCCTGCACGGCCGCAGCGCCGAGCAGCGCATCGCCCTCGACCTGCTCCTGGACCCGGAGGTCGGGATCGTCTCCCTGGGCGGTCGCGCCGGCACCGGCAAGAGCGCCCTCGCCCTGTGCGCCGGACTCGAGGCCGTGCTGGAGCGCCGGCAGCATCGCAAGGTCGTCGTCTTCCGCCCCCTCTACGCCGTCGGCGGCCAGGATCTGGGCTACCTCCCGGGTACGGAGAACGAGAAGATGTCGCCCTGGGCCCAGGCGGTCTTCGACACTCTTGGGGCCGTCACTACCTCCGAGGTGGTGGAGGAGGTCCTCGACCGAGGCATGCTCGAGGTGCTGCCCCTCACCCACATCCGGGGTCGCTCGCTCCACGACGCCTTCGTCATCGTGGACGAGGCCCAGTCGCTCGAACGCAATGTCCTCCTCACGGTCCTCTCCCGGATCGGCCGGGACTCCCGCGTGGTGCTCACCCATGACGTCGCCCAGCGCGACAACCTCCGGGTGGGCCGCCACGACGGCGTGGTGGCCGTCGTCGAGAAGCTCAAGGGCCACCCGCTCTTTGCCCATGTGACCCTCACCCGCTCGGAGCGGTCACCCATCGCGGCCCTGGTCACCGAGATGCTCGAGGAATTGCCCGTGTGAGGTAGGTCACGCGAAATCCCCCGTGGACCGGTGACAATCAGTCCGATTTAGGCGATTAATCCAGAAGTTATCCACAGGTCTACCGTTATCTGGGCGTGACATTTCCGGATTCGTTGGGCACCGTAGTCGGGTGCTGACGACACAGAAGACTGCCCGAAGAGTGCTCGCCGCGGCCCTTGCGGCCGCGATGCTGGGTGTCCCGACAGCCCTCTCCGGTTCGGCTGCCCTTGCCGCTCCCCGGGCAGAGGAGCCCCCGCCCAACGAGCGCGCCCCCCGCGTCCCTACGGCGCCCGACCTCGGCGATGCGCCGTGGAGTAGCCCCGAGGCGCGAGACATGGAGGGCTACCGGCTCAGCACCTACACCGGCAAGTACTACGACAAGCGCTTCGAGCAGTACCGCCTCTGCGTGGTCCAGCGCGAAAGCGGCGGCAACTATGACGAGGGGTCTGGCGGATTCGTCGGCGCCTACCAATTCTCCTACAGCCTGGCCGCCGGCGCCCTGCGCGCGATGCGCCCCGAGATCGAGGCCGTCTACGGCCGCCCCGGCCTCGCCGCCCTGGACCGGCTCAGCGGCAAGCCCATGTCGACCTGGAACAGGTTCTGGCAGGACACCGCCTTCTGGACGACGTTCAACGGCGGTCGAGGTTGGTCCCACTGGTCGAGCCAGTGGGGGGCCAGCTGGAACTGCGATCACACACCCAATGCCGAGAGTGGCTGGCCCAATCCCAACCGCTACCACTACGCCCCCATCGAGCGCGACACCAAGGAGCGCTCCGCCGAGGCGGCCGTCGCAACCACCCGGGCCACCCCGGAGAGCAATCTCGCGCAGGCGCGCTCCTTCATCCGCGAGCGCTACGGCTGGCGCTACCCGGAGTTCAAGGCGCTCAAGGCCATGTGGTGGCGCGAGAGCAACTGGCGCCATGACGTGATCAACAACCACCCCAATGGCCCCTGGTACGGGCTGGGCCAGGTCAACGGCGGCTTCATCGCGAGCCGCGGCTACTCCATCAAGGAGTACATGAACTCCCCGCTGGCCCAGATCAAGGTCGGTGCGGCGTACATCAAGGAGCGCTACGGATCGCCTACGAAGGCTTGGGCCTTCTGGCAGTCCAACGGCTGGTACTAGCCCGAGCGGGCCTCAGCCTGAGTCGGCCGGCGGTCCCACCTGGATGGTGCGGGCGACCGGCCGGAGCGTCTCCGCGAAGAAGTCATTGCCCTTGTCGTCCACGACGACGAAGGCGGGGAAGTCGACGACGTCGATCTTCCACACCGCCTCCATGCCAAGCTCGGGGAAGTCGATGACCTCGACCGAGCGGATGTTGTCCTGCGCGAGGATTGCCGCGGGGCCGCCGATCGAGCCGAGGTAGAAGCCGCCGTTGTCCTGGCATGCCTTGGTCACCGCAGGACTGCGGTTGCCCTTGGCGAGCATGACGAAGGATCCACCGGCCTTCTGGAACTGGTCGACGTAGGCGTCCATGCGTCCGGCGGTCGTAGGTCCGAATGATCCCGACGGCATGCCCTCCGGTGTCTTGGCCGGGCCGGCGTAGTAGACGGCGTGATCGCGGAGGTACGCCGGCATCGGCTCGCCGCGGTCGAGCATCTCCTTGATGCGTGCGTGCGCGATGTCCCGTGCGACGACGAGCGGCCCCGTGAGTGCGACGCGCGTCTTCACTGGCAGCGCAGACAGCTGCCGGCGGATGTCGTCCATGGACTGGCTGAGGTCGATGCGTACGACGTCGCCGCCGTCCTCGTGCTCGATGTCGGGGAGGTACTGCGCGGGATCTCGCTCGAGTTGCTCGAGGAAGGCGCCCTCAGGGGTGATGCGCGCGAGTGCCTGGCGATCGGCCGAGCAGGAGACGGCGATGGCGACGGGGAGCGAGGCCCCGTGACGTGGCAGTCGGATGACGCGCACGTCGTGGCAGAAGTACTTGCCGCCGAACTGCGCACCGATGCCGAAGCCGCGTGTGAGTTCGAGCACCTCGGCCTCCATCTCGAGGTCGCGGAAGCCGTGGGCGTCCATGCTCCCGTGCGCGGGGAGGGTGTCGAGATAGCGGGCGCTCGCGAGCTTGGCGACCTTGAGGGCGTACTCCGCACTGGTGCCGCCGACGACGATCGCGAGGTGGTAGGGCGGGCACGCGGCCGTGCCGAGGGAGCGCAGCGCGGAGTCCAGGAACTCCCTGAATCGCGTCGGCGTGAGCAGTGCCTTGGTCTCCTGGAAGAGGAAGCTCTTGTTTGCCGACCCGCCGCCCTTGGCCATGTAGAGCAGCTCGTACGACAACTCGTGCCCCGGCTTGGTGTCGGCGTAGATCTCGATCTGCGCCGGGAGGTTGGTGCCGGTGTTGCGCTCGTCCCACATCGTGAGGGGCGCCATCTGCGAATAGCGGAGGTTGAGCATCGCGTAGGCGTCGTAGACACCCCGGCTGATCGCCTGCTCATCGGGGCCCTGGGTGAGCACCTGCTGCCCGCGCTTGCCGACGACGATCGCCGTACCCGTGTCCTGGCACATGGGCAGCACGCCGCCAGCGGAGACGTTGGCGTTCTTGAGCAGGTCGAGCGCGACGAAGCGATCGTTGGGGCTTGCCTCGGGGTCGTCGATGATCGTCCGCAACTGCGCGAGGTGCCCGGGTCGCAGCAGATGCGAGATATCGCGCATGGCCTCGACGGTGAGCAGGCGGAGCACCTCGGGATCGACCTCGAGGAACGTGCGATCTCCCAGGTCGACCGTGCGCACGCCCTCGGCGGTGATGAGCCGGTACGGCGTCGTGTCGGGACCCAGGGGCAGCGGATCGGCGTAGGCGAACTCGGGCATGGTTCCAGCCTAGGCCGTCGCCCTTCGGTAGGTTCGTCGCCGTGAATGCCCCCGTGATCGCCGTACTCGGCGAGCGCATCGTCGACTTCGTCCCCGGTGAGGATCCGCAGGCCTATCGTGCGGTCGCGGGCGGGTCGCCGGCCAATGTCGCGCTGGGTGTTCGGCGCCTCGGCGGCGAGCCGGTGCTACTCGGGCGCTCCGGCGATGACGGGCTGGCCGCGCTCCTCGATCGCGCCATCTCCGATAACGGACTGTCCACCGCCGCCCTGCTGCGGCGCACCGGTCCGAGCCTGCTCGCGGTGTGCACGCGCCAGGAGGATGGCTCGGTCAGCTACTACTTCTACTACCAGGGCAGTCCCGACCTCCTCTGGGACGCTGCCGACCTCGGCGAGGCGCTGGCCGCTGCGCGCGCGGCGGGTGCGACCGCCTGGCACACGGGCTCCCTGGTGAGCTGGCTCGGCCCGGGGGTGGATGCGGTCCTCGCCGCCTGGCGTGCGGCCCACGACGCAGGCGACCTCACCCTGAGCTACGACCCGAATGCGCGCCCCGGCACCGTGCCGCGCGATGTCATGCGTGCTCGGGTGGAGGATTTCGTCGCGCTATCGCACGTGGTCAAGGTGAGCGATGAGGATCTCGCTTTCCTCTATCCCGGTGAGGTCCCCGAGGACGTGTGCATCCGCTGGATCGACGCGGGGCCCGCGCTTGTCGTGCTGACCCGCGGACCGTACGGCGTGGCCGCGTGGCGCCGGGGCCGACAGGCGATCGAGGTGCCGGGACGCCCGGTCGCGGTGGCCGACACGGTCGGTGCCGGCGACACGGTGACGGCAGCCCTGCTCGTCGGGCTGGGTGACGCGGGCGCGCTCGGCGCGGGGGGCGACATCGCGGGCCTGGCGGACGACGTCGTGAGCAAGATCTTGGAGCGTGCGGTCGCGGCCGCAGCCATCACCTGCTCGCGCGAGGGCGCGCAGCCTCCGACGCGTGCCGAGGTCGATGCGGCGCTCGCGCGCTAGTCGGCGTGTGACGAGTCGGTCCCGCCGAAGTCGACGACGGCGTACTGACCGAGCTTGTCGAGGCGGTGCTCGCTGGCCACCTCGCGGATGGTGCCGCTCTTGCTCCGCATCACGATGGAGTGAGTCTGTATGCCGTGGGATGCGTAATGCACGCCGCGGAGAAGTTCGCCGTCGGTGATGCCGGTGGCGCAGAAGAACACGTTGTCGCCCGTGACCAGGTCGTCGGTGGTGAGCACGCGATCGAGATCATGTCCGGCATCGAGCGCCCTGGCGCGCTCCTCGTCGTCGCGTGGCCAGAGCTGGCCCTGGATGACACCGCCGAGGCACTTCACGGCGCAGGCGGTGATGATGCCCTCGGGTGTGCCGCCGATGCCCATGAGCAGGTCGACACCCGTGCCGCGGCGCATCGCCATGATCGCGCCGGCTACGTCTCCGTCGGAGATGAACTTGATGCGGGCGCCGGCCTCGCGGACCTCGCGCACGAGGTCGTCGTGCCGCGGCCGGTCGAGGATGCACACGGTGAGATCGCCGACGGTCATGCCCTTCGCCTTGGCCACTTGGTGGAGGTTGTCGCTGCAGGGTGCGGTGATGTCGACGACGTCAGCCGCTTCCGGCCCGGTTACGAGCTTGCGCATGTAGAAGACCGCGCTCGGGTCGTACATCGATCCGCGCTCGGAGACAGCCAGGACGGAAATCGCGTTGGACATGCCCTTGGCGCACAGGGTCGTGCCGTCGATGGGATCCACGGCGACGTCGACCTGGGGGCCGGTCCCGTCGCCCACCTGCTCGCCGTTGAAGAGCATCGGGGCGTCGTCCTTCTCGCCCTCGCCGATGACGACGACGCCCTCCATCGAGACGCTGCCGATGAGCTGGCGCATGGCGTTGACGGCCGCGCCGTCGGCGCCGTTCTTGTCGCCACGCCCCACCCACCGCGCTGCCGCCATCGCCGCAGCCTCCGTGACGCGGACGAGCTCGAGGGCGAGGTTGCGGTCGGGTGCCTCCGTGACGCGCATGGCTGACTCTCTCACGGAGAACCGCCGAGGTGTGAGTCTGCGTGCGATCAGGGACGATGGGCCTATGGCTAGCGAAGCCGCCCCGCCGGGCGAATTGCGCCCCACCGGGCGCCCGAATGCCCGCCTACGGCAGACGGTCCGCGACATGCTGCTCTCGCTCGTGGTCGTGTTCGCGGCGATCGCGGCCATCCTCCTCGTCACCTGGCGACCTACACCCGATCCGGTGCGGGTCATCGATCCGACCCCCACCCTCGCGCTCGCTCGCGCCCAGGCGGACTACCCGGTCCTCTATCCGGCGGACCTGGATGCGGCGTGGCGACCGACCAGTGCGCGCTGGGAGATCACGCCGGCTTCGGAGCCCGACCCCGCGTGGCACGTCGGCTTCGTCACCCCGGATGACGCGTACGCGCAGATCGGGCAGTCAGCGACGGACGACGCGGCGTACGTCGAGGAGCAGGTGGGCCAGGCCCAGCCGGCCGGGGACTGGCAGGGGTGGCTGCGTTACGACTCCGCCGACCAGCGCGCACTCGTGCGCATCGACGGTGGCGTGACGATCGTGGTGTCGGGCACGGCACCGTGGCCCACTATGCAACTGCTCGCGGAGCGACTCAGTCCGACAGCGGTGCCGGCTCCTGCTCAGAGCGCTCCTGCTGGCTGATCTGTTCGTCCTGGCTGATCTGGTCGTCCTGCCTGAGCCGCGCCTGGGCTCCGGCGAGCCAGGCTTCGCACGCCCGCGCGTACTCCTCGCCCTGCTCCCATAGCGCCAGGGCCTCCTCGAGGGTGACGTCTCCCGACTCGAGGGCGGCGACGACCTCGGCGAGGGCGGCTCGCGCTTCCTCGTAGCCCAGCGTGGGTCCTGGGCTCGCGTCGGGCTGGTCGCCCGGTGAGCTCTGCTTCGCCTTCGCCATGGCCATCAGGGTAGGTCCTCGACGTGCACCGTGAAGGCCCCGTGCGCGACGCGGGCGTCGAGCGGTTCGCCCGACGTCAACGTCATCGGGTCGCGGACCACGGCACCGTCACGGGTCCGCAGGACAGCGTACCCGCGCTCGAGGGTGGATGCGGGGGAGAGTGCTGTCAGTCGCGCACGCAGGTGATCGAGGTCGACGGAGCCATGGTCGATGCGACGCTGGATGCTTCGACGGGCCGCCGTGCGCGCGCGAGTCACCTCGCTGGCATCCGCAGTGATCCGTCGCTCGACGATGCGTCGTGCACGCTCACGCTGCTGGGTGATGCGGTGCCGCTCCTCCATCACATCCGGGACGGCCCTCTTGGCCGCGTCCGTCGGCGTCGAGGCGCGCAGGTCGGCGACGAGATCGACGAGTGGCACGTCCTGCTCATGTCCGATCGCCGTGACGACGGGGGCTCGCGAAGCGACGACCGCGCGGATGAGTCGCTCGTTGCTGAAAGGCAGTAGATCCTCGACGCTGCCGCCCCCGCGGGCGATGACGATGACGTCGACATCCCGGTGCGCATTCAAGTCGGTGAGCGCCTCGACGATGGCGGCCACGGCCGTGGCACCTTGGACAGCGACCTCGCGGATCTCGAACTCCACTCCGGGCCAGCGCAATCGCGCATTGACGGTGACGTCACGCAGTGCAGCGCTCGCGCGTCCGGAGATGAGCCCGACCCGGCGCGGCAGGAAGGGCAGGGGCCGCTTGCGTTCGGGCGCGAAGAGCCCCTCCGCCTGGAAGAGCGCACGCAGTCGCTCCAGCTCCTCGAGCAGCGCCCCGCGTCCGACGGGACGGATCTCGCGGGCGCGGATCTGGAGTGACCCGCGACCGGCGTAGAACTCAGGTCGCCCGTAGACGATGACGCGCTGGCCTTCGGCGAGCGGTGGTGTGACGACGTCGACCACGGTCGTCTCCGCGACGACGGTCAGCGAGAGGTCGGCGTCCGTATCGCGCAGCGTGATCCACAGTGTGCGCATGCCGGGTCGACGTGAGACCTGGGCGATCTGGCCCTCGATCCAGATCCCGCCGAGGCGGCCGATCCAGTCGGCGAGCAGGCGCGAGACCGTGCGTACGGGGGCGGGTGCCTCCGGTGAGGTCTCGAGCGCCATGGGGGCAGGCTACGGGCACGGATGCCGGTGCGAGCCCGGCACCATACGATGGCGTTATGGCCGGCAAAGTGCTTCTCGCAGCTCCGCGTGGCTACTGCGCGGGCGTCGACCGCGCCGTCGTGACGGTGGAGAAGGCCCTCGACCTCTACGGGCCCCCCGTCTACGTGCGCAAGCAGATCGTGCACAACAAGTACGTCGTCCACCGCCTCGAGGAGCGCGGCGCGGTCTTCGTCGAGGAGCTCGATGAAGTGCCCGAGGGCTCCACTGTGGTGTTCTCGGCTCACGGCGTTGCGCCGTCGGTGCACGCGGAGGCGGGGGAGCGCGGGCTCAAGACGATCGACGCGACCTGCCCGCTGGTCACCAAGGTCCACTCCGAGGCGAAGCGCTTCGCAGCCGAGGGGATGCAGATCCTGCTCATCGGCCACGAAGGCCACGAGGAGGTCGTCGGCACGATGGGTGAGGCGCCCGAGGCAATGACGCTCGTCGAGTCGCCCGCCGATGCTGACGAGGTCAATGTCGACCCCGAGCGCCCGCTCGTGTGGCTATCGCAGACGACGCTGTCGGTCGACGAAACCCTCGAGACGGTCGGCCGGCTCCAGGAGCGCTTCCCGCATCTGCAGAGTCCGCCGAGCGACGACATCTGCTACGCGACGCAGAACCGACAGGCCGCGGTGAAGCAGATCGCCGAGACGTGCGATCTGCTCATCGTGGTGGGCTCGGGGAACTCCTCCAACAGCGTGCGATTGGTCGAGGTAGGTCTTGAGTCGGGCGCAACGCAGGCCTACCGCGTCGACGGCGTGGACGAACTCGATGAGGCCTGGCTCGAGGGTGTCTCCACCGTGGGGCTCACGTCGGGAGCGTCCGTGCCCGAGGTGCTCGTCGATGGCGTGCTGGTGTGGCTTGCTCAGCGCGGGTTCGGTGAGGTCGAGGAAGTCACCGCTGCCGAGGAGCACCTCGTCTTCGCGCTGCCGCCTGAGTTGCGGCGCGATCTCAAGGCTGCGGGCTCGGCGTAGCTGGCGCTGAGCGCCTGCGCCGCACGAGCACGATCACGAGGGCGATGATCGTCGACCCGAAGATCCACACGGCGTTCGCACCCAGTGTCGTGACGATCATGAAGGCCTCGCGCACGAGCAGATCACCCGTGGGCGGCAGCGTGAACTGGCCCGCGGTGAGGGTCGCGATGAAGAAGGCCAGGGGCGGGGCAATCACCGCGATGATGGCGTCCTCACGTCGGACCACCAGCGCGCCATAGACGCTCGCGGCGAGCAGGGAGACGCCGGTGAGCCAGCCGAGTTGCGTGCGGCCCACGACGAGTGCGTCGGCGAAGCCCATGACGACGGTGACGCCGATGACGACGAGCCAGACACCCGTCGCGCGTACGCCGGGAGCTGCATGGGCGCCGCGTCCTGACGAGCCTGTGTGCTCGGCGGCGACGACGGATGCGCCGGCGATCTCCGCGGCACCGTTGTGGCCATCGGCATCGGGACGGGGTGCTACCTCGGCGTACTCGAGGTGGGGATCCTGGGCGAGGGACGGCACTGCCCCCGCTACTCCGGCCGTCGCGGGCACGGCCGCAATGACCGGCGCGGGGGCGGGGGACGTCGTTGAGGACGGGGCAGGGGCAGGGGCAGCAACCGCCGGGGCGTCGCTTCCACTTCCGAGAGTGACCGTGCGCAGACCGACTGCCTGATCGAGCGTGAGCGCGGGCACGGCCGCGTCGGCGGCGGAACCCTCAGCGCGCAGGGAACGGAAGAGCCGTCCCGTGCCCGCCACCTCTGGAGTCTCGCTCACAACGCCCAAGGCTACGGGACGGCGACCGGTCCAGCCGCTGATGCCGGCTCGCGGGTCCGCTGGGTGATGGGGGGAATGTCTGGCAGGTCAGCATCGCTGATCCCGTGGTCAGCAAGTCGCCGAGCGGACACCAGCACCCGGCCCTCCAGGGAGCCCACCAGCCTGTTGTAGTGGCTCACGGCGTTGTCGAGCGACGTGCCCATGCGGCGCACATGGTCGAGGGCCACGCCAAGGCGCTCATGCAACTCGCGGCCCAGCGCGTGGATCTCGCGGGCATTGTCGGCGATGGCCTCACGGCGCCAGACGTGGGAGACCGTGCGCAGGAGCGCGAGGAACGTCGTCGGAGTGGCCAGGATGACTCCGCGGGAGAACGACCTCTCCAGAAGCGTCGGGTCCTCGCGCAGGGCGATGCCCAGGATCGACTCGGCCGGCAGGAAGAGCACGACGGCTTCGAGTGTGTCGTCGTACCTGCGCCAGTAGTCCTTGCTGCCGAGCCGGTCGGCGTGCAGGGCGATATCGCGGGCGTGGCGGGCGAATAGCGAGGCTCGCTCCTGCTCGTCGGTGGCCGCTTCGGCCTCCAGGAGTGCGCCCAACGGGACCTTGGCGTCGACCACGAGAGTGCGCCCAGCACCGAGATCGACCACGAGATCGGGTCGCTGGCTCCCGTCGTCGGTGGAGCGAATGTCCTGCTCGGCGAAGTGGACGCGGTCGAGCATGCCCGCGGCCTCGACCAGTCTGCGCAAATGCGCCTCGCCCCAGCGCCCGCGCATATCCACGCGACCGAGTGCGCTCGCGAGCTGTCCCGCCTCGCGACGAACGACCTCGGTGGCGGCCTCCACATGGCGCACCTGCTCGGAGAGTTCGGCGCGCATGCCGGCCTGGTCGGCGCGGCGCAGCGCCTCGGCCTCATCGACGCGGCGCGCCAGTCGGTCGAGAGCCGACTCCACGGCCTCGAGCTCCGGTGCGCGGCCGGGTGCGCCGTGGCGCCCGACACTGCCTCCGGCGTAGTGGCGCCCGAGCAGGATGCCGAGCACGAGTGCAGCAACCCCGATGAGGGCGCACGCGGAAATCAGCGTGGTGGTGGTCATGGCTCCACGCTGGCAGGGGGGTCTGACAGCCATGCGGTCTGACAGCCATCAGCCCCTCAGAGGGATCACGTCCGCAGAGGAATGTGGTCCAGGGCGAGGGGCCGGGCGACGGCCGTCTCGTACCGTCGACCCAGGGGGCTGATCCACGTGGGTTCTGGGGCTCCGTAGGGGTCGGCCGGGCCTTCCTGCTCGATGTGCCAGCGGGAGGCGTCGCGGTGGCGGTTGTGGCGCGGGCAGGTGGGGG
>JBJOJS010000127.1:0-3679 GCA_046046455.1 Actinomycetota bacterium | reverse complement strand
TCCACCCGTATCCCAGCCATCATCGGCTCACACTCCACTCTGTCCACCTACGTGGCCCTCTACGCCCGTTCGGGTGGCGGCAAGAGCACCGCCGTCGCCGTCGCTGGCGAACTCCTCCCCGACGTTCCGCCCAGCTGCAGGGGCCCGCTGTCGCTGGGGTCCGGTGAAGGCCTCATCGACGCCTACTTCGAGCTCGTCGAAGACACCGACGGCGGCGGCAAGAAGAAGATGGTGAAGCGCCAGATCTACCGCGGCGTCCTGTTCACCCTCGACGAAGGCCAAGTCCTCAACGACCTCGGCGGCCGACGCGGCTCCACCATCCTGCCCATCCTGCGCTCCGCCTGGTCCGGCTCCGACACCGGGCAAGCCAACGCCAGCCTCGAAACCCGCCGCATCCTGGCCCAGAACACCTACGCCATCGGCATGGTGTCGCTCTGGCAGGCCGAGGCCGCCGCCAAGCTCATCGAGGACAGCGACGGCGGCACCCCGCAACGCATCGTCTGGTTCGACGCCACGTCCTCCGAGATCGACGCCGACGCCGACATCGACTGGCCCGGCCCCATCACCTGGACCCCACCTGCCGCCATCGTCATGGCCGGCACCTACCAACCGCACCCGCTCGACATCCACCCCGACATCCGCCACGAAGTCCGCCACCACCACGCCGCCGTCGGCAACGGCACACGCATCGTTGACCCGCTCGACACCCACCGCAACCTCGCCAAGCTGAAGGTCGCCGGCATCCTTGCCGTCCTCGACGGACGCCACAACATCGACCTCGAGGACTGGGAGCTCGCCGAGCGCGTCATGGAACACAGCGACGGCGTGCGGAAGTGGGTCGTCGCTGAAGCCGCCCGCAAGCGTCAGGCGACCGAAGAACAGTCGATCCGCAAGCACATCGGACGCGAGGCCGCAGTCGAGGAGTCGGCTGTCCAGCGATCGCTGACGCGGGCCGCGAAGGCGTGCCACCGCGCTGCCTCGAGGTGTGCGCCGGCACCCCTCACCCGTCGAGATGCGACCCTCGCTGTGACCGGAAGGGACCGCAAGTTGGTCACCGTCGACGAGGCGTTGGCGGAGGCTGAACGGCTGCGATGGCTTGTCCCGCACGCCCCCGAAGGGTGGGTGATCGGCGATGCTGCACCCCGCTGACGGGTTGTGGATAAGTGTTGGTCATGTTGGTCGCCGACCAACAAAAGGGTCTCTCGTGACCCTTCTGTGTCGCACTGTCATCCCAGGTAAATGGATTTTGTCTGACTCCGCACGTACGCGTGAGAGACGAGGCGTGTTGGTCGGACCAACACGACCAACAAACGGACCAACAAACCCGAGCCCGCCGACCCCCACCAAAGGAACGCACTGATGACCACCCGACACCGCCTCACCAACTACAGCCGAGCCATCTACGCCGACGCCCACACAGTTGCCGCACGGATCGATGCCGCCGTGGCGAGCATGGAGCAGTCGATGGGTGGCTACCCGTCGAGCACGCCGGGCGCCGCACCGTCGACGAGCCGCTCCGTGTTCGACCCTGACGGGCCGGTGACGCTGACGGCGACCGAGCGCCTCGCCTCGACCATCGACCGCGCCCAGGTCGACCTCGAGGCGTTCACCACCGCGATGAAGGAGGCGCACCGTCACCTGGCGACGGCGGCCGTCATCGCCCTGCGATGGAGCTCGCCGCGCGTCGACGACACGGCAGTGACGAAGCGCCTCTCGTCGGCGGTGACGGCCGACCACGGCATCTGGTGCCGCAACTGCGCACGACACGGCCACCGCAACCCGAAGGCCCAGGGGCGCACCGAGTGCGACTTCTGCGCCTCGTTCCGCCAGTCGTACGGCCTCGACGCACCGAAGGCCGTGTTCGACGCCCGTGACTCACGTGGTGGGCGGATCTTCGTGCAGGACATCGAGCGCATCCTCGACCGTGACCACCCCGGCTGGCGCAAGAACGCACCCAAGGGCAAGGCGAGGAAGTCGGCATGAGCGTCCCTGCCGCCGACAACCTGCGCCTGTCAGCCGTTGGCCTGCTTGGGCAGCACCTGAGCGTCGTGGCCGATCTGCTGGAAGCGATCGACGCACTGCCCGACGAGGCTGTCATCGAGGACGGCTGGTTCATCCGTAGCCCCGCCTACAACGCAGGGTGGCGTGACGCCATGCGTCAGGTGAAGGCTTTGCTCCACCCCGAGGTGCAGCCATGAGCGTCCGCGTCGGTGTGCGTCCACCACTTCGTCACGTTCTCGTGGTAGAACTGGGGCATACCGATTCGATGGGCGCAGTGTGCGGAATGCACCTGCGCCCTCGTCGCGTTCTGGCGGCGGGCGCCACCCTCCGCAAGGCCGTGGACAGTGCTCGAGCGCTGGTTCCCTCGCCCGCCGCCATCTTCGCCCCGTGAGTCCGAAGCCCGCTCACCGCCGTGGTCGATACCACGTGCAAGCACGGCTGGTCCGTGAGGCCGCCAAGGCGAACGCACTGACGAAGTGCTGGCGCTGCGGTCTCACCATCGACCAGCATGCCCCTCACCGCGATGGTAAGCCCGCCTACTGGACGGCTGGGCATGTGCGAGACGGCGACCCGACGAGCCCACTACTGCCCGAGGCATCGACGTGCAACTACGCGGCCGGCGCTCGAGGTCGAGTCTCCCGACGCACCTGGAACTGGTGAGGATCATGCATCCGTCCTGCATGTTCATGCAGTCCGGTCGTCTGGCGTCATCGAACGTGCCCGCCTGCTGCTCGACAGCCAGCCCGACGCCCTTACAAAAGCCCTGGTAGGGGGGCATGTCCATCCCTGGCTGAGTCTGGGGGTGCGAAGACCGCCCTCTGCATTTCTCTATACGAGGGTGGGGGCGGTGCATGGCCATGCATCCCCTCCCGCATGAAACGAAATGACCCCGGCACCGCTGGAACGGCCCGGGGTCTGGCCAAGCACTCTGGAGGTGCTCGACGTGAAAGACCATACCGCCGACCAGTTGACGCTGTGCTTCTCACTGCCGCCGGCTCGACGCCGTCCCGCGGGAGCGCGTCTGGCCTGCATCGAGTGTGGGACCGTCGAAGGCATGGCGGAGCGCAAAGAGCGCTACCCACGAGGCGCTTGCTCGGTCCGTTGTACACCCTGCTACAACGCCTATGCAGTGGCCAGGCGACGCGCTCGCCAACCGATCAAGCCGATCCGCAAGCGGCCGTCACCGACCCGGCGAAGTTGCTTGCCTTGCGGTATCGACTTCATCGGCTTCAGCACCTCCATCCGCTGCCCGCGATGCCAGCATGAGCGCGACGCCGAACGTCGCGGTGTCGACTTCGCCCGCCGCAGGAAAGTCATCCGCAACGGTGACCGCGCGATCACCTGGCGCTCAGTCGGCGAGCGTGATGGGTGGGTGTGTCATCTGTGCCACCTGCCCGTGAAGCGCAAGGCCGACTCGCCCCACGATCCCAAGTCAGCCACCGTCGACCACATCCTCCCGATCGCCGCCGGCGGTCAGCACGAGTGGTCGAACGTGGCACTCGCACACTGGCTGTGCAACGTGAGTCGCGGTGCTCGCGACCACGTCCAACTCCGACCGGTCGGGTGATGCACGATGCCCGCAGCCCCCAAGAAGCCAACGCCGCCGGCGTCGATCGCAGCCACGGCCGCGACCGGCGACCGCACGAAGACGCTCGAGGCCGTGCGCGACAAGCTCGCC
>JBJOJS010000044.1:0-2712 GCA_046046455.1 Actinomycetota bacterium | reverse complement strand
CACAAGTGGATGTTCGTGCCCAAGGCCTGTGGCATCGTCATGGTGCGCGATGAGTCGGCGCTCGCCGCCGCGTTCGGTCACGAGACGTCGTACATCCCGGGCACGCGCAATGCGGTCGACGTAACCCTCGAATACTCCCGACCGCTTCGGGCGCTCAAGCTATGGCTGGCCTTCCGTGTGCACGGCGCAGCGAAGTTCCGCGAGACGATCCAGCGCAATATCGACCTGGCACGCATGCTCCACACGATGGCCGCAGAGCGCGGCTGGGAGGTCGGGCCAGCACCTGACCTGTCGATCGTGCTCATGCGCAAGCCTGGCGTCGACAACGCCGAACTCGTGCAGCGGCTCCAGGCTGACGGCCGCGTCTACATCTCCCACGCCACCGTCGACGGCGAGACCTGGCTGCGGCCCTGCTTCACCAACACGCGCACCACCGCGGCGGATGTCCACGTGCTCATGGACGTCGCCGATGAGGTCAGTTCTTCTTGAGACATCCAGGGTCTGCCCCGATATCCTGGCGCAGCCATGCGGGGATGGATCACGGGGACAATCGTTGGAGCGTTGACCGCGTCAACGCTCCTGCTGCTACCCACCGCGGCGGACGTGCCCGCGACGGCCGCCCTCAGTTCTGGCACCCCCCTGACTGTCTGGGCCCCATCGTCTCCCGTGACGCTCGCGTCCATCGAGGGCAAGCGTTGCTCCAAGCGTGGGGCGACCCGAGTCGTCGGTTCAGACACCTACCGGTGCGTGGGCAAGGGGAAGAAGCTCGCGTGGAAGAGGGAGACGCCTCCGACGCCGGGCGTTAAGGATGGCGACCCATGCGGAGTTGCAGGCCAGCGCGTGAGCAATCCGGTGGGCTACCTCGAATGCCGCGCTGTGGCGGGGAATCGACTTGTCTACCGGCAACTGGGCCTCCGGCCCAAGAGCCCTGGAATCACCCCTTCACCTGAAGCGATAGATACGTGCCGACTTAGGGATACGCGCGCAAACAAGGGACGCCCCCCGGGCCCGGGCGGCACCCTCATCTCCGAGGCGATTGCCTACCCCGTTACGTCGGCAAGTCGACCCCTCGTCATGCCGGCGTCGGGAAAGACGCGTGTCGCTCTGCTGCCGTACGACTTCTCGGATGCTCCAGGAGACCCCAACCCCCAGCTGTGGCTCGGCCCTCAGATGCAACTCGTGAATGACTGGATCGAGCACTACTCAAACGGCCGTGTGGAGTACGAGTGGGTCACCTCCGACTCTTGGATTCGTGCGAGCAAGCCGTCCACGGAGTACCAGTTCATGCATCCGAGTCGGGGCGGCGTGATGCCCCCTGATCTCCCCCAGGGACCGTTCAAGACGGAGCAGTGGATAGCCCAGGATCTACTTGCGAGCGCACCGGACAGTCTCGACCTGGCCGGAGTGCGTGCGGTTTTCTTCGTCTACCCACAGGACGTCTTCTACCCCTACGACCTTCCGGTGCGCGAAGTCACCGTGAACCATCCGGACTTTCCAAGAAGCTTCCTCATGTTCGCCTCCGGGAGATGGCTCTACGAGCAGAAGATGCCCCTATGGTCCTTCATCAACCACGAGTTCGGGCACTTCCAAGGCATTCCCGGACATGCGCCATGGGACGGATCTCCCCTGGATGTCATGACCAACCAGCACGGCCTGGCAATCACGCTAGGGACTTGGTCGCGCATGACCATGGACTGGCAGGACACCCGCGAGATTTACTGCACAACGCGTGAGCGACTCGCAGATGATCTGGTGACATTGACCGCTATCGATAGCGAGGAGGCCGGGACCAAGGCCATCACTGTGAGGCTCAGCGAGAGTCAAGCACTCATCATTGAATCTCGGCGACGCTCGACGTGGAGCTCGGGCGACAAGGGCTGGCCGGGTCTGCCGCCAGGCTTCTACGGCCTTACGGTTATCCGGGTCGACACCTCCGTTGACCTCAACAGAGTTCAGCGGGCAGGTGCCTACTTGGATTTCATCGATGGGGGCGAGCGCGGTCATGGAGACCTGTTCTCGCCCGGCTTCCGCATTCCGCCCTTCGATCTCGACAAGATCGTTTACGAGGGTGAAGCAATCGTCACTGACGGTGTGCGTATCTCGCTTGTGAAGTCCGGAGATCACGACACGGTGCAGGTCTCACGCGCCTGATCCTGTCGATGGCCATCGAATAGAGCTGCACCGGACTGCACAGGGCGACTACTCCAGGTGATCGCGGTGATTGAGCAAAACCAAGCGGTGGTCATCCATGCGATGGATTCCCAAACCAAGGTCAGGCGCCTGTATGCGAGAGGGTCGAACATGGCAGGTCGTAAGCGACGGATGCCCGGCTATGTCGACATCGGACTCACGGACGACGAGGTCGAAGTCATCGTCGAGGAGATGATCCGGGCCTACCAGGTCCGCCGATCCACCAGCGTCAACCTCCGCGGCGGCCGCCCCTCACGCAACGGCAAGCCCACGCCCTCACCCCATGTCGGCTTCCGCGTCTCGCCCGAACTCCGCGAGCAGGCCGACCACCTTGCGCGCCGCCAAGGCATCATTCTCTCTCAGCTCGCCCGGGAGGCCCTCGAGCACTACGTCGCAGGAAACTAAGCGACTACGCTCACCCCATGGCACGAAGCCGCCGAGCACTGCGCCGCCCGGAGTGGATCTCCCGCTGGTCCACGGACACCGCCGCACAGGCGGGGGTCATCGGCGCGGCCTGGAGTG
>JBJOJS010000104.1:0-6352 GCA_046046455.1 Actinomycetota bacterium | reverse complement strand
TCATGCGACACTCGCCGCATGAGGGCGTCTCGCGTGATCTACGTGGAGAACGACCCCGCTCTCCTCGGCTTCATGACCACATCGCTTGCCGGATACGCCCAGATCGAGCTCATCGGCAGCTACGCCACACCTGGCGAAGCACTTGATCGCGACGTCATCGGCCGTGCCGACGTGGCTCTGCTCGACCTCAACCTCGGGCCCACCAACCTCAGCGGCATCGAGCTCGGCATCGCGATGCGCAATATCAACGAGCACATTGGCCTTGTGGTGTACTCGCAGTACTCGATGGTCGACCTAGCCCGGCGCGTGCCGGAGGCCATGCGCGAGGGGTGGTCGTTCCTGCCCAAGTCCCCGACGATGGACCTCGACGAGGTCGTGCGGATCCTGGTGGAGACGGCCCGTGGCATGAGCCACGGCTTCCTCATCCCCGAGCACGCGACAGAGGGGGCCGAGGCCCCGAGCCTGGACCGCCTCTCGCCTCGCCAGCGCATCATCATGAGCCTGATGAGCTCCGGGGTATCGGCCAAGAGCATCGCCGAGCAGGTCGATTGCTCCTATGAGGCGCTGCGCCAGGAACTCACCATCTGCTACCGGATCCTTGCCCCGTCCACATCCGAGATGGAGGATCGCCGAGTGAAGGCGATCCTCACCTACCTCGAGCTGGCCGGGCGACAGGCGTGACCGAGCGGCCCGACCGCCCGACGAATCCGGTCGCTCGCATGACCACCTACCTGCGGCCGTGGCGCTTCGACCCTCCCGTGCTGGCCGTCATCTTCGCTTTCATCACCACGCTCCTCGTCCTGTCGCCCACCGATTTGGCCCAGGAATCGATCTCGTATCTATCCCTTCGCCGAATCACCTTCACCATCGCTCTTGGCCTTGCGACCTACGTCTACTTCCGAGTTGCCCAGCGGGTGCTCGTCCGGCTCGGAGGCAACACGTGGACCTTCCTGCTTCTCGCCATCGCCTATTCACCCCTGTCCCTGCTGTTCTTTCGGGGAGTCGGCACAGTTGTCCTCCCCACCCCGCAGCTATCCCTCGTGATCGCTCGTTCAGCTTCGTTCCTGCTGTCGATCGTCGTGCTGACGCTCCTCGTCAGCATTCTCGTGGGCCGCATCTACAACCGCATCGATGCTCAGCGCGAGAACGCGGAGGCCTTGCGAGCACTGGCGGAGGAACAGCGGCGAGATCTACTGTCTGCTGACGAGAAGGTGCGTCACCAGGTCGGCGTGATCCTGCACGACAGATTCCAGTCCGAGCTCGTGACGACCTCACTGATCCTGGCCAACATCGCGCGGGAGGTGGATCCGATCCCCCAGCACGAGATCAAGGGAGTGATCGAACGACTCAATGCGCTTCACTCCCATGAGCTGCGCGACGTACTCGTGGCGCTCGGACCCAATCTCGAGCATGTCGATCTACAGGCAGCACTCACGCAACTGGCTCAGCAGTACGAGCCGGCGATGAACAGTACGGTCACCGTCGCAGAGGGCATCGACTTCCACCCGGAGACTGCGCCCATCAACACGCTGCTCGGGATCTACCGCATCACGGAGCAGGCACTGCTCAATGCGGTCAAGCACGGCAATGCCTCCCACGTGGTCATCACTGTGACCCTCGAGCCGTCGAGGATCGCCCTCACGGTCGAGAACGACGGGCGCCCCCTCACCCCGGGCAGCAGTTCTCCCGGGCGCGGCACATCGGTGGTCAACTCCTGGTGCAGCGCGCTCGGCGGCACCTGGCAACTGCTCCCCCGCGAGGGCGGCGGGGCTGTGCTCAGCGCCCGGATCCCTCGCGCCGGCGCCGCGTAGGTGCCCCAGAGGCCTCAGACATCACATGCTGGGGAATCTGATGTACAACTGCTCGCATAACTGATATATCTGTCCCCGTGACCTCCGCCGTCCTTGTCCAGCCCGACTTCCGGGGCGGGGAGTCGCAGGCGGACCTGGCCTACCGCGAGATCCGTGCCCTCATCGTCACCCTCGAGTTGCCGCCCGGCTCCGTGCTCAGCGAGCCCGAGCTCCAGGCGCGCCTGGGCCTGGGCCGCACCCCCATCCGCGAGGCCCTGCGCACGCTCGCGCACGAGCGCCTCGTGGAGGTCTACCCGCGCCGCGGGATGTTCGTCGCCGCCCTCGATCCGCGCGACCTCGCATCGCTGTCCGAGGTCCGCGAGGAGATGGAGCCCTTCGCCGCGCGCCTGGCCGCGGAGCGACGTACCGAGGAAGACCTCGTCGAGATCGACACCCTCCTCGCCGACATCGACGCCATCGCCGCCGCTCCCGATATGCGCGCCCTCATCGAGCTCGATCAGCGCATCCACCATCACGTCTACCACTGCGCGCACAACGACTTCCTGCAGTCGATGTGCGACCAGCACTACATGCACGCCCTGCGCATCTGGTTCCTCGCCCTCGACCGGGTCATGCACCTCGAGGACGCGGTAGCCGAGCACAGGGATCTCCTCCTGGCCATCCGCGACGGCGATGCCGAGCGGGCCGGCCAGGTCATGTCCTCCCACGTCCACGGCTTCGAGGCCGAGGTACGCCGGGCCATTTAGCAGCGCACCACCCGATACGCACCACCCGAGAGGATGAAGATGAGCAGTCTGCCGAGCAAGGCCAAGTGCGTCGTCATCGGCGCCGGCATCGTGGGCAACTCCGTGGCCTACCACCTGGCGCGCCTGGGCTGGCGCGACATCGTCCAGATCGACAAGGGCCCGCTGCCCAACCCCGGCGGCTCCACCGGCCACGCGTCCAACTTCATCTTCCTCGTCGACCACAACAAGGAGATGGCGCAGCTCACGCTCGACAGCCTCGCGCAGTACAAGGAGCTCGACACGTTCTTCGAGTCCGGAGGCATCGAGGTCGCGCGCACGCCCGAGCGCATGCAGGAGCTCACCCGCCGCATCACCTCGGGCAAGTCGTGGGGCATCGAGGACATGAGCCTGCTCACGCCGGCCGAGGTCAAGGAGATGGTGCCCTTCATCGACGAGACCGTCATCCTCGGCGGCTTCTACACCAAGGGCGTCGGCGTGTGCGACTCCCTGCGCGCCGGCACGCTCATGCGCGAGAAGGCCATCGAGATGGGCGCCCTGCAGTCCTTCGCCAACGTCGAGGTCAAGGACCTCACTGTCACCGACGGCCGCATCAAGGCCGTCGTCACCGACCAGGGCACGATCGAGGCGGAGTACGTCGTCATCGCGTGTGGCTGCTGGAGCCGCCAGATCGCGGCCATGGCCGGCGCCCAGATCCCGCTCACGCCCGCCGTGCACCAGATGAAGGACATCGGCCCCGTCGCGATGTTCGCCGACGCCAAGGGCGACCTGGAGTACCCCATCGTCCGCGACATGGACACCAACATGTACGAGCGCCAGCACGGCACGGGCCTGGAGATCGGCTCCTACGCCCACCGCCCGATTCTCTACGACGCAGAGGACATTCCCTCGAACGCCGAGGCTGCACTCTCCCCCACCGAGTTCCCCTTCACCCCGGAGGACTTCGCCGACCAGGATGAGCACGCGCTCGAGCTCATGCCCGAGATCGTCGGCGACGAGAACGCCCAGGAGAAGTACGCCATCAACGGCCTGCTCTCCCTCACCCCCGACGGCATGCCGATCCTCGGCGAGACCCCCGAGGTCAAGGGCCTGTGGTCCGCCGCCGCCGTGTGGGTCAAGGAGGGTCCGGGCGTCGGACGCGCCATGGCGGAGTGGATGGTGCTCGGCCAGCCCGAGATCGACCTGCACGCCTCCGACATCGCCCGCTTCTACCCCGGGCAGACGACGACCAAGCACATCAAGGACCGCACGTCGGAGGGCTTCAACAAGACCTACGGCATCGTGCACCCCGCTGAGCAGTGGGCATCCAACCGCGAGGTGCGACTCTCGCCCTACTACGAGCGCGAGAAGGCCCTTGGCGCCGTATTCTTCGAGACGGTCCAGTGGGAGCGCCCCTTCTGGTACGAATCCAACGCTGCGCTCGTCGAGAAGTACGGCGATGCCGTGATGCCGCGCACCGCCGAGTGGGAGTCGCGCTGGTGGTCGCCCATCATCAACGCCGAGCACCTGCAGATGCGCGAGACCGCGGGCCTGGTGGACCTCACCGCCTTCGCGCTCTTCGACATCACCGGCCCGGGCGCCCTGGCGACGGTGCAGCAGGTGTGCATGCGCCAGATGGACGTCGCCATCGGCAAGGTCGTCTACACCCCGGTGCTCGCCCCCAACGGCGGCTTCCGCTCCGACCTCACCGTCATGCGCCTCGGCGAGGACCACTTCCGCGTGGTCACCGGCGGTGCGCACGGCATGAGCGACCTCAAGTGGTTCAAGGACCACGCGGCCGAGGGCGCGACGTTCACCAACCTCACCGATGACATCTCCACCATCGGCCTGTGGGGCCCGAACGCCCGCGCGATCCTCTCGGCCGTCACCGATGCCGATGTGAGCAATGAGGGCTTCGGTTTCGGCACCTGCCGAGAGATCACCATCGCGGACAAGACCGTGCTCGCCTCGCGCATCTCCTACGTCGGCGACCTCGGCTGGGAGCTCTACGTGCCCATGGCCGACGGTCTCGCCGTGTGGGATGCGGTCTGGGCCGCCGGCCAGGATCACGGACTCATCCCCGTCGGCATCGGCGTCTACGGCACCACCGGCCGCCTCGAGAAGGGCTACCGCGCGTACGGACCCGAGCTCGAGGGCGACTTCACCGTCGTCGAGGCCGGCATGAGCCCGAAGAAGATCAAGGACGCGGACTTCGTCGGCAAGGAGGCGCACCTGCGCCACCGCGAGTCGGCACCCGCGGCGACCATGTGCCTGCTCACCGTCGACGATCACACGTCGTCCACCGGCGAGAAGCGCTACATGCTGGGCGGCGAGCCGATCCTCACCAAGGACGGCCAGCCGATCACCGACTCGCACGGTCGTCGCTCGTATGTCACCTCGGCGGGCTCGGCGCCGTCGATCGGCAAGCACGTCCTCATGACGTACCTGCCCCCGGAGTACTCCTCGCCCGGCACGCACCTGGTGGTGGAGTACCTCGGCGACCAGTACCCCGTCACCGTCGAGGGCTCCGGCGCCCTCTTCGATCCGGCGAACGATCGGATCATGTCGTGAACATCGCCGTCTGCATCAAGCGGATCCCGCTCTCGCCCGGCAAGTGGACCCTCACGGCTGACGAGACCGCGATCGACACGAGCGGCAGCGCCATGGGCTGGACGCTCAGCCCGCACGAGGAGTGCGCCGTCGAGGCCGCCGTCCAGCTCGCCGAGGGTGACGGGTCGGTGATCGCGTTCTCCCTCGGCACCGCTGACTCCGCGGAGCAGATCCGCGAGGTCATGGCGGTGGGCGTCGACCGCGGCGTACTGCTCGAGACCGACGGCACGGACTGGGACGGCCAGGCCACCGCCGCCGCTCTCGCCGCTGCGATCACGGCTGACGAAACCAACTTCGACGCGGTCATCGTGGGCACCGAGTCGGCGGATGCGTCGGGCTACCAGGTCGGCGTACGTATCGCGCACGCCCTCGGCTGGCCGATTGTCACCAACGTCAAGGGCCTGAGCGTCGAGGGCGGCGTCGCGCGCTGCGAGCGCGTCGTCGGCTCCGAGCGCGAGGTCTACGAGGTCACCCTGCCCGCGGTCATCGCGGTCAAGGACGGCGTCAACATCCCCCGCTACCCCTCAGTGCCCGGCCGCATCAAGGCGCGCAAGAAGCCGCTCGACTCGGTCACCCCTGAGTCGCGTCCGGCCCGCATGGAGAAGGTCAAGCTCGCCCTGCCTCCGCAGGAGACCAGCAGCGCCAAGGTCCTCGGCAGCGGTGCCGAGGCTGCTCCCCAGATCGTCGAAGTCCTCAAGGAGATCGGAGTGCTCACATGATCCTCGTCTACGTCGACCACGATCGCGGAGTCCTCGACGAGTTCTCGCTCCAGGCTGTCGCGGCAGCGCGCGGCCTCGATGCCGATGTGCAGGCCGTCATGGTGGGGGCCGACGCCGTCACCGCGGCCGCGCGCCTCGGTGAGTTCGGTGTCACCACGACCCATGTCGCCGTCGATCCGCGCATTGGCGACTACACGCCCATGGCATCGGGTCGCGCCGTCGCGCAGATGGCGCGCCAGCTCTCCCCCGCCGCAGTGATGGCCGTCGGCTCGCCGCGCGGCAATGAGGTCCTCGCCCACGCGTCGGCGATCCTCGACGAGCCCTTCGCCGCGGACTGCACCGCCATCACCCTCGGCGATGGCGTCTCGACGGTGACGCGCAATCGCTGGGCCGGCAACGTCCTCGAGGACGCCCGGGTCCACGCGCCGATGCTCATCGCCTCAACCGCGCTGCATGCCTTCGCGGTCGACCCGGTCACGGGCTCCGACCC
>JBJOJS010000128.1:0-11409 GCA_046046455.1 Actinomycetota bacterium | reverse complement strand
CTCCAGCATGCGCCACACCCGGGAAGCATGAGGGGGGCCGGAGGGCCCGGTCACGGGGCCGAAGGTCCCGAGTCCCGGGTGACGGGCCTCGCGCTCCCCTAGGGTGTCGGGATGAGTGCGGAGGCCCCCCTGACGCCCGAGGAGGCGACCCGCTTCGCCGCCAACGCCGAGGCCATCATCGACAACGTCGCGGGTTTCATCCAGGGCAAGCGCGACGTCATCTCCCTCGCCGTCACGTGCCTCCTGGCCGAAGGCCACCTCCTCCTCGAGGACGTGCCCGGCGTCGGCAAGACCTCGCTTGCCCGCAGCATCGCGGCGACGCTGGGCATGTCGTGGCACCGCATCCAGTTCACGCCGGACCTACTGCCCAGTGACGTCACGGGCGTGTCGATCTTCCATCAGGGATCGAGCAGTTTCGAGTTCCATCCCGGCCCGGTCTTCGCGCACGTCGTCCTCGCCGATGAAATCAACCGCGCTTCGCCGCGCACGCAGTCGGCGCTGCTCGAGGTGATGGAGGAGCGCACCGTCACCGTCGATGGGGTGACCCATCAGGTGCCGCGCCCCTTCATCGTGCTCGCGACGCAGAATCCCATCGAGATGGACGGCACCTTCCCGCTGCCCGAGGCACAGCTCGACCGCTTCCTCATGTCGGTCTCCATCGGCTACCCCGACCTCGAGTCGGAGGTGCAGGTGCTCGCCAACAGCCACCGCGGCCTCAGCGTCGACGAGCTCTCCCCGGTGGGCAGCGCCGACGACGTGCGCCGCATGGTGGCGCTCGCCCGTGGAGTGCACGTCGACCACTCGGTCATGGAGTACGTCGTGCGCCTCGTCGCGGCGACCCGCACCACGCCCGGCGTGCGCCTCGGGGCCAGTCCGCGCGGCAGCGTGGGCCTGCTGCGCGCCGCCCAGGTCGCCGCGGCGATGGCCGGACGCACCTACGTCTCGCCGGTCGACGTGCAGCGGCTCGCCGTCCCCGTCCTCGCGCACCGGCTGGTGCTCGCCGACGTGGAGGCTGACGCAGGGGTGCGTGCCCAGGCGATCGAGCAGGTCGTCGCGGGAGTGCCGGTCGGGTGAGCACCCGGCTCACCGCCCGCGGCTGGGGTGCCCTCGCGGTCGTCGTCGCCTCGGCGTCGCTCGGCCTCGCACTGGGTTATCCGGAGGGAATCGGCCTGGCCGTCGGCGCGCTGCTCCTCCTCGTCGTCTCCTACTTCCTTGTCTCGGGGGGCGGCCCTGCCTTCGCCCTTGCCGTCGCGCCGCCCCGCGTCGAGCGCCTGTCCGACACCGTCCTGCGCGTCGATGTCGAGGCTGCGCGCGCGCATCGCCGCGGTCTGCGGCTACGCGCCGTCGGCTCCGCGTCGTACCCCGTGGTCTGGGACGCGAGCGGCGTGCACGCCGATATCCCCGTGCCGACGCACCGCCGCGGTCCGGTGAGCCTCGGACCCTGGGTGCTCGAGCGCGTCGACCCGTGGGGACTCATGCGCCGCCGGGTTGGCGCCGTCGAGGGAGTCGCGCTCCTCGTCGTGCCGCGGGTGCGACCGGTGTCGCTCGCATCGCTGCCCTCCGCGCTGGCGGACTTCGGCGGCTCGGCAGAGATGGGCACGACGACGTTTGCGACGCTGCGCGAATACGTCATCGGCGATGAGCTCCGCCACGTGCATTGGCGCTCCTCGGCCAAGACGGGCAAGCTCATGATGCGCCAGTACGTCGACATCACCCGGCCGCGCATCACGCTCGTGCTCGTCGCGGAGGAGCGCGCCTACACCTCGGCGGATGAGTTCGAGGAGGCCGTCGACTTCATCGCCTCCCTCGCCGCGGTCGCATCATCCTCCGGGCTCGACGTCGAGGTGGTGACGACCTCGGGTGAGCGCGCTTCGCACGGAGGCGGACGCTCGACCGCCGTGCTCGACCTCCTCGCCCTGGTCGAGCGAGGTGCCTCGGGCGTCGACTCCCGGCTCCTGCGCGCCAACCGCGCGACCACCGTCGTGGTCCGCGGCCAGGGTGTGCTCGGCTGGTGGGACCGCATCCCCGCGCTCTCGGTGCTGCGGCCATGAGCATCACGCGCGCGCACGCGCGCCCACGTGATCCGGACGTCTCGGTGCGATCCGCGGGTCAGAGGTGGGGACTCGGCGTCGTGGCGGCGCTGCCGGCGCTTCTTGTCGCCCTCGCGATGCCGCTCATCATCGAGGGAAGCCTCACCGGCTTCGTCTTCGCACCACTGGTCATCGCCGTCATGGCCGTGTCGATCGCACTCGGCCGCTGGGCCGGCCTCGGTGTCGCGATCGTGGGCATCATCATCGGCATCCTCGTCGGCCCGGGAGGCTACGCGCCCGAGTCCGTGATCGTCAGCGCGATGCTCAGCAGCTCGATCCTCCTCGGCACGTGGCTCGGGCAGGTGCTCGTGCTGGGTCCTCGTCCCGCCGCCGCGGCGCTGCCCGCACTCGGCCTCCTCGGGGGTGCACTCGCGGCAGGGATGACGGGCACGATCGAGGCGGGCGTGCTCACGGCGTTCACCGGCCTCGCGCTCGCGCTCCTCCTCATCCTCCTCGGCCCGTGGAACGGCGAGGGCGCGGTGCGCCCCGCACGCTGGGCCGAAGTCCTCACGGTGCTCACCATCACGGTCGCCGCGCTCGCGACGTACGCCGTCTCGGTCTCGGTGCCGCACCAGGTGCCGCGCACGCTCGACCTCTTCGGATCGACCACGCCCGAGTCGCGCACCGAGGGCGGAGTGCCCGATCCCTTCCTCGTCGCCGCGCGATGGCAGCTCGATCCTGCGGAAGCAGGGAATGTGCTCTTCACCGTGTCGACGAGCCCGGACGCACCGCTCAATCGACCGACGTGGGCGACCTTCGCGACGTACAACGGCATCGCCTGGATCTCCCCACCGACGTACGGCGTCGCCGGCGACGAGATCCCTCCCGAGGAGGTGGGTGCGGCGGAGGAGACCTACTCGGCGGGGACGCGTGTCACCGTCGGTGTCGGGCTCCCGGGCCAGTGGGTGCCGGTGCCGCAGCGTGTCAGCCAGGTCCTGTCGCCTGTCGCCACCCGCGTCGATCCCGCGACGGGCATTGTCGCGGCGGTCTCCTCGCCCATCGATTACGCCTTCGATATCCGCTACTCCCTTGCCGTGGCCGATCGCGAGACCGTGCGCGCGGCGGAGCCGGCGCTCAGCGGCGACCTCGACCCGGCAGTGGCGATCCCCGGACCGCTCACCGGCACCATGGCCGCACTCGCCGATCTCGTCGCCGAGGAAGCCGACGGCACCTGGCAGCGCCTCACTCTGCTCAGCGAGAAGCTCCGCGATCCCCGCTACGCCCCGGCGCCGCCCCAGGCGCTCGCGGGAGGGCCGCCAGATCGCTCCTACGCCGGACTCGATCAGGTGCTTGCCGAGGGCGTGGGATTCCAGGAGCAGTACGCCGCGATCTGGGCCATCATCGCCCGGTCCTGGGGTGTGCCCACGCGCATCGCCATCGGCTTCCCGCCCGCGACGGCTGACGTCGAGACGGGCGTGCGCACTGTGATCGCGTCCGAGACGAGCATTTGGCCCGAGGCTCGACTCGAGGGACTCGGATGGGTGGCGTTCCAGCCGAGTCCGCAGGATGTCGCCGCAGGACGCCCCGCGGTCGTGCGCCCGCTGACGCCCGACGAGGTGCCGCAGCGACCCGAGCCCGAGCCTGCGCCTTCTCCCTCGGGGAGTGCCACCGATGGGGGGTCAGGTGGGAATGCGGCGGACGGCAGCGCGGAGGCGCAGGACGGCATCTCGATCCCCTGGCCGCTGGTCGTTCCCTCGATCGCACTGCTGCTCGGACTGGTGTGGATCGTCTACGTCGCCCTGCGTCGCCGCGCGATCCGGCGAAGCCTGCGCGACACCGACGATCCGCGCTCCGATGTCGCGGGCGCATGGCGATGGACGCGACTTCTCCTCGCCGAATCGTGGTTGCCGCTCCCGCTCTCCTACGCGCCCGCACCGGATGCCGGCTACCCACCGGACCTGCCCGACGACGTCCAGTGGCACGTCGTCACGTTGGCGAGACTCGCGGGCCCGGCGCTCTACGGCCCCGGACCCGTGGACCCGCATGTCGCCGAGGAAGCCTGGCGCGCAGCCGGCCAGGTGGATCGCGCCATCCGCAAGGCCACCGGCTGGCGCGGTGCCGTGCGGCGCATCATCACTCCCCTTGACCCACATCGCACGACCGCGCCCGGCCTCACGGGGTCAGCCCGTACTCTCCCGTCATGACCACAGAGCCCGCACCCCTCAGCACGTTCGCCTTCGGCACGTACCGCACCCCGGAGGAGCGCAGGGCGCGGGGCAAGGCGGCCCGCGATGCCCTCCCCCGCAAGGCGCAGGCTCAGTGGGCGCCCGATCCGCATCGGCCCGACCCCATCTCCCTGCTCGAGGAGCAGGAGCAGACTCGTGTGCCGTCCCTGCTGCCACTGCGCCATGAGCGCATGGGCGTGAGTGCCTTCACCTTCTACCGCGGGACAGCCATCATCATGGCGAGCGATCTGGGGGCGCAGCCCTCGAGTGGCCTCGAGGTGCAGCTCTGCGGTGACGCGCACCTGTCCAACTTCGGCCTCTTCGCCGCGCCCGACCGCGTCCCCGTCTTCGACGTCAACGACTTCGACGAGACCAACCCCGGACCCTTCGAGTGGGATGTGAAGCGCCTGGCGACGTCCTTCGTGCTCGCGGCGCGCGACAACGGATTCCCGGATGACGTCATCGGCACGGCTGCGGAGGCAAGCGCACGCCAGTATCGGACGTCCATGGCGGAGTACGCCGCCATGAAGGAGATCGACATCTGGTACGACCGCGTCGACTCCTCGACACTGGAGCAGTGGGCCCAGCGCACCAGCGGCAAGACCGGGGAGAAAGCCGTGCGGCGCACGGTGGCCAAGGCGCAGGCGCGCACGGCGTGGACTGCTGTGCGCAAGCTCACCACGGTCGAGGACGGCAGGCGCATCTTCGTCGACGAGCCGCCCCTTGTGGTGCGTGTCCCGGATGACGCGCTGGCACGCACACTCGTCCTGGGCTCCCTCCCCGGATACCTGGAGAGCCTGGCACCCGATCGCCGTGACCTCCTCGAGCGCTACGAGGTCATCGACATCGGCCACAAGGTGGTCGGCGTCGGCAGTGTCGGCCTGCTGGCGTGGGTGCTCCTCCTCCAAGGTCGCGATGCCGACGACATCCTCACCCTTCAGGTGAAGCAGGCGCAGCACTCGGTGCTCGAGCCCTACACCGCTCCATCGACCTATGCTCAGATGGGCCAGCGCGTGGTAGAGGGGCAGCGGCTCATGCAGGCCGCCAGCGATTCCTTCCTCGGCTGGGTCACGGGCAAGCTCGGACGTGAGTACTACGTGCGCCAATTGCGCGACATGAAGTGGTCGCCGGATCCCTCAGGGTTCAGCCCCGACACGCTCGCGGCGTACGGCGAGCTCTGCGGACACGTGCTCGCTCGTGCCCACGCACGCACCGGCGACGCGATTGCGATCTCGGCGTACCTGGGCCGCTCCACCACCTTTGACGCAGCCATCCGGGTCTTCTCCCTGTCGTACGCCGAGCAGGTCGCGAGCGACTACGCGGAGTTCCAGGCGGCTGTCGCTTCGGGTCGGCTCGCCGGCGGGTCCGTCTCGCCTGACACCGAGCAGTTCACGAACATCATGCGCGACCCCATGGGGGCACACGCGGCCCAGCTCACCAACAAGACCTCCTAGGCTTCGCACGTGGATGCGGATGTCGTCGTCATCGGGGCGGGCGCGGCGGGATCGTCCACGGCGTGGCATCTCGCTCGTCGCGGGCGTGAGGTCGTCCTGCTGGAGCGCTTTGCCCGTGGGCATGCATGGGGTTCATCCCACGGCGCGACGCGCATCTTCCGCGTGGCCTATCGCGAACCTCTCTACTCTCGACTCGCGACCGAGGCCCTCCCGATGTGGCGCGAGCTCGAGAGGGAGTCGGGGGAGACCCTGCTGGAGCAGACCGGGCAGCTCGACCACGGATACCCCACGGCCATCGACGAGATCGAGGCGACGCTGCGTGCAGGTGGATGGCACTTCGAGCGGCTCACCCCGGCCCAGGCTCGCGAGCGCTGGCCGGGGATGGACTTCGATGAGACGGTCATCTACTCACCTGACGGCGGGCGTGTCTTCGCCGATCGCACGATCGAATCCCTGCTCCGGCTCTCGGAGGGGGCCGGTGCCCGACTGCACTTCGAGGAGCCGGCCCTTGCCATCGAGCCGACAGGGGACGGCGTACGGGTCATCACGGCCCGAGGTGCCATCACGGCACGCTCCGTTGTGGTGTCCGCGGGGGGATGGCTCCCGCTTCTCGACGGGCTCGACGGCTTCGGTATCACCCTGCCCCGGCTGCAGGTCACCGCGCAGGCTCCCGTGCACTTCGCCATCCGACCGGGATTCTCCTTCCCGTCCTTCGTGCACCACGTCGGCTCCGATGCCGTCAACCACACCTTTGCCTACGGCGCGTACGGCCTGGAGTCACCGGGTGAGGGGGTCAAGGTGGGCATCGACACCATGGACGTCATCGACGACCTGGGCGCGCGCACTCTCGAGGTGCCCGACGAGGCCATCGCCGTGGCGGCCGACTATGCGCGCAGGTGGCTCCCCGGTGCGGACACCGATGTGGCCTCCGTCGTGTCCTGCCTCTTCACGATGACCGATGACAGTCACTTCATCCTCGATCGCCGTGGACCTGTCGTCGTCATGTCCCCGTGCTCCGGGCACGGCTTCAAGTTCACGCCCATCCTGGGTGCCATCGCCGCGGATGTCGTGGAGGGCTCCGACACCTGGGCGGCGGAGTGGCGTCTGCCCGCCTGAGGGTGGGCTAGGAACCCGGGGTCGCCCCGGGGATGAGGTTGATCGCGCGACTGAGCGTCACGACGATCGTGACGACCGCGGTGGACGACTGGATCATGAAGAGCACCTTGACGCGGTGCGATAGCGGCATGGTGTCGGTCGGGCTGAAGGCGATGATGTTGGTGTAGGCGGTGAAGAGGTAGTCGAGGAGTGCGGGACGCCAGGACGCGCCTCCCTCCATGCCCTGCTGAGGAAAGAGGAAATCCGGTGCGGTGGGGCGTCCCACCATGCGCGCGATAGGGCCGCCGGCATCGATCCACCAGTAGACGATCCCGAAGCTCAGGACGTTGACGATGAGTACGGCAAATCCCGCGAAGAGCAGAGCGGCGCCTGACTCCGTGAATCCATTGACGAGGTTGATGAGCAGGAGCACGGCGTTCATCACGCTGGCCAGCACGAGGAAGACGAGGAATCCGGTCATCGTGCCCGACACGACCCGCTTGTGCTCGCCCGCGATGAGATAGAGCACGGCCACGATCGGGATGCCGGCCAGCTCGATGAAGGGGATGAGCCAGGTGGGTCCGATGGTGACGACATCGGGCAGGGGGAGCTGCAGGCCCACGATGACGACGACGATGAAGGCCACCCAGAGCAGGGAGGTCCGCAACTCCCGGCGTTGGGCGGGTGTGAGATCAGTGCTCGCGGCTTGCGTCGCCATGGAGCGAACCTAGCGGTTTGGCCGGCGCCCCACCGCGCATCCGAGGTGGACACCCGGTCACGGGGCGAGGACGATGGCCACCATGCCGAAGTGGGTTGTCGCGGTGGGCGCGGTGGCGCTCGTGGGGCTGCTCGTGGTCGCGGGGATCTGGGCCACTCGGTCCGAGAGCCAGCCAGCCTCAGCCGTGAGATCCAGCGCACCTGCCCCGGATCCGTCGTCCAGTCGACCAGCCACTCCTACCCCGACGCCCACGCCCGAGATCGTGCTGTGGGCTGGAGAGGTCTGCGCGGCTCGTGACGCGCTCCTCTCCAGCGTCGTCGAGGTCGCCGGCTCCCTCGAGTACGACCCCGAGGATCCCGCGTCGATCGGCGAGCAGTTCCAGCAGCAGATCCCCGGGCAGATGGATGGTGTCGATGCAGCGGCAGAGCAACTCGGGACGGCACTTGGCGGAATTCCCCTCGACTACGTCGACGTCGCCGTTGCCATCCCGCAATTGCAGCAGCGCATCGACGCGCTCAGGGTCGCTAAGGACGAGGCGATGGGTCACGTCGACGCGGCTCAGTCAGCGGGCGATCCCGTCTCTTCTGGTCTCGAATGGCTGCGCGCGGCCGCGGCGGCCAAGGCGACGTACGACGCGGGTGTCCTCGTCAAGGACTCCCTGGGCGAACTCGTCGGCTCGGCGGACGGTGACATCCGCGATGCCTTCGCCACGTCACCGAGGTGCGCGAACGTCGATCTCGGCTGACCCGCTGCTGCCGATCCCTCTACCCTGACCTCATGCCGCTTGCTTCCATCGTCGACGAAGGCCTGCTGCGCATCGTCACGATGACGCACGCCGAGCGGCGCAATGCCCTAAGCCACGCCCTGGCCGATGAGCTTGCCGCAGCCATCGAAGGTGCCACCTGCCGCGTCCTCGTGCTGCGTGCCGAGCCGGGAGTGAGCACCTGGTCCGCGGGCCACGATGTCAACGATCTGCCCACGGACGGTCGGGATCCACTCGCGTGGACATCGCCTGTCGAGCATCTGGTGCGGGCGGTGCGCGCGGCGCCCTTCCCCGTCATCGCCGCCGTCGAAGGAGGTGCCTGGGGTGCGGCCTGCAATCTTGCCTTCGCGTGCGATCTCATCGTCGCGACGCGCGATGCGACTTTTGCGATCACCCCGGCGCGCATGGGCGTGCCGTATCACACCGACGGCGTGGCTCAGTTCCTCGGAGCCGTGCCCCTCAATGTGGCCAAGGAGATGTTCTTCACGGCGCAGCCGCTGCCCGCGGACTCCTCGCACCTTGCGGGCACGGTCAACCGCCTCGCGGACGACAGCGCGTCCCTCGAGGTGGCCTGGCGCACCCTCGCCGAGCGGATTGCCTCCCTCGCTCCGCTGTCGATCCGCGCCATCAAGGCGGAGATGAATGCCCTCACGGACGCACGGCCCCTGGAGAGCGGCACCTTCGAACGGCTCACTGCCCTGCGACGTGCGTCATGGACCAGTGCGGACTACGCCGAGGGCATCGCGGCCTTCCGCGAGCGCCGCGATCCTCGCTTCGCCGGGGAGTGAGCCTGCTGGTTGAATGACTCCGCGATGAGCACACCACAGGCACCCCACTTCGCCACGACGAGTCGCAGCCTCTATCCCGTCATCGTCGGAGTATTCGTCGGCCTCCTCCTGATCTCCAACATCGGAGCGGTCAAGCTCATCGAGTTCGGCCCGATCATCACCGACGGTGGGGCCTTCCTGTTCCCCCTCGTCTACATCGCCGGCGACATCCTCAGCGAGGTCTACGGATTCACGGCCGCGCGCAAGGCGATCTTCATCGGATTCGCCATGTCGATCCTCGCGGCCCTCACCTTCTGGCTCGTGCAGATCTCCCCGCCCGCCGATGCGTGGGGCAATCAGGAGGCCTTCGAGTCGGTGCTGGGCTTCGTGCCTCGGATCGTGCTCGCCAGCGTCGCCGGATATCTCGTCGGGCAGTTGCTCAACGCCTGGGTCCTCGTCAAGATCAAGGAGCGCACCCAGGAGAAGGCGCTGTGGCTGCGCCTTCTCGGCTCGACGGCCGTGGGTGAGCTGGCCGACACCATCGTCTTTTGCACGATCGCCTTCTACGGCGTCATCACCGGTGAGGAGTTCCTCATCTACGTCGCCTTCGGCTTCGCCTACAAGACCCTCGTCGAGGTGGTTCTGCTTCCCGTGTCCTACGCCGTCATCGGCTGGGTGAAGCGCCGCGAGCCGACCTATGCGGAGGCCGTGCCCGCGTAGTAGCGGCCGAGGAAGTCCTCGCGCAGCGCCTCGAAGTCGCCTGCCTCGAGCGCGCGGCGCATGTCATCGACCAACCGCACGGTGAAGCGCACATTGTGGATGGTCGCGAGGGTGGATGCGATCATCTCCTTGGCCTTGAAGGCGTGGTGGAGATACGCCCGGGTGTAATGCGCGCAGGTGTAGCAGTCGCAGTCGGCATCGATCGGCGCGAACACGCGGCGGTGGGCGCTCGCGAGCAGGTTGAAGCGGCCCGTGGGGGAGTAGACCGCGGAGTTGCGTGCCTCGCGCGAGGGTGAGACGCAGTCGAAGGTGTCCGCCCCCGCAGCCACGCCTGCGAAGAGGTCGCCCGGCTCGCCGATGCCGAGGAGGTGGCGCGGCCGCTCATCGGGGAGTTGGTCGGTGACCCATCCGACGATCTCGGAGAGGTTGCGCTTCTCGATCGCACCGCCGATGCCGTAGCCGTCGAAGGGCATGGCTCCGAGGTCGCGCGCCGCCGTACGCCGCAGGTCCTCGTACTGCGCTCCCTGGATGACACCGAAGAGCGCCTGATACGGCCGTTCGGGTGAGCGCAGGCGATCGTGCTCGACGATGCAGCGCTCGGCCCACAGTCTCGTCCGCTCCAGCGACATGACCTGGTAGTCGCGCGTGTTGTTGAGCGTGGTGAGCTCGTCGAAGGCGAAGGCGATGTCGGCACCGATGGCCGCCTGCACCTGCATCGACACCTCGGGAGTGAAGCGATGCTCGGAGCCATCGAGGTGCGAGCGGAAGGTCACGCCGTCATCGTCGACGCGGGCGAGGCGCTCCTTGCCCTCGGCGATCACGTCGTCGTCGCGCTGCCCGGAGTCCATCGCAAGGACCTTCTTGAAGCCGGCGCCGAGGGAGAGCACCTGGAAGCCGCCGCTGTCCGTGAAGGTGGGGCCGTTCCAGTGCATGAAGGCGGCGAGGCCGCCCGCTTCCTCGACGATGGCGGGACCGGGCTGCAGGTAGAGGTGGTACGCATTGGCCAGCACGGCCTGCGCACCCAGATCGCGCACCGTCTCGGGGAGCAGTGCCTTGACGGTCGCCTTGGTCCCCACGGGGATGAACGCCGGTGTGCGGATCGCGCCGTGCGGAGTGGTGATGACTCCGCTGCGCGCCGCTCCGTCGCGCGCGCCGACCGCGAAGCCGAAAGCCGTCATGGAGGACAGGATGCCAGGGCCGGCTCGGCGACCTCACAGGGTCTAGTCTCGCGATGTGAGCCTCATCGAGACCATCGACGGCATCGACATCGAGCATCGCGACATCCTCACCAACGGCATCCGACTGCACTGCGCGATCGCCGGTCCGGAGGACGGACCACTGGTCCTCGCGTTGCACGGCTTCCCGGAGTTCTGGCGGGGGATGGCGGGCCCCGTGGTCGCGCTCGCACGAGCGGGCTTCCGGGTCGTGGCTCCCGATCAGCGCGGCTACGGCACGAGCGAGAAGCCCGAGGGGATCGATGCCTATCGGATCGAGGAGATCAGTGCCGACGCCGCAGGGCTGGTGTCCGCGCTGGGCCGGGAGCGGGCCTTCGTCGTCGGTCATGACTGGGGCGCGGCCGTCGCCTGGTGGCTCGCCCTCACACGACCGGACCTCGTCGAGCGACTTGTCGTCGCCAA
>JBJOJS010000087.1:0-3278 GCA_046046455.1 Actinomycetota bacterium | reverse complement strand
TTTCGAGGTCCCGCCGGATGACGATGACGATGACTACCTACCTGGCTGACTCATCCGTCTGGATCGACTTCCTCCGGCGGCCTGCCGCTCGCTCGTATGACTTCATCGCGGGCGAGGAGGTGGCGCACAGTGAGCCCGTAACTATGGAGGTCCTCTCCGGCGCGCGTGACCGAGCTGAGATCGAGCGAGTGCAACGCATGCTCCTCGGCACCCCGTTACTGCAGTTCGATAGCGCATCCGACTTCGGCGCTGCTACCGAATTGCGCCGGTCCGCGCTGAGTCAACGGCTGCGCGTCGGCATCGTCGACTGCATGATCCTGGCCGTCGCGGGGAGATTCGGCGTACCGCTGCTCACCCTCGATCGGAGCCAGGCCGAGCTCGCCGCGCGGCACGGCATCGAGTCACGGCTTCTGAGCGACTGATACGTCCTCGCTAGCGCCCGCACTAGACCCCGAGTCCTTCACCAGGATCTTGGCGATGACGAGCACCGCGATGGCGATGGCGGCGCCGACAAGGGTGGACCACAGCCGCGCGATATCGGTGGCCAGCACGCGCTCCCCCGCGCCTTCGGCGAGCACGATGCCGGGGGTGAGGAAGGCGACGAACTGCCAGTAGGGACGAGTGGAGTCCAGCTTCAGGTAGACCGCGACGGTGAGGAGCAGCATGCCGATGAGGAGTTCGACCGGCGCCTGCCGCACGATGAGGCCGATCGCGAGGGCGATCCCAAAGCCTAGGAGCGTGCCGACGATCCGGTGCCCCGTGCGCTGCCAAGTGGCATGGAAGTCCGGCTGGATCAGCAGGATGACCGTGAGCACGATCCAGGCCCCACTGTGCTGCAGTTGCTGGGATACGACGACCGCCATCGTCGCCGCGGAGACGATGGCGATGATGACGGCGAACTTGATGGCCACCGCCAGCGGTACGCCGGCCGGCGCCGGGAGGGAGGCCTTGCGCCTGAGTACCGCACCCACCAGCACGCCCCACAGCCCACCTATGAGAGCCGTGACGCCGACAATGGCTGCGTTGGCCAGCGTCGTACCGCCCTCGAACACCACCGGTGGGTCGGCCAGCGTGAAGGCGACGGAAATCGGAGCCATCATGAGGACGGCATTGATGCCGCGACGCGCCGTGATCCCGTAGACAAGTGCAGCCAGCCCCATGACCGCACTTGCTCCGACGATCGAAGAGGCCGCTGGGATGGCCGCGAGGTTGAACAGGGCCACGAGCCCAGCGACGGCGAGCGCGAAGCTGGGCCGGATAAGGATCGCTGCCAGCATCGAGGCCATCGCGCCGAAGAGGAACGGCCCGATGGCTGCCTTCAAGCCCAGCGGATTGAGTAGCAGTGCCGGTAGCATCGGCACGTAAACGAGCACGATCGCCGCCACCGCGTGGCGCGCGTTGAACCACGACCATCGCGTCGCTGCTGCGTCGGTCATGATCGCACCACCGCCTTGCGCCAGGCCACCACCAGGAGTGCCAGACCAACGACCGGCACGGACGCCATGGCGCACAGGACGCCGTACGAGCTGAAAGCCACGATCAGCCCGGCCAGCGCTCCCCCAACAGCACCGGCGACGTTCATCACGAGGTCCGACAGCCCCTGGACCGACGGCCGCTCCACCGCTCCCACGTCATCGACGAGCAACGTCGACCCCGCGATGAGCGTGCAGGACCAGCCGAGGCCCAGCAGGAAGAGCCCCATGCCGAGCATCACAACGCTGTCGTCGGGAGCCAGGCCCGCGATGAGACATGCGGCGAGGAAGATCGCGATCCCCGTCACGATGACGGGAATCCGACCGAAACGGTCGACGCCCCAACCCACGACCGGTGACAGGGCGTACATGCCCGCGACGTGGACGCTGATGACGAGCCCGATGAAGGTGAGGCTGATGTCGACGTGTGCCATGTGGACCGGTGTCATGACCATCACCATCACCATGACGACGTGTCCAATGGCAATCGCGCTCATGCCGAGCAGCGCACCGCGATTGCCGCGCAGGTGCGCGATGCCATCGCGCAGCCGCGGCTTGACGAACTCCCGCTGGGCTTCCGCATCCTGCTTGGCACGTATCTCCGCCGCGAGAATGTAGGGATCGGGACGCAGGAAGGTGAGCAGGAGCACCACGGCGATCGCCAGCGTGAGCGCCGTGATGACGTAAGGCCCGGCCAGCTGCGGCAGCCCGAGCGAGAGTCCAAGCGAGCCCGCAGGCTGCAGGAGGTTGGGCCCGAGGACGGCGCCGATCGTCGCCGCCCACACGACGTAGGAGAGCTGGCGGCCGCGCTTGTCGTCCTCGGCGAGGTCGACGGCGGCGTACCTCGCCTGGTAGCCCGACGCGGACGCGACGCCGACGAGCAGGCAGCCGAGGAGGACGAGGACGATGTTGAGCCAGACGGCACCGGCGATGACGACCAGTGCGCCGATCGCACCCATGCCATAGCCGAGGGCGAGGGACGCGCGGCGGCCCTTCGACAGCGCCACGCGTGCAAGCGGAAGGGCCAGCAAGGCGGCGCCGAGGACGCCGAAAGTCTGCGCAAGTCCGGCCAGCGCCTCGCTGCCTGAGACCGACGCGGCGATCAGCGAGCCGGCGGCCACAGAGCCGGCGACGGCGATCCCGCCGAAGACCTGGCTGATCGACAGCACCCCGACGGTGCGGCGTTGGATCGCCGGGATGTCGAGATCGGGAGCGGTAGCAGTCATCGTGACGGACGCTAGACCATGGACATCAGCGCAGGAGGGAGGGCACGTCCACGACTCCGCAGACGGCTTCCCAGATCTCGCGGGTCTCGATGCCGGCCGCGATGGCCTGCTCCACGGTGCGCCCGTCGAGGGCGGATAGGGAGTAGTCGCGCGCCCACGACCGCGCATAGTCCGGCCCGAAGAGGGCGTCCATCCGCTCCCAGAAGTCCGTCAGCCGCACGGCGCCATCCTCTCCTACCCGTTCAGGCTGTCTGCGCGTCCCACGGATTCACGAGGCTCACAGGCGTGTCGGAGAAGTCGCGCACATTGCGCGTGGCAAGCACACACCCATGAGTGACGCCCACTCCCGCGATCAGCGCTTCTGCGAGAGTGATGGGTCGACCGACGCGCCTTCGCGCGGCAAGGAGTACGCCCGCCGCCTCGGCCTCGCCGACGCCGATACCGAGGACGCGATCAGCACAGGACTCCTGGAGCTGCTGCCAGGCCGTCGCCAAGGCCTCCCGACGAGCACCGTCAGGAAGCAAGGCGATGCCGTAGGCCAACTCGCTGACGGTGACAGCGGTGATGCGCAACGACGATG
>JBJOJS010000085.1:0-5164 GCA_046046455.1 Actinomycetota bacterium | reverse complement strand
GGGGTGAAGTCCGCGTGGAAGTGCGGGAGCCGCTCGTGCCACGGGCCCGGCTCACCGAGTTGCGGATTGCAGTGCACGGGGTCGAGCTGCTCCAGGGGGTGGAGGGCTGCCGTGCGCTCCGTGGCGCCGAAGGCTGGACCCCCGCCCCATGACCCCTCCCGGTCGGTACGGCGCTTGAGCCAGAGCTGTGCGTCGGGTTCGGGTCGCCAGCGCGTGAAGACGCTCACCGAGGTCGCCGCTCCGAAGACGGCGTCGAACTCGGCTTCGACCACATCGAGATCGAGGCCTGCGAAGACGGTCTGCGCCACCTCGTAGGTCGGCTCGACGTCGAGTTCCACGCGAGTGACGACACCGAGTGCGCCCAGCGCGACGACCCATCCGGGGAAGTCGTCATCGACGCCGCGCCGTACCCACCGGCATTCACCGTCGGCGGTCACGACCTCGAGTCCGGTCACCGCACTCGACAGTGTCCCGATCGCGTCACCGGATCCGTGCGTGCCCGTGGAGACCGCTCCACCGACCGTGATGTGCGGCAGGGACGCCATTGCGGCCAGCGCTACTCCACGCGCGTGCAGCTCACGACCCAGCACGGCGTACGTCGTCCCGGCTCCGACGGATGCGGTGGTGCCCTCGACGCGGATATCGGCGGGCAGACCCGTGGTGTCGATGTGCAGGCCGGGTGTCACGGCAACGTCGCTGAAGGAGTGGGCACTGCCCAGGGCGAGCACGGGGGAGCCGCGGAGCACCAGCGCGACTGCCTCGGCGACGGAAGCGGGGCGTGCCTCGCTCCCCGCAAGATCGACGGTGTCGGACCAGTTGCGCCTCATGCCCGAACGCTAGCGACCCGGGGCGTATGCAGGCGATCTTCCTGTCGAAGGGATGTCTGGCCGGAGATCATCCGGCATCGGATACCCTGGGACTTCTTCTTCTCCCCTAGCTCAGGAGTCCTCATGCGTCCGCTCGCTCGCGTGCTCATCGACGAGAGCCACCGCCAGGCCTGGACCACGCGGCCCGAGTTGGCCGTTCGCATGGCTCCCGCCAATCCCGCTGACGCGTCGTACGCCGAGGCGGCCGCGGTGCTGCGCCGCGCAGGCTTCGAGGTGGAGGCGCACGTCGCCGGCTCGATCGACGCTGCGGTCCTGCGCGACGTCGATGTGCTCGTCCTGCCGCACTGCTCCACGGATGAATGGGAGTCGACGACCGGAGAGGGGTCGCCCGTCTACTCCGCCGCCGAGATCGCGGTGCTCGATGACTTCGTGCGCGCAGGGGGCGGACTCGTCGTGCTCGCGGAGACCGAGCAGGCGAAGTACGGCAACAACCTCGCGGAGATCACCCGTCGATTCGGCATCGATGTCGTCACCTGCACGGCGCAGGACCCCATCCGTCGCTTCAATGACGTGTCCACATGGCTGCTCCTCGAGCCATCGACGGCGCATGGCACCGATGTCTTCGCGGGTGTCAGCGGTGCGTGCGTTTACCGTGCCGGGACGCTGACGGTCGCCGATGACGCCTACGTCTTCGCCCGCACCTGCGCTTCCGCGATGCCCGCGGGAGCACCCGTGATCGCCGGGGTGGACGTCGGGGAGGGGCGCGTGCTGGTCGTTGCGGACTCGGACTTCGCCGGCGACGACTCGATCGACGACCTCGACAATCGCCTCCTGTGGGGGCGCCTCATCACCTGGGCCGCGGCACGTCGCGCGACCGGTGCGGCGGAGGAGAGTGCCAGCGCCATGGTGGCGCATCCCGCGTGGGTCGACCTGGTGGATGCCGTGGAGACTCTGCGCCCGCTCCAGATGGCCGACGGATCGGTGAGCGGAGATTCCGCTGTCGCGGGCGCATGCATCGACCGGATCGTCACGGACCTCGAGGAGTTGGCGCCCCTGGTGCCGCATCAGGCCGAGTACCTCGCCGCGTGCGCCACGGACTTCCGCAACTGGCGCGACGGCGGTCTCGGCGTACCGGACTTCCTCGACTCACTCCAGCTCTTCCATCCGGAGGAGCATCGCCGCGATGGCGTGGAGCATCTCGTCGTCTTCCCGATGTACACGCAGAACGGCAACCCCAATCGCAACGTCGAAGCGGTCGTCGTGCGTACCGTGTGGCCCGACTGGATTGCCGAGCTCGAGGCGACGGCATACGACAACGCCGCCTTCGTGCCGATCGAGTTCGTTGGCTTCACTTCTGGATACGACACTCACTCAGCCGTGCTCTTCCCCGAGACCGTGGCGACGCGCGAGGTCGTGAAGTTCACCTGGGGAGGCATCTTCTGCGACCGTGAGGCCGCGCGCTTCCGCCACGTCTCGCGGGCCGCGGCGGATCGACTGCGCCTCGCCCTGCCGCCCGAGGCCGAGCTCCTCCTTGCCGACCAGCGGCTCGCGCAGGAGACCTTCGTACTCTGGGACCTCGTGCATGACCGTACGCACAGCCATGGCGATCTGCCCTTCGACCCCTTCATGATCAAGCAGCGGATGCCCTACTGGATGTATGGCCTCGAGGAGTTGCGCTGCGACCTGTCGACCTTCCGTGAGACGCGCACGCTCGAGGAGCAGGGCATCGTGCTTGCTCCCTACGTGCGCCTGGCGATCCTCTTCGACCGACTCTTCCGCTTCCCCACGACCGGTGATCGCGTGCGCAACTATGACGGGCTTGCCGGTCAGATCATCTTCGCGTGGCTCCACAAGGCAGGCGTGGTGCGCTGGACCGACAACACGCTCGTCATCGATTGGTCGCGCGTGCAGGACAGCATGGACGCTCTGTGCGATCAGGTGGAGACGCTCTATCGCGAGGGCATCGATCGCTCGCGCCTCGGTCACTGGATCGCTGCGTACGACTTCGTAAGTTCGCTCGTACCTCCGCATCCGCAGTCAGTGTGGGCGCGTGGCGCGCAGGCCCTGCCGAGCGAGCCCCGTGAGGCCGTCGACGCGGTGCTCCAGGACGAGTTCCCGCTCAATGTCTTCTACGAGTCCCTGCGCAAGGCCCTTGCGCCGACGATCGATTCGGCCCGCGGCATCACGGGCGTGGCCGCATGAGCCGCCCCGTCGCCATCGTGCTGGGCGCGGGCATGGGGGGCCGTGCGGTGGCACGCACGCTGGGAGCTGACCACCTGGTGATCGTGGTCGACCGCCGGGAGGACCTCGCCCAGGAAGCTGCTGTGCCCGTATCCGGCGAGGCGGCCGTCGTCGACCTGCTGGATATCGATGATGTGGTGCGCTTCCGTGACGAGGTGCTCGCACGGCACGGGCGCATCGACGCCGTCGTCCATCTCGTCGGAGGTTGGCAGGGATCCAAGACCGTCGATCTCGGCGCGCTGGAGGCTTGGGATGCGATTGCACCCGGGGTCTTCGGCACGGTGCGTACGACGACCGTCGCCTTCCGCGACGCGCTGATCTCGTCGGGTGGCTGCTACCTCATGGTGTCCAGCACGGCGGCTGCGAAGCCCACGGCAGGCAACGTCGCCTATGCCACCGCCAAAGCCGCGGCTGAGACCTGGGTCGGCGGCCTCGCCCACTCCTTCAAGGACAGCTCGGCCCGGGCCGTCGTCGTCGCCGTCAAGGCGCTCGTCGACGCCGCCATGCGCGAGGCCCAGCCCGACCAGTCCTTCCCCGGCTACACCGACACCGCAGACCTCGCCGACGCGATCCATGGGATCGTCGTGGGTGGCGCACCCAACGGCGCGCGCCGCGATCTCACGGAGGCCTGACATGTCCGCACCCTGGCGCGGCTTCGCAAGCGACAACTACGCCGGCATCCACCCCGAGGTGCTCGATGCGATCGTCCGGGTCAACGCCGGGCATGCGGTCGCCTACGGCGATGACGATGAGACCGAGCGCCTGCGGGGTCTCGTGCGTGACCACTTCGGTCCCCAGGCGGAGGTCTTCCCGGTCTTCAATGGCACGGGCGCCAACGTCGTCGCGCTGCAGTCGATGTGCCGGCCCTGGGAGGCGGTGATCTGCGCGGAGTCCGCGCACGTCAATGTCGATGAGGGCGGTGCACCGGAGAAGGTCGCAGGCCTCAAGCTCTGGACCGTCCCCACCGACGACGGCCTGCTCACTCCTGAGCTTGTCGACGTGCATGCCGTCCGCGCGGGCGATGTGCATCGTGCGCAGCAGGCGGTCGTGACGATCACGCAGTCGTCGGAGCTCGGCACGGCGTACACCGTGGATCAGCTCGGTCGACTCGCCGACCACGTGCACTCCCTCGGGCTGCGCCTGCACCTCGACGGTGCCCGAATCGCCAACGCTGCGGCAAGCCTGGGCGTCTCCCTACGCGAGATCACGACCGACGTGGGTGTCGATGCCGTGTCCTTCGGGGGCACCAAGAACGGCGCCATGGGCGCTGAGGCGATCATCGTGCTGGATCCCTCACTTGCCAGCGCCGTTCCCTTCCTGCGCAAGTCAGCGATGCAGCTGGCGAGCAAGATGCGCTTCGTCAGCGTGCAGCTCTCGGCCCTGCTCACCGATGATCTCTGGCTGCGCAATGCACGCCACGCCAATGAGATGGCGCGCCGTCTCGAGGCGGGTGTGCGTGCGATCCCGGGAGTCGAGGTCCAGCGGCGTGTGGATGCCAACGCCGTCTTCGCGATCCTGCCTCCCGCGGTGACCGAGCGGCTCCAGCGCGACTACCGCTTCTACACCTGGGACGACCACACAGGCGAGGTGCGCTGGATGTGCTCCTGGGACACCACGGCAGAGGATGTCGACGCTTTCATCGGTGCGATCGCACGCGAGATGAGCGCTTAGCCCTCATCCAGCACGGCAAGCGGTACGTAGCGCCAGCGCGGCAGGTAGGTAGCGGCATACACCGCCTCGTGCAGGGGCGAAAGTGTCTCGAGCGCGGCCAGGATCGCAATGTCGAGTGCCGGGACATCCTGCACCGACAGGTAGCCCTGCAGTGCGGCGTCTCGGCTTTGGCGTGCCCACTGACGGGCGGAACTCAGGTGCCTTCCGTCGCCCGTCCGCCTTGCCGCTGCGATGGCCACGTGGTCAAGGCTGCGCAGCAGCCCGGCAACGTCGAGGGCCGGCGTTCCTGGTGCGCCGCGCTCGGCGGCGGGAAGAAGCGGGTTTCCATCGAAGTCGCTGATGCTCACCCCCTCGCGCCAGCGCAGGAACTGCCCCGCGTGCACATCGCCGTGGATGGGCATGAGCGTTGTCGTTGTCGTCTCGAG